>NZ_FNVD01000008.1 GCF_900108275.1 Jhaorihella thermophila
ATCGGCATCAGGCCCATCAGCCGCATAAGCCGGCGGATGCGCTTCTCGTTGACCAGATGGCCCTCGTTGCGCAAATGCCAGGTCATCTGCCGCACTCCGAAGAACGGCGTTTCCAGGAACTGTTCGTCGATCTGGCGCATCAGCGTCAGGTTCAGCGCCGTCTCGCCCTTGGGCTGGTAGTAAAACGACGACCGCGAGATCGACAGCAGCTTGCACTGTTTGCCAATCGACAGCTCGGGGTTGGCGGGCTCAACCATCTTCCGTCTCACTTGCCGGTCCATGGCTTGAGCTTTCTGGACAAAAAATCATTGGCCACAGCCAGCTCCCCGATCTTGGCATGCAGTTCCTTCACGTGTTCCTCGTCAACCTCGGGCTTCTTCGCGCCACCGCGCTCGAACACACCGGACGCCCCTTCCAGCAGCGCCCGCTTCCAGCTGTGGATCATCGTCGGGTGAACCCCGAACCGGCTCGCCAGCTCAGCGACCGTCTGCTCACCCTTCAGCGCCTCAAGCGCTACCTTCGCCTTGAACTCCGGCGAATGCTGCTTCCGTTTCGACATCTCTGATCTCATCTTCGTCGAAGATCAGCAGACAGCAATTTGTAGCCTACGTCAGCGTCCGATTTTCGGGGAGTAGCTCAGAACAAGCACTGGCCACCGCCGGCCTCCGCCGAGAAATAGCCGAAAGCTGGTGATGGCCCGTGAGGGGCGGCATATCATGGCGGTTTTCACGCGCCGTCAATTCTTTGGAGATAAAGGGATATGCCACATGAGGAAGCCTGCCATCACGTCGATGCCCGATCCATCGGGATTTTCGCCCGATCCGTTGACGGAGATCCTGCGCTCCAGCGCGCGTCGGCTGATCGAGCAGGCCGAGGAAGCGGAACTGGCCGCTCTGCTTGCCGCCCGTGCCGATGAGAGGACCGCAGCTACCGGTTGCTCAACCTGCGCCAATCGGCGTATCAAACCAGAGGACTCAAGTTCCGGCTGGATGAAACTTCAGTGGCAGGTCAGAAGCAGTGAACCGCGGCGGGCGAATCTCTGCCTGATGGTATACGGGGGTCACGATTTTCTTCCCGTCGCCTCGCAAGGGCGGAGGAGTTGCCTTTTTGCGGGGGGAGAATCAGCCGGAACACAGCTTGTGCAGTCGGGACGTCATGCTTTCACGGGGTATTTCTGGGATGGGCCCCGAAAATACCGACCGACTCGATACGCCAAAAGGGCCCGAGAACCCTTTTTCATTGGTCGGAGTGAGAGGATTCGAACCTCCGGCCCCTGCCTCCCGAAGACAGTGCTCTACCAGGCTGAGCTACACTCCGACCGTGCGGCGTGGATTATACGCAGGCTCCGGGATTTGCAAGGGGGTTCGAAAGAGGGGTGGCGGATTTCTTTAAGGGCTTGCCCCGGGGCTCTGGAGCGGCCAATCTGGGGTCCGGACAAGACCTCGGAATGACCCAGCAAGCCTTCATTCTCATCGGTGGCGTCGGCATGTTCCTTCTGGGCATGGACGTGATGACGCGCGCCCTCAAGGAAGCCGCCGGCGGCAACCTGCGCCGCATCCTGGCGCGATTCACCGCGACGCCGCTGCAGGGGGTGCTGACCGGGGCGGCGGCGACGGCGGTGATCCAGTCCTCCAGCGCGACAACGGTGATGACGGTCGGGTTCGTCGGCGCCGGGCTGATGAGCCTGATGCAGGCGCTGGGCGTGATGTTCGGCGCCAATATCGGCACCACCGTCACCGGCTGGCTGGTGGCGATTCTGGGCTTCAAGATGCATCTGGAAGAGGTGGCGATGCTGGTGCTGCTGCCGGCGAGCCTGAGCATCCTGCTTCTGTCCGGCGCGGCGGCGCGTGCGGGGCGGGTGGTGGCGGGACTGTGCGTGATACTGATCGGGCTGGACCTCATGCAGTCGGCCACCGGAAACGCTACCGAATGGCTGACACCCGACAGATTGCCCGATACCGGCGCGTTGGGGATCCTTTTGCTGGCGGCCAGCGGGCTGGTCCTGACCGTGGCGATCCAGTCCTCCAGCGCGGCTGTGGCGCTGGCGCTGGTGATGCTGCAGGGCGGGGCGATCTCGGTGCCGCAGGGGGCGGCGATGGTGGTGGGGATGAATATCGGCACCACCTTTACCGCGCTTCTGGCTTCGGTCGGGGGGTCGCGGCCGATGCGGCAGGCCGCGGTTGCGAATCTGCTGTTCAACCTCGGCACGGCCGCAATCGCCTTTCCCTTTCTTCTGTATGGCGGGGGCACGCTCGAGGCGATTCGCGCGGCCTCTGGCGACCTCACGGCGCTGCTGCTTTTTCACACGGGTTTCAACGTGGTGGGCACGGCGGTGTTTCTGCCCTTTGCCGAACGGTTCGCGCAGCTGGTGGCCCGGCTCGTGCCCGAACGCGAGGCGGACCGCCTGATCTGCCTTGATCGCGGGCTTCTGTCCAACCCCGACGCGGCTCTGATGGCGGCACATGCGGCGGCGGTGGCTATCGTGCAGCGGGTCGAGGGCGCGCTGGCGCGGGCGCTGCGCGAGCCGCAGGATTTGCGCGCGATCGCCGCGCTGGAGCCGGCGACCAGCGCCGCGCTGGATGATCTGAGCGATTTCCTCGCCGCGATCCGGCTTCCCGCCGATCGAAAGGGGGACAACCAGCTCTACAGCGCGCTTCTGCACATGGCGGATCATGCGCGGCGTCTGCTGTGGCGGACGCGGCAGAAGGCGCGCATGGGGACGCTGATGGAGGATTGGGCGCTGCGGCGGCCGGCGCTGGTGATGGGCGCAATCTTCGCGCGATCGGCGCAGAAGGGGGCGCCGGGTTTCGACCCGGAGAGGCTGGAAAGGCTGCAAGAGATCGTCGCCCATCGGGTCGGGCGGCACCGAAGGGCGCTGCTGCTGGGCGAGCACGCGGGGCTCTATTCCGTGCAGGAGGTGTTCGCGCACACCGACGCGATGCGCTGGCTGACGCGGGTTCTGCATCACGCCGAGCGCATCGCCCATTACGACGCGCTGGCCCGGCAGGTGCTGCGGCAGGGCCGCAAGGTGGCAAAGGAAAACCCCGACGCGGCCTGAGCGCGCCGGGGTTCGGCAGAGTCGGTTTGCGAGGGGCTTACAGGCCGGCGTCCAGCGCCGCCAAGATGGCATCGCCCATCTGCGCGGTCGAGACGGGCTCCACCCCTTCCTGGGCCAGCAGGTCGGCGGTGCGCACGCCATCGGCCAGCACCTTGTTCACGGCCGCCTCCAGCCGGTCGGCCTCGCCCCCCTGGTCGAAGGAATAGCGCAGCGCCATGGCAAAGCTCAGGATGCAGGCGATCGGGTTGGCCTTGCCCTGGCCGGCGATATCGGGAGCCGAGCCATGCACGGGTTCATAGAGCGCCTTGGGCCGGCCGTTCTCCATCGGCGCGCCGAGGCTGGCGGACGGCAGCATGCCCAGCGAGCCGGTCAGCATCGCCGCGGCGTCCGACAGGATGTCGCCAAAGAGGTTGTCGGTCACGATCACGTCGAACTGTTTGGGATTGCGCACCAGCTGCATCGCGCCGTTGTCGGCATACATGTGGCTGAGCTCGACATCCGGGTAATCTTCGTCATGCACCTTCTGGACGACTTCGCGCCACAGGATGCCCGATTCCATGACATTCGCCTTTTCCATCGAGCAGACCTTGTTCCCACGCTTGCGCGCAAGCTCGAAAGCCGCCCGCGCCACGCGGTCGATTTCGGATTCGGTGTAACGCTGGGTGTTGATGCCGACCCGTTCGTTGCCTTCCTCGAAGATGCCGCGCGGTTCACCGAAATAGATGCCGCTGGTCAGTTCGCGCACGATGATGATGTCGAGTCCGGCGACCACCTCGCGCTTCAGCGAGGAGAAATCGGCCAGCGCGTCGAAGCAGACCGCCGGGCGCAGGTTGGCAAAGAGGTCCATTTCCTTGCGCAGGCGCAGCAGGCCGCGTTCGGGTTTGACGCTGAAATCCAGATCGTCGTATTTCGGTCCGCCCACCGCGCCCAGCAGCACCGCGTCCACCTCTTGCGCGCGCGCCATGGTTTCGTCGGCCAGCGGCGTGCCGTGCCTGTCATAGGCCGCGCCGCCGACAAGGTCTTCCTCCACGTCGAAGGCCAGGCCGCGTTTGGCGCCGAACCAGTCGATGATCTTGCGCACCTCGGCCATGACTTCGGGGCCGATCCCGTCACCGGGCAGGATGAGAAGCGATGGGTTGGACATGGACGTCTCCTTGCTGACAGCTCAGGCGCGGGGTAGCGCGCGGGGGCTGCAGCGTCAACGTCGGCTCATGGGTATTTTTTGACCAGAAAGAAGCAGGAATGGCGCCGAACATCGCGGAGGAGCCGCGCGGGGCTGCGGGGGGATGCGGCGGCATCGGGCCTGCGGTCCGGCCCTGCGAGGGATGCAGCCGGGCATCAAAAAGCCCGCGACGGGATGTCGCGGGCCAGGCGGAATTGACGGCTTGGCCGATCAGTTGACCGGCTTGGCCTCGACAAGCTCGGGCTGATCCTTCGACAGCGCCTTGATCTCGATCCGGCGCGGTTTCAGCGCCTCGGGGATCTCGCGCTTGAGGTCGATATGGAGCATGCCGTTTTCATAGGTCGCCCCCGTCACCACGATGTGGTCGGCCAGCGTGAAGCGGCGTTCGAACGCACGGGTCGCGATCCCGCGATAGAGATAGGTGCGTTCCTTGTCCTCCTCCTCGGCCTTTCGGCCCGAGACGATCAGGTTGTTCTCTTTCACTTCGACGGTCAGGTCGCTTTCGGAGAAGCCGGCGACCGCGAAGGAGATGCGATACGCGTCCTGCCCGACCTTTTCGATGTTGTAGGGCGGGTAGGTGGGCTGTTCGACATCGGAACTGAGAACCCGATCCAGAAGGTCCGCGAACTGGTCAAAGCCGATCGCTGCCCGGTGAAGCGGGGTAAAGTCAAAGCTGGTACGCATTTTCGTCATCCTCATCTTGAGCGATTCACGATTTGGTGCCCTCCATGCGGACGGGCGAGTGTTACGGGTTCCAAAACAGGCAACCCGGCACCGATTCAGATGGGTTAGGGATTTTCGGGTTTCAACCCCCCGAACCGGCGGGTTTGACGCGGATGAAGCGGGCTCCGGTGCGGTTGCGCGCGCCGTTCACCCTGACGCGGTTTGCGCCGGGCGCGGCAATGACGGCGTGGCTGCGGCCCGAGCTCAGTTGCGCCTGCAGAAGCGCGATCTGCCCCTCGATCTCGGACCCCAGCGCGACCCGGGCGCCGCGCATCTCGGCCTTGGCCGAGACCACCGACACGATCCGCGGCACGCCGCCGTCGAAGGAAAAGACCGGCGCGCCGGACGATCCGAAATCCACGTCGCAGGACATCACGACCACGCCCTGCTGTCGGGCCATCACGTCGCAGACGCGCTGCAGCGACGGGGCCTCGGCTCGGCCCTTGGCGTAGGAGACGACGCCCACCCGCGCACCCCGGCGCGGCTGGCCGGCGATGGTAAAGGGCAGGACGGTCGTGTTGCGCACCGGGCGATCCAGTTCCAGAAGCGCCACGTCGTGCCGCACCCGGTCGGCCGAGACCGCCCCGTCATAGACGTAACCGGGATGCGCCACCGCCTGCCGCACCCGGCGATAGGCCGAGGCGCGCCCGTTGCGCCAGCCGGCGCGGAACTCCATCGCCGCCGGGTCGATCCTGCGGCCCGTTCTCTTGTCGTAAAGACAATGCGCGGCGGTCAGCACCAGGTCGGGCGCGATCAGCGTGCCGGTGCAGAACCCCGCGCCGTTGATGTCGAGCCGCCCGACCGCCTCCCACGCGCGGCCGGTATCGGTGGTGTCGAGGCTTTGCAGACGCGAGTTTTCCGCCGCCCCGAGAACCGGGAGCAGCGCAATCGCCAGTCCTGCCAGAAATGCCCTCATGGATCGGCCCCTGTTGCCCTTTCGTCCCGGCCTAACAGCCGGTTGGGGCGAAACTGGGGCGCCCCGGTGGCATCAGCGCAGCGCCGGCGGCGCATCCATGTTGAACAGGGCAGGGGGCTTCGGTCCCCCCGTGGCCCAGTCCAGCAACTCGACGGTATGCACCACCGGCACAGCGGTGCCCGACCCGATCTGCACCATGCAGCCGATATTGCCCGCGGCAATGACGTCCGGGCGCTTCGCCTCGAGCGTGCGCACCTTGCGCTCCTTCAGCCGGGCCGAGATCTCGGGTTGCATCAGGTTGTAGGTGCCCGCGCTGCCACAGCACAGGTGGCTGTCGGCGGGTTCCACCACCTCGAAGCCCGCGCGTTTCAGCAACGTCTTGGGGTGGGTCTTGATCTTCTGCCCGTGCTGCAACGAGCATGCCGCGTGATAGGCCACCTTCAGTCCCTTGTCGTCGCCTTGCGGCAGATCGAGCTTCATCAGGACTTCGCTCACGTCCATCGCGATGGCGGCAACTCGCGCGGCGTCGTCGGCCAGCGGGTCGTTTTGGAACATGTGGCCGTAATCCTTGACCGTGGTGCCGCAGCCGGAGGTGTTGATGACGATCGCATCCAGCCCCGCGCCGTCCATCTCGCGCGTCCAGGCGCGGATGTTCCGCGCCGCCGTTGCGTGACTTTCCGCGGTCTTTCCCATGTGATGGGTCAACGCCCCGCAGCAGCCGGCACCCTCGGCCACCACGACCTCGCAGCCCAGCCGGGTCAGCAGCCGAATCGTGGCGTCGTTGATGTCGGTGTTCAATGCCTTCTGGGCGCAGCCGGTCATCAGCGCCACGCGCATCCGGCGCGCGTCTTGCGGCGCAAAGCTCTGCGGGTCGTCGTTGCGGGAAACCGGCGGGATCCGCTTCGGCGCCATCTCCAGCATCGCCCGCAGCCGGGCGTCGGGCATCAGCCTCCGGAACGGGCGGCCGATCTTCGCGCCCAGCAGGGCCAGCCGGAACCGCCCCGGATATGGCAGGATCTGCGCCAGAACCCAGCGCAGGGCGCGGTCCATGAACGGCCGACGATGGTGCCGTTCGACATAATCCCGCGCGTAATCGATCAGGTGCATGTAATGCACACCCGACGGACAGGTGGTCATGCAGGCAAGACAGCTCAGGCAGCGGTCGATGTGGCGAACGGTCTTTTCGTCCGGGACGCGTTCGTTTTCCAGCATGTCCTTGATGAGGTAGATCCGCCCGCGCGGGGAATCCAGTTCATCCCCCAGCACCTGATAGGTGGGGCAGGTCGCGGTGCAAAATCCGCAATGCACGCAGGCGCGCAGGATCTCGTTGGCCCGCGCGATCCCTGGATCCTCCAGTTGTTCCTCGGTGAAATTGGTCTGCATGGCGCTCAGGCCTCCACGGGGGCGTCCATGAGCCCGGGGTTGAAAATGCCGCGCGGGTCGAATTTCGCCCGCAGCCCGCGGGAGAGCGCCGCGACCGTTGCCGGTTCGGGCTGAAACATGCCCAGACGCGAACACGTGTCCACGCTGGCGCGGATGATCGTGGCATGGCCATCGAACGCCCCCGCCCGCGCCCGCAGGTTGGTGCCCTCGGGCACACGCGCCCAGATCAGCCCGCCGCCCCAGTCGAACAGCAGTGCATCCGCCTGCAGCCGCTCGGCGATCTCCGGCGCCTCCGACGGCTTCACGGACAGCCGCCAGACATCGCCAGGCTTGCCGTGGAACGCGGCCACATCCCGGATGTCCCGCCAGATCACGGCCGACGCATCGGGATCGTCCAGAACCGACACGTCGCCAAAAATCCTCAAAACCTCCGTCAGTCGCGCGCAGCGATAGGCGACCGAGGCCTCGAACCCCTCGATTCGCACCATCACGACCGGCCCTTCGGCCGCAGCCGGATCATGGGCCGCCCCGGTCACCTCGAAGGGCGACCCCAGCGCCGCCGCCATCGCCTTCACGGCCACTTTCACATCGACCCCATGCAGCCGCACCGTCGCCTGGGTCTCGGCTCGCGGCAGAACCTTCAGCGACACTTCGCTCAGCACCCCCAGCGTGCCCCAGCTGCCCGCCATCAGCTTGACCAGGTCATAGCCGGTGACGTTTTTCATCACGCGTCCGCCATTGCGGATTACCCTGCCCCCCCCGTCCACATATCGCACACCCAGCAGGAAATCCCGCGCAGCCCCCGCCTGCACCCGGCGCGGCCCGCTGACATTGGCCGCGAACACGCCCCCGATGGTCGGTTCTCCTTTCGTGCCCAGCAAGCCACGAAGATCCATCGGCTCGAAAGCCAGCCGCTGGTTTTCCCCGGCCAGCAATTGTTCCACCTCCGCCAGCGGCGTTCCCGCCTTCACCACCAGGGTCAACGCCCCCGGCTCATACAGTTCCACGCCGCGCAATCCGGCCACGCTCAGTATGTCGCCCACGACCGGCACGCCACGCGTGTTCCCGCCCCGCGGCGCGAGCGGGCCATATGCCCCGGCCACCAGTTCGGCCAGTTCGGCTTCCGTCGCAGGTGTCATGATCTTCATCTTGCCTCAAATACTCCGGGGGTGAATTGGCCGTCAGGCCAAGAGGGGGCTGGCCCCCTCATCCACACGACCACTATTCCGCGGCCACCGCCATTGCGCGCCGCTCTTCGGTCAACGAGAGGGGAAATACCTTGGCCGGGTTCAGCAACCATGCCGGATCGAACACGTCCTTGACCGCCATCTGCGCCTCGAGATCCTCGCGCGAATACTGGTGCAGCATCAATTCACGCTTCTCCACGCCCACGCCATGCTCCCCGGTCAGGCATCCGCCAACCTCGACGCAGAGCTTCAGAATTTCCGCCCCGAACGCCTCGCAGGTTTCCAGATCGCCGGGCTTGTTGGCGTCGAACAGGATCAGCGGATGCATGTTGCCATCGCCGGCGTGGAACACGTTGGCCACCTCCAGTCCGAATTTCTTGCTCATTTCGCCGATGCGCCTCAGCACTTGGGGCAGGGCGGTCACCGGAATCGTCCCGTCAAGGCACATGTAGTCGTTGATCTGCCCCATCGCGCCAAAGGCCGACTTGCGCCCCAGCCAGATCCGCGCCGCCTCGTCCTCGTCGGCAGCCTCGCGCAGCTCGACCGGGTCATGCCTGCGGGCAATCTCCTTGATCTTCGCCAACTGAAAGTCGATCTCCGCCTCGCTGCCCTCGACCTCGACGATCAGCAGCGCCTCGCACATCGGATAGCCGGCATGGGCAAAGGCCTCGGTCGCCTCGATGCAGGGGCGGTCCATGAACTCGATCGCCACCGGCAGGACGCCGGCCTTGATGATGTCGCTCACGCAGGCGCCGGCCACCTCGTTGCTGTCGAACCCCATCAGCACCGGCCGCGCGCCCTCGGGCTTGTGCAGGATCCGCAGCGTGGCCTCGGTCACCACGCCCAGCTGCCCCTCCGAGCCGCAGATCACTCCCAGCAGATCCAGCCCGCCGGCATCCAGATGCGCCCCGCCGATCTCGACCACGGTGCCATCCATCAACACCATCGTCACGCCCAGCAGATTGTTCGTGGTGACCCCGTATTTCAGGCAATGCGCCCCGCCTGAATTCATCGCGATGTTGCCCGCGATCGCACAGGCCAGCTGGCTCGACGGATCGGGGGCATAAAAAAACCCCTCTTCCTCCACCGCGCCGGTGACCGACAGATTGGTGCGCCCGCTCTGCACGCGGATGAACCGGTTCTCGTAATCGACCTCCAGCACGTCGTTCATCCGCGCCACACCCAGGATCACGCTGTCGGCGGTGGGCAGCGCCCCGCCGGCCAGCGACGTGCCCGACCCGCGCGGCACCACCGGGACGCCCTCCTCGTGGCAGATCCGCAAAACATCTGAAACCTCCTGCGTCGAGCCGGGCAGAACCGCCAGCATCGGCGGACACTTGTAGGCGGTCAGCGCGTCGCATTCATAAACGCGCGTTTCGCTGTCGTCATCGATCACGGCATCCGGCGGCAAGACCTCCCGCAAGCGTTGCGCCACACGCGCCTTTCTGGCAAGGATCGCGGGATCGGGACGGGGCATTTCCATTGGCAGAACTCCTTTGGTAAATTGATATTACCAATTCGCCGGATTGGCAATGGCGAACACTCTGGTAAAGGCCGCCCCTTTCAAATCACCGACGAGCCCCGCTGCAACGCCGACAAAGGGTCAGGCGCAGGCCATCCGGCGCACATCCTCAAATCATCTTCATCTTGCCGCAAATACTCACAAGCTCCGGTTTTCCGGCCCCGGAAAACCGGAGAGAATAGCCTTGGCGGGAGCAGCCCGCCGCATTTAAAAAACCCGCCTCCAGGTTCCGATCAGGCCCGATGATAGGGCGCGCCCGTCAGGATCGTCGCCGCACGATACAGCTGTTCGGCCAGCATCACCCGCACCAGCATGTGCGGCCAGACCATCCGCCCCAGCGACACGCTGAAATCCGCCTCGGCGCGCAGGGCGGGGTCGATGCCGTCGGCGCCGCCGATCACCAATGCCAGATCCGACCGCCCCGCATCCCGCCAGCGCTCCAGCTTGCCCGCAAATTCGGGCGAACTCAGAACCTTTCCCCGCTCATCCAGGGCGCACATCAAGGCGCCGCGGGGCAGGGCCTTGCGCAACAGCGCCGCCTCGGCGGCCATGCCGCCCCCTCTGCGGTCCTCGACCTCGACCACCGAAGCCGGACCAAGGCCCAAGGCCCGACCGGTCCGGTCAAACCGGGTCAGATAGTCGTCGATCAGGGTCTTTTCCGGGCCCGAGCGCAACCGCCCGACCGCACAGATCGTCACGCGCATGTCCGCTCAGCCGGGTGTTCCCGCCGTCAGGCGGCGCCGGGCGCTGCTCACGCCGTCGGGGTGGCGCCGGCCGGCATCCACATCTTTTCCAGCTGGTAGAATTCGCGCACCTCGGGGCGGAAAATGTGAACGATCACATCGCCGGTGTCGATCAACACCCAGTCGCCCGCCTCCTTGCCCTCGACGCGACTGGAAAAGCCGAACGCCTGCTTGAGCCGGTCGATCAGCTTGTCCGCCATCGACGACACCTGCCGGGTCGACCGGCCCGAGGCGATCACCATGTAGTCGCCGATCGCCGTCTTGCCGCGCAGGTCGATCTGCACGACGTCTTCGGCCTTGTCGTCTTCGAGCGAGGAAAGAACACGCGCCAGCACGTCTTCGCTGGCGGGGTGTGGCAGGCCGGGTATCATGCCGGCCGTTTCATCAGCGGCCCTTGCCGCTTCTGGTTGGGGTGACAGGACCAGGTCCTCCATTCTGCACGCCGCCAATCCCCGGCGCCGGGATATTTCAAAGGTAACAACGAGGCGGCTCCATTTCAACGAATCCGCCGCCGCGTCAAGATCACACGATTGCGTCAGTGACCCTCTTGCCGCACCTCGACCGCGAGAACCGGCATCAAGTGCCCGGGATCCTGATGGCATCGGATTGCTGTGGCGGCGGCCCGAACCGGGCCGGCCAGTCTTGCGGGAACATGCGGTCCTCTGTGGGGAGGGGGCCGTGTCGTTTCAATGATCGCCGTCCCCTTTTTTCGCTTCCTGTACGGCCTGATCGGCCGCTGCCTTTCCGACCTTGCCTTGCTGCGCCATGCCGGTTCCGCCCTCGGATTTGCGCAGCAGGCGGGGGCGGCGGCGTGTCAGGGCAATCAAGGAATGCTTCGCGGCTTGAATGCAACGGGTCTCGGCTGTATCTGAACATCCATGAAACCGGTTCCGCCCCTGCGTCTGGATCTGCAAGACCGCGCCCGCCTGCGCGAGCGGTTCTTTGGCGCGGCCCGCACGGTTCTGGCCCGGCCATAGGCCGCGCCCCTCTGACGCCCTGCCAATTTTCACCTGCAAACGGGAGAGGACCACCCATGTCCCCCAAGACGCTCTACGACAAGATCTGGGATGCCCATGTCGCCCACGAGGCCGAGGACGGCACCTGCCTTCTGTATATCGACCGCCATCTGGTGCACGAGGTGACCAGCCCGCAGGCCTTTGAGGGGCTGCGCATGGCCGGCCGCAAGGTGCATGCGCCGGACAAGACCATTGCCGTGCCGGACCACAACGTGCCCACCACCGAGGGGCGCGAGGATCCCGCCCAGATGACCGAGGACAGCCGCATCCAGGTCGAGGCACTGGACCGCAACGCGCGCGACTTCGGCATCCACTACTACCCGGTGACCGACATCCGCCAGGGCATCGTGCATATCGTCGGCCCCGAACAGGGCTGGACCCTGCCGGGCATGACCGTGGTCTGCGGCGACAGCCACACCGCGACCCACGGCGCGTTCGGTGCGCTGGCCCATGGCATCGGCACGTCAGAGGTGGAGCATGTGCTCGCCACCCAGACGCTGATCCAGAAGAAGTCCAAGAACATGAAGGTCGAGATCACCGGCAAGCTGCGCCCCGGCGTGACGCCCAAAGACGTGACGCTGGCCGTGATCGGCGCGACCGGAACCGCCGGCGGCACAGGCCATGTGATCGAATATTGCGGCGAAGTGATCGAGAACATGTCGATGGAAGGCCGCATGACCGTCTGCAACATGGCGATCGAAGGCGGCGCACGCGCCGGGCTGATCGCCCCGGACGAGACGACCTTTGAATACCTCAAGGGCCGTCCGCACGCCCCCAAGGGCGCGCTGTGGGAACAGGCGGTCGAATACTGGAAGACGCTCTATACCGACGAAGGCGCCCATTTCGACAAGGTCGTCACCATCCGCGGCGAAGACATCGAACCGGTGGTGACCTGGGGCACCAGCCCCGAGGACGTGCTGCCGATCACCGCGACCGTGCCCAACCCCGAGGATTTCGAGGGCGGCAAGGTCGAGGCCGCGCGCCGGTCGCTGGAATACATGGGGCTGGAGCCCGGCACGCCGCTGACCGAGATCAGGATCGACACGGTATTCATCGGCTCCTGCACCAACGGCCGGATCGAGGACCTGCGCGCCGCGGCCGCGATCCTCAAGGGCCGCAAGATCGCCGAAGGCGTGCGCGCGCTGGTCGTGCCCGGATCGGGGCTCGTGCGCGAACAGGCCGAGGAAGAGGGGCTTGCCGACATCTTCCGCGAGGCGGGCGCCGAATGGCGGCTGGCGGGCTGTTCCATGTGCCTGGCGATGAACCCCGACCAGCTGGCGCCGGGCGAACGCTGCGCCTCGACCAGCAACCGCAACTTCGAAGGCCGTCAGGGCCGGGGCGGGCGCACCCACTTGGTCAGCCCGGCGATGGCCGCGGCGGCGGCGGTGACGGGAAAGCTGACGGATGTGAGGGAGTTGATGTAGGCTCCGCTCATTGAATGTTCGTCAGGGAGTTTTTCAAATGAGCGAATGGCTGAAGTGGTTCCTTCTGGGCCTTTTGTCGGTGGTGTTCGGCGTGATCGTCCTTGGCGCTCCGGTCGTGGCGTCGGTGTCGGTTACCCTGCTGACCGGCGTCCTGCTGCTGGCAAGCGGCGTGTTGCAGGTGATCGGCGGTTTCACCACCACCGGCGCCGGCAACCGGCTGCTGGCGTGGCTCATGGGTCTGCTGATGATCCTTCTCGGCTGGTCGTTCCTGAAAAACCCCCTCGCGGGCCTGCTGGCCCTGTCGACCGTGGTGCTGATCCTGCTGGCCGCCAGCGGCATCGTCCGCATCATCCTGGCGCTACAGATGCGCGGCACCCAGTTCTTCTGGCCGACGCTGTTTTCCGGCGTCGTGTCGCTGGGCCTGGCGATCTTCGTCTGGGGCAGCCCGGGCGCGACGCTTGCGCTTCTGGGCGTGCTGCTGGGCGTGGAAATGCTGGTCAACGGGTTCGGCCTGATCTTCCTGGCGTTCTTCCTCAAGGACGTCGAAACCAAAGCCTGACATGCGGGGCAGGGCGTCCGCCCGCCTCGCCGGAGAAAGACATGGAAAAGTTCACCAAACTCACCGGGGTCGCCGCGCCGCTTCCCCTGATCAACGTCGATACCGACATGATCATCCCCAAGCAGTTCCTCAAGACCATCAAGCGGTCGGGACTGGGAAAGAACCTGTTCGACGAGATGCGCTACGATGCCGACGGCAACGAAATCCCCGATTTCGTGCTGAATCAGCCGGCCTATCGCAACGCGCAGATTCTGGTCGCGGGCGACAATTTCGGCTGTGGTTCGTCGCGCGAACACGCGCCTTGGGCGCTGCTGGACTTCGGCATCCGCTGCGTGATCTCCACCAGCTTCGCCGACATCTTCTACAACAACTGCTTCAAGAACGGCATTCTGCCGATCGTGGTCAAGCCGGAAGAACTGGAAAAGCTCATGGACGACGCCAGCCGCGGCGCGAATGCCGTTCTGACCGTGGACCTGGAAGAGCAGACCATCACTGGCCCGGATGGCGGGACGATCCATTTCGACATCGACCCGTTCAAGAAGCACTGCCTGCTGAACGGGCTCGACGATATCGGGCTGACGCTGGAAAAGGCCGACGCGATCGCCGCCTATGAAGCCCGCGCCGCGGTCGAGCGTCCCTGGGTCTGAACCGGGCGAAACGATTCGGCAATCTACGATCATTCGGGCGCCGGTTCCTGCGGACCGGCGCCGTTTTCATGCCTCGGCGCCGGCCAGCAGGCGGCTTGCGGCTCCAAAGGCCAGCGCCCGCGCCCCGACCGGGAAACGATGCGTCGGTTGCACCGCCAGGGCGAGAGGTCGGCATGTCCCGCAATCAGATCCGCAAGTATCTCGCAGATGAAATATTCCGAAATCGTCGGTTGCGGCAGCAAAACCTCGTGACAGGGGCGCGCATGGCCTTCCTCGACCCGCGGGATCATGGCGCGCGCGATGTTCGCGCTCCGCGGAACGCAGTTGACGGTGTCATCGGTGGCAAAACCGGAATCCACGGGGATGCGCGGGCAACGCGCCGCCGCCTGATTCCATCCGCGGTGCGGGTCTCCGGCGGGTCGGGCTGGTCGGCAGACCCAGGTTTTCGGGCTCGTTCCCGGTCGTCATGGAAATGTCACCTGCCCGTTGTTGCGGCTGCGGGATTTGAAGGGGTCGACGCCAATTCAACCTGCCTTGCGGTATCCTGTGCGATCCGGGGCTTGGCTTCTTGTGGTCGGCCGCTGGTGCGCCACAAGATGTTGCAATCTTTGGGGCGGCGACGAAATTTGGCCACGGTGATGATGCAACTTCGCACCAGTCTTTCCATTTTTCTGCCTTGAATCAGCGATTTCGTGGTCGGGCCGCTTGAGCGCATGGCCGAAGGTCGGCACAAATGAGGCCAAATTGAGGCAGTCCGCCGACCGAGGCGGGTTCAAGTTGGCACAAAGGTTCGGCAATGCACCGGCCTGTCCAGTTTGAAGGGATCGGACAGTGTTTGCACGCATGACAGGCGCGGCCCTGCGCGGGGCATTGGTTGCGGCGATGGTGATGACACCATCCTTCATCCTGCCCGAATACACCTCGGACGCGCCCGAAGTCTCGATGCTGATGGCACTGCTCGCGGCGTTGCTGACATTTTCGGAATACAGATCCGACTCTCCCAGCTTCGTGGAGTTCCGCGACGCGCCCCCCTACAACAGGATCCGTTTCGTGGCGCTGTTCGCGATGGTTCTGGTGACGTCGCTGATCGTCCTGCATCGCTATGAGCCCGCCGGTCTGAACCTGATCGTGTCCGGGCTGTCCGCCGTTGTCTCCGGATGGTTGGATTTCCCGTATTCGCCGGTCAGGCTTCTGGTCCTTGTGGTCGGGGAAGGCAACCGCGGACTCGGCGTCGAGACGATCCGCGCAGCGGCGGGTATCACCTATGTGATCGGCATGGCCGGCGTGCTGGCGTTGCTGATGGCGATCCGGCTGCATGGTTGGCCGGCCGGCAAGGGGGCGTTCAATGTCTGGGTGAACCTGCCGCTCTTTGACCCGACCGTCGGAGGAGACGTGGTGGCCCGGCTGCGCCGCGATGGCCGGATCAACGTCGCGCTGGGCCTCGTGCTGCCCTTCCTGCTGCCGGGGGTCTTGGTTCTGTTCGGCGATCGCGTGGGGCCGATCCGGTTCTCGGATCCGCACACGATCATCTGGATGATCGTTGCATGGGCCTTTCTGCCGGCCAGCACGGTGATGCGAGGGATTGCCACGATTCAGGTGGCGCGCCTGATCGAGATGAAGCGGCGCCGCGCCTATGCCAGCGCCATGGCCGAAGAGGCGATCCAGGCGGCGTGAGGCCAACGGGGCGCTTTCCGGCACGGCTGCCTTTGTTTCGGCCTACTTGAGATAAGGCATCGGATCGACGCTGTCGAAGCCCTTGCGGACCTCGAAATGCACATAGGCCTCGGAACCGCCCCGCAGGCTCGCCAGCCTGTCGCCGCGCTTCACCCTGTCGCCCTTGCCGACGCTGATCTTGTCCAGATTGGCGTAGACGGTCAGCAGGTTGTCGCCGTGGTCTATGACGATGATCGGCACCTTGTCGGCATCCGCCGTCACGGCCCGGACCGTCCCGTCCGCCGCGGCGACGACCGGCGCACCGGGATCGCCGGCGATGTCGATTCCGTCGTTTTCATTCCTGGCATAACCGCGGATGATCTTGCCCTGAACCGGCATCGTCATGCGGGAATCGTTGCGGGTCGGCTCGCCGAGCGATACCGGCGGCGGGGGCGGCGCGGCGGCCTCGATCTTCTCGTCCGGCAGCGGCTCGGCCGCGCTGGGCGGCGGCGGCGTCGGCGATCCCTGGCCCGGTGCGGTCACAGCGGCCGGGGCGGTGCTGGCTGGCGCCTCGCCGGTCTTGATCGGGATCAGCAGATACTGCCCTTCGCGGATCGTGAAGTCAGGCCCCAGCCCGTTCCATTCCGCCAGAGCCTCCACCGGCACTTGATAGAGGCGCGAGATCGTATAGGCGGTTTCGCCCCGCTTTACCTTGTGCCGGACCGGCTCCTGTGGTTTGGGGGCGGGCTTTTGCGCAGGCGGCAGCGGCTGGCTGCTGACCGACGTATCCGGCGCGCTGTCGATCGCGCTGCCGGCCAGCGCGGCGATGTCCACGCCACCGGGCGCGCCGGTCGCGGCCGATGGCTCGGCCACGCGGCGGGGCAGGGCGAGAATCTCGTCCTCGCGCAGGGTGTCGCCCGGGTGCAGGCCGTTGAAACGGGCCAGATCCGCCGCAGGCAAACCGACCCGCGCCGCGACATCGGCCACCGTGTCGCCGCGGCGTGCCACCGCGACCTGATAGTGAGGATATGAAATGACCCCGCGGTTGTCCGGTGCGGGCCGGTCCGCCGTCTGCACCGAGCGCGCGGCATCCTCGGTGCTGAACCCGCCGATGGTGCCGCGCAGGTCGAAATCCACCCCGTCGCTGCAGCCGGACAGGGCGACGGCCCCAATCAGCGCGGCGCTCAGGCGCAACTGGATCGAAAACCGGGATGTGCTCATGTCTCTGTCCTCGTTGCGTCCCCCCCCTTGTGGTCCGGGGGGTGGCGTGTGTCGTTTGCTCAGCCGTCCTTGCCCAGCCCCTCGACCAGCGGCACGAACCGCACCGGGTTCAGTTCGTCATAATCGAACCCGTCCTCGGTGCGCCGCACGCGGATCAGGCGCTGCACCGTGTCCGACTGGCCGACCGGCAGAACCATGATACCGCCGATCCGCAACTGCGCCAAGAGAGGCCCCGGCGGATCCTCGGCGGCCGCCGTCACCAGGATCCGGTCAAAGGGCGCCTGATCGGGCAGGCCGAAGGACCCGTCCGCCAGGATCGCGGTGATGTTGACCAGACCGAGCGTTTCAAACAGCTCGCGCGCCTCGCGCACCAGCCGACGATAGCGGTCCACCGTATAGACCCGCCGCGCCAGCCGCGACAGAATCGCGGCCTGATAGCCGGACCCGGTGCCCACCTCCAGCACCTTGTCGCGCGGAGTGATCTCAAGCGCCTGCGTCATCAGCCCCACGACGGATGGCTGGCTGATCGTCTGCCCGCAGGCGATCGGCAGCGGCATGTCCTCATAGGCCCGTTCGGCGAACAACCCGCGTACGAAGCGCCCCCGGTCGATCGCCTCCATCGCCTCGAGCACGCGCGTGTCCGTCACGCCCTTGGATCGCAGCGCGAACAGGAACTGCATCTTGGTTTCGGCCGAGAGCTCCGTCATTCGATCGCCTTCATGGCCTCCAGCGCGTCATGCGCGGTCAAATCCGCCCGCATCGGAGTGACCGAGATGTAACCGTCCAGATTGGCCGCCGCATCGCTGCCGGGCGCGGTTTCGACATGCTGGTTGCCACCCTTGATCCACAGAAACCGCCGCCCCGAAGGCGAGGTATGCGGCTCGACCGCGAAACAGGTGTCCGGCCGCCAACCCTGCCGGGTGACGCGGATGCCCTTGACCTCATTCGCCGGCACCGGCGGAAAGTTGATGTTGAAAAACAGCCGGTATTCGGCGTCTTCCGCCGGCATCGCCTCCAGAACCTTGCGCACCACATCCGCGCCATGCCCGATCGCGGCATCGAAAGGATTGTCCAGCCCCAGATTGCGCGGCCCGAAATACTGCGACAGCGCCATTGCCGGGATGCCCTGCAGCGCCGCCTCCATCGCCCCGCCCAGAGTCCCGGAATAAAGCGCGTTCTCGGCCGAGTTGTTGCCGCGATTGACCCCGGACAGCACAAGGTCGGGCGGCGCATCGCGCATCACGTCATGCAGCCCCGCCAGCACGCAGTCGGCCGGGCTGCCCTCGGCGGCATGGCGGCGGTGACCAAGCCGGGTGACCATCATCGGATGGGTATAGCTGATCGCATGCGCCACGCCCGACTGTTCAAAGGCGGGTGCCACGACCCAGACCTCGCCGTCCGGTCCTGCGACCTCGGCCGCGATCGCCTCCAGCACCTGAAGCCCCGGCGCGTTGATCCCGTCATCGTTGGTCAGAAGTATGCGCATGCCGTCCTGCCTCGTTTCGGTCTTGATAGACCCCGCGGCGATGGCGGGCAAGAATCGCCGCTTCATCTTGCGAAAAATACTCCCGCCGGAGGCATGGCCCGGAGGGCCATTCCCTCACAGCATCGCCAGCAGGCGCTTCGCCTCGTCGGCGGGCGGGGTCAGAGCCGACCGATCCTCGCCCGGAAAGAACCGCGCCCGGGTGGCGGTCGGCATCGGATCGGGTTGCAGAACGTGCACCTTCGGCCCGGTATTGGCCGTTTCCGCCGCCCAGCTGTGGGCAAGCGCGATCTGCGCGGCCTTGGTCGCACCGTAGATGCCAAAGAATTTATGCCCCGCGCGCGGGTCGTCGAAAAACACCGCCCGTCCGTCCTGCCGCAACAGCGGCGCGACATAGGGGATCAGCACCGAAACCGCCGTGACGTTGATCGCCACCGCTTTCTCCCAGTCCTTAGGGTCGATCGACGGCACCGGGCACAACAGGGGCGCGTGAATCGCCGTGTGCATCCACAGATCCAGATGGCCCCAGCGGTCGTGGATGCCGCGGCAGAGCGTGGCCATCGCCTCTTTCACGGTGATGTCCATCGGCGCAAGCGTGGCGCTGCCGCCGCGTTCGCGGATGCGGTCGTCCAGATCCTCCAGCCCGCCGGTGGTGCGGGCCACGGCGACGACGTGATGGGTGGGGGCAAGCGCTTCGGCCAGCGCGAATCCCAGTCCGCGCGAGGCTCCGGTGATGAGAGCTACCTTGGTCATGGGCGCGGTTTGAACCGGCCCCGCCCCGCCGTCAAGAGCGGATCACCCGCCGGGGAGGCCAAGGCGCCGGGTCGTGCCGCCTCTCTCCACAACGATCCCCTTCCGGTCGATGCCGGCGACCCGACCGACCGGTAACCGGCTGCCGGGCCTGACCCGCTTGATCCGGCCGCCCGGCGCGCGCACCAGCGCCTCGAACCGATCGCCCCGGCCGACCAGACCGATCACGACCGTCTCCTCGTGCTTCAAGGCACCGGGGATCGTGGCGGCACGCGCCACGGTTTCGGGCGTCGCGCCCGCGCGTTTCAGAAACCCCATGACGTTACCCGCGCCTCTGGCCGGCGCGCCTCGTGTTACTGCTTGCGTGTCGGGGCGTCGCGCTATCAGCCGGCACGGTAAAGGAAAAGGACGTTTTCTGCGCTGCGGCATGATCCTGCCGCCCGCCCTTGCGACATGGGCGGGAAATGGCCGGGACGCGCTATTCGGCCGCCGTCTTCAGCCGAAAACCCTTTTCGATCATGTCGGCGGGTTCCACCGGATAATCGCCGGAAAAACAGGCATCGCAATATTGCGGGCAGGCGTTGTCGCGGCCCTGCGCCTCGCCCACCGCGCGATAGAGGCCGTCAAGCGAGATGAACTTTAGACTGTCCACGGCAAGATGGTCGCGCATCTCTTCCTCGGTCATGGTCGCGGCCAGCAGCTTTTCGCGCTGCGGCGTGTCCACGCCGTAGAAACAGGGCCAGGCCGTGGGGGGGGAAGCGATGCGGAAATGCACCTCTTTCGCGCCGGCATCCAGGATCATTTCCTTGATCTTGCGGCTGGTGGTGCCGCGCACCACCGAATCGTCCACCAGGATCACCCGCTTGCCCCGGATCAGGGCGCGGTTGACGTTCAGCTTCAGCCGCACGCCCATGTTGCGGATCTGCTCGGTGGGTTCGATGAAGGTCCGCCCCATGTATTGATTGCGGATGATCCCCATAGCGTAGGGGATGCCCGATTCCAGCGAATACCCGATCGCCGCGGGCGTGCCGCTGTCGGGCACCGGGCAGACGATATCGGCCTCCACCGGCGCTTCCTTGGCCAGTTCGCGCCCGATCGCCTCGCGCGTTTCATAGACCGACCGGCCGCCGAGGATCGAATCGGGGCGCGAGAAATAGACATGTTCAAAGATGCAGAAACGCGGCCGCCGGGCGCGGAACGGGTGGCGGCTTTCCACGCCGCTTTCGTCGATCACGACCATTTCTCCCGGTTCGATCTCGCGCTGGAACTCGGCGCCGATGATGTCCAGCGCGCAGGTCTCCGAGGCCAGCACCCAGGCCTCTCCCAGCCGGCCCAGCACCAGCGGCCGCACGCCCAGCGGGTCGCGCACGCCGATCAGCTGGTTTGCGGTCATGGCGACGACCGAAAACGCCCCCTCGACCCGGCGCAGCGCGTCCTCCATCCGTTCGGGGATGTCGCGTTGCAGCGACCGGGCCATCAGATGGATGATGCATTCGCTGTCCGACGAGGACTGGAAGATCGAGCCGCGCTCGATCAACTCGCGCCGCAGCGCCTCGGCATTGGTGATGTTGCCGTTATGCGCGATCGCCGCGCCGCCCATGGAGAACTCGCCAAAGAACGGCTGCACGTCGCGCATCGCCGTCTGTCCCTTGGATCCGGCGGTGGAATAGCGCACATGGCCGATCGCGATCGGACCGGGCAGAGCCTCCATCACCTTCGCGCTGGTAAAATTGTCGCGGACATAGCCGAACCGGCGGACGCTGTTGAACCCCTGTTCGGGATCGTGGGCGACGATACCGCCGGCCTCCTGCCCCCTGTGTTGCAGCGCGTGCAGGCCCAGCGCCACGAAATTGGCGGCGTCGGCAACGCCGATGATGCCGAATATGCCGCACTCCTCTTTCAGTTTGTCGTCATCGAAAGGGTGGGCGGGGGGCATCTGGCGCATGACGGGCGGCTCCGAATCCCGGCAGTTGGTGTCGCCCCCTATTAACGCCTGATCCGCGGGCTGTCACGAAACTATCATGAAATGATTGCCGCAGGGACAGCCGATGCCCCGCGCCATGCTCGGCGCGTTGAGCAACGGCGGTTATTGCTGGTCGCAGATGCCGACCAGCTGATCATATTGAGTGGTGATCCAACCCAGCGCCTGTTCGGGGTCCTGCTCGGCAATCTTCTGGTTCATCTGGGAAAACACCCGGGCCGAACGGCTTTCATCGACGATCGTGTAGGACTGGCCCGGCATCACGTTGTCATAGACGAAAAAGGCGATGGCCACGAGGATCACCCCGCGCGCCACGCCGAACAGGAAGCCCAGTCCCTGATCGATCCCGCCCAGGGCCGAGCGTTGCACCACCGACGAAAAGAGCGGCGTCAAGAACGACATCACGATCAGCGCCACGGCAAAGACCGCGGCGAAGGCACCGATGACGCTGAGCTCGCAGCTGTCGCCGATGAATTCGCCCACCACCGGGATCTCGCGGATCAGCGGTTCCACTTTCGGGGCAAAGATGAAGGCCAGCACCGCCGCGACGACCCAGCCGGCAATGGCAAGGATTTCCCGAACGATGCCGCGCGAATAGGCCAGAATCGCCGACAGCACGACGATCAGCGCAACCACGCCGTCTATGATGGTAAAGCCTTCCATGTCCCCTGCCTGTCTTTGCGTTTCAGCTCTGCCCCGCGCGGCGATCTTAACCGGCTCCGAAGGTTTCGCCAACAAAGCGCGTCAAATCCGGCATTTTCGTCAGCGTCAGACCGCCGGCCGTGACCGGTTTGCCACCCGCGGGCGCGATTGCCCGCGTGAAACCAAGTTTCTCTGCCTCTTTCAACCTGTTTTCCGTCTGCGACGCGGGCCGCAGGGCGCCCGAGAGGCTGATTTCGCCGAAAATCACCGTCTCTCCGGGCAAGGCGGCATCTTCCCGCGCACTCAGCAGCGCCGCCGCGGCGGCAAGGTCGGCGGCCGGTTCGGTGACCTTCATGCCCCCGGCCACGTTCAGATAGACGTCGAGCCCGGCAAAGGGGATGCCGCAGCGCGCCTCGAGCACGGCGAGAATCATTGCCAGCCGGCCGGAATCCCAGCCCACCACCGACCGGCGCGGCTGGCTGAGCGACGACGGCGCAACCAGCGCCTGAAACTCGACCAGAACCGGCCGGGTGCCCTCGATCCCGGCAAAGACCACCGATCCGGCGCTGGGCTCGCCGCGTTCGCTGAGAAACAGCGCCGAAGGGTTGGCGACTTCGGCCAGCCCGCCACCGGTCATCTCGAATACGCCGATTTCGTCGGCCGGGCCGAACCGGTTTTTCACCGCGCGAAGGATGCGGAACTGGTGGCCGCGCTCGCCTTCGAAGTAGAGCACCGTGTCCACCATGTGTTCGACCACGCGGGGGCCGGCGATTTGGCCGTCCTTGGTGACGTGCCCCACCATCACCACCGACACGCCGCGCCGTTTGGCGAAGGTGGTCAGTTCATGCGCGGCGGCGCGGACCTGAGAGACGCTGCCCGGCGCGCTGTCCACGGTGTCGGCCCACATGGTCTGGATCGAATCGATCACGACAAGCTGCGGCTTTTCGGATTCCAGCGTGGTGAGGATGTCGCGCAGGTTGGTTTCGGCGGCCAGTTGCACGGGCGCGTCGGAAAGCCCCAGCCGGCGGGCGCGCATCCGCACCTGGGCGCTGGCCTCTTCGCCCGAGACGTAGAGGGTCTTCAGCCCGGCCCGGGCGAACCGGGCGGCGGCTTGGAGCAGCAGGGTGGATTTGCCGATGCCCGGATCGCCGCCCACCAGGATGGCCGAGGCCGGCACCAGTCCGCCGCCCAGCACCCGGTCAAGCTCGGCCAGCCCGCTTTGCGTGCGGGGCGGGGGGGCTTCGTCGGTGGCCAGATCCGTGAGTGCGATCGAGCGGCCGCGCCTAGCGCCCAGCGATTTCGAACCCGCGCCGGTGGACAGGCCCGCGTCCTCGGTGATCGTGTTCCATTCGCCGCAGGCGTCGCAGCGGCCGGACCACTTGTTGTAGCTGGCACCGCAGGCGGTGCAGGTGAAGCCGGCGGGTTTCTTCATCTGACGGACCTTGCGCTGAGGATCGACAGGAGCAGCGAGGCGAGGATGCAGCCGGTGAAGAACCACAGGCCCCAGGCGACCTCGACCGTGGCGTAGCCGATGCCGCGCACCACGACGATGTAGAGCGCGATCAGGAACACGTCGGCCATGGCGAGCTTGCCCAGCCATGTGAGCGCGGGAAGCGTGCGGGGCGAGAGCAGGCCGAAATGGATGAGCGCGAGGCCGATGGTTTTCAGGTAGGGGGCGAAGATCGCGAAGAAGGTGACGAAAAGAGCCAGTGCCACGTCGGCATCCCACAGCGCCTGCAAGCCGGAGATCACCGAAATCTCGCTGAGGCCGAAGAGAGGAAGGAGACCCGCGCGCATCAGCGGCACGAACCAGGCCAACGGGAACAGCACTAGAAGCGCCGCGTTGGCGAGGGTGAGTATCGGTTTCAGCATCGGCGCGCGGCCTGGGGGCGGGCAGGGGGGCTGTCTGCCCCCCGCCGCCTGCGGCGGCTCCCCCCGAGGATATTTCGGGCAAGAGGAAGGGGCGGGGTCATCGCACGGCCTCGATCGGGCCCTCGGCGCGGCCGTGGATGAACTGGTCCACGTAAGGATCGCCGGAATGGTCGAGTTCGGAGACCGGGCCGGTCCATTTGATGACGCCGTCATGCAGCATGGCGACAGTGTCAGCGATGGCGCGGACGCTGGTCATGTCATGGGTGATGGTCATGGCGGTCGCGCCCATTTCCACCACGATTTCGCGGATCAGGTCGTTGATGACCCCGGCCATGATCGGGTCGAGCCCCGTTGTGGGTTCGTCGAAGAAGATGATTTCGGGTTCGGCGGCGATGGCGCGGGCGAGGCCTACGCGTTTCTGCATGCCGCCCGAAAGCTCGGCGGGGTAGCGGTCGGCCACGTCCGGTTTCAGCCCGACCCGGCGCAGTTTTTCCAGAGCGATGGCACGGGCTTCGTCTGCGGGGCGTTTCAGCGAGCCGCGCAGCAGGCGGAAGGCCACGTTCTGCCAGACGGTGAGCGAATCGAACAGCGCGCCGCCCTGGAACAACATGCCGAAGCGCGACAGGAAGGCGTCGCGGTCGGCGGTTTCGGCGTCCTGGCCATCGACGTAGATCTTGCCGGAATCGGGCTTGATGAGGCCGAGGATGCATTTCAGCGCCACCGACTTGCCCGTGCCCGAGCCGCCGATGATCACCATCGACGTGCCCTTTTCGACGGTCAGCGTCATGCCGCGCAGAACGTGGTTGTCGCCGAAGCTCTTGCAGACGTTCTCCATCCGGATCATAGCGAGAAGAACACCCCCGTGAGGACGAAATTGGCGGCAAGGATCATCACTGCGGCGGCTTCGACGCTGCTCTTGGTGGCGCGGCCGACCCCTTGGGCGCCACGGCCGGAGTTCATGCCGTAGTAGCATCCCATCGTGGCGGCGATCACGCCGAAGGCGGCCCCCTTGGCCAGCGAAGAGACGATGTCGCGCATCTCGAGGAAATCGACGGTGTTCTTGAGATAGGCCGCAGGGTTGAAGCCGAGGTTCTGCACGCCCACTGCATAGCCTCCGGCGATGCCGATCACGTCGCCCACCGCGACCAGCGCCGGCACCACCAGAAGCGCGGCCAGAACGCGCGGGGTGACGAGGTATTTCGTCGGGTTGGTGGAGAGCGTGACAAGCGCGTCGATCTGTTCGGTCACCTTCATCGTGGCGATTTCGGCCGCGATCGAAGAGGTGACGCGGGCCGCGATCATCAGCCCCACCATGACGGGGCCCAGTTCGCGCACCATGCCGATGGCGACGATCTGCGGCACGATCGCCTCGGCATTGAAGCGGGCGCCGCCGGAATAGGTTTGCAGCGCCAGCGCGCCACCGGTGAAGATCGTGGTCAGCCCCACCACCGGCAGCGACAGCCAGCCGATATTCATCAGCGCCATCCCGAATTCGCGCAGATAGAAGGGGGGCCGGAACACATGGGACAGCGACAGAATCGCGAACAGCGTCATCCGGCCGATCGTGCCGAGCGTGTTCAGAACCGCGTTGCCGAGCCGTTCAAGCGCCGTGACCGGGTTCATTTCAGATAGGTCCGTTCATAGCGGTCGCCCAGCGAGGTGAGGATTTCATAGCCGATGGTGCCGGCCGCCTGTGCCAGATCGTCCACGCCCTGCTGCGGCCCGAGGATCGTCAGGCTCTCGGGGTCATGGGCGAGGCCGGTGACATCGACGGTGATGAGATCCATCGAAACGCGCCCGGCCACCGGGCAGGCCGTGTCGCCGTGATAGAGCCACCCGTTCGGCCCCATCGCCCGGATCAGCCCGTCGGCATAGCCCGCCGCGACGGTGGCGATGCGGGTATGGCGGCGCGCGGTGAAGGCGTTGCCGTAACCCACCGTTTCGCCCGGCCGCAGGTCGCGGACCTGAATCACCGGCAGATCGAGCGCGACGACGCGTTGTGCATCCACATAGGGCAGCCCGCCGTAAAGGCCGATGCCGGGACGCGTGAGGTCAAAGTGGTAGTCTGGACCCAGCAGAATGCCGCCCGTGGCGGCAAGCGAACGCGGCACGTCAATTCCGGCGGTCAACTCGTTGAAAAGTTTGAGTTGCTTGGCGTTCATCGGATGATCGGGCTCGTCCGCGCAGGCCAGGTGCGACATGATCAGCACCGGCATCTGGCCGATCGCGATGTCGCGCAGGGCGGCCCACTCCTCGGGCTCGATCCCCAGCCGGTTCATGCCGGTATCGAGCTGGATCCCGAAACCCTGCCGCGGGGTATTCTCGACATGGCGCAGCATCTGGTCCACCGAATTGATCATGGGCGTGAGATCATGATCGCGGATCAAGTCGCTGTCGCCCTCCATATGGCCCGAGAACACAGCGATAGTCGGGCCGGTCCCGACGGCCTTGCGGACGTCGGCCCCTTCCTCGGCGACGGCCACGAAAAATTTGCGCGCGCCGGCGCGGGCCAGCGCATGGGCGACCTCGCCCGCACCCAGCCCGTAGGCGTTTGCCTTGACGACGGCGCCGGTTTCGCAATCCGTCATTGCATCAAGCGCGTGCCAGTTGGCGACAATGGCGGAAAGGTCGATGGTCAGCTTGCCCGTGCTCATGCGGCGTTTTTGACAGGATAGGGGCCAAGGTCAAGGGCGGCGGCGCGGCAAGGCGCGTTGCCGCGCGCGAAAAATTGCGTGCCGCAGCGGAGAGCGGGCGGGTTCAGAACCCGTCGTCGTGCCCCTGTTGCCACGGTTTCACGAGGTTGCCGAAGCGGGTGAACTTGCCCTCGAAGGACAACTCCACCGTGCCGATCGGACCGTGGCGCTGCTTGCCGATGATGACCTCGGCCTTGCCGTGCAGGCGCTCCATCCGTTCCTGCCAGGCGGCGATCTCGTCCAAGCGATCGTCCGAGGGCTTTTCCCGTTCGACATAGTATTCTTCGCGGAACACGAACATCACCACGTCGGCGTCTTGCTCGATCGAGCCCGATTCGCGCAGGTCCGACAGTTGCGGCCGCTTGTCCTCGCGCGCCTCGACTTGGCGCGACAGCTGCGACAGGGCGATCACGGGGATGTCCAGTTCCTTGGCGATGGCCTTCAGACCTTGCGTGATCTCGCTGACCTCGTTCACGCGGCTGTCCTTGGCGGTCGCGGGACGGACCAGCTGCAGATAGTCCACGATCAACAGGTCCAGCCCGTGGGTGCGCTTCAGCCGGCGCGCCCGCGCGGCCAGCTGGCTGATCGGCAGGGCCGGCGTGTCGTCGATATAGAGCGGGCAGGATTCCAGCGCCTTGGCGGCATCGACGAAGCGGCGGAACTCGGCCTCGGTCATGTCGCCGCGACGGATGTTTTCAGATGGAATTTCAGCGGCTTCCGAAAGGATCCTCGCAGCCAGCTGCTCGGCGCTCATCTCCAGCGAGTAGAAACCGACCACGCCGCCTTCGACCGCGCCCTCGGTGCCGTCGGGCAGTGTCCCGCGCTTGTAGGCCTTGGCCACGTTGAAGGCGATGTTGGTGGCCAGCGAGGTCTTGCCCATCGACGGCCGACCGGCAAGGATCAGAAGGTCCGACCGGTGCAGGCCGCCCAGCTTCTTGTCCATGTCGATCAGGCCGGTCGAGATCCCGGCCAGCCCTCCATCGCGTTGATAGGCGGCGTTGGCGACATTAACGGCATCCGTTACTGCCTTGAGAAAGCTCTGAAAACCGCCTTCGGCCTTGCCCTGTTCGCTGAGCTTGTAGAGCTTCTGTTCGGCCTCGACGATCTGTTCGCGCGGCTCGCTGGAGATGTCCACCCGCGCCGCCTTGTCGGCGATGTCGTGACCCAGCCGGATCAGTTCGCGCCTGATCGCGAGGTCATAGATCAACTGGGCATAGTCGCGCACCGCGAAAGAGCTGATCGCCGCGCCGGCCAGCCGCGCCAGATAGGCCGGGCCGCCCAGTTCCTTGAGCCCCTCGTCGTCCTCCATGAACGCCTTGAGCGTCACAGGCGAGGCCAGCGCGTTCTTGGCGATCCGCGCAGCGGCGATTTCGTAGATGCGGGCGTGGACGGGGTCGTAGAAATGCTGCGGCCCGATGATGCTGGCCACGCGGTCATAGACGTCGTTGTTGGTCAGGATCGCGCCCAGCAACTGCTGTTCGGCCTCCACCGAGTGGGGCATCGTGTCCGCGTCCTGAATCTCGGTCTTGCCTGCCTCGAAATTCGCAATCTCGTTCATCTGCTGTCCCATCCCCTGGCGCCCTTGGTCTGTGACAGACCCTGCGGCGGGGTTCCATCGGGAAATCTCTGTGGATTACCCTGTGTATCGGCATGTGGATGCGTGTTGCCTGTGGCAGATAGAGTAGCACGTCCTGCGCAGGCGACAAGATGTAGGTTCGATACACGATTCGCTGGAAGGTTGCGCACAGCTTGTCCCGTGCCGCGCCGATCAGATGATCGCGCGGTGTTGCAGCAATGTCGCGGCCGGGGTCAGCGCCTGTGCGCCTCCTGCCATTCGCGGGGGGCATTGAGGAAGTTTTCCACCTCGGCCAGCGTTTCCGCGTCGAAGGCCCCGGCGGCGCGCGCCTCGGCCAGAACGTCCCACCAGGTGCAGAGATGGTGCAGGCGCACGCCGTGGTCGCCCAGCGTCTTTTCGGTTTCCGGAAAGATGCCGTAATAGAAGATCACCGCCGTATGGGCGCAGGTGGCACCGGTCTGCCGGATCGCGTCCACGAAGGACAGTTTCGAGCCGCCGTCGGTCGTCAGATCCTCGACCAGCAGCACGCGTTGGCCCTCGCTCATGGCGCCTTCGATCCGGGCGTTGCGACCGTAATCTTTGGGTTTCTTGCGCACATAGGTCATCGGCAGGCCCATGCGCTCGGCCACAAGCGCGGCGAAGGGGATGCCGGCGGTTTCGCCGCCGGCGATGTTGTCGAAGGCCTCGAAACCTGCGTCGCGCATCACGGTGACGGTCAGGAAATCCATCAGCGTCGAGCGGATGCGGGGATAGGAGATCAGCTTGCGGCAGTCGATGTAGCTGGGCGAGGGCAGGCCCGAAGCCAGCGTGTAGGGCTCGCGCGTGTTGAAGTTCACCGCGCCGATTTCCAGCAGCATGCGCGCGGTCAGGCGGGCGATCTCTTCGCGGGGGGGAAAGGAGGTGGGGATCATGCGGCAACCTTTCGGACGTTGGAGCGCGCGGAGAGTGCGGGAGCCTCCGGCGGGAGTATTTGGAGCAAGATGAAGATCAGGTGACGGACCAGTGCAGCGGGAAGCCGGGATCGAACACGGTCACCGGGCCATCGCCGGTTTCGATTTTCGCCGGGTAGGTGACCGGGGCGCCCTTGGTCAGGGTGACCTTGTCGTCGTTGGGGGGCAGGCGGTAGAAGGCGGGGCCGTTCAGCGAGGCGAAGGCCTCGAGCCGGTCGAGCGCGCCTTGGCGGTCGAAGACCTCGGCCAGCACCGACAGGGTGTTGGTGGCGGTGAAGCAGCCGGCGCAGCCGCAGGCGCTTTCCTTGTTGGCGTCCGTGTGCGGAGCGCTGTCGGTGCCGAGAAAGAAACGCGCATCGCCTGAAGTGGCGGCCTCGACCAGCGCCTTGCGGTGGGTTTCGCGCTTGGCCACCGGCAGGCAGTAATAGTGCGGCTTGATCCCGCCCACGAGAATGTGGTTGCGGTTGATGACGAGGTGATGCGCGGTAATGGTGGCGCCGAGGTCGTTTTCGGCCGATCGCACATAGGCCACCGCGTCGGCGGTGGTGACGTGTTCCATCACCACGCGCAGCCCCGGCGTGGCGCGGCGGATCGGGTCGAGCACGCGGTCGATGAACGCGGCCTCTCGGTCGAAGATGTCGATCTCGGGGTCGGTGACCTCGCCATGCACGCAGAGTGGCAGGCCGATCTCGGCCATCTTTTCCAGCACGTCGCGCACCCGGTCGAAATCGCGCACGCCCGAGGCCGAATTGGTCGTGGCGCCGGCCGGGTAGAGCTTGACCGCGCGCACCAGCCCGCTGGCGGCGGCCTGCGCCACGTCCTGCGGGTCGGTGTCTTCGGTCAGATAGAGCGTCATCAGCGGCTCGAAGCTCATGCCGTCGGGCAGGGCGGCGAGGATGCGGTCGCGATAGGCGGCGGCCTGGGCACCCGTCACCACCGGCGGCACGAGGTTCGGCATGATGATGGCGCGGGCGAAATGGCGGGCGGTTTCCGGCAGCACGGCGGCCAGCATCGCGCCGTCGCGCAGATGCAGGTGCCAGTCGTCGGGGCGGCGGATCGTGAGCTTTGTCGTCATGCGCCCCCGCTAGCACAAGTGCGACGATCCGGCCAGAGGGGCGAGACACTTTGCGCGGTTCCTTTATGCAAGGCTGCGCGGCAGGTTGGTTGCGTTGACGAGCGACGGAAACGCATGAGCCGAACGCTGACATTCGAACACCGCTATGCCGCGGATCCCGACCGGGTTTTCGCGCTGGCCACCGATCTGGACACGCTCGAGGCGGTGACGCGGCCCTGGGTGCAGATCCACCACCTGCCGTCCGGGCCAGTGCGGCCGGGGCAGGTGATCGACGTGGGTCTTTCGCTGTTCAGCCTGTTGCCGGTGCGGCCCTATACGATTCGGATCGAGGCCTGCGATGCGCGGGCGCGCCGGATGCGGTCGGTCGAAGAGGGCGCGGGCGTGCGGCGTCTGGTGCATGATCTTGAGGTGCGCTCCGACGGCTCCGGGGCCTGCCTGATCGACCGGGTCGAGGTGGAGGCGGGGTGGATGACACCGCTTGCGGCTCTGTTCGCCCGCTTCATCTATCGCTGGCGCCACCATGTGCGCCAACGGCTGCTGCACGAGGGCGTGGCGTCCTGAGCCTCAGTCGCCGTTGGGCGGCATGGTGAATTCGCCGGCATCGGCGCGTTTCTGCAACCCGCGCAGGCGGCGGCGGAAGTGGCGGGCGTTGATCCGCGAGATCACGTTCTTGCACAGAACCGCCGTCAGGTATGGGCGGTCGCGCGACTCGAGCAGATCGGCCAGCCCGCGCAGATAGGCGATGTTGTCGCGCCGGGCGCGGTAGAGCTGGTAGAAACTGCGTTCGTTCAGGCGGTTCTTTCCGGCCATCACGATGGTGCGGTAGAGGATCCGCATCTCCAGCATGCTGGTCTGCAGGGCCGACCCCATGTGGCGCATCCGCAGGCGGGTCACGTTGGGGCGCTCAAACAGGGTGGCGTGCATCGCGTCCAGCTCCTGCGCTGGGTCGTAGAGGATGAAGGCCTGACCGGCGGCGTCCAGCATGTCGGGGGCATAGCCGTAGCGGTCGGTGAACGAGGTACGGCGCATTTCGGGGAAACGGTCATCCCATTCGGTCATGCGCGGATCCAGCGTCGCCTGCGGCTGGATCGCGACCACCGTCGCGCCGGGGGCGGCCACCGAAAACGCCGCCGCGGCATAGCCGCAGGGGCCCGCGCCGTAGAAGATCACGCGGTCGAAATCCTCGAAGAACCCGTCATCGACGAGCTGGTCGAAGAAGCCATAGACCCGGTGGTCGCGGAACCAAGTGTCGCCGTCGGAGATCAGGCACAGATGCGACCAGCCCTGCGCCTCAACCATCTGAAAGCCGAAGGGCTGGGCGGTTTCCGACAGCGCCCGGATGCCCTGCACGGTCTCGAAGGTCACCAGCAGCGTGCTGTTCTGGTCGATGAACGTGGCAAAGTGCCGGTCGCCCAGCAGCTGCGACATGCCGTTGGCATCCGCCTGGGCGATCAGGCGCTGTTTCCACTCGGCCTTGGAAAGCCCGTCCAGCGACGTCTCCAGACTGTTTTCCGCGTCCTGCATTGCACTGTTCCTCGATCCCGGCCGCGTTTCGTGCCGGTTGCCTCGGAGATAGGACTAGATGGGGATTCAGGCCAAAATTGGAAGAAGCCGGGGCCGTTTCGCGCAAGCGCGGGGACGGGCGCGGAAAGGCGTCAGGACTTTGCCTTCATTCGGCCCAGATTGGCGAAATGCATCAGCGTCCGCGCCGTCTGCTGGTCCACCGGCCGCGAGGGCGGGGTCATCAGGAGCCGGGCGAACAGGGCGCGGAAGGGTTCCTGCTCCATCAGCTCCAGAAAGCGCGACTTGCGCCACAGCACCGCCTGGCGGTGCAGCTTGTCCAGCACCGGGTCGGCGTGCAACTCGTCGCGCAGCGGCGTGCTGAGCGGGGACATGCGGGCGATGGTGGTGTCGGTGTCGGTGCAGAAGTTGCGCTCGACCCAGTAATCCACGTCCAGCATGTGGTCGGAATGCACCGCGCGGCCCCGGTCGGCCTTGACCACGAAGCTTTCCATCGCGCCCAGCGGATAGTGGTTCAGCTGCGCCAGCCCGTAATTTGGACGGCCATAGTTTGAAAAGATCCGGCGGGTCTTGAACTGGTCGTCCAGCTCGCGCCCTTCGCCGTCGAACCAGCGCGCCTGCGCCAGCCGGTCGGGATCGGGGCTGCGGGGGCGGTGCACGCCCAGTTTGCGATAGGTGCCGTCATTGCGGTAGAGCGTCTTGAACATGGCCGCCCGCCACGGCCAATACATGACCTCGGGGGCGCAGCGGGTGAAGGTTTCGGTCACCGGGGCGTCCGCGTAGCGCACCACGCCACCATTGCCGAAGAGCCGCCAGGTCAGGGTGATCGCGGTGGCCTGCGGCAGCGCCTCCAGCAGATCCGTCAGCGTGCCGTCGCCGGCATGGATGTTGACGAATTCGTCCACGTCCAGCGGCAGGATCCAGTCGGCCCGGGCGACGATCTCCATCCGGTCGGCGCGTTTCAGTGCGGTGAACTGGATGCCGCCCTTGTCATGGGGGCCGTCATTGCGGACATGGGTGAGCCAGCCCAGTTCGGCCAGCCGGTCCAGCATCGCGTCGGTGCCGTCCTGGCAGTCGTTCGAAAAGACCAGAAAATCGGTGAACCCCACGGCGCGGTGATGGGCCAGCCATTCCAGCAGAAAGGCGCCTTCGTTGCGGACCGTCAGAACCGCGAGGAACCTGCGGGGACCGCCGCCCACTGGCTCAGCTTTCCATGTCGAGCGCCAGTGCCCAGGCCGCGCGCTCGGTTTCGTTGAGACGCAGTTTCAGGGCCTGCTGGTAGAGCTCTTCGAATTCGGGGATGCGGTGCAATTCGTCGGCCTTGGCCCTGTGCCAGTCCAGCCCCTGCCGGTGCAGGTCGCGCAGCCGGTCGTCGGCCATCAGCCGATCGTATTCGGCGCGCAGGCGGGGAATGTTGCGCTGGATCGTGATGTCGCGGTGATCCGACCAGTCCATGCGGATCCAGTAGTTCAGCCCGATCGACCGGTCCACGTGCAGCGCCCGGCCGCGCTGGCGCTTGATGAGGAAGCTTTCCGCGCTGCGCAGGGCATAGTGGTTCAGCTGCAAAAGGTCGTAGCCGATCGATTTCTTCGAATTGCGCCAGCCGTTCCTTGCCACCTCGCGCGTCATGTCCTGCCCCGAGCCGTTGACCCAGCGCACCTTGTCCTCGAATTCGGGCGCCAGCTTGTTGGGGCGGTGGCAACTGATCTTGGCATAGGCGCCGATATTGCGGAACATGGTCTTGAAGCCCCAGACCGTGTGCGGTTTGGGGCAAAACCGCGGGGCGCAGCGGTCGAACTGGGCGATCACGAATTCGTCGCGCAGCTCGCGCACGCCGTTGTTGCCGAAAAGCCGCCAGGTCATCGCGATATTCGTCGCATTCGGCACCCGGTCCAGGAAATCCTGCACCGTGCCGTTGCCGCAGCGCACGTTTATGAATTCGTCCACGTCGATATGGGCGATCCATTCGGCGTTGCGGATCACATCTTCTTTCAGCGACCGGTTCAGCGCGTGTTGCTGGGGCGAGTTGCCTTTCCAGTCGTCATTGTTGCGGTGTTGCAGGACGCCCATTTCCTGCAGCCGGTCGAGGATCGCGTCGGTGCCGTCCTCGCAGCCATTGGTGTAGATCAGGAAATTGTCCACGCCGATGGCGCGGTGAGAGGCGACCCATTCCACGATATAGGGCGCTTCGTTCTTCATGCAGCCCACGATCACCGTGCCGGTGGAGCCCGGCGGCAATTCGCGGCGCGGCATTTCGGGGTAGGGCGGCGCGGGCAGGTCTTCGTCGGTGCGGCCGATGCCGTTGTGGGGGACATAGCTGCTGCGGATGAGATCGCGGAACTTCTCCTGCGCCAGCGGCGGCAGGATCGCGGCGGCCTCGGGCGACAGCTCCGCCACCTTCGCCAGCCGGCCATTCGCGGCCCGCGCGGTCAGCGCCGCGATCGCCTCGGCCTTGCTTTCGCGCTCTTCGCTTGTGGCCGCGTCGATCCGCGGCAGGAAGGCGGCGAAATACTGCGTGGCGCGGAACCCGTAGCCGGGATCCGGCTCGGCCCAGTCGCCGACGGGCGCGGGCGCCTCCAGGATCGGCGCCAGCGCCGGGTATCGGTCGGCCAGCCGGGCATTCGCCGTGGCAAAGCGGTCGCTGACCGGGGTCAGCTGGCCCGGATCCACGGGCGCGCCGTTCACGTCGAGATGTCCCAGCAGCCGCCGCCGCAGCTGGCGGGGGATGATGCGGCCGGCGTGCAGCGCGCGTTCCATCAGCGCGTTCATCTGCCGCGCGCGGGCGAGGAAGGCGGCAGAGGGCTCCGCTGTGGCTTCGGCCTCGGGCACGCGGCCCGGCGCGCGCTCCAGATCGAAGGCTTCGATCAGTTCGGCCCGGATCGCGTCGCCCGCGAATGTTTGCGGATCAAAGGCGCGTGGACGCACCGCCTCGTCTCCGAACACTGCCCGCCAGTCCTCCAGCAGTGCAGCGTAATCCAGCCAGAAGGGCGGCGCCTGCACCTCGGGCATGGCGTTCAGCATCGGATTCGGCGGAGGCACGTCAGCAAGGATTGTCGCGCGCCAGTCCTTGCCCGAGCGCGCAAGATCAAGCTCGGCCCGCAGATCCGCCGTGCGCCCTTCGAGCACCTGTTCGGCATAGTGCCGGGCCAGAACGCGCGCCGGTTCGTCCAGATGCACCACCACGCGGATGCCCCGCGCAAATTCCGCCAGCAGGTCGCGCAGCCGTTCCAGCTCGGACCGGCGCGAGAGCGTCGCAAGCTGCATCGCCGACAGGATCGCGCGGTCGGCGCCGTGCTTGTCCAACTCGGCGGCAAGCCGTGTCCGCACCTCCTCGCGCAGCCGCGCCTGCGCCTGCGCCGTCGCATGGCCCCGGTTCCAGCGCAGCGGGTCCACATGGTCGGGATCGGTCACCGCCATATACAGCCGCGTGTGATTGCGTCGCCCCGAGGACCTGGGCAGCAGAACCCCGTCGCGCAACAGCGGCTCGCGCCAGGCGTCCAGCACCTGCTGAATGCGCTCCGCTCCGCAGCCGGGCAGGCCGATATGCAGGTCGATCCGTCTCATGCCGGCTCCAGCCCCCGATCCAGCCGCGCGATCAGCTCTTCCTCGGCGCGTGGGATGCGCGGCAGGTTCAGCAGGCGGTTGCGCAACGCGGCAAAGGCGGGATCGGCCTTCAGCCGCTCGATCTTGGCCCTGTGCAGGCGCACGCAGGTGTCATGCGCCTCCGCCACGCCCGACAGCGCCTTGAGCGCGGCGATCTCCTCGCGCAGCGCGGGCAGATAGCGCCGGATCGAAAGATCCTCCCACGCGTCGTCGTTGCGGTCCTGCCAGTAGCCGTCATCGAAGAAGCGGTGCTCGCGGTTCACGTCGCCGCGATCGTTCTTGACCAGATAGCTGTCGAGCGACCGCAGCGCATAGTGATTGAGCGTCGCCAGATCGCGCGCGCCGCGGGCGGGAAACTTGCGGATGAACCTGGGATCGGCCGCCACCAGAAAGCGATGCGGCACCTTGCGGCCGGAGCCGTCGGTCCAGTCCGGCCGCTTCCGGGGCGGCAGGGTTTTCCTGAAGAACGGCCGGTGGGCGCCGAAATATTGCAGGGGAAAATCGCGCCGGACCAGCGTCTTGACCTCGGCCGACAGATCGTCGCACCAGATGTCGGGATTGTGCGACCGGGTGAACTGGGCGATCACCGGTTCGTCTTCGAAGGTCTTGATCCCGCAATTGGCGAAGAACTGGAAACTGACCGAAATCGCCTGCGGATTGCCGCAGGCCGCGATCAGCGCGGGGATGGTGTGATCGCCGACATGGATGTTGAGAAACTCGTCCACATCCGCCACCCAGACCCAGTCGGCTTGCCGCACGACATCCTGATGCGCGGCGTCCTTCAGCGCCTCCATCTGATAGTTGCGCCCCTTGGCCGGGTTCGGCAGATGGTGAACGATGCCGTGATCGCGCAACAGGTCCAGCAGCTCGTCCGACCCGTCATCGCAGTCGTTGGAATAGAACAGGAAATCGGTCACGCCGATCAGACGGTTGAAGGCGATCCATTCCAGAAGAAAGGGGCCTTCGTTCTTGATGCAGGTCACCGCGGTGATCCGCATGGGTGCCGTCCCCGCGCCGCCGTCCGTCCCGCTCATGTCGCCTGTCCCGCTCTGCCCCGCGCGTTGGCGGATGATGCCGCTCGATTGTTTCCCGATTAATGACACCGGGGCGAGTCTCCGTCAACGCCGCCGCCCGCTTCCGCGACAACTCCGACCTAAGTCCACCCCAAGGCGCGCTTGACCTCGGCCGCGCGACGTGACCTGTTGGGTGCGGGAGAGTTCACATGCAGATACCACAATCCATCGACGGCGTTCAGTCGCTCCTGGCTGGCCAGGGCTATGTCTGCGGCCGGGCCTTGGCCACGGTCGTGTTCCTCGCGCTGAAACTGGGCCGGCCGCTCTTTCTCGAAGGCGAGGCCGGCGTCGGCAAGACCGAGATCGCCAAGGCGCTCAGCGCCGCGCTGGGCCGTCGTCTGATCCGCCTGCAATGCTACGAGGGGCTGGATGCGGCCTCCGCCGTCTACGAATGGAACTTCCCCGCGCAGATGGTGGCGATCCGTACCGCCGAGGCCGCCGGTGGATCCGACCGCAAATCGCTGCAAGAGGAACTCTTCAGCGGCGACTTTCTGATCCGCAGGCCGCTGCTCGAGGCGATGGAGCCCGACCCCGCCGGCCCGCCTGTGCTGCTGATCGACGAGATCGACCGCACCGACGAGCCGTTCGAGGCCTTCCTGCTCGAGGCGCTGTCGGACTTTCAGGTCACGATCCCCGAGATCGGCACGATCAAGGCGCCCGAGCCGCCGATCGCGATTCTCACCTCCAATCGCACGCGCGAAGTGCATGATGCGCTGAAACGCCGCTGCCTCTATCACTGGGTCGACTACCCCAGTTTCGACCGCGAGGTGGAAATCCTCCACGCCCGCGCGCCGGAGGCCACCGAACGGCTCAGCCGCGAGGTGGTCGCCTTCGTGCAACGCTTGCGCACCGAGGATCTGTTCAAGAAACCCGGCGTCGCCGAAACCATCGACTGGGCCAAATGCCTTCTGGCGCTGGACGTGCTCGAACTCAGCCCCGAGGTGATCGCCGACACGCTGGGCGCGATCCTGAAGTATCAGGACGATATCCAGAAACTTCAGGGTTCCGAGGCCAAGCGCATCCTCGACGAAGCCCGCGCCAACCTGGAGCCGGCCTGATGCCCCTTCATCTTGCCGCAAATACTCTCGGGGGGTGCGGGGGGCAGACAGCCCCCCGCTGACCGCATATGCCCGAATACGCTCCGCTTGAACTCCCCGACAATCCGCGGCTCGCGCAGAACATCATCCATTTTGCGCGCGCGCTCAGAAAGGCAGGCCTGCCGATCGGACCGGGCCGGGTGATCGACGCGATCCGCGCCGTGGCGGCGGCGGGGTTCACCTCGCGCACCGATTTCTACTGGACGCTGCACGCCTGTTTCGTGAACCGGCCCGAACATCGCGTCATCTTCGCCCAGGTGTTCCGGCTTTACTGGCGCGATCCGCGGTATCTGGAACACATGATGGCGATGATGCTGCCGGCGATCCGCGGCGTGCAGGAGGAGCGCACCGCCAAGGCGGGCGAGAAGCGCGCGGCCGAGGCGCTTCTGCAAGGCGTGGAACGCGACCTGCCCGAGATGCCGCAGGACGAACCCGACGGCACCGAAATCGAGATCGACGCGTCGCTGACCATGTCCTCCGAGGAACGACTGCGCACCCTCGACTTCGAACAGATGAGCACCGACGAGATGGCCCAGGCCAGGCGGATGCTGGCGCGGCTGGAACTGCCGGTGGACCCGATCCCCTCGCGCCGTCGCCGGGCAAGCCATGTCGGCCGCCGGTATGATCTGCGCCGAGCGCTCCGCAGCGCCATGCGCACGGGCGGCGAGATGAACAAGTTGCACCGGCAGGAGCCGCGCCCGCGCTGGCCCAACCTGGTGGTGCTTTGCGACATTTCCGGATCTATGAGCCAATACAGCCGCGTGATACTGCATTTCCTGCATACGGTCATGAACGCCAAGGGGCAGGGCTGGGCGAAGGTCCATGCGTTTACCTTCGGTACCCGGTTGACCAACATCACGCGCCACCTGAACCAGCGCGACGTGGATGCGGCGCTGGCCGCGGCCGGGGCGGAGGCGCAGGACTGGGAAGGCGGCACGCGCATCGGCGCCTGTCTGCACGAGTTCAACCGCGACTGGTCGCGGCGCGTGATGGGGCAGGGTGCGGTCGTTCTGCTCATCACGGACGGGCTGGACCGCGACGATCCCGGCCAGCTTGCCCGCGAGATAGAGCGGCTGCATCTTTCGGCGCGGCGGTTGGTGTGGCTCAATCCGCTGTTGCGCTGGGACGGGTTTGCGCCCAAGGCTCAGGGCATCCGTGCAATGTTGCCACATGTGGACAGCTTCCGTGCGGGACATTCGATTGCATCGCTGGAAGACCTGGCCCGCGTGATTTCGCGCCCCGACGACTGTGGCGAAAAGGCGCGATTGATGGCCATGCTGGAGGCCTGATGGAAACGTGGATTTTCGGATTGGCTGCGCCAATCCGACCGGTGCGAGGGGGCGCTGCCCCCTCGCGCTCCCCCGGAGTATTTTCGGCAAGATGAAGAAGTCGATGCGCGGCTTGTCCCGCGCTCACTCCCGGATGTTGCTTCCCTCGGCCAGCGGCCAGTAGAAGTCCGGCGGCAGGCCGGCCTCGGCGCGCTTCGCTTCGTTGAAGGGCGGCTTCAGCGCCCCCTTGAAATAGCGTCGCACAAGTTCGTGGAACCGTTCCTTGGGGTCGGCGTTTTCGCGTCCGCAAAGGAAGTTGAACCATTTGGAGCCGTAGGCGACGTGGCCGACTTCCTCGGCATAGATCACTTCGAGCGCGGCGACCACGTCGGGCAGGTCCGCCTTGCGGAAGATCTCGATCATGCCGGGCGTCACGTCGAGGCCGCGCGCCTCGAGAACCATGGGCACCACCGCCAGCCGGCCCATGATGTCGTCGGCCGTGCCCTCGGCTGCCCGCCACATCCCGGCATGGGCGGGCAGGGCGCCGTAGTGGCTGCCCAGGCCTTCCAGGCAGTCGCAGACCAGGTTGAAATGCTTCGATTCCTCATCCGCCGCCTTGACCCAGTCGTCGTAGAAACCCGCGGGCATCGGGATGTGGCCAAAGCGCGCGACGATGTCCCAGTGCAGATCCACCGCGTTCAGTTCGATATGCGCTACCGCGTGCAGCAGTGCGATGCGTCCCGCGGGCGAGCCGGGTTTCCGCTTGGGCACGTCGCGGGGATTCAGCAGTTCCGGCTTGGCCGGGCGGGCCGGGCGCAGCGGCGGGTCGGCGGTGCCAACAGGGATCGGATCCGCCCGGCCCGCGCGCGCGGCGAACCAGGCGGCCGCGTGGCGGCGCGACAGCGCGGTCTTTTCGCGACCGTCCGCGGTGGTCAGCACCTCCACCGCCATCTGCGTCAGCGTCCGGGTCATAGCGCGCGCACCGCTTGCAGCACCTCTTCGACATGGCCGGGCACGCGGACCTTGCGCCAGACCCGCGCGATCCGCCCGTCGCCGTCGATCAGGAAGGTGGACCGTTCGATCCCCATGTAGCGCTTGCCGTAGTTCACCTTTTCTTTCCACACGCCGTAATCTTCGCAGACATGGGATTCGGCGTCCGACAGAAGCGGCACGGCGAGCCCGTGCTTGGCGGCGAATTTCTCGTGCCGGGCCAGCGTGTCCTTGGAAATGCCGAAGACCTGCGCGCCGGCCTCGGCAAAGGATTGCAGATGTTCGGAAAACCCGATGGATTCCTTCGTGCAGCCCGGCGTATCATCGCGTGGGTAGAAGAACAGCACGACCGGCCTGCCGCGCAGCGCCGAGAGGGTGACATCGCCGCCCCCCGCGCGGGGCAGCGTGAAATCGGGGGCGATATCGTTGACATCAGGCATGGCACATTTCCTTTCAGGCTCTGGCGGTTCAGTTCCATATCGGGCCGGAACAGGCAAGTTTGAAGCGGCGGATGGCGCGGGATGGGCGACGAGAACACCAACGACAAGCCGCGCCTGACCCCGGCACAGGTGGCCCACAGGACGCTGCTGCATGCCCGGCGCGTCAGCATCTGGTCCATGCGCATCACCGTGGTGCTGGCGTCCACGGTTCTGGTCGCCGTCATCATGCTGCTTGGGCAGAAGCTGCACATGCCGGAATATGTGCGCGCGCGGCTGGAGGAACGGGTGGAGCAGGCCGTCGCCGGGCTGCAAGCGACGTTCGGAGACATGCAGTTCGTGCTCGACGAGGACTGGCACCCGCGGCTGCAACTGCTGGATTTCGAGATGCGCGACGCCGAGGGCCGATCCCTTCTGAGGGTCGCCGACGTGCAGGTCAGCCTGGCGCTCGCGTCGATCCTGCAGGGGCGGATCGAACCGGATGACATTGCGTTCAGCGGCGTGCAGGCCACATTGCGCCGCAATCGGGACGGCAAGGTGGAGCTCAGCCTTGGCGGCGGTATCCCCCTGGGGCAGGCGGCAAGCGTCCCCGATCTGATTCGGTCCTTCGAGAGCAACTGGGACAGGCCGCAGCTTGCGGCGCTGGACGAGATCACCATGGACAGCCTGACCCTGCGGTATGAGGATCTGCGCCAGGGGCGGGCCTGGACGCTCGACGGCGGGGTCGTGCGCGTGTTGCGGGAAGGGCGCGATATCGGCATATCCGCAGCCTTTTCTCTTCTCAGCGGCCGCGATTCCGCGGGTTCCGTGGAATTGAGCTATTCCAGCACGATTGGCGAATTGGGGGCGCGGTTCGGCGCCTCGGTCAGCGACATCCTGGCCCAGGACATTGCCGCGCAAAGCCCGGCGCTGGCCTGGCTGGGGGTGCTTCGGGCGCCGATTTCGGGCGCGTTGCGAAGCGGGCTGGACGAAACCGGCGCGCTGGCGCCCCTCTCGGCCACCCTTCAGATCGGCGCGGGCGTGATCCAGCCCACCGAACGGACCCGCCCGATCCCGTTTCATGGCGCGCGCAGCTACTTTACCTATGATCCGGAGGAGCAGACGCTCACCTTTGACGAGCTGGCGGTAGAGAGCGCCTGGGCCTCCGGCGCGGCGGTGGGGCGAGCCTTTCTGAACACCGGCCCTGACGGGGCGCTGGTGGACATGGAAGCGCAGTTTTCAGTCAGCAGGCTGAGGCTCGATCCCGAGGGGCAGCTCGCGCAGCCGCTGGAATTCCGGGAGGTGGGCCTCGACTTCCGGCTCGTCCCCGCGCCGTTTCGGTTCACGCTGGGGGAGCTGCGCGTGAACGATGGCGACAACACCTTTCGGGTCGGCGGGGATCTGACGGCCGAACTGGAGGGATGGCGTCTGCTGTTGCAGGGGCAGGCGGAGAGGCTGACGCCGGAACGCGCAGTGGACCTCTGGCCGCTTCGGCTTGCGCCGAAGCCGCGGAAGTGGGTTTCCGAAAATCTTTGGGGCGGGCGCCTTGTGGATCTCGACTTTGCCCTGCGCCGCCTGCCGGGAAAAAAGCCCGAGATCGCCGCGGATTTCGATTTTGATGGGGTTTCGGTCCGGTTTCTGAAAACCATGCCGCCCATCGCGGGCGCGCGAGGCCACGCTTCGCTGGTCGGCAAGCGGTTTTCGGTGACGGCGACCGGCGGGCGGATCCCCGCCGACAAGGGCGGCGCGATAGAGATCGCGGGCACGTCCTTCATCATCCCCGACGTGTCGATCAAGAAGGCCGCGCCTGCGCGGGTTCGCCTGGCCGGAAGCGGCTCGGTCACTGCGGTGATGTCGCTTTTGAACCGGCCGCCGCTGAACGTCCTGAAGGGCACGCCGCTGCCGGTGGACCTTGCCGACGGGCTGGTGCGGGCAACCGGCACGCTGGATCTGCCATTGAAGAAGGGCGCGCAGTTCGAGGAAATGGACCTGCGGGTCGAGGGCGACATCGTCGCTCCGCGCAGCACGGTTCTGGTTCCCGGCCACGTCCTCGCGGCCCCGGTGATGTCGGTCCGGATCGCTGATCGGGAGGTGTCGATTTCGGGCGGGGCGCGAATCGACGAGGTTCCGGTTCGCGCGGTCTGGCGGCAGCGGATCGGCAAGGGCGTGCCCAAGAAGAGCCGGCTTGAAGGCGAGATCGAACTGTCGCCCAGGCTGTTGCAGACCTTTGCCGTGGGGCTGCCGCCCGGCAGCGTGTCGGGCAAGGGCAAGGGGAGGTTCCAGCTGGATTTCGCGCCGGGCCAGCCGCCCGCCCTGTCGCTGAGCTCCGATCTGGTGGGCGTCGGGCTGCGGATCCCGCAGGTGAACTGGTCCAAGCCGAAAACCACGCCAGGGCGGCTGGAACTGCGCGGCGTGCTGGGAGAGCGGACCCGTATCGACAGGCTGGAATTGCAGGCGCCGGGGCTCAACGCCACCGGCACGGTTCTGAACCGGCCCGGCGGGGGGCTGGAGCAGGCGCAGTTCGATCGGGTGCGTCTGGGGGGATGGCTGGATTCGCCGATTACCATGATCGGACGCGGCGACCGCACGCCCGAGATCCGCATCGAAGGTGGCACCGTGGACTTGCGCCGCGCCACCTTTGGCGGCGGGGAAAACGGCGAAGACGTGCCGTTGACCATCCGGCTGTCCCGGCTGCAGGTAACCGACAGCATCGCCTTGACCGATTTCGCGGGCACGTTTTCGACTGGGGGCGGGTTCAATGGCATTTTCGAGGGCCTGCTGAACGGACAGGTCAAGGTGGAGGGCACCGTCGTGCCCCGCAACGGGCGCAGCGCGGTGCGGGTGCGGTCCGGCGACGGCGGTGCGGTCATGCGCGCGGCCGGCATTTTGAAAAAGGCCTGGGGCGGGCAGTTCACGATGACCCTGATCCCCGTGGAATCCGAGGGCACCTATGAGGGCACGCTGAAGATCGAGAACACCCGGATCAAGGACGCGCCGGCCATCGCCGCGCTGCTGAACGCGATCAGCGTGGTGGGCCTGATCAACGAACTCGCCGGGCAGGGGATCCTGTTCTCGACCGTCGAAGCGCGGTTCCGGCTCGATCCGCAGCGGCTGACGCTCTATCAGGGCAGCGCCGAAGGCGCATCGATGGGGCTGTCGATGGACGGCACCTATGACTTTGAAGCCGAAAACTTGGACATGCGCGGAGTCGTCTCCCCGGTCTACGTCCTGAATGCGCTCGGCAGTATCCTGACACGGCGAGGCGAAGGTCTTCTGGGCTTCAGCTATCGGCTGACGGGGCCGGCCGAATCGCCCCGTGTCCAGGTGAACCCGTTGTCGGCGCTGGCACCGGGCATGTTCCGCGATATCTTCCGCGGCGCGCCGCCCGCCGACCCCAACAGGCCACGGCCCGACAGGGGGGACGGGACACAAGGCCCGGCGGGCGGGGACCGATGAGGCGCCCTGTGGTCAATCCGCCGCCAAGCGGCTATATCGCGACGCCATGAAACTCAGTGACTTCGATTTCGACCTGCCCGAGGACCTGATCGCCACGCGGCCCGTGACGCCGCGCAGTTCGGCGCGGCTCTTGGTGGCCGAAGGCGACGCCATCACCGACGCGATCGTGCGCGATCTTGGCAACTGGCTGCGCCCCGGCGACCGGCTGGTGCTGAACGACACCCGCGTGATCCCGGCCCGCCTGAGTGGCCGGCGTCACCGCGCCACGCCGCAAGGCGAGGTTTCGGCGCGGATCGAGGTGACGCTGCTCGAGCCGCGGGCAGGCGGCGGCTGGGCGGCGCTGCTGAAGCCGCTGAAGAAGGTGAAGCCGGGCGAGGAGATCGCCTTTGAAGGCGGGCTTTCGGCGCGGCTCGGGTCGGTCGAGGGCGGACAGGGTATTCTGCGCTTCAATCTGGAGGGCGACGATTTCGATGCGGCGCTGGCGCGGGCGGGCCAGATGCCGCTGCCGCCCTACATCGCCGCGCGCCGCCCCGCGGACGAGCGCGACCGCGAGGATTACCAGACCGTGTTCGCGCGTCATTCCGGTTCCGTGGCCGCCCCCACCGCTTCGCTGCATTTCGACGAACCGCTGCTGGCGCGGCTGCGCGGGATGGGTGTGCAGTTCACTCATGTCACGCTGCATGTGGGGGCGGGCACCTTTCTGCCGGTCAAGGTCGAGGACGTGACCACCCACAAGATGCACGCCGAATGGGGCAGGGTCACCGAACAGGCCGCCGCCGAGATCACAGCCACCCGCGCCAGCGGCGGCCGGATCATCCCGGTCGGCACCACCGCGCTGCGCCTGATCGAAAGCGCTGCCCGCGACGGCGTGATCCGGCCGTGGGAGGGCAAGACCGACATCTTCATCTATCCCGGTTTCCGGTTCCAGGTGACCGACGCGCTGATGACCAACTTCCACCTGCCGAAATCCACGCTGATGATGCTGGTGTCGGCGCTGATGGGGCAGGAACGGATCCGCCGAATCTACGACCACGCGATCCGCGAAAGGTATCGGTTCTTTTCCTATGGGGACGCGTCGCTTCTGATCCCCTGATTCGGCGGCCCGGAAACAGTGGCGGAAAACGGCATGAGATTGTCGTGGACAGGCCGCCTGGGGCCGCATCGCATCGGATAGGATGATCGGAACAGAAATCGGCGGCGACGGAGGCGCGCGGATGCTACAGGTTCTGGCGGGCGCCTGGGCGCTGCTGTTGGGCGTGGGGCTGCTGATGGTCGGCAACGGCCTTCAGGGCACGCTGCTGGGTGTGCGCGGGCAGATCGAGGGGTTTTCCACGCTCGAGATGTCCACGGTCATGTCGGCCTATTTCATCGGCTTCCTGGGCGGGTCGCGCATGGCCCCCGACATGATCCGGCGGGTGGGGCACGTCCGGGTGTTCGCGGCGCTGGCGTCCTTCATCTCGGCGGTGATGATCCTCTATCCGATGTTTGCCACGCCGGTGACCTGGTTTCTCGGCCGCGTCATCATCGGGTTCTGTTTCTCCGGCGTCTATGTCACCGCCGAAAGCTGGCTGAACAATGCCGCCAGCAATGAAAACCGCGGCAAGGCGCTGTCGCTTTACATGATCGTTCAGATGCTGGGCATCGTGTCGGCGCAGGCGCTGCTGCTGGTGGGCGACCCGGCGGGATACGAAACCTTCGTGATCGCGTCCGTGCTGATCTCGATCTCGTTCGGACCGATCCTTCTGTCGATCAGCCCGACGCCGGCCTTTGAGACCGTCAAGCCGCTGAGCCTGAAGGAACTGATGGCGATTTCGCCCCTGGGCTGTGTCGGTATGTTCTTGCTGGGCGGCGTTTTTTCCGCCCAGTTCGGGATGAGCGCGGTCTATGGCGCGGCCGCCGGACTGACGCTGGCACAGATCTCGACCTTTGTGGCGGCCTTCTATGTGGGGGCGCTGATCCTGCAATATCCGCTGGGCTGGGTCAGCGACCGGATGGACCGGCGCGCCCTGGTCCTGATCGTGTCGGGCCTGGGTGGTGCAGGGGCGCTGATCGCGATGACGATGGGGGACCGGTTTCCCGTCCTTCTGGGCACGGCTTTCCTGATCGGGGGGATGACGAACCCGCTCTATTCGCTGCTGATTGCCTATACCAATGATTATCTCGAACCGGACGACATGGCCGCGGCGTCGGGCGGGCTGGTCTTCATCAACGGGCTGGGCGCGATTGCGGGGCCGCTGATTACCGGCTGGGTGATGGACGATGCCGTGTTCGGGCCGGCGGGCTTTTTCATGTTCATGGCTGCACTGCTGTTCGGGCTGGTGGCCTATGGTCTCTACCGGACCACCCAGCGCGCGCCAACCCCGGTCGAGGAAACCAGCTCCTTTGCGCCGGTCTATCCGACGGCATCGCCGGTGGCCGTCGAACTGGCCCAGGAATACGCCGCCGAGGCGCAGCTGGAAGACGAAGCCGAAGCGACCGGATAGGGGAAAATGTTCACGAAAGGCGACAAGGCGACAGCTGCGACATGTCGCATTCTTGCAATATTTCCGCGGCGTCACAAATTTTTACTATCAGGCGCATCAAATCGGCGCTTAACGTTTTTTCATGATCCTGGGGCATGAAGGACTGGAGAAGGGCAGATGGTTGGTCCCGAAGAGGTATTGAGTTTCTGGTTGGATGAGGTCGGAGAGTCCGGCTGGTATGTATCGGACCCGGCGCTGGATGCGCAGGTGCGCGAACGGTTTCTTGAGACGTGGGAAGGGGCGTGCGAAGGGCGGTTTTCGCTGTGGCTGACCTATCCCAGCGGCACCTTGGCTTACATCATTCTGATGGATCAGTTCCCGCGCAACATGTTCCGCGGCGAGGGGCGCGCCTTTGCCTCGGACCGGGCGGCGCTGGCGGCGGCCAAGGCGGCGATCGACAAGGGCTGGGACATGCGCATCGACGAACCGGCGCGGCAGTTCTTCTATCTGCCGCTGATGCATTCGGAAAACCTGTGCGATCAGGACCGGTGCGTGCGGCTGTTGTGCGAACGGATGCCGCTGACCGGCGAGAGCAACCTGCTACACGCTCGCGCCCACCGCGAGGTGATCCGTCAATTCGGCCGCTTCCCCTATCGGAACGAGGCCCTGCATCGCGCGACGACCGGGGCCGAGGCAGAATACGTCGAACTCGGCGGCTATGGCGCAACCCTGCGCAGGTTGCAGGCGGCCGGCTGAGCCGTCGTAGCCCCGCGCGTCAGCCCTCTGCGGGCACGCAGGTGCGGATGTCGTTGACGGCCGCGGAAAACGCTCTGGCGGCGGATTGCATCGACGTTTCGATCGCCTGATCGACCAGTTCGCGCGGCGCCGCTTTCAGCGCGTCGATCCTGTCGCCGGCCTGGACCACGCGCGCCTCCATCTTCGCCACCCGCGCCTGCACCGCCTGCAACGCGGCCGAGTTGACCTCCCCCGTTTGCGACTTGAGCGCGACCAGATCGGTCCGCAGCGCGGCCAGTTCCGTGGTCATGGCCTGCACATCCTGACGCAGAGGGGCGACCACCTGCAAGTTGGAGGCAAACGTTCCCACCATCCCGTCGACGGTTGCGGTCAGCCGTCATGCGAAGAACAGGCAAAGCGCCGCCAGCAGCAGGGTCGCGTTCACCAGCGCCAGCGCGAGATCCTTCAGCAGTTTGGCCATGTAATAATCCTTCTCTGTCCCGACGCCCTGGCATCACGGGCGCATCTTGCCGGTCTTCGCCCAGTCCGGCCACAGCCCCAGCCATTCGATCCCGTAGATGATCAGGACAATGGCGATGATCGCCAGCACCAGCTTGACCCGCGCCTCGGACGGCGGACGGTGCGCCCATTTCGCCATGCGCAGGAACCATCGGGTCATTCGACAAAGCTCACCTTGCCGATGAAGGGCAGGTTGCGGTTGCGCTGGGCAAAGTCGATCCCATAGCCCACGACGAATTCGTCGGGGATCTCAAAGCCGATCCAGTCGGCCACGAATTCGACCTCGCGCCGGCTGGGCTTGTTCAACAGCGCGATGGTCTTGAGCCGCGCAGGTTCGCGGCTGAGCAGCAGGTTGGTGACGTGGTTCAGCGTGTGCCCGGTGTCGATGATGTCCTCGACCACCAGCACGTCGCGGCCCTCGATCGCGCCGCGCAGATCCTTGAGGATGCGCACTTCGCGGCTCGATTCCATCGAATCGCCATAGGAGGAGGCCTCGATGAAATCGACCTCGATCGGCAGGTCCAGTTCGCGCACCAGATCGGCGATGAACACGAAGCTGCCACGCAGGAGCCCCACGACCACCAGCTTGTCGGTGTCCTCGAATTCCTCGGCGATTTCCCGGCTCAGTTCCTCGATCCGCGCCGCGATCGCCTTGGCCGAGATCATTTCCTCTATGACATAAGGCCGCTTCGGCATGATGCCCCCCTTGATCTTCGCGCCCAACCATACGACATGGGGCGCCACTGTCACCACTCAAACGGTTGCCAGATGCCGCGCCATTCGGAAACACGACGCCTGCCTTATACCGCCCGCCAGATGTATGACCTTGTGGCCGATGTGGCGTCCTATCCGAAATTCCTGCCCTGGTGCGCGGCGGCCCGGATCCGTCGGCGCGTGCCGCAGGACGACCACGAACTGATGGAGGCCGATCTGGTGATCAGCTTCAAGGTGTTCCGCGAACGATTCGGCAGCCGGGTGACGCTGTGGCCAGCGCAATTGAAGATCGACACCGAATATCTCGATGGCCCGTTCCGGTATCTCAAGTCGAACTGGACCTTTCGCGATTGCGATGAGGGCGGGTGCGAGGTGTCGTTTTACGTCGATTTCGAGTTCCGCAACGCCATTCTGCAAAAGGTGATCGGCGCGGTGTTCAACGAGGCAATGCAGCGCATCGTCCGCGCGTTCGAGACCCGCGCGGCCGAGCTTTACCCGCGGGGCGCTTGACGAACCCTTCTTTCGCCCTCATCATCGGGACATGCTGCGTGCGATGTTCCTGTTCGCCTGGCTGGCGGGGTCGGCCGCCGCCGGTACCGGCTGCAAGGAATTGTGGTTCACCCGAAACCTGATCATGGACCGCGCCGGTCATTGCTTTTCCACGCCGCTGGGGCAGGCGCTGTTCGACAATGCCGACTGCACCGGGGTGCAGCCCCGGCTCGCGTCGCCGGAGGCGGCGCTGGTGGCCCGGATCCGGCAGATCGAGGCGCGCCACGGCTGCCGGGTCGATACCTCGCGCCGCTGGCTCGATCTGCCCGACATCGCGTTCCGCCGGGTGCTTCAGGATCTGCCGATCCCGGACGAGCTGGGCTGGGGCTGTCTCGGCTGGACCGGCCCGGTCACCCCGCTCTATTCCGGCCATCGCGGGCCGTTCCACGCGATCGGCCAGGTGACAGCGGGCGACTACGTGTCCTTTTCCCACCTTCCCGTCGGCGACTGGGCATATGTCCAGGTCCACGCACCGGTATGGGGCCCGTTCAAGAGCGCGGGCTGGCTCTACTGGCCGGGCCCGGTGCCTTGCGCCGCCGAGGCCGGCTGAGCGCGCCTGCCGTATCGGCGCTTTCATTGCGGCGCGCTTGCGCTAATGTCGGCGCATGATGCTTGCGACGTCACTTGCCGAATTCGCGACCGCCCCGGTTCGGGCCAGCGACGCCGCGCGCGTCGTGATCCGGCTCTCGGCGCTCGACTGGCTCGCCGTCGGGAGGGCCGGCGCGGACGAGCCGGTGTCCCGCATCCTGCGCGCCCAGGCCGAAGAGGAGGGCGGCGCGCGGCAGGCGCATCTTTTTGGTGGCGGCATGGCCCCGGCGCGGATGGCGGCGCTGGTCAACGGCACCATCTCGCACGCCCTCGACTATGACGACACGCATTTCGCGCATATCGGCCACCCGTCCGTCGCGGTATTCCCCGCGGCGCTGGCCGTGGCCGAGCTGTTCGACCGGTCGCTGTCCGAGCTGCTCGAGGCCGCGCTGGTCGGTGCGGAACTGTCGATCCGGGTCGGCCTGTGGCTGGGGCGCGATCACTACCAGCGAGGGTTTCACCAGACCGCCACCGCAGGCGCCTTCGGCGCGACTGCGGCGGCGGGGCGGCTGGCCGGGCTGGATGCGGGTGGGATGGCCCATGCGCTGGGCCTGACCGCCACCCGCGCGGCGGGGCTCAAGGCGCAGTTCGGCACCATGGGCAAGCCGTTCAACGCGGGCCTTGCCGCATCGGCCGGGGTCGAGGCCGCGCTTCTGGTGCGCCGCGGCCTGATCGCCAACCCGGAGGCGCTGGACGGCGCGCAGGGCTTCGGCGCGACCCATCACGGAGCGGGGGACAGCGTCGCCGCCACCGGGGGGCTGGGCGAACGCTGGCTGTTCGAAGACGTCAGCCACAAGTTTCACGCCTGCTGCCACGGGCTGCATGCGGCGCTCGAGGCGGCGCGGGAACTGGACATTGCGGGTCGGGACGTGGCGGCGATCCATGTCCGCACCCATCCCCGCTGGATGAGCGTCTGCAACCAGCCCGCACCCACCACGGGACTGGGGGCCAAGTTCAGCTATCGCACGGTTCTGGCCATGGCGGCGGCGGGCATGGACACGGCGCGGCTGGACAGCTTCTCGGACGCCATCTGCGCCGACCCGCGCGTCGTTGCGCTGCGCGACCGGGTCACGGTCGAGTCCGACGATGCGCTTTCCGAAACGGCGGCCGAACTGGAACTCACCCTGCGCGACGGCCGCCGCCTGACTGCGCGCCGCGACCTTCTGCACCCGATCCACCTGTCCGAAAGGCAGACGCGCGTTCGCGCCAAGGCCGCGGCGCTGATCGGCCCGGACAGGGCCGACGCCGTCTGGGCCTGTCTGCATGCAAATGCCGGCGCCGGAGACTTCGCCACATTTCTCCGGCCCTGATTCTGCACATATTGCCGCATTGATCCGATCATGCGTAGCTGGTGGAAGAAAAACTGCAAAGCTCGCCCGGGACCATTCTCCGGGCTGCGCCCGCGCCAAAATGCTGACACGGAGTGGCCGCGTTTTGCGCAAAATTTCCTGCGAGGCTTTCGTTCCGCTGCCAATAGACGGAAATTCGCAAGATGGATACGCGCATGCCTCGCCAGGATCCGCGCCACGCAGTTCTCTTCGAACTGCTGCGCCAGCAAAGCCTGTCCGCCCGGATCACCGACCGCCAGCGGTGGCGGGCCCGGATCGACCGGCGCGACACGGCGTTCGCTCGTCTCAAGGATCAGGCCGAACGCTCCTGGCGTCGCCCGCCTGAGCCGCCGCGAGCCGGCTAACCCCGGAACCCCGTCGCCACCACGAATTTCTCGGAACTGTCGGCCCGCGATGCCGGCGGCTTCACGTTCTGAACCTTGGCGAATTTCTGTTTCAGCAGCTTCTGCAACTCGCCTTCGGCCCCGCCGGCCAGAACCTTGGCCACGAAGGTGCCGCCCTCGTCCAGCACGTCAAAGGCAAAATACGCCGCAGCCTCGCACAGCGCGATGATGCGCAGATGATCGGTCTGCTTGTGCCCCGAGGAGGCCGCCGCCATGTCCGACATCACCACGTCGGCCTTGCCACCCAGCCATTCCTTGACCTTGTCGTCGGCGCCTTCGGACATGAAATCCAGCTGGTGGATCTCGGCGCCTGGGATCGGCTCGACCTCCTGCAAATCCACACCCAGAACCGAGCCCACGGCCTTGCCCTTCTTCTCGCCCAGCGCGTTGACCCGCTTCACCGCCACCTGACACCACCCGCCCGGCGCGCAGCCCAGATCCACCACCCGCGCCCCCGGCACCAGAAAGCGGAACTTGTCGTCCAGCTCCAGGATCTTGAACGCAGCGCGGCCGCGATAGCCTTCGGCCTTGGCGCGCTTGACATATGGGTCGTTCAGCTGCCGCTGCAGCCAGCGGGTCGAACTCAGCTTGCGCCCCCGCGCGGTCTTCACCTTGACCTTCAGATCGCGCTGTCCGCGCCCGGAAGTATTCTTGGCCATGGCCCCGGTCTCCATTCAGACCAAGGGAGATACGCGTTCGATGCGCGGCCGGCAAGGGTTCTCATGCCATGGCCCATCGTTCAGCTTTCCCTCGCTTCTTCAGCTTGTCTGAAATACCCCCGGGAGGCCTCGGCGAAAGGCGCCGTTTTCGGGAGTTCCGACTGTGCGCGGGCATTTGCGGTTGTTTTCGAATGGGCGGACGCGCCGGGTTGGGCGGGGTGTCGCCACGGTTCGACGCGAAGAGAACGGCTCGGGGGGGCGATCAGCCGAACTTGCCATGAGGCGCGCGTCTTTGGCGAGGTTCCAGGCGATCGCGGCCGGTTGCCGCTGGCAGCGGCTAGCATCAGCGTCAGCGCCGGATAGCCGGGCCGGCCCTTCTCCTTTGCCGCTTGAGGCAGAAGCGGTTCGATCCGCGACCAGTGGGTCGCCGCCTCGATCCCGTCAAGGGCGTGACCGCAAGGGCGTGACCGCGGGGTGATCCTCAAGTTCGGGACCGACGAAAGGGGCGCGCCGGGAGATGAATTCCTTGCGCATGACCCCAAATGTCGCCGCTTTCGACACAACCGGAATCCGCGCCTTTCGCTGAGACCTCCCGGGGGGGGGCGGGGGCTGGTTCCCGGTCCCGTCACCGCCGCGTGCGGACCTCCGCCGCTCAGCCCTCGAGCGCGGCCACGCCGGGCAGGGTCTTGCCCTCCATCCATTCCAGGAACGCGCCGCCGGCGGTCGAGACATAGGTGAAGTCACCCGCCACCCCGGCCTTGTTCAGCGCGGCCACCGTGTCGCCTCCGCCGGCCACGGTCTTGAGCTTGCCGGCCTTGGTCAGTTCGGCAGCCTTGCGCGCCGCCGCATTGGTGGCCGCGTCAAAGGGTTCGATCTCGAAGGCGCCCAGCGGGCCGTTCCAGATCAGCGTCTTCGCCCCTTCCATCACGGCCCCGATCCGCGCCACGGTTTCCGGACCCGCATCCAGGATCATCGCGTCCACCGGGCAGGCATTGGCGGCCACCACCTCATGCGCCGCGCCCGCCTTGAATTCGCGTGCCACCACCACGTCCACCGGCAGCAGGATCTCGCAGCCTTCCTTGTCGGCCTTGGCCATGATGTCCACCGCCGTCGCCGCCATGTCGTGCTCGCACAGCGACTTGCCCACGTCGAGGCCCTGCGCGGCAAGAAACGTGTTGGCCATCCCTCCGCCGATCACCAGGTGATCCACCTTTTCCACGAGATTGCCCAGCAGATCCAGCTTGGTGGACACTTTGGCCCCGCCCACCACGGCGATCACCGGACGTTCAGGGTTGCCCAGCGCGCCTTCCAGCGCCGACAGCTCCGCCTGCATCAGCCGTCCCGCGCAGGAGGGCAGCAACCGCGCCACGCCTTCGGTCGAGGCATGCGCCCGGTGCGCGGCGGAAAAGGCGTCGTTGACATAGACGTCGCCCAGCTTCGCGAACTCGGCCGCCAGCTCGGGGTCGTTCTTCTCTTCGCCGGGGCAGAACCGCGTGTTTTCAAGCAGCAGAACCTGGCCTTCCTTCAGAGCCTCGACCGCGGCCTCGGCCGCGGGGCCTCGGCAGTCGGCGCAGAACAGGACCGGCACGCCAAAGGCCGCCTCAAGCGCGGAAACCAGCGGCCGCAGCGACATCTCGGGCACCACCTTGCCCTTGGGCCGGCCGAAATGGGCCAGAAGGATTGGCTTGCCACCGGCCTTGAGGATATCGGCCACCGTCGGCGCCACCCGGCGGATGCGGGTGTCGTCGGTCACCTGGCCATCCTTGACAGGCACGTTGATATCCACCCGCACCAGAACCCGCTTGCCCGCAAGGTCCATGTCGTCCAGCGTCTTCCAGCCCATCGGCTCCCCCTGTCGAGAATTGAAATCGCCCGCTGTTTCACGGGATTCCGCATCCTGGTCAATGCGTCACATCACCCGCGACCCCGAACCGCCGCCGCAGCGCGGCGCGGATCCGGCCGGGCCGGGGCGGCCTCAGAGATCGGCGTGGAACTCCTCGATCAGGTGCAGCACCACGTCGCGCAGCGCCGCGTCGTGGGGCTTCTCGGCCTCGATCGATTCGCGATAGACCCGCCTTTGCCGGTCGGCGCTGGTGCCGGTTTCGATCGCCGTGCGCGCGGCTTCGACCTCTTTCAGACATCCCAGCGCCTCGGCGTCCTCGGCCACCAGTTCGATGATCTCGTCAAGCAGTTCGGCAAAGGGAACGACTTCGCGCCGGCCAAAGTCGATCAGTCCGCCGCCGATGCCATAGCGCTGGGCGCGCCAGCGGTTTTCGGCCACGAGGAAATTGTCGTAGATCCGCCAGCGCTGGTTGCGGCCCTTGAGCCGCCACAGGAACCGCGTCAGCGACTGGATCAGCGCGGCGATGGACAGGGTCGTTTCCAGCCGGGGCGACACGTCGCAGATCCGCGCCTCGATGGTGGGAAAGCGCGCCGAAGGGCGCAGATCCCACCAGATCTTGGAACTGTCCTCGATTAGGCCAAGGTCAACGAGGATCCGCACCGTGCGTTCATATTCGCCCCAGGAATTGAAGCGGGGCGGCAGGCCGGTCCGCGGCAGGTTGTCGAACACCGTCAGCCGGTAGGAGGCAAGCCCCGTGTCATCGCCCTGCCAGAACGGAGAGGATGCGGACATGGCCAGCAGGTGCGGCAGAAAATAGGTCAGCTGGTTGACGATGTCGGTGCGCAATTCGGGGGCTTCCAGGCCGACATGGACGTGCATGCCGCAGATCAACAGCCTGCGCGCGACGCCGCCCAGATCGCGGCGCAGTTCGTTGTAGCGGGGTTTGTTCGTGTGATGCTGCTCGCGCCAGGCCGAGAAGGGGTGGCAGGAGGCCGCGATCGGCGCAAGGCCGTATTCGGCGGCGTTTTTCGCGATCGTGCTGCGAAGACGCCGCAGGTCGGCGCGCGCTGCGTGGATGTCGGCGCAGACGGCGGTGCCGATCTCGATCTGGCATTGCAGGAATTCCGGGCTGACCTGGCCTTCGATATCGCGCTGGCAGGCCTCCATCAGCCCCTCGGGCGCGATGGCGAGATCGAGGGTTTCCCGATCGACGAGAAGGTATTCCTCTTCGATGCCGAGCGTAAAGTCTTGGGGCATGGGTTGTTCCTCCGTCCTGGGAGGCAGTGAACCGCGTTCGGGCGGGGTTGCCAAGCCTTTGATGGTGCGACCGAAAGCGCGCCTGCGGCGCGCTGCCTCCGGCGGGAGTATTTGCGGGCAAGATGAAGAGGGGGGTCAGCCGCGGGAAACGGGGCGTTCGATCACGCCGATCGCGTCGAGCGTGGCCTCGAATTCCGAGCGGTGGGGATCGAAGGCGCGGGCGCGGATCGCGTCGAACCGGGCGCGCAGGGCCTGTTTCTCGGCCCCCTTGCAATCGTTCCAGGGGCGGCCCTGCAATCCCATCACCAGAACGTAGTAGCCGATGAAATGCGGTTTCGTGCCGCTTTGCAGCAGGCGCGCGTAGGTTTCGTCGGCGCCCAGCGCGCGCAGATCTTCGGCCGAGTGGATGCCGGCGCGCGCGCAGGCCGCTTCGAAGGCCGGGCCGAGATTGCGGATCGAGGAGGCGGGTTCGGGCATGGCGCGACTGTAGCGGGCGCAGGCGGCGAAGGAAACCGGCAGGTGGGATTGACAGCGCTGCCCGTTCGGCGGAAAGGGCGAGCATGGCGGTTCCTGAGGGTATCGAGGATTTTGCGGGCCACTGGCGGATCAAGCGCCGGATCGACGACCTGCGGGCGGGGCAGGTGATCCGCGGGCAAGGCACGGCGACCTTCGTGGCCGTCGGGGCGCGGCGGCTGACCTGTGACGAGGCGTTGACGCTGGAGCTGACCGGTCAGAAACCCTTGCAGGGCCAGAGGCGCTATCTTTGGGAAGGTGACGAGGGTGCCATCAATGTCCTTTTCGACGACGGCCGGTTCTTTCACCGCATCGCGCTGGGTGCTTTGCGGTCCGAGGATCTGCACGATTGTCCGCCCGATCTCTATGCGGGAGACTACGATTTCTCGAACTGGCCGCTGTGGCGCGCGCGCTGGCGTGTGCGCGGGCCGCGCAAGGATTACGTGATGGTCACGGACTACCGCCGCGCCGCGGGCTGATCGGTCAGCCCCGGGCGAGATGTTCCAGGTAGTCCTTGTTCATGCAGTAGTCGGGCGCGTGGTCCAGGTGTGCCCGGCCCTGCTGAAGCGCCGCGCAGCCTTCCTGATCACGGCAGGCGGCGCAGCGGATCACGAGGCTGCGCATATTCGTGGCGTTCATGTCGGGGTTTTCCAACAGGTCGGACGCGATGTCCGCGCCCAGGCGGCGCGCCATGCCGCTGACCAGATCGCTGCTGTTGAAGACCTTGGAAAAGATGCCCATGGGTATTCCTCCTTGCGCGGGGTCGATGCATCGAAGTGACACCAGACTGACGCGCAGGTCGGGGGAGCGGCCTTGATTTCGGTCAAACGGCGGAAGCCTTCGATTGCTGCGTGTGCAAATCCGGGTTGCGGCAGCGCAGAGATTGCGGCATTCAGTTGCGAACGGTTCACGACTGAGGAAAGGGAGAACGTGACATGAGCCTGGCTGCGACCAAGGGTGTTCTGGCCGAGGTGCTGGGGCCGCAAGAGGGGGCCGCGTTGCGCGTGAAGCAGGTGGCGCTGGTGGTTCTGGGCATCGCCGCGCTGGCAATTTCGGCCAAGATCAAGGTGCCGATGTGGCCGGTGCCGATCACGATGGGCACCTTCGCCGTGCTGTCGATCGGGGCGGCCTATGGCGCGCGGCTGGGGCTGGCGACGATCCTGGGCTATCTGCTGGTGGGCGCGCTGGGCTTTGACGTCTTTGCCGGATCGTCGGCCGAGAAATACGGCCTGACCTACATGATGGGCGGCACCGGCGGCTATCTGGTGGGCTATGTGCTGGCCACCGTGGCACTGGGCGCGCTGGCCGCGCGCGGCTGGGATCGGTCCTTCGGCAAGATGGCGCTGGCCATGCTGATCGGCAACGTGCTGATCTATGTTCCCGGCCTGCTGTGGCTGGGGCAGCTCTACGGCTGGGACAAGCCGATCCTGCAATGGGGCCTGACGCCGTTCCTGGTGGGCGATGCGATCAAGCTGGCGCTGGCGGCGGTTCTGATGCCGACCCTGTGGAAGCTGGTGGGCAACGCCCGCGCCTGAGGCGAGAGAATTCGAAGATGGGGCCCGGGCCAAGCGTCCGGGCCTTTTTCGTTCCGCGTGCGGCGGCCCGACAGTGCGTTGCGCGTCTCGACAGGCGGAGGACATCCCGCTAGCCTGACGGCATTTCTTTTCGGGGTTTTCGGGGACTGCTGGATGTTTCAATCTGCACTGCACAGGATTTTGCGAACCCTGCCGGCCGGTTTGGCAGTTCTCGCGGCGGGCGCGGCCTTTGCCGGGATGCCGGTGACCTAAAAGGACGGCGAGCGGGCGCTGTTTCGTGTCGAGGTGCCCGATTTCTGGACCGTGCGCAGCGGCGGCGAACGCGTGCTGACGCCGCCCTCGCGGGATGAGCCGCGCCTTGTGCAGCGGGTGATCGGGCTGCAGCCGACCGCCGAGCCCAGGGTCTGGGTGGGCTTCGTCTCTCCCGAAGGCGTGTCCGACTTTGCCGCAGCCACGGCATATCTGAGGGATATCAGCCCGTTTCTGGTCAAGAATCCGCAAACCTCTCCGGGCCGGCGGCTGCGGATCGGCGGGCTGCCCGCGCTCAGCTTCAGCGGCAGCGGCACCCGCGACGGCCATTCCGTTTCGTTTGTGGCGACCGTGATCGACCTTCCGGGCGGGCGCATGGCGGTTTCGGTGGCGGTGATGGAGCCGGGCGTCAGCGAAACGGCCATCGACGAGGTGAACGCGATCTACCGGTCATTCCGCGTCGCGCGATGAAGGAGACAGCACCGATGATGTTGCCGCGCCGATTGAGTCTTGGTCTGGGGGTCATGGGGGCTGCCCTGTTGCTCGCCGCCTGCGATCCCGATGCTCAGCCGTCATCCTCGAGCGTCTATTACGATTCGCTGCTGTGGAACGACTATTATTACGGCTGTCCCGGCTGTCCGCCGCCGGGCTATCGGCCGGCGCCGCCACGCCCGCCGATCGGCACCGTGCCGCCCCGGCCGACCCCGCCGATCCACCGGCCGAGGCCCACACCGCTGCCGGCGCGGCACTGAGGCCGGTCAGTCGGCCAGTTCGGTTTCGACCCGCGCGCCTTGGGTCAGCGTGCCATGCACGGGGCATTTGTCCGCGATCTCCAGAAGGCGCGCGCGCTGCGCGTCATCCAGATCCCCAGACAGGCGGATGCGGCGGGTGAAACGGTCGATCTTGACGGGCCGGCCCGATGCCGCGTCCTCGGCATGGATCTTGTCATGGGTGACATCGACGCTGATGCCGGTCAGCGGCCAGCCCTTGCGGCGGGCATACATGCGGATCGTCATCGAGGTGCAGGCCCCCAGCCCCGCTGCGAGAAAGCCGTAGGGGGTCATGCCCCGGTTGGTTCCGCCGAAATCCGTGGGTTCGTCGGCCAGAACATGGTGCCACGGCCCGTCCTGCACGTCCTGCAGAAAGCCGTCCGGGTCGGTCTCCGTGACGCGCACGACGCCCTCGGGCGCGCCGGGGGGTGGGGCGGGCGGTTGCAGGTCGAGATAGCGCCGCGACCATGTCGCGATCACGTCGGCGGCGTATTCGGCGTCCTCCGCGCGCGAGATCAGGTGATCGGCGGTGTCCAGCGTGACGAAGCTCTTGGGATGTTTCGCGGCCTTGAAAATGGCGGTGGCGGCGTCGATGGCGACCACTTCGTCGCGCGGCGCGTGCATGACCAGAAGCGCGGCCTTGAGGTTGGCCAGCGCATCGGTCAGCGATTCGCGCGATACGTCTTCCACGAATGCCTTGCCGATGCGGAACGGGCGGCCGGCCAGAGTCACCTCGGCCACGCCCTCGCGCGCGATGTCGGGCAGGGCTTCGGCAAAGTGGCGGGTCACGCGCGCGACATCGAATGGCGCGTTCAGCGTCGCCACCGCGCGGGCCGACGGGATGCGCGCGCGCGCCTTGAGCACCGCCGCCCCGCCGAGCGAGTGCCCCACCAGCAGGGCAGGGGCCATGCCGCGCCCGGCAAGGTAGTGTGCGGCGGCGACCAGATCCCCGACATTCGAGGCGAAGGTGGTGTTGGCGAACTCGCCGCCGGAATGGCCCAGCCCGGTGAAATCGAACCGCAATACGGCGATCCCCATCGCGGCCAGCCGCCCCGCAATCCTTCGCGCGGCGGGGATGTCCTTGCCGCAGGTAAAGCAATGCGCGAACAGCGCCGTGGCCAGAACCGGACCGTCCGGCAGATCCAGCCGCGCGGCCAGATTGCCGCCGTCGTGGCCGGAAAAGGTGATCTTTTCGATTGGCATTTTTCGTCTCCGTCCCTTGGCATGAGCGCGAGATCCAATCTGAGCGCCGCCGCATTCTCCGGCAACCCATGTCGCGCCTTCGTGAAGCGGCACAGGACGCCTCTCTCCGCAGCGCCTTTTTTCAATTTGATCTGGCGCATGGAAGCGCGCGCGAATGAGCAATTGCTCGATTCGTGAGGTGGGATGGTGGCGGTCACCACCCCGCGCAAGAGGAGACCAACGGAATGAAAAGTATTCTTGTCACTGCGGTGGTTGTCACACTGGGAACTGCCGGGGCGGGTTGGGCCGCCGGTGATCTGAGCCGCGCAAACGTCCAGACCGTGCGATTGGAGATGGGGACGAATGACGATGGGATGTATTTCAAGCCCAATGACCTGACCTTTGAAACCGGCAAGGCCTACAAGCTGGAAATGGTCAACGTGGACGACATCAAGCACGAGGTGTCGCTGAACGAACTGACCGAGCGTATCTTTACACGCAAGGTCGAGATCGAGACCCCCGACGGCGATCTGATCGCCGAGATCAAGGGCCAGATCCACGAAGTCGAGATCGGCCCTCACAAGACGGTGGATTGGTTCTTTGTGCCGGTTCAGACCGTGGACGATGCCGAGATCACCTGCGAGATCGAGGGCCACAAGGAAGCCGGCATGTGGGCCAAGGCCCGCATCAAGTAATCCAGACATAGAGAGCGGAGCCATCCGCCCCGCTCTCCGTCTATTGGGCCGCGCCGAGCGATCGGACGCGGCCTGGGGGCGTCATTCCTCGCCCATCAATGCCGGATCAAAGGGGTAGGTGGTCAGGTTCTCATACCCGTTTTCGGTGATCAGCACCTGATCCTCGAGCTTGATCGAGAAATCGCCCCCCACTTCGCCCACGCAGGCCTCGACGCACAGAACCATGCCGGGCTCCAGCGCATAATCGAACGCGCCCGGCACCGCCTTGTCCGGATAGGCCACGAGCGGCCATTCATCGCACAGGCCCACCCCGTGCATCAGGCAGCCATATTTGAGCTTCTGATAACGGTCGTCGAGCCTGTGGGCATTGGCCGTCAGTTCGGGGATGGTGACGCCGGGGCGCAGCATCTCCATGTTGGTCATGATGTGTTCATGGGCGTGCCGCATCGCATAGATCATGTCGGCGCGCGGTTTTCGATCGCCGATCCACCAGGTGCGCGAGATGTCCACGCAGATGCCGTAGCTGCCGATGAGATCGGTGTCGAAGGCCAGGATTTCATTGTTCCGGACGATCCTCGGCCCGCATTCCTGAAACCACGGATTGGTGCGCGGCCCGCTGGTCAAGAGCCGGGTCTCGATCCATTCGCCGCCGCGGCGGATGTTTTCGGCATGCAGCACCGCCCAGATGTCGTCTTCGCTGGTCTCGCCCCGCGGCACGTTCTCGCGCGCGAACCGCTCCATCTCGGCAACCGATTTCTCGCAGGCATACATGGCGCAGCGCATGGCCAGGATCTCGTCCGGGCCCTTCACCGCGCGGGCCTTCTCGGTCACCTCCTCGCCCTCCATGATCTGCAACCGCTGCGCCTCCAGCGCGCGCAGCCCGTGCAGCATCACCTTGTCCACCGCCAGCCGCCGGTTGCCGGGTGCGTGTTCGGCCAGCAGGATGCGCACCTCGTTGCTGAACGCATCCGCGGCTACGTCGATCTTGTCGCCCCGGTCGAAATAGAACAGATCCGCCCCCGACCGCGCCTCTCGTACCAGCGGGTTGAAGGCGGTCAGGAAGGGCGAGTTCTTGTAGTCCCAGATCACCATGTAGCCATCGGCGCACAGCAGCACCGCGCGGAACGGGTTGTGGGTGTTCCACAACTGCATGTTGGTGCTGTCGGTAGCGTAACGGATGTTGAGCGGATCGAACATCAAAAGCCCCGCATAGTCGCGCTCCACGATGTGCCGGGTCAGCCGCCTCCAGCGATGTTCGCGCATGCGCGGCAGGTCGGGCAACTCCAGCCCCGCCTCGGCCCATTCGGCAAAGGCGAGCCGAGTCGGCCCGATCTCGATCCGGTTGCCGTCGTTCGGCGTGCCGTCCCCCAGCCGGTCGCCCCGCGTCGGGTCGATCTTGCGCATGTCGCGGTAATGGCTCGTCTGCATCTCGCGCCTCCCGTGGCCGTCTCCAGCACTCTGGGCGCGCCGCGCGACCTGTGCCGTCCCGCAAGCGACACTTTTTCATGTCGTTTTCCGGCCTCCGCGTGTAACCGGGGGCCATGACCGCGATCTTGCAGAAAACGATTCCCTACGACGCCTTCGCCCCCCGCCGCCTGCCGGGGATCGCGCCGCTGGACTCCTCGGATTGGTTGATCCGGGATGAGGCCTTCGCCGGCCAGATGGCGCTGCGCGACGAGCTTGTCGCGACCCGCCGGGATGCGGTGATCGCGCTGGACGCGGCGGCGGAACCGGCTGCGCAGGAGCTTCTCGATACGGCTCTTACCCACGCCTACGCCGGCGCCGCAGAGCGGGTCACCCGGCCCGACGGCGCCACCGTGCCGATCGACCGGGCCGACCCGATGGGCACGCTGGCCCGGCTGGTGCAGGAAGACCTCTGCATTCTCGAAAAACGCGGCGGCGAACACATGCTCACCGCCGCCGCCCTTTGTTTTCCCGCCAGCTGGTCCCTGGCCGAGAAGTTCCGGCGCCCGCTCACCACGATTCACGACCCCGTCGCCGACTACGACCCGAATATCGCCGCCCGGGTCCAGCGGCTCTTCGACGGCATCCAGCCGGGCCGCCCGCTCTGGCGCTTCAACGCGCTGTGGTATGACGATCCCGCCCTGCATCAGCCCCGCGGCGAACGCGACGGCCGAGATCCGGTCGATTCCGCCACGGCGCCCTTCTTCCGCAGCGAACGCCAGTGCCTGATGCGCCTTCCGCAAACCCGCGCCGTGGTCTTTTCCATCCACACCTATGTTCTGACCCGTGCCGACGCCTTGGCCCTTGAACAAACGTCCCAGCCTTCATCCCCATGAGCCGTCCCCCGCCCCTGCTTCTTTCTGGTCCGAAATACCCCGGGGAGCGGGAGGGGCAGCGCCCCTCGCATGGGTCGTTTTTCCGCGCTTCCGGCGCGAGGGGCAGCGTTCCTCGCAAATCCGCTCTTCCTCCCCCCATCCCGATCGGCTAAGCCGCTGCCATGACACTCACGGTGACCGATCTCAGCATCGCCCGAGGCGGCGTGCCGGTGCTCGAAGGGCTGAGCTTCACGCTCGATGCCGGCCGGGCGCTGATCCTGCGCGGCCCCAACGGGATCGGCAAGACGACGCTCTTGCGCACCGTGGCCGGCCTCCAGCCCGCAATCTCCGGGCGGATCAAGGGGGCCGAGGACCGCATCGCCTATGCCGGCCATTCCGACGGCATCAAGCCGACTCTCACGGTGGCCGAGAACCTGACCTTCTGGGCGCGCGTGTTCGGTGCGGGGTCGATACAGCCCGCGCTGGACGCCTATGACCTGGGCGACCTGACCGACCGCCACGCCGGCAATCTCTCGGCAGGGCAGAAACGCCGGCTGGGCCTGTCGCGGCTGCTGGTCACGGGCCGCCCGATCTGGGTGCTGGACGAACCCACCGTGTCGCTGGACAAAAGCGCGGTGGCCATGTTCGCCGATGCCGTGCGCGCGCACCTGGCCAAGGGCGGCAGCGCGCTCATCGCCACCCATATCGAACTGGGGCTCGAGGGCGAGACGCTGGACGTTGGCCCCTTCAAGGCCACGCCCCCGCCCATCGAGGATTTCGACGGAGGCTTCCTGTGATCGCCCTGCTGTCGCGCGACCTGAAACTGGCCTTCCGCGCAGGCGGCGGCTTCGGTCTGGGGCTGGCCTTCTTCCTGATCGTGACCACGCTGGTTCCGTTCAGTGTGGGCCCGCAATCCGCGCTTTTGCAGTCCATCGCGCCGGGCGTGCTGTGGCTGGGCGCGCTGCTGGCCTGCCTGCTGTCGCTCGACCGGCTGTTGGCGCTCGACTGGGAGGACGGATCGCTGGACCTGCTGGCCACAGCGCCGCTGCCGCTGGAGGGCGTGGTGACGATCAAGGCGCTGGCGCACTGGCTGACCACCGGCCTGCCGCTGGTGCTGGCCGCGCCGGTGCTGGGGATTCTCCTGAACCTGCCGCAGGCGGGCTATGCATGGCTGTTGATCTCGCTGGCGCTGGGCACCCCCGCGCTTAGCGTCATCGGCACCTTCGGCGCGGCGCTGACCGTGGGGCTCAAACGCGGCGGGCTGCTGCTCAGCTTGCTGGTGCTGCCGCTCTATGTGCCCACGCTCATCTTCGGGGCCGAGGTCGCCCGGCGCGGGGCGCTGGGCATGGACACTGCAACGTCGCTTCTCATGCTCGCGGGCATTACGGCCGCAGTAATCGCGCTGCTGCCGTTCGCCAGCGCGGCGGTGTTGCGGATCAACCTGCGGTGAGCAGCGAATGAATTGCCGGCGGTGAAAAGAAGGGCTAGATAGCACCCATGTCGATCTCGCAGAAAATGAACGCGCTCTGGGAATACGCCAACCCGCGCAAGTTCCTGGCCACGACCGAGCGCGCGCTGCCCTTCTTCTGGACCACCGCCGCGATCGCCACGGTTGCGGGACTGGTCTGGGGCTTCTTCTTTACCCCGGATGACTACCGGCAGGGATCCACGGTAAAGATCATTTACCTGCATGTCCCGGCGGCGATGCTGGCGATCAACTGCTGGCTGATGATGCTGGTGACCTCGCTGGTCTGGCTGGTGCGTCGCCACCATGTCAGCGCGCTGGCCGCCCGCGCCGCCGCGCCGATCGGGGCGACGATGACGGTGATCGCGCTGATCACCGGGGCGATCTGGGGACAGCCGATGTGGGGCACCTGGTGGGCCTGGGATCCACGGCTGACGTCATTTCTGATCCTGTTCCTGTTCTACCTGGGCTACATCGCGCTCTGGGAGGCGATCGAGAACCCCGATACCGCCGCCGATCTGACGGCCGTCCTGTGCATCGTCGGCTCGGTCTTTGCCGTGCTGAGCCGATACGCGGTGAATTTCTGGAACCAGGGGCTGCATCAGGGCGCATCGCTCAGCCTCGACAAGGAAGAGCACGTCGCGGACGTGTTCTATTATCCGCTGGTGCTGACCATCGCTGGTTTCGTGCTGCTGTTCATCGCGCTGGTGCTCTACCGCACCGGCACCGAGATCCGCGCCCGGCGCACCAAGGCGCTGCTGGCGCGCGAAAGGGTGGGAGCCTGATCATGATTCCCGATCTTGGCAAATATGCCGATACGGTTCTGTCGGCCTATGCCATCTCGATCCTGCTGCTGGTCGCGCTTGTGGTTCTTAGCCTGCGCCGGGGGCGCAAGGTCCGCGAAGAGATGGAGCGGACCGAAGCACGCCTGACCAGTCGGCGCTGAGGCCGCAGTTTCGCGGCCGGCGACTTCACGTCGAAATCGCCGGACCGAGCGCATGAATTGCGGCCTGCGGCCCGCCTTTGTCCCGCTGCGGGCAAGACGGGCAGGAGGCCGGAATACGGTGGGTTGCCTCAGGCGAGCATCGCCACGGGGTTTTCAAGATTGTCCTTGATCGCCTGAAGAAGTTGCGCGCCAAGCGCGCCGTCGATCACGCGGTGATCCACCGACAGCGTCACCGACATGACCGTGGCGACGGTCAGTTCCCCGTCATCCCCCACGACCGGTTTCTTCACGCCCGCACCCACCGCAAGGATCGCGGCATGGGGAGGGTTGATGACCGCGTCGAAATTGTCGATCCCGAACATGCCGAGATTGGAAATCGCAAAGCTGCCGCCCTGGTATTCATGCGGGGTAAGCTTTCGGTCGCGGGCGCGGGTGGCAAGATCCTTCATCTCGGCCGAAAGGGCCGAAAGCGACTTCTTGTCGGCATCCTGAAGGACCGGGGTAAACAGGCCACCCTCGACGGCCACGGCGACGGCCACATCCGAGGGCTTGAGCCTCAGGATCCGGTCGCCGGCCCAGACGGCATTGGCATCGGGCACCTGTTGCAGCGCCTGGGCGCAGGCCTTGATGATGAAGTCGTTGACACTGAGCTTGATCCCGCGATCGGCCAGCTGCGCGTTGAGCTCGGCGCGGAACTTAAGCAGCGCGTCCAGCCGGATGTCGCGGCGCAGGTAGAAATGCGGGATCGTCTGCTTGGCCTCGGTGAGCCGCGCGGCGATTGTCTTGCGCATGCCGTCCAGCGTGACCTCTTCGTAGTCGCGGCCTTCGTACATGCGCGCGACGGCATCGGCCGAGACCGCCGGAGCAGGCGCTGCGGCGGGTGCGGCGGCGGCGGTCGCGGGCGCTGCGGCGGGTTGCGGGGCCGGGGCAGGGGCCGCTGCCGTGGCGGCCAGAACGTCCGCCTTGACGATCCGCCCGTGCGGGCCGGAGCCCTGGATCGCGGACAGGTCCAGCCCCTTTTCGGCGGCAATGCGGCGGGCGAGCGGCGAGGCGAAGATGCGCGCGCCGCCGGCGGTCGCCGGAGCTGCCGGAGCCGGCGCTGCGGCGGTCGGAGCAGGCGGTGTTGCCGGGGCAGGGGACGGCGCAGCCGGTGCGGCGGCCGGTGCCGGGGCCGCGGGGGCGCTCGCGTCTCCGACCTCTTCGCCCTCTTCCACGAGGATGGCGATGGGCGTGTTGACCTTCACGCCCTCGGTGCCTTCGGGGATCAGGATCTTGCCGATCACCCCTTCATCGACGGCCTCGAACTCCATCGTGGCCTTGTCGGTTTCGATCTCGGCGATCACGTCGCCGCTGGAGACGGTATCGCCTTCCTTGACCAGCCATTTGGCCAGCGTGCCTTCCTCCATGGTCGGAGACAGGGCGGGCATCAGGATTTCGGTGGGCATGGGCTATGCTCCTGGATAGGTCCGGGTGCGAGGGGCGCTGCCCCTCGCGCTCCCCGGGATATTTTCAGCAAGAGGAAGGGGAAAGGTCGCGCCGATCACCGATAGGTCACCTCGTGGACGGCGGCGACCACCTCGTCGGTGGTGACCAGCGCGTGACGTTCCAGGTTCGCCGCATAGGGCATCGGCACGTCCTTGCCGGTGCAGTTGATGACCGGCGCGTCGAGCCAGTCGAACGCCTCGCGCATGATGACCGAGCCGATGTAGTTCCCGACCGAGCCCTGCGGCCAGCCTTCCTCGACCGTGACGCAGCGGTTGGTCTTCATCACCGAGCGGATGACGGTGCCGGTGTCCATCGGGCGCAGGGTGCGCAGGTCGATCACCTCGGCCGAGATGCCGTCGGCGGCGAGCCGGTCGGCGGCTTCGAGCGCGTAGGTCATGCCGATGCCGAAGCTGACGATGGTGACGTCCGACCCTTCGCGCCAGATCCGCGCCTTGCCGAAGGGGATGGTGAAGTCGTCCAGCACCGGCACCTCGAAGCTGCGGCCGTAGAGGATTTCGTTTTCCAGGAACACCACGGGGTTGGGATCGCGGATCGCCGATTTCAGCAGGCCCTTGGCGTCGGCGGCGGAATAGGGCATCGCCACCTTGAGGCCGGGGATCTGCATGTACCAGGCGGCATAGTCCTGGCTGTGCTGGGCGGCGACGCGGGCGGCGGCGCCGTTGGGGCCGCGGAACACGATCGGGCAGTTCATCTGACCGCCGGACATGTAGAGCGTCTTGGCCGCCGAGTTGATGATGTGGTCGATCCCCTGCATCGCGAAGTTCCACGTCATGAACTCGACGATCGGCCTGAGCCCGCCGAAGGCCGAACCGACGCCGATCCCGGCAAAGCCGTTTTCCGTGATCGGCGTGTCGATCACCCGGCGGGATCCGAATTCGTCCAGAAGCCCCTGGCTGACCTTGTAGGCGCCCTGATATTCGGCGACTTCCTCGCCCATCAGATAGACGCTTTCATCTGCGCGCATCTCTTCGGCCATCGCGTCGCGCAGGGCCTCGCGCACGGTCTGAGCCTTCATCGGGGTGCCCTCGGGCCAGTCCGGGGTCAGGTCGGCGGCGGGAGGTTCCGGCGCGGCGGGGGCCTGAGGTGCGGCGGCGGCTGGTGCGGCCGGGGCGGCAGGCGCCGTTTCCGCCGGGGCTGCGGCGGGGGCCGAAGCCGGGGCCGGGGCCGGGGCCGGGGCGCTGGCGTCGCCGACCTCTTCACCTTCCTCGACCAGAATGGCGATGGGCGTGTTGACCTTCACGCCCTCGGTGCCCTCGGGCACGAGGATCTTGCCGATCACCCCTTCATCGACGGCCTCGAATTCCATCGTGGCCTTGTCGGTTTCGATCTCGGCGATCACGTCGCCGCTGGAGACGGTATCGCCTTCCTTGACCAGCCATTTGGCCAGCGTGCCTTCCTCCATGGTCGGAGACAGGGCGGGCATCAGGATTTCGGTTGCCATGCTTCAGTTTCCTTCCTGTGCCGGGGTAATCATCCCGACGATGTTTCCTTGTCCGTCTTCGACATAGGCGCAGCGCCCGATGCCGGGGTAGTCGGCGGGCGGCAGCGCCTCGGCGCCGCCATTGGCCAGCGCCCATGCATATCGCGCGTCGCAGTCGTCAACTTCAAAGGTCATGGTGCATCCCCGCACGGGGCTTCCCGGCTCGGGCGCGGTGCCGATCCGCTGCATCATTCCTCCGGTCAGATCCTTGCCGTGACCGATCGCTTCGCTTTCGATCAGGTGGTAGCCGACTTCTTCTCCGCCGGGCATCGGGGCAAAGTTCCACCCGAAGAGGCCGGCGTAAAATGCCTTGGCCTGCGCCACGTCGCTGACATGTATTTCGAAATGCGGCATGCCGGGTCTCAGGCGTAGACGTCGGTCCAGAGCTCGTCCAGCGGCGGCTCGGGGCTTTCCCTGGCGAAATCGGCGGCCTCGTTGACGATCTGCTTGATCTCTCTGTCGATCGCCTTCAGGTCGTCCTCGGTTGCGTGTTTGCCCTCCAGCAGCAGGTGGCGGACATGTTCGATCGCGTCGCGGGTTTCGCGCACCTTCTGCACCTCTTCGCGGGTGCGGTATTTCGCCGGGTCGGACATCGAGTGGCCGCGATAGCGGTAGGTCTTCATCTCGAGGATATACGGCCCCTTGCCCGCGCGGCAGTGAGCAACAGCCTTTTCGCCGGCCGCCTTGACCGCCAGCACGTCCATGCCGTCCACCGCCTCGCCGGGAATGTTGAAGGCCGCGCCGCGGGTCCACAGCTCCGGCGTGGCCGAGGCACGCTTGACCGCGGTGCCCATGGCATACTGGTTGTTCTCGATCACGAAGATCACCGGCAGCTGCCACAGTTCGGCCATGTTGAAGGTTTCGTAGACCTGACCCTGGTTGGCGGCGCCATCGCCGAAATAGGTGAAGGTGACCCGGTCGGTGCCGCGATATTTGTCGGCAAAGGCCAGCCCCGCGCCCAGCGGCACCTGCGCGCCGACGATGCCGTGCCCGCCGTAGAAGTCCTTTTCCTTCGAGAACATGTGCATCGAGCCGCCCTTGCCCTTGGAATAGCCGCCGATGCGGCCGGTCAGCTCGGCCATGACACCCTTGGGATCCATGCCGCAGGCCAGCATATGGCCATGATCGCGGTAGGAAGTGATCCGCTTGTCGCCCTCTTCGGCAGCGGCCTCGAGCCCCACGACCACGGCCTCCTGGCCGATGTAGAGATGGCAGAACCCTCCGATCAGGCCCATGCCATAGAGCTGGCCCGCCTTTTCCTCGAATCGGCGGATCAACAGCATCTCGCGGTAATATCTCTTGAGTTCCTCGGCGGAAACATTTGGTTTCCTTGTGCTTTTTCGGGCAGCCATGGCGGGGATGCCTCCTCTGGAGATAGATAGTTTAGCGTTAAACTATCTAATAGAAGATTTTTCCCGGTCTGGCGAGTGCAAATCTTACGCGACGGAAGCGCCCCGACATGCGCCGGACGCATGGCGGGCGTTTCAGAGATGTTTCAGCGAATGACGATTTCGTCGGAGCGCAGCATGCCCAGCACGGACCGCGCCTGTTCGTCCAGCAGATCAAGGTCGAGATAATCGTCCGAAAGCCGCCGGGTCAGGTTCTCCATCCGGGCGATCTCGGCGTTGAGGCGATCAAGCTCGCCTTGCAGCGCCTTTCGCTCCGCCTGCAGCTCGACCCGGCGGAACAGCCCGTAATCCCCCTGCACGGCGGCAAAGGTGAAATAGCCACCGATGGCGAAAGCCAGGGTAAAGAACAGAAGCGAGCCAAAACTGCGGCGGGTGGAACGGGTCACGGGTGAAACTGCCTCTGCCTCGATGTCCGGTCGCGGCCTCTTGCCGGGCCGCTGGCGGAGAGCTTGCCATATTCGGTTCGCAAGGGGAATCCCCATTTGGTGCACCGGGCGAATTTTTCCCGCTGGTGACGCAATGGCGCGCTGGCGCGGGCGGCGCGGCGGGTGCATCCTGTGGCCGAAAAACAGGAGGAGGAACAGCCATGACCCGCGCACGTCCGCGATCCGATCTTGGCACGCATGAGGTTCTGAATCAGCCCGTGCCCCGCAGCGCCGCCGATCTGTGGCAGACCGATGCCCCTCTGCGCGGCGCGGTTGAATGGGCCGGCGGACGGACCGACATGCTGGCCCGGGCCGGTGCCCGCTATGGCAGCGAGGAACTGCAGCAGGCAGCGTTGGAGGCCCGCCGCGACACCCCGCGCCTGAAGCTTTTCGACCGTTCCGGCCGGCGCCTGGACGAGGTCGCGTTTCACCCCGGCTATCACGCCTGCATGGCGGCGGGGATGGAGCTGGGCTATGCCCACGCCGCCTGGGACGGGCGCCCGGGCGGGCATGTCACCCATGCGGCGCTCGTCTACATGCAGATGCAGGTCGAGCCGGGCGTTGGCTGTCCGCTGACCATGACCTATGCCGCGGTGCCCGCGCTGGGCGTGAATCCCGATCTGGAAAGGCTGTGGCGGCCCAAACTGACATCGGCCACCTACGACCCCTCGGTGCGCCCGGTGGGGGAAAAGGCTGGCGCGACCATGGGCATGGCCATGACCGAAAAGCAAGGCGGGTCGGATGTGCGCGTCAATACCACCCGCGCGGTGCGCGACGGCGATGCCTGGCGGCTGACCGGGCACAAATGGTTCTGCTCGGCGCCCATGTCGGACGGCTTCCTGACGCTGGCGCAGGCGCCGGGCGGGCTGACCTGTTTCCTCGTGCCGCGCTGGCTGCCCGACGGCGAGCGCAACGGCATCCGCATCCAGCGGCTCAAGGACAAGCTGGGCGACCGCGCCAATGCCAGTTCCGAGATCGAATATGTCGATGCGCTGGCGTATCAGCTGGGCGAAGAGGGGGCCGGCGTGCGCACCATCATCGAGATGGTGCATCATACACGGCTGGATACCGCGATCGCGCCGGCGGGGCTGATGCACGCGGCTCTGGCCGAGGCGCATTGGTGGGTGCAGGGCCGCTCGGCCTTTCAGCGCCGCCTGATCGACCAGCCGCTGATGCGCGCGGTGCTGGCCGATCTGGCGCTGGACTGGGAGGCCTCGGTCGCGGTCGGGTTCCTTGTCGCCCGCGCCTTCGACGGCACTGACGACGGGGCGCGCGCGCTCGCCCGGATCGGCGTGGCGCTGGCCAAGTTTCTCAACAACAAGCGCTGCGTGCCCGTGGTGGCCGAGGCGATGGAGGTGCTGGGCGGCATGGGCTATGTCGAAGAGACGCCGATGCCCATGTTCTTCCGTCAGTCGCCGCTCAACGGAATCTGGGAAGGCTCGGGGAACGTGATCTGCCTGGACATCCTGCGCTCGCTGACACGCGAACCCCGCGCCGACGAGGCGCTGCAGACGGTCTTCGATCAGGTGCGCGGCACGGATGCCCGGCTCGACGCCGCCGTGGCCGCCCATCATGACCGCTGGCCGACCCTGCCGCCCGAGGCCGAGGCCCGCTGGTTCGCCGAAAGCCTCGGCACGCTGCTTTCAGCGGCCGCACTGGTGCAGATGGCGCCAAACGCGGTTGCGGATGGCTACATCGCCACGCGGGTCGAGGGCCGGCGCGGTTCGGTGCACGGCGCAGTCACCGGCTTGGACGCCGAGGCAATTCTTTCGCGACTGGGCTGAACCACCCGCCACTTACGGGGCAACTCCACCCGTTTCCTTCATCTTGCTTCAAATACTCTGGGGGGTGCGGGGGGCAACGCCCCCCGCATCGGTCGGATCGCGCAAGCGATCCGAAACCGCCAACGGTTCCCTGACAATCGGGGCCGGCCTGTCTCAGACCTTGAGGTTAGGGATGATCTGCTTCTTCCGGCTGACCACGCCGGGTAGCGCCACGGTGTCGCCCTCGGCCTCGGCGCCAAAGCTCTTCTTTGCCACCGTCCGCACAAGATCGTTCGGCACGATCAGAGTCGATTCCTCGTTCAGGATGTCCACCACGAACAGCAGAACCTGGTCCACGCCATCCTCTTCGGCCACGGCCTTCATGGCCTCCATCAGGCTGTCCTTGCGGTTCAGCACGGTGGCAGGCGACGTGGTTTCCAGAACCGAAACCCGGAACTTGACCCCGTCCACCTCGTATTCTTTCGAATCCATCCGCAGCAGTTCCGCGTCCGAGAAGGCCGAGATGTCCGACTTTGCCGCGAACATCTCCTCGGCATAGTCGGGGATCGAGATGCCCAACTCGGCGGCCAGCTTTTCCGCCACTTCGCGGTCATGGTCCGTGGTGGTGGGCGAACGGAATTCCAGCGTGTCCGACAGGATGCAGGTCAGCATGGCGCATTTGATCGCCTCGGGCATCTTGTCCATATCCGCGCCGATCAGGTCATGCATGATCGTCGCGGTGCAGGCTACGGGGCGGATGGTCACCTCGATGGGGCCGCGGGTCTCCAGCCCGCCGACCAGCTTGTGATGGTCGATGATGGCGCGCACATCCGCGCCGTTGATGTTGGCCGGCAACTCGGCGGGGTTGTTGGTGTCCACCACCACGCAGGCCTGCCCGTCGGCCACGTCCTCGATGATCTCGGGCTTGTCCAGCGACCAGCGTTGCAGCATGAAGGCCGCCTCGGTGTTCGGCTCGCCCAGCAGGACCGGCTTGGCCGGGACGCCCTGAACCTCGTTCATGTACCAGGCCCAGATGATCGGCGAGCCGGTGGAATCGGTGTCGGGCGACTTGTGCCCGAAAACAAGAGTGGTCATGGCTGTGTCCTCGATGTGAAATGACGAATCCGGGGGTTCGCCGCGCTTATAGCGGGGGGATTTTCGCATTGCAGCAGCGAATTTGTCGCAAACGTCCCGATGGCGCAGCGGCGTCAACCGGGGAAGGGGAATGCCGGTATTTCGTCCGGATCCCCGCCGGCACGCAGCCAGTCGTGGACTTGAATGACCTGTTCGGCCTTGGCGTCCCAAGTGAACATTGACCGCACCAGCGCGCGCGCGCGCATCGCCTTGCCCGGCAGTTCCGACGGATCATCGCAGATGGTTTCCAGTTGACGGCGCAGGGCCCGGACGATCTCGTCCCGAGTTCCCAAGGGCACCTTGAAACCGGTTTCTTCGCTGACCAGCTCACCGGGGCCGGCGTAGTCCACCACCACCGGCACGACCCCCAGCGCCATCGCCTCGAGCACGACCCCGCCGCCGAATTCACGGATCGAGGGAAAGGTCAGCAGGTGGCAGCGGCTCGCGATTTCCTGAATGCGGTCGTGCGGCATCCAGCCATGCAGGCGCACGGCCTCTTGCAGGCGCAGATCCTTGAGCCGGGTTTCGATCTCGGCCCGCTCAGGTCCGTCTCCCATCACGTCAAGTGTCACCCGCCCCGCCCGGAGCAGAGGCGCCGCGGCGTCGAGCAGCAGCCGGAGCCCCTTGTAGGGCACAAGTCGACCGATGAAGCAGGCGCGAAGGACGCCGTCGGTCGGGGGGCGGGCGATCAGGTTGAACCGGGCCGGGTCGATCGCATTTTCCGGCATGTATATGATTTTTGCCTGCTGGCGTTGGGCGATTTCGGACTGCGTATGACGGGAACCGACGAGGATTGCGTCCGCATTCGTCAGGGTGGACCGATGACCCGGAATCAGCCGGTGCAGGCCGCGCAGATAGGCCAGCCATTCCCGTTCGTCATGCAATTCCCGCAGAAATCCCCCGGGCCAGGGCGCACCGCCGTTGATCGGGCCGATCAGAAAGGGAATGCCGGCAGAACGGCATCGCCGCGCCAGAGAACCAAAGGCAGTCGGGCTGAGAGGTGTGATGCGATGCACAACGGAAAATTCGCCCGACCGGATTCGGTCGCCAAAGCATTGCCAGACCTTGCGCTCGAACCAGGGATAGGTGAGCGAGCTGAGCGCCGTGACGACCGTCCAGCCGCGTCCGGCACCCATCCTCAGTCGCTCGGCCAACCAATTCGCGCGGGCGGCGATGGCCTCGGTGTCAATGGCGGTAAAGTCGCGTCCCTCCACCAGTCCCGCCCGCAGGATTGCGTCCCGATTGCGGACTTGCGTAACGATATGCGCGCCGGTCCTTTCCTGTACGGCACGCGCAAGCGACCAGCCGACCAGAGGCACGCTCACCCATTCGGGATTGGCGGCTTCGGCGATCAGCAGCGGGACGGGCTGGCGCGACCGATGGGACGGCAAGAGCGGTGTTCCTCGGGTGGCGACGGTCTTGCTTTCGGTATCACCAATGATGCGATCTCGCAATCAGGGCGGGGTGGCTGGAGGACCCGGCGTCTGAAATGGCGCCGTCAGTCCGCGGCGCGCGCCGACGTGTCGCCCGGCGCGAGCCGTGGCCATGGCCCGATCGGCGCGAGATCTTCCCGCATCGCCAGCGGATGGGCCAGCCGCCGCAGCCCCATCCGCGCCTGCGCCCCGATCCGGCGCAGTTTCTGGCCCGCATTCTTGCGGTGCGGGCTGCGCGCGCCCTTGGGGGCGATGGCCGAAACCGTCCGCATCGGCGGGGCGATGGCATAATGCGCGCAGGTGTCGAGCTGCACCGCCAGCGGCGGGTCGGCCTGCAGCGAGACCATCTCGTAGGCCGCGCAGATCACCCCGTCCGCGATCGCTGGCGCCTTGTCCGAGCGCACCAGTAGCTTGCGCGCCCCGGAGGGCCAGAGTACATAGGCCGCCGCCCCGGTGCGATCCTGGTAGAGCCGGCGCAGCCCCGCCATGCCGCGCCAAGACCTCCGGGCCAGAAGTTTCCTGCGGCCCCGCGTTTCAAGCGTTACATGATCTGCGCCGCGCAAGTCTTCAAGGAATATCAGAAATTCCGGTGTCCGCGTGGACAGGTACGCGTCGTCTTCGAGCACCAGCATCGGCGCGCCCTCATCAACGATCCGCTGCCATGCAGCGCGGTGTGACAGAAGCACCGCCTTCTCCACGGGGGTCATCGGCCGTTCCCAGTGGTCCCACCAAGGGGCGTCATGGGGCGGAACAAGACGATCGGGCGTGCACGCCGGCAGGCGCTCGTATTCGATCCCCAGGGCTTCCAGCTGCGCCCGCTGAAAGTCCATCCGCGCCGTTTCGCGGTCCAGATTTATGACCAGCGCCTTCACGTCCTGGCCCGCTTCAGCCCGTCGGCAAACAGTTCGAGATACTGGTCGATGATCGCGTCCGGCGCGAACATGCCCTGCAGTTTGGCAGCCCCCCCCGCCCGCACGCGGTCGGCCAGCGCGGGGTCGGCGGCCAGCCGTTGCAGACCGGCGCGAAAGGCGTCGAGATCGTCGATATCCACCAGGAGCCCGTCGCCTTCATGCTCCATGTACCAGTCAGGCCCCTCCGAGCGGGTGGAGACCACCGGCACACCCGCCCGCCAGGCATCCAGCACCGCGTTGCCCAACGGTTCATGGCGCGAGGGCATCCCGAATAGGTCGGCGGCGGCGATGTAATGCACCGGCTCTTCGACCCAGCCGATGAACCGGGTGCGGTCGGCCATGCCCAATTCGCGCACCAGTGCCTCGAGCGCGGGACGTTCCTTGCCGTCGCCGATCAGCCAAAGCCAGGCTCCGGGGATCCCGGCCACCGCCCGCACCAGCAGGTCCATCCCCTTGCGCGGCACGAACCGCCCCGCACCGGCGATCAGCAGCGCGTCATCGGGGGTGTCAAAGCGCGCGCGGTCCACTGGTGCGGGCGTCACCTCGCGTGCGAAATTGGTGATCGTCGCGGTGCGCCCGGTCCAGCCCAGATCTTCGACCCGGCGGGCGATTCCGGGGACGTTGCCAAGCACTACGTCGCAGTTTCGGAAATGCCGGACATGCACCGGAAAATCCCCCAGCCGGACGAGTTTGAAAGGCCTTTCCCAAAGCCCGATCAGGCGCGCGCCGCGCGGCATCCAACCCATCACGACATCGGGCTGCCAGTCGGCCACGTAGCGCGTCATGCGCCATTCCAGCAGCTTCGAAAACAGCGACACCCGGCGGTAATTGTGCTCGATCACCCGTCCGGGGGGCAGTTCGTCCCTCCAGATGCGGCGCGGGCGGATGACATAGCTCTGTTCGATTCCGCGCGCGGCAAACCCCTGGGCGAGATTGACAAAGAACCGCTCGGCCCCGCCGTCCTTGCCAAAGTGGAAATGCAGGATGCGGCGGATGCCCATGTTTCCGCCCCGGGCTTGCGTCTGATCTGTCATCGGTTCAACCCCGTCCCGCGCCAGCGGTGCCATCGCAGAAGCACGCGATAGCGCAGCTGGTAGAGCGCCCCGTGCAGCCCTTGCCGCAGCCGCGACCGTCCCGCGGTGGCCGCGCGGCGGGCATTGCCGATGGTGCCGGTTTCGGCCTGCTGATCGCCCACCTCGATCGGCGGCGGCAGGACCAGCGCCACGCGCAACCCCGTTTCCCAGAAGAATTTCTGATCCTCGTCCACGGGGCGGAAAAAGGGCAGGGCGCGCGAAGCCAGATGCGCCGCCGCCTCGCGCCTGAGCCCATAGCCGATCAGGCAGGTGGGCACCTTGTCGGGCACCACGATGCGGAAATCCCGCCCCAGCGGGCGGCTGGCATGGATGCGTGGATTGGCGTCGAAGGAAAACAGCTTCACCATGTCCCAGTCTCGCGGCTCGTCCTCGACCAGCGCCCGCAGGACCGGTCCCAGTGTGCCGTTCGCGGCAAAGTCGTCCTCGAAGATGAACCCGCCCGGCTGGTCCGAGGCCGCGATCGCGCGCCAAGCTTCGATATGGCTGAGGTAACAGCCGATCTCGGCCGGGACCAGCGGATACTTGCCCCGTCGCGCATTCGCCCTGGCATCATAGACGCGGGCGATCTCGTCCTCGCTCAACTCCCAGCCGTTGACCGCGTCGATGCGCCGCCAGGGCAGGCCCTGCGCCTCAAGCTGCCGGGCCGAATTGCGCATCCTTTCGACATTCGGCGCGAGGTTGATGACATAGGAGGTCCACATGCCGGGAATGTCAGGCAGAGGGCCGTTTGAAGAGATATGTCTTGTGCCGCGTGGCAAGCAAGCCAAAGCCCCGCGCGACCAAGTCGTCGCAGAGCGCGCGCACGCGGTTCTCGCCGATGATATGGGGGTGCATCTCGATGATCATGGTCTGCACGGCGGACAGATCCGCGGCAGGCAGCAATTCCTCTTCGGCGCCTTCGACATCCATGATCACGACATTGGCCTTCGCGGCGGCCAGCGCGTCATTGATCGCGGTCGAGGGAATGGTGATCTGCTGGGCGCCCAGCCCCCGGTCGTAGATCGACGAGGACAGGACATTGTCCTGGCGATGAAAGGTCAGATCGCGCCCATCCGCCGTGACCGCCCGCATGGTCAGGTTCGGCGTGAGCCCGTTCAACGCATAATTGGCGCGGATGACCTGTTCCATCTCGGGGTTGGCCTCATGGCTGAAGACATTGCCTTCGCCGCAGACCTTCGTCGCCAAGATGCTGACCAGCCCGATGCCGCAGCCGATTTCCAGAACGCGGTCGCCGGGCCGAAGATGCGCCTTTACCAGTTCGCACTCATGCTGTTCGTAAGTGCCCTTGAACAGCGCGTTTCGAACCGACCGAGGCACGTCGGCCTGCCCGGTCCTGACCTTGACCCCGTAATGCGACATGGTCTGGACGTTGCGCAGCCTGCGCCAATGCATCAGGACATTTCCCACCTTGTCCCATTCCTTTCCATCAAGGCCATTTCGGCCGTGTTAGCACATGCGCGGCCCGGTTGGGACCGTCGCCGCGCGGGTTCCCGCAGGTCTATTTCCGGGCCGTCATGAACCAGCCCATCGAAACGCCGCAGATCGAATCGCCCCGCCGTCCGTCATAGACGCCCGAGGGAAAGCGGAGTTTCGCATATAATGTGTCTTTCACATGCGCCCAATAGGCGGCCAGTTGCCTTGGCATCAACCCCGATCCGGAAATCGAAAAGGCCGTTGAGTTGCGCCCCCAGACCAGCGGTAAAACGCTGGCCGAAGTGAAACCCGTCTGTTGAAAGGCTTCGCGCCACCAACTGGGGGTCAAGCGGTTGTAGTCGTCCGGGTGGGCGTGGATGCGAAACATCCAGGGAACCGCTATGACCATCGTGCCGCCCGACTTGAGGACGCGAAAGGTTTCGGTCAGCGTGGGGCGCGGGTCGAAAATATGCTCGAGCGTGTTGAAGCTGACGACCCAGTCGAAGCTTTCGTCCTCTGCGGGCAAGGGATCTCCCGGCCGAATCAGCCATGTGGGTTCGATCTTGGGGTCGATATTGACTGAATGATATTCGATTCCGGCAGACAGGTGTTCGCGATATCTCGCGTTTGCGCCGCCACCGATGTCCAGCACCCGTCCCGTCATGCGGACGCGGGCAATCGCTTCGTATTCCATCATCCGCAACAGGCTGTTGCCCGGAAAACGCCGGTGAAGGTCTCGCCATCGCGCGAAAGATGGCAGGGGGGGGCGTTCAAATCGGTATTCCATGATGCGGTTCCTTGTATGCGAAATGCAAGCCTACGCGACCGGATCGTTGAAAAAGACATTTCGGGTCGCACTCGTATCGAAGTCGAAGCCGAAGAAATCAATATCTTCCGCATACCAGTCGGCAACGATCTGGCGCGTGCGGTCCTCGTAATAGTCGCGCCAGGGCTTGTCGGATGCTGCCGTGGACCGATTGCGAACTGGCAGAGGCTTTTTCAGTCCGAAATAGCGGGTCGCCTCGGCCGCTAGGTTTTCCTGCCGCAGGACATGCGCGCCCAGCTCTCCGGCCTCGTCCACGACATAGTCCTTTTGCGGATACCAGCCCCGGATCGCGCGGTGCCAGTAAAAGGGCAGGTCGCCGTAGACGTGGCGCTCTTCGAGAAACGCCTCGAAGGTGGGCGCGACATAGTCGGCGTCGGCGGTGCCGATCTCGATCGCTGTCCTGGCAAAGCGATAGCGCGACACCACCCGCGCCCAGGGGTTGCGCACCACCGCGACCGGCTGAAGGCGCGCGCGTACGTCGGCGCGGATGTCGCGCAGGCGGGCGTGCTGGAAGCCGTGATGTTCGCCCCGTTCGGCCATGTAGGCGGCAAGTTCGCGGGTATAGTCCCTGCTGACATGGAACCACGGGTCGGCGCCCACGAGGCGGGTCGAAAGTTCCGGGTTCTTGCGGATCGCGACGCCGGCGTTCTTGGGGATGTGGATGAACAGCCAGCGCGCCAGCCCAAGCTTGTAGATCGTGATCGCGCTCAGTTCACGTAGGTTCATGTCGTCGTCCCGTGGCCCCGATCAGTCCGGTCAGGCCTGTTCCAGAAGCCGGCGGTAGACGCCGACGATGGCGCGGGCCTCGTCCTCGATGCGAAAGCGGTTCAGGACATGGGCCCGCCCTGCGGCGCCTTCTCGCGCCAAACGGTCGGGGTCGTCAAGATATGCGGCGGCTGCCTCGGCCATTTGCTGCGCGTCGCCCGGCGCGATCAGCGTGCCCGTGGTGCCCTGCGCCAGAAGTTCGGGAAAGGCGCCGACGGTGGTCGCGATCACCGGAACCCCGCAAGCCATCGCCTCGAGCGGGGTCAGCCCGAAGCCTTCCCACCGCTGCGGCGCGATGAAGAGGTCCAGCGCCGCATACCAGTCCGCCACCCGGTCCACCGGGACTTCCTCGGGAAAGAGGATCCGGTCGGACAGGCCGGCCTGTGCCACCCTGTCCTTGAGCCCGGCGAGAAAGTCGCGGTGCTTGGCCGTGGCGCGCCCCAGCACCACGCCGATCACGTCCGGGCGATCGCGGGCGACTTCGATCATCGCGTCCACGAAGACATCCGTCCCCTTCTGCGCCCGGATGCGGCCGATGCAGCCGACGATTCGCGCCTCCGCAGGCAGGCCGAGCCGCGCGCGCAGCGCCGCGCGGTCGGCGGCGGGGGCAAAGCGGTCGGTGTCGATGCCGTGCAGGATGACCGTCGCGGGAACGGACAGATAGCTTTCGGTTGCCTTCGAAGTGGCGATCACCGCGTCCATCCGGTTGAGCAGAAGCCGTGTCCAGCCGGTGTGGTGGCGTTGCGAGGCCGAGGTAAACACCAGCCGCAGCCGCCGCCGGAACAGCCCGCGCAGGACAAGACCGGCGAGCATCTCGACATTGCGCCTTGCGTGCCAGACTCGCCAGACGGGCCGTCCGTCGCGGCTGCGGGGCAGGCTGAGGCACTGCCACAGAGGCATGTGCGGAACATCGGCGGGCAGACCCGGCCCGGTGGCGCGGATGCCGATCATGCGGGCCTGAAGCGGCACCAGCCGGGCGATGGTCGCCGTCACACCGGACAGGCGGCGCTTGAAATTCGGCGCGATCACCTCGATCTCGTCCGGCCGGGCCGTTTCGGTCATGTTGTTCCGCCCGTTCCTGCGTGCCAAGGGGTGAGCGGAGTTATAGGGTGCGACGAAAGACGTTGCAATCTGGCGCGCCGGCCCGTGCCTATTTGAAGACCGGCTTGCGGCCCTGCATTTGCGCGGCGATCACCTCCATCTGCTCGGGCTTGCCGATCAGATCCACCTGTTCGCGGGATTCGGCCATCAGCACCTCGGCCTGATCGGCGCGTTCGGCCAGCCCGATCAGCCGCTTGGCAGCACGGATCGCGTTCGGACCCTTGCCCGCGATCTGATTCGCCAGATCCATCGCCGCGGCCAGCGGATCCTCGGCCAGCCGCGTCACCAGCCCCCAGCGTTCTGCCTGTTCGCCGTCGATCGGGGCCGCGGTGTAGGTCAGCAGCCGAAGCACGTCCGACCGCACCAGTTTCGGCAGCAGGACCATCCCGCCCATGTCGGGCACGATGCCCCATTTCATCTCCATCACCGCAAGTTTTGCGTCGGGGCGCGCGATGCGGATATCGGCCCCCAGCGCGATCTGCAGCCCGCCGCCATAGACCGCCCCGTGCAGAGCCGCGATCACCGGGATCGGCAGGCGGCGCCACAGCATCGCCAGTTCCTGCATCTCGTTGGCGTCCTCGTGGGTGCGCTCCAGCAGCCAGTCGGCGGCGTTCATGCCGCCCCCCATCGCCGCGAAGCTGGCGATGTCCAGCCCCGCGCAGAAGCTCTTGCCTTCGCCCGACAGCACCACCACGCGGGCGTCCGTGGCCGCGACCTCCTCGCCAGCGGCGAGGATCGCCTGAACCATGTCGCGGTCCAGCGCGTTCATCTTGTCCGGCCGGGTCAGGGTGACGCGGGCGATGTGGTTGTCGAACTTGACGGATACGCGTGCCATGCGGGGCCTCCCTTGACGTTTGCGGGCACGTTACCCGGCCACGCCCGCTCCGTTCCAGCGGAACGTGGGGGCACTTGCCGCCGTCCCCGGCTTGGGCTTATCTGCGCCTATGACGACACCACGCTATACCCCGCTCGCCGCCAGCCTGCCCGCCACCGTGCCCTTTGTCGGCCCCGAAACGCAGGAACGCCAGCGCGGCGCGCCGTTCCGCGCCCGCATCGGCGCGAATGAAAGCGTCTTCGGTCCTTCGCCCAGGGCGGTCGAAGCCATGGCGCGCGCGGCAGCGGATGTGTGGATGTATGGCGATCCCGAAAACCACGACCTGCGGCACGCGCTGGCCGCCCATCACGGGGTGCGCCCCGAAAACGTGATGGTGGGCGAAGGCATCGACGGGTTGCTGGGCTATCTGGTGCGGCTCATGGTGGGGCCGGGGGACCGGGTGGTGACGTCGCTGGGGGCCTATCCCACCTTCAACTACCACGTCACGGGCTATGGCGGAGAGATCCACACCGTCCCGTACCGAGATGATCTCGAAGATCCGCAGGCGCTATTCGCCAGGGCGGTCGAGGTGGACGCCAAGCTGGTCTATCTTGCCAACCCCGACAACCCGATGGGCAGCTGGCATTCGGGTGAGGCGATCGTTCGGGCGATGGACGCGCTGCCCGATGGCACGCTGCTGGTGCTGGACGAGGCCTATGTCGAATGCGCCCCCGAAGGCTCCGCCGCGCCGGTGGAGATCGACGACCCGCGCGTGGTGCGGATGCGCACCTTTTCCAAGGTCTATGGCATGGCCGGCGCGCGCGTGGGCTATGCGCTGGGCGCGCCGGACCTGATTTCGGCCTTCAACAAGGTGCGCAACCATTTCGGGATGAGCCGGATTTCCCAGGCCGGCGCGCTGGCCGCGCTGGCCGATCGGGACTGGCTTGCGCATGTGCAGGAGCAGATCGCCGCCTCGCGCGAGCGGCTGTCGCAGATTGCCCGCGACAACGGGCTTGTGCCGCTGGCCTCGGCCACGAATTTCGTGACCATGGATTGCGGCCGCGACGGAGAATTCGCGCGTGCCGTGGTGGACGGCCTGATCGCGCGCGGGATCTTCGTGCGGATGCCCTTCGCCGCGCCCCAGAACCGCTGTATCCGCGTCAGTTGCGGGCGCGAGGCCGACATGGCTGCCTTTGCCGAGGCTCTGCCGGGCGCGCTGGCCGAAGCGCAGGCTCGATGAGGGCGCCAAGACCCGGCGAGGGCCGCGGCGCGCCCACCGGCGCGGGGCGCCGCCGACCGGCGTTTGGGTTCAGCCTCTCTTGGCGTTATTGATCCGCTTCGCGGCAACCCACGAGGCTGGAATCGCGACGAGAAATCCGGCGGCGGCCGCGATGATCAAGGGTTGCGCGGTGGTGTAGCCGAGCGTCAGCGCCACCACCATTGCCGACCCCGCCAGCGTCACACCCAGGAAAATGAAGATCAAAAGAGCCAAGGGAATCATCGTTTGGCCTCCGTTCAAGAATCTTTCTTTGTGAATATGATGGCTTGGCCGTGCATGCCTTGCGGCAGATCAAATTGCCACTTTTGGTCTGTGATCCCGAAACCGTCGGCGGGCGGGAGCGCGGCGGGCGCGGCGCTCGGCACATCGACCGCGCCGGTCGGTCGGGCCACGCGCAATTGCGCGTGATGGATCGGTTCCGAACTGTCCCGCCTAGCGCGCCGGGATCAGGCGGGTCACGCCATCTGCGGCGGCGCGCGCTAGATCCAGGTCCAGGGACATCGGGATATACTCCCCTCGCCGCCACAGCTGCGCCAGGTCATCGTAGTGGCGCGACAAGAAATGCCCGGACTGTCCGGTCGAGATGATGAACACCGAACTGTCGGGGTCCGCGAAGTCGTAGACGCCGCGATAGGCCCCTGCATGGACGTTTCGGAACGGGTCGGGATCTTCGCCCGAGGTCCGTCCCCGCTGCAGGGTATTGTCGCCGCCGCTGGTGGACTGGTGGATGTTGATGAAATACCGCAGCACGGGCACCTTTCCCAGCGTCGGGTGATCATGCGTTGCCTGATGGGCGTCGCCCCAGCGCAGCGTGGCCAGATCGGTCCCGTATTTCTCGCCGATCCAGACCAGCGCTTCGTCCAGCGCCAGCCGCGCGATTTCGGTGCAGGTTTCCCTTGGCGCGCTCTGCCGGATGTCGCACCAGGCGCTGGCGCCGTCGATGTCGCGAAAGACCCGCTCGATGAACAACGGCTGCATCCGCGTGAATTCATCGGCCAGCGGCCCGAGATCGTCCTCGATCAGGCGCTTTTGCAGAAACCGCATCCAGGCGGCATAGATCAGCGGTTCCGGCAGATGTTCGTTCATCTCGCCGTTCCATTCGGCCAGCAGGGTCAGCGCAATCTGGCGCTGCCGTTCGGGCGTGCCTTCGGGCGCGGCGTTGCCGGTGAACCACAGATCCGCCCCCACCAGCGGCAGCAGGGTCCGGGCCGAGAAGCTCACCCGATCCAGCTGCGCCTCGACAAAGCTGTCGCGGGTATGCACGCGGCGTTCCTGCATCAGCTTTTGCCAGCGATGGATGCGCTGCGTGTCGCCCCAGAGATACGAGACATGGTTGGGAAACGGGCGTTCCACGATCTTGTTGTTGGTGTTGCCGACAATGCCGCCGCGCGGATCGACGAATTCGGGATTGGCGGCATAGGGCAGGATCCCCAGCCAGCGGTTTTCGGGGCGCCAGCCCGGGCTGGGCATTCGGCCCTGCGTCTGATGACGCGGGTCGCGTCGGGGCATCGCGCCCACCGTCTTGAGCGCGATCGAGCGGTGATCCGCCACGGTCAGGTTCTGCGAGGGTGCGACGTAATCCTTTGCCGCCTCCAGCGCCTCGGGCACCGATTTGGCCCGCATCATGTTGTAGGCGGCGGTATAGGTCGTGTCGGCATCGCTCAGCGCCGTCCAGGACAGAGAGGCGACATGGCCCGGCGGCGTGATCGTGGCAAGGTTGTAAAGCGTGCCGGGCAGGACCGGGCCGTTCTCGGTCCAGCGCAGGGTCAGCGTGACCGGCGCCGCGCCCTTGATTTCGATGATCGAGGGGCGCGTCTCGAACCGCTTGTAACCGTCCGGGGTGAGGTATTCCTCGGGGTTCTGGGGGTTCAGCTTCTCGATATGGACATCCTGATCGTCCAGATAGGACGACGTCACCCCCCAGCCCAGATCGGCGCTGCGCCCGGCCAGGACCGCCGGGATGCCGGGAATGGTGCCGCCGATCACGCCGCCCGAACTCAACTCCAGCCGGGCCAGATACCAGATCGACGGCGCGGTCAGTCCCAGATGCGGGTCATTGGCCAGAAGCGTCCCGCCCGACGCCGACCGGGACGGCGCGGCGGCCCAGGCGTTCGAGGCCCCGGCCAGCCCGCGGCGTGGAAACGGCCAGAGCGGGTCTTCGGGCGCGGGTGTGCCGGCGGCGTATCGCTTCACGCCGGGGAACAGATCGGCATATTCCGGCAGTGCGGCGATGCCCTGACCCGGCGCGTCGGGCAGGATGTCGGCAACGCGCGCCGGGTCGTCCAGCGTCAGCATCGTTCGCGCCCGCAGCACTTCGTCTTCCAAATGCCCCGACAGCTGCAGCGCCATCAGCTTGATGAGCGCAAGCGAATCCGCCGGCTGCCAAGGGGCGACGGGGGCGTCGAACAGGAACATCTCGGGCGCGCCGCGCCCCAGCGCTTCGTCGTTGATTTCCTTCAGCCGCGCGTTGACCCCTGCCGCATAGGCGCGCAGCGCGGCCTGCGCCGCCGGCGATTGCGCCGCGACCGATTCCTGTGCGAGGCGGTAAAAATCCAGCCGCCGCAGCAGCTTGTCGATCGTCAGCGTGCGGTTTCCGAACACTTCGGACAGCCGCCCCTGCGCGGTGCGGCGCATGATCGTCATCTGCCACAGCCGATCCTGCGCATGGGCGTAGCCCAGCCCAAAGAACACGTCTTCGTCGGTCTGGCCTAGGATATGCGGCACAGCCGACTGGTCGCGGATGATCTCGACCGGTGCCGAGATCCCGGATACCTGCAGGGTCTGATCGTAATCGGGCAAGGATTGCGCGGCAAAGTAATAGGCCAGAAGCACGCTCGCCGCGACCAGTGCAACCAAAGCGCTGGCGATACGAAAGAGCCAGCGGAATAGAAGTCTCATGCGCCCCTCGATCCCGATTGTCCGCAGCCGTTTATCCGCAGCCGTCCCGCGCCCGGCCCGCGCTGCAGCCTAGACCAGGTTCCGGGACGATGGAACCGCCTGCGGACGCGGCGGCAACCGGTTCCCGCCCTTCATCTTGCCGAAAATACTCCGGGGAGCGCGAGGGGCGGCGCCCCTCGCATCGCTTTGCCAGAAGCAACGCAATTCGTGTTGCGTCCAGGCCGGGACTGTTTGCAGCGTTGCGACCGCGGTCCAGGCCACCGGATCCTGTGCGCGTCAGGGTATGATACGGGTGTATTTCGCCCCTTCCAGCGAGGCGCCGGCATACAGCCCTGCCTGCCCGAACACGGCTGCGATGATCGGCGACGTCAGCGTGTTGGTGTCCGCCGACACCGAGTCGCCCTGATCCTTGAGCACATAGACCGCATCCGCGCCAAGCGCCCAGCCGGACGAACGACGGAAGTCGGCCAGCGCGTCCTGGGTCATGAAAAACAGAACATGGGCGTATTGCTGCGCGCCCAGCTGAAAGCCCGCGCTGCCCTTGACCGCCGAGTAGTAATCGACCGTCACTCCGTCCACCCGCAACGCGCCGCGCCCATAGGCACCGCCCAGACCGAACGCCGCCTCGGTCATCACCGGCATCACCAGCAGGCCCGCGGCCTTGTCCGCCAATTCGCGCGTATTGGGATACATGTCGAACATCTGCTGCAGCGTGACGTCCACGCGCGCATCGATCTTGGCGGCATTGTTGCTGCCGACACCGTTGCCGCAGGCCGTCAGACCCAGCGCAGAGACGGCGCTGAGCGCAAAGGCACGGCGGCTGAGCCCTGTGGAGAGAGGTTTGTTCATCTGGTTTCTGCCCGTCTTTTACCGTATCTGGCCGGTTGAGCCGACCTTGGCACGAGATATACGGGAAAGCCAAGGCCCTGTCACGCGGCAAAGGGATCCGGTTCGGCGGGATGCCGCCGGTTTTTCGGCGGATCACCCGTTCAAAAGTTTGGCCGCCGCCGGGGCAAAATAGGTCAGGATCCCGTCGCAGCCCGCCCGCTTGAAGGACAGAAGGCTTTCCAGCATCACCTTTTCCCCGTCGAGCCACCCGTTCTGCGCCGCCGCCTGCAGCATCGCGTATTCGCCGCTGACCTGATAGGCATAAGTGGGCACGCCGAAGGTGTCCTTCACCCGCCGGCATACATCCAGGTAGGGCATGCCGGGCTTGACCATCACCATGTCAGCACCCTCCATCAGGTCGCGTTCGATCAGGCGCAACGCCTCGTCGCTGTTGGCCGGATCCATCTGATAGGTTTTCTTGTCGCCCTTGAGGGCCGCCGAGGCGCCGACCGCGTCTCGGAACGGGCCATAGAAGGAACTGGCATATTTGGCCGAATAGCTCAGGATCATCACTTTGTGATGGCCTTCCGCCTCCAGTGCTCGCCGCATCGCGCCGATCCGGCCATCCATCATGTCGCTGGGGCCGATGATGTCGGCGCCCGCCTCGGCCTGGGCCAGCGTCATCTTCACCAGCGCCTCGACGGTGCGGTCATTGACGATCTCGCCATCCACCACGAAGCCGTCATGGCCGTTGATGTTGTAGGGATCCAACGCCACATCGGTCATCACGGCGATTTCCGGCACCGCATCCTTGATCGCCCGGATCGCCTGGTTCGACAGGTTGTCGGGATCCCAGGCCATCGCGCAATCTTCGGTGCGCTGCTCCATCGGCGTGTATGGAAAGATGCAGATCGCCGGAATGCCCAGATCCGCGGCCTCGCGCGCAGCCTTGGCGATCAGGTCCACGCTGCGACGCATCACGCCCGGCATGGACGGCACGGGTTCCTCTTCACCGCGGCCGTCGCGGACGAAGACCGGCCAGATCAGGTCGTCCACGGACAGGCTGTTTTCGCGCACCAATGCCCGGATCGCAGGAGACTGGCGGGTGCGGCGCAGCCGGGCGGCGGGGAAGGGGGCGACGGTCGGTTTCATCTGACGGACTCCTTGAACAATCGGTCACTGGGTGGCATGGAAAGCCATCCACCCGCAAGGGGATCGATGGCCGCGCGGGTGCGGATGACGCGGCAGCGGCGCATGGGCACAGAACGCGAGCACAGGCGGAAGGCAGGCAGTTGGACTGGTATTCCTCGATATTCGAACTGATCGACCTGCGGTCCTTTTCCAATCTCTGGTACTGGATCGCACTGGCGGTGACGTGGTCCTCGGCCAGCCACTGGGTGCTGGGGGTGCCTTTCGACATGGTGCACCGCGCGCGCAAGGCAGGCGGCCAGGCCGAAGAGGATCTGGAAGCGATCGCCTGGATCAACGTGCGCCGGATCCTTTATATCGCGCGCGTTTCGGGGCTGTGGCTGCTGGGGCTGGGGTCGTTCCTGCTGACGGTGCTGGCGATGCTGGGGTTCTTCTACCGTGTGGAATTCGCCCAGGCCGTGTTCCTGATCGCCTTTCCGATGTCGCTGGTGGGCTTGCTCAACATCTCGACCGCGCGGCTGATCGAAAGCGAGGGCGCGTCCGGGGAATTGCTGCGCAAGAGGTTGACGCGCTGCAGGCTCTATACCCAGATGATCGGCATGGTGTCGATCTTCGTCACTTCCCTTTGGGGGATGTATGTGAACCAGACGGTCGGCGTGCTGGGCTGAACCCGTCGGCAAGGAACTGCCATGAGCGGAGTGGAAACGATCACCGTCGGCGGCGCGCCCGAAGGGTTTGACGCACGGCTGATCCTGAACGAGATCGAGCGCAGCGGCGCCCCGGTCCTGCATGTCGCCCGCGACGACAAGCGGGCCGAGGCGATGCGCGCGGCGCTGGCCTTCTTTGCGCCCGACATGCCGGTGTTCCTGTTTCCGGGCTGGGATTGCCTGCCCTATGACCGGGTCTCTCCGAACCCCGAAGTGTCGGCCGCGCGGATGGCGACGCTGGCCGCGCTGGTGCATCAGATGCCGCAACGGTTCGTCCTGCTCACGACGCTGAACGCCGCCACCCAGCGCGTCCCGGCACGGGAGGTGCTGCGCGAGGCCGCCTTTACCGCCCGCGTGGGCCAGCGCATCGACGAAGAAGCGCTGCGCGCCTTTCTGGTCCGCATGGGGTTCGTTCAGGCCCCGACCGTGACCGAGCCCGGAGACTATGCGATCCGCGGCGGCATCATCGACATCTACCCGCCCGGCGCGGCCGGCCCGGTGCGGTTGGACCTGTTCGGCGACATCCTCGACGGCGCGCGCCGGTTCGACCCCGCGACCCAGCGCACCACCGAGCGGCTCGAGGTGTTGGAACTTGCCCCCGTTTCCGAGGTCATCCTGGACGAGCCTGCGATCCTTCGTTTCCGCCAGAACTACCGGATCGAGTTCGGCGCGGCCGGCAGCGACGATCCGCTCTACGAAGCGGTCAGCGCGGGGCGCAAGCATCAGGGGGTGGAGCACTGGCTGCCCTTTTTCCACGACCGGCTCGAAACCCTGTTCGATTACCTGCCTCAGGCCACGGTTACCTTGGACGATCAGGTGACGCCCGCGCGGCTGGCCCGATGGGAGAGCATCGCCGACCAGTATGAAACCCGTGTCCATGCGATGCAGCAGAAGAACCGAATGGATACCATCTACAAGCCGGTGCCGCCGGGTTTGCTGTATCTGGACGACGACGCGTGGCGGCAGGCGATCGAGGGCCGCCGGGTGATGCAGTTCCACCCGTTGCCGCAGGCCTCGGGTCCCGGCGTGATCGATGCGGGCGGCCGGATCGGTCGCAATTTCGCGCCCGAGCGCCAACAGGAAAACGTCCATCTTTTCAGTTCTCTGGCGGATCATATTCGCGCGAAGATGGAGCAGGGGCCGGTGGTCATCGCGTCCTATTCCGAAGGCGCGCGCGACCGGTTGTCGGGACTGATTGAGGACGAGGGTCTGGTCGAAACCATCCACATCCGCGACGCCACCGGCATCGGCAAGCGCGGCCTGCACCTGGCGGTGTGGGCGCTGGAGCACGGGTTCGAAACCCCCGACATGACGGTGATTGCCGAACAGGATGTGCTGGGCGACCGGCTGATCCGCGCCCCCAAGAAGCGCCGCCGGGCCGAGAACTTCCTGACCGAACACCAGTCGCTCAGCCCCGGCGACCTAGTGGTGCATGTGGATCACGGGATCGGCCGGTATCACGGGCTCGAGGTCATCACAGCCGCCGGCGCGGCCCATGAATGCCTGAGCCTGGAATACGCCGAGGGCGCGCGGCTCTATCTGCCGGTGGAAAATATCGAGCTGCTGTCGAAATACGGCCACGAAGAGGGGCTGCTGGACCGGCTCGGCGGCGGCGCCTGGCAGGCGAAGAAGGCCAAACTCAAGCAGCGCATCCGCGAGATGGCCGACCGGTTGATCCGGGTCGCCGCCGAACGCGCGCTGCGCAAGGCGCCGGTACTGGAGCCCGAGCATCACGCGTGGGAAAGCTTCTGCGCCCGGTTTCCCTATCAGGAAACCGATGACCAGTTGCGGGCGATCGCGGACGTGCTGGACGATCTGTCCAGCGGCACGCCGATGGATCGGCTGGTCTGCGGCGACGTGGGGTTCGGCAAGACCGAGGTGGCGATGCGTGCGGCCTTCGTTGCCGCCATGTCCGGGGTGCAGGTGGCGGTGATCGCGCCGACCACGCTGCTGGCGCGGCAGCATTACGCGAGCTTCGCCGAACGCTTCCGCGGCTTTCCGGTCAATGTGCGGCAATTGTCGCGCTTCGTCTCGGCGGGGGAGGCGCGCGAGACCCGCAAGGGGCTGGCCGACGGTTCGGTGGACATCGTGATCGGCACCCACGCGCTGTTGGCCAAGGGGATCCGGTTCGCCAATCTGGGCCTTTTGATCGTGGACGAGGAACAGCATTTCGGCGTCGCCCACAAGGAACGGCTGAAGCAGTTGCGTTCGGACGTGCATGTATTGACGCTGACCGCCACCCCGATTCCGCGCACGCTGCAGCTGTCGCTGTCGGGGGTGCGGGATCTGTCCATCATCGGCACCCCGCCGGTGGACCGGCTGTCGATCCGCACCTATGTCAGCGAATTAGACGCCGTGACGATCCGCGAGGCGCTGCTGCGGGAACATTACCGGGGCGGGCAGAGCTTCTATGTCGTGCCGCGTATTTCGGACCTGGCCGAGATCGAGACGTTCCTGCGCGAACAGGTGCCCGAAGTGTCTTATGTCGTGGCGCACGGGCAGATGGCGGCGGGCGAGCTCGACGACCGGATGAATGCCTTTTACGACGGCAAATACGACGTGCTGCTGGCCACGACCATCGTGGAATCGGGGCTGGACATTCCGCGGGCCAACACGATGATCATTCACCGCGCGGACATGTTCGGGCTGGCGCAGCTCTACCAGATCCGCGGCCGGGTGGGCCGGTCCAAGACGCGCGCCTATGCCTATCTCACTACCCGCCCGCGCATCCCCCTGACGCCCGCGGCCGAAAAGCGCCTGCGTGTACTGGGCAGTCTCGATACGCTCGGGGCGGGCTTTACGCTCGCGTCACAGGATCTGGACATTCGCGGTGCGGGCAACCTGCTGGGCGAGGAACAGTCGGGTCAGATGCGGGACGTGGGCTATGAACTCTATCAATCCATGCTGGAAGAGGCGATCGCCAAGATCAAGGCGGGCGAGCTGGAGGGGCTGACCGAGGCCGACGACCAGTGGGCGCCGCAGATCAATCTGGGCGTGCCGGTGCTGATCCCCGAAACTTACGTGCCCGATCTGGACGTGCGGCTTGGGCTTTACCGCCGCCTATCGGCGCTGCACACCAAGGTCGAGCTGGAAGGCTTTGCCGCCGAGCTGATCGACCGTTTCGGCAAACTGCCGAAGGAGGTCAACACGCTGCTGCTGGTGGTGCGGATCAAGGACATGTGCAAACGCGCCGGGATCGCGCGGCTGGATGGTGGACCCAAGGGCGCGACGATCCAGTTCCACAACGACAAGTTCGCCTCGCCCGAAGGACTGGTGGAATTCATCCAGGCACAGAACGGGTTGGCCAAGGTCAAGGACAACAAGATCGTCATCCGCCGCGACTGGCGCCGCGACAGCGACAAGATCAAGGGCGCCTATGCGATCGCGAGCGATCTGGCGCAAAAGGTCGCGGCGGCCAAGAAGAAGGCCAGGCAGAAGTCCTGAGCCGGCGAGGGCCGCCGTCCGCCGCGCGTCTTGCCTCCAATGCAGCGCAGGCCGGCGGGGGGCGTTCGCCGGTCCGTTGCGGTTCCGTTGCAAAAGAACTTGACATGGCGCGCAATTTCCCGTATAGGTTGTGTCATGCTGGAAGAAGTGGGTAAACGGCCCGGGGCGTCTCCCCCCGGGCCGTTTGCCGTTTCTCTCGTGCGGAGATCACTCACGCATGAGGTGTATCACGACACATGACTTTGGTGACCCCGGAAGAGCGGGTTTCACGGACGGCCGATCTGCTTCGGTCGCTCGAGGACTCGGTGCGGGAGCTGCGACAGATGGCCGAAGCCCTGAAGCGGCAGATCGAGGCGGGGGAAGATGCGGCCCTCGCGGAAGGAAGCAGGCAGGTCGAGCAGGCGGTGCGCCTGATCCGGTCCTGCCAGAAAGTGGAGGAGTGCTTTGTCGAACAACGAGAAAGACAGGCGGGAATCGTCCGGGGAGGCTATGCGCTCGACCTGGACCGGGCTCGGCTTGAGATCGGGTGCCGGCTGGCTCGCCTCCGCGCCTGCGGAGATTCGCGAGCGGTTTCTGAGTGACATCGGGGAGGGGGGGCTTCTGGCCCTCCCTTTTCTGTTCGAGTTCTGGGCGCACGAGCATCAGTTGCCGCCCGAGGGAGACTGGCGGTCCTGGGTCATCCTGGGCGGGCGCGGCGCGGGCAAGACGCGGGCCGGGGCGGAATGGGTGCGGGCCCAGGTCGAGGGGGCGAAGCCGCTGGATGCGGGGCGGTGCCGGCGGGTGGCGCTGCTGGGCGAGACCTATGACCAGGTGCGCGACGTGATGGTGATGGGCGACAGCGGGATCCTGGCCTGTTCGCCTCCCGACCGGCGGCCGGTATGGAAGGCGACTGAGCGGCGGCTGATCTGGCCGAACGGAGCCGAAGCGCAGGCGTTTTCCGCGCAGGATCCCGAAGCGTTGCGGGGCCCGCAGTTCGACGCGGCCTGGGCGGATGAGCTGGCCAAATGGAAGCGGGCGGCCGAGGCTTGGGACATGCTGCAGTTTGCGCTGCGGCTGGGTGACCGCCCGCGCGTCTGCGTGACGACGACGCCGCGCAACGTGGGGGTGCTCAAGCGGCTGTTGGGGGCGCCGTCCACGATGGTGACGCATGCGCCGACCGAAGCGAACCGGGCGAATCTGGCGCAGTCCTTTCTGGAGGAGGTCAGGGCCCGTTATGCGGGCACGCGGCTTGGCCGTCAGGAACTGGACGGGGTCCTGTTGGCAGATGCCGAAGGTGCATTATGGACCGGCGAAATGCTGGACAGGTGCCGCGCGACGCAGGCGCCGGCGCTGGATCGTGTGGTTGTTGCGATGGATCCGTCCGTGAGCGGCGGCGCGGGGGCCGATGAATGCGGAATCGTTGTGGCCGGCGTGCAGATGAAGGGGCCACCCCAGGACTGGCTGGCATGGGTTCTGGCGGACAGGACGGTGCAGGGGGTGGGGCCTTCGGGATGGGCCCGGGCGGCGGTGGCTGCGATGGATGAATTCGGGGCCGAGCGGCTGGTTGCCGAGGTGAACCAGGGGGGACAGCTGGTGGAGGAGGTCTTGCGGCAGGTGAATCCGCTGGTGCCGTTCCGCGCCGTGAGGGCGACGCGAGGAAAGGCTGCTCGGGCAGAGCCGGTGGCGGCTCTCTACGAACAGGGGCGTGTGCGGCATCTGCCCGAGCTGGATCTGCTGGAAGAGCAGATGTCCCAGATGACGGCGCATGGTTTCGAAGGGTCTGGATCCCCGGACAGGGTAGATGCGTTGGTCTGGGCCTTGCACGAGCTGGTGATCGCGCCGGCGGCGGCCTGGCGGCGGCCGCGGGTCCGGGTCTTGTGAACGGCCAGCGGTGGATCGGGCTGATGAGGGCGTGCAAATGGGTATTTGAAACCAGAAAGAAGCAGGATTCGGGCAAGGGCGAGCTTTTGCCGATGTTCGGGCCGGGGGCAGGTATGCGCGGTTTTCGGCCAAGAACTATGGGCGCGCGGTGTATGAGCGTCTGCGCGGCGGGCTCGACTTCACCAAGGGCGACGAGAACGTCAACTCGCAGCCCTTCATGCGCGGGCGCGACCGCTTCCTGTTCTACCAGGAGGCGATCGACAAGACCGTTGCCGAGACTGGCGAGAAGAAGGGCCACTACATGAACGTCACCGCGCCGACGGTGGAGGGAATGTTCAAGCGCGCTGAGTTCGGCAAGGAACTGGCGCGCCGATCATCATGTCGGACTACCTTGCGCTCGGCTGCCGCCGAGTTCATGCTGCGTCTGCCCGATGCGCTGGACGACTGGCACGGCATCCCGGGGCTCGACCTCTACCGCGCGCAGGCGGCGCATCTGGCGGCGCATCCCGACGCGCTCACCGCGCCCATTCGCGCCGAGGAATTCACCGCGCTGGAACTGGCCTGCGTCGGCCTGATCGAGGATGCCCGCGCCGAGGAACGCGCCATCCACCGCTTCCCCCAGCTGCGCCCCTTCCGGGCGCGGTTCCACGTGGCGACCGGCCCCGGCATGGCCGAACAATTCGACCGCATCGCCCGTGCGCTGATCGATCCCGAAAGCGCGCCCGAGGACGAGCGCCTCGCGCCGGCTGCTTCTGGTGCTGACCGATGGCGAGCCGGCGGATATCGACATGCGAGATCCCTTCTACCTGCGCCACGACGCCCGCCACGCGGTCGATACGGCAAAGCGGCAAGGCATGATCCCCTTCTGCCTGACGCTCGATCCCGCGGCCGATGCCTATGCCCGACGCATCTTCGGCGCACGCAACGTGCAGGTGTTGGAGCGCGTCGAGCGCCTGCCGCAGCTTTACGCGCGCCTCACCGGTTGAAGCGTCCGGCCGGTCGCCGAGGCCGCGGCAGGAAAGCGCCGTTCATCACGCGGAACTTGTCGGCAACCTTGCGCGGCGTGTCGGACCGCCCCTGCGCGCGCCGCCGGCCCATTTCACGCCTCGTCCGGAACTCCGGTGGCCCCGATCCGAAATTCTGGTAGGCCCGGCAGGATTCGAACCTGCAACCAAAGCGTTATGAGCGCTCTGCTCTAACCGTTGAGCTACGGGCCCGCCGCAGCTCTGGGTATCACGTTGGGGGGCCGCGTCAAGTGAGACATTGCAAGGCGGGCCGCAATGGCTTAACCCGCCGGCAACCGACAGCCAGAAGGATTACAACGCCATGACAGCGGGCAAGACCGGATTGACCTATTCGCAGGCGGGCGTGGACATCGACGCCGGCAACGCGCTGGTAGAGCGGATCAAGCCCGCGGCGAAACGCACCACCCGCCCCGGCGTGTCCGGGGGGTTGGGCGGTTTCGGCGCGCTGTTCGACCTGCGCGCGGCGGGGTATTCCGACCCGATCCTCGTCGGCGCCACCGACGGGGTGGGCACCAAGCTGCGCATCGCCATCGACACCGGCTTGGTGGACGGCGTCGGCATCGACTTGGTGGCCATGTGCGTCAACGATCTGGTCTGCCAAGGGGCCGAGCCGCTGTTCTTCCTCGACTATTTCGCCACCGGAAAGCTCGACGCCGACACCGCCGCGCGGATCATCGAAGGCATCGCCGAGGGCTGTGTCCGGTCGGGCTGTGCGCTGATCGGCGGCGAGACGGCCGAGATGCCGGGCATGTATCCGCCGGGCGACTTCGACCTTGCCGGTTTCGCCGTCGGCGCGATGGAGCGCGGTCAGGGCTTGCCGGCGGGGGTGGGGCAGGGCGACGTGCTGCTGGGGCTGGCATCGGACGGTGTCCATTCCAACGGCTATTCGCTGGTGCGCCGGCTGGTGGAGCTTTCCGGGTGGGGATGGGACGCCGACAGTCCCTTCGGCCCCGGCACGCTGGGCGAGGCGTTTTTGACGCCCACGCGGCTCTATGTCCGGCAGGTGCTGGAGGCGATCCGCGCGGGCGGCGTCCATGCGCTGGCGCACATCACCGGCGGCGGGCTGACCGAGAACCTGCCGCGGGTGCTGCCCGAGGGGCTGGGCGCCCGGATCGATCTGGACGCGTGGGATCTGCCCCCGGTCTTTGACTGGATGGCCCAAACCGGCAACATCGCCGAGGCCGAGATGCTCAAGACCTTCAACTGCGGCATCGGTATGGTGGCGGTCTGTGCCGCCGATCGGGCCGATGCGCTGGCCGAACTGCTGTCGGGTGCGGGCGAAACCGTGCACCGGCTGGGCGAGGTCGTTGCCGGCCGGGGCGTCAGCTATACGGGCCGCCTGCGGTGAAGAAGCGAGTCGCGATCCTGATCTCGGGCGGCGGGTCGAACATGGTGCGGCTGGTCGAGGATATGGCCGACCCCGACCACCCGGCCGAACCCGTTCTGGTTCTGGCCAACGATCCTGCCGCCGGCGGGCTGGAGAAGGCCCGCGCGCTGGGCGTGCCCACGGCGGTGGTGGATCACCGCCCATTCCGGGGCGACCGCGCGGCGTTCGAGGCCGCGCTTCAGGCAGAGCTTGAAAAGGCGCGACCGGATATCATCTGTCTGGCAGGCTTCATGCGGGTTCTTACCGAAGGCTTCGTGCGCAAATGGCAGGGGCGGATGCTGAACATCCATCCCTCGCTGCTGCCCAAATACCGGGGCCTGCACACCCATGCCCGCGCGCTGCAAGCCGGCGATGTCGAACATGGCTGCACGGTTCACGAGGTCACGCCCGAACTGGACGACGGCCCGATCCTGGGGCAGGCCCGCGTCCCCGTAAAGCCCGGCGATACGCCCGAGACGCTCGCCGCGCGGGTGCTGAGACAGGAGCATCGGCTTTACCCCGCGGTGCTGCGCCGCTTCGCCGCCGGGGACCGGACGCCGGTGATGCTGGATTGAGGGCGGTTCGAATAGATGAAAGGGTAGCGAAATTTCCATGAGAAAACGCGATAGCGGCACGCCCGACCACGGGAAGACGCCCGGAAAGCAGGCAATGAAGACACTGACGACGACGCAGGAGTTGCAGGCGTTCTGCACCGCCGCCCGTGCGCACCCTTACGTCACCGTCGACACCGAATTTCTGCGCGAACGGACGTATTATTCGCAGCTGTGCCTGGTGCAGCTCGCCGTGCCCGGCGACGATCCCGACAGCGCGGTGCTGGTCGATCCGCTGGTGGGCGAGACGTCGCTGGAGCCGCTCTATGACCTTTTCCGCGACGAATCCGTGGTCAAGGTCTTCCACGCCGCCCGGCAGGATCTGGAGATCTTCTGGGTCGATGGCGGGGTGATCCCGAAACCGCTTTTCGACACCCAGCTGGCCGCGATGGTCTGCGGTTTTGGCGAGCAGGTGGGCTATGAAACCCTGGTGCGCAAGATCGTGAAGAAGCCGCTCGACAAGACCTCGCGCTTTACCGACTGGTCGCGGCGGCCGCTGACCGAGGCGCAGAAATCCTATGCCCTGGGCGACGTGACCCATTTGCGGAAGATCTACGAGTTTCTCGCCGCCGAACTGAAGCGCACCGGCCGCGCGCATTGGGTCGAGGAAGAGCTGCAGACGCTGACCGACCCCGCCAATTACGTGGTGCGTCCCGAGGACGCCTGGAAGCGGGTCAAGACGCGCACCCAGACGCCGAAATTCCTGGCCGTGGTGCGCGAGCTGGCGGCCTTTCGCGAACGATACGCGCAAGAGAAGAACATCCCGCGCAACCGGGTGTTCAAGGACGACGCGCTGGTGGAGCTTGCTTCGACCAAGCCGCGCACCCATGCCGATCTGAGCGCCTCGCGGCTGTTGCTGCGCGAGGCGCGCAAGGGGGCCATCGCCGAGGGCATTCTGCAGGCGGTGGAGCGCGGGCTGTCCTGCCCGCCCGAGAACATGCCAAAGCCCGACAGGTCGCGTGACAAGTTGCAAGTCAACCCCGCGCTGGCGGACCTGCTGCGCGTGCTTCTGAAGGCCAAGACCGAAAGCGCGGGCGTGGCAGGGCGGCTGGTGGCGTCCAGTTCCGACCTGGATGCCATTGCGGCGGGGGAACGTGACGTGCCCGCTCTGCGGGGCTGGCGGCGCGAGCTGTTCGGCGCGGACGCGCTGCGGCTCTGCGCGGGCAAGATCGGACTGGTGGCCCGAGGGCAGACGGTCGACGTGATCGAACTCTGAGCCGCGGCGATCAGCGGCGGCGCGATTCCAGCGCGTTTTCACGGGCCTCAACCCGGATCGTGCGGATCCGGGAGGCGTCCTGTTTCGAGATGTAATGCGCCTCGTGCACGGTGCGCGACCGTTCGTTGCCCACCGGTGTGGGCTGCGCGGGATAGGTCACGCGGAAAGACAGCACCAGCAGCCCGTCGGCGATCTGTTCGGGGGTGCTGACGGGGCGCAGGCTGGTGGCATAGGGGCCCTGACGCGTGGCCACGCCTTTGGCATAGATGATCGCGCCGGTGGTGGTGGGTTCGACCCGCAATTCGGTGATGCGGGCGATCGGCACGCTCAGGTCTTCGGCCTCGGGTCGGCTGAGCAGCCCGCTGCGCTGGGGCGGCATCAGCGGGTTCGCGTCCCCTGCCGAGGCGGGCTGACTGTTTCCGAACCAGTTCTTCGGGTTGAAGCCGGAGGTCTTCCAGCCGCTGCAGCCGGACAGGATCAGTCCGGCCGTCAGAAGGACTGCGATAGGTTTGTGCATCTTGCCTTGCCCCGGATCGAGTTTCCGCATCCGGGTTACCGTATCCAGCCGCGGTTGAAAAGCCGCAAGCCGAACCGGCCCCCGGGGGTGGACAGGGCGGTCGCGGAGGCTTACCTGAGGGCGAGCGCAACAAGTCCGAGGATTGACGCATGGCCAGCCCCGCCTTCGAGGAGATCGTGGAGGATTTCGAATTCCTGGACGACTGGGAGGACCGCTATCGCCATGTGATCGAGCTGGGCAAGGCCATGGAGCCGCTGGACGAGGCATTGAAGGTGCCCGCAAACAAGGTGCATGGCTGTGCCAGCCAGGTATGGCTGCATCCGACGATCGAGGATGGCGTGTTCCGGTTCGACGGCGACAGCGACGCGATGATCGTGCGCGGGCTGATCGCGGTCCTGCGCGCGCTCTACAACGGCCTGCCGGTCGGCGAGGTTGCGCAGGTGGACGCCAAGGCGGAATTGGCGCGGCTGGGGCTGAACGATCACCTGTCGTCGCAGCGATCCAACGGTTTGAAGTCGATGGTGGAGCGGATCCGGACCGTCGCGTTGGAACACGCCTGACGGAATGGCGCCGGGTCGGCGGGGGGGGGCGCTGCCCCCTCGGCCCTGGCGGGCCTCACCCCCGGAGTATTTGCCGGCAAGATGAAGGCATGAGGCGGTGTTTGAACCGCCGAGCAGGGGCGTATCACGCGCGCGTCGGGCCGACCATGCCGACGATGTCGTAGGTGCGCCGCAGGATCGGCGCGGCGATTTCGCGGGCGCGTTCCGCGCCGCGGGTCAGGATCCGGTCGATCTCGGCGGGATCGTCCATGAGGCGGGCCATCTCGGTCGAGATGGGGCCGAGTTTCGCCACCGCGAGATCCGCCAGCATCGGCTTGAACTCGGAAAACTGTCTGCCGCCGATCTCGGCCAGCACGTCCTCGACGGTGCGGTCGGCGAGCGCGGCGTAGATGTTGACGAGGTTGCGCGCCTCGGGGCGCCCCTCCAGCCCCTTGGGATCCTCCGGCAGCGGCTCGGGGTCCGTCTTTGCCTTGCGGATCTTCCTTGCGATCGTGTCGGCGTCGTCGGTCAGGTTGATCCGGCTCATGTCCGAGGGGTCGGACTTGGACATCTTCTTGGAGCCGTCGCGCAGACTCATGACCCGGGTGGCGGCGCCTTCGATCACCGGTTCGCAGACGGGGAAGAAGTCCACCTTGTAGTCGTGGTTGAACTTGATTGCGATGTCGCGGGTCAGTTCCACATGCTGTTTCTGGTCCTCGCCCACGGGGACGTGGGTGGCGTGGTAGAGCAGGATGTCCGCCGCCATCAGCGCAGGATACGCAAACAGCCCCAGCGAGGCGTTCTGGGCGTTCTTGCCCACCTTGTCCTTGAACTGGGTCATCCGCTGCATCCAGCCCATTCGGGCGACGCAGTTGAATATCCAGGCCAGCTGCGCGTGCTCGGCCACCTGGGACTGGTTGAACAGCACCGATTTTTCCGGGTCGATCCCGGCGGCGATGTAGCCCGCACAGAGTTCTCGCGTGTTGCGGGTCAGCGCGGCAGGGTCCTGCCAGACGGTGATCGCGTGCAGATCGACGATGCAGTAGATGGTTTCATATTCGCCCGCCTCCTGCATCTCGACAAAGCGTTTCATGGCGCCCAGGTAGTTGCCCAGCGTCAGCCCGCCCGAGGGCTGGATGCCCGAAAAGACGCGCGGGGTGAAACTCGTTTCGCTCATTGTGGCGACTCCCGTCTGGTAAAAAGGCCGCGTGTCGCTTACCCATGGGGCGGGGTATCGTCAACCGGCGCAGTCAAGACGCCGCAGCAGGCCGGGAACCGGAAAAACGCCATGAGCAGTCATCAACCGCCGCATCCGCCCGTCAATCCGCTGCCGCCGGTGGTGGCGGCGCTGTTTCTGGTGATCCTGGGGATCGAGGTCGCGTTCTCGCTGGGCGCGCGCGGGATCGTCGGCGGGCCGGCGGCGGTGGGCTGGCGGCTGGGGGCGATCCAGGACTATGCCTTTTCCGGCGAGATCCTGGACTGGATGTGGGAAAACGGACGCTGGCCGCTGCGGCATGTGATCCGCTTCGTCACCTATCCCTTTGTGCATACGTCGTTCACGCATGCGCTGTTCGTGGGCGTGTTCCTGCTGGCCATGGGCAAGATGGTGGGCGAGGTCTTCGGCAACGTGGCGACGCTGGCGGTGTTCGTGCTGTCGGGCATCGGCGGCGCGCTGGCTTATGGGGTCCTGTTGGACGACCCGATGCCGCTGATCGGCGGATTTCCGGCGGTCTATGGCCTGATCGGCGCGTTCACATGGCTGTTGCAGTTCTCTCTGGCGCGGATTGGCGCGAACCAGGTGCGGGCCTTCTACCTGATCGCCTTTCTGATGGGGTTCCAACTGCTGTTCGGGCTTCTGTTCGGCGGCAGCCGCGACTGGGTGGCCGATCTGGCCGGGTTCGCCACCGGCTACGGCCTGTCCTTTGTCGTCAGCCCCGGCGGGTGGGCGCGGATCCGGTCGCGGATCCGGCACGATTGACCGGCCCGCGGCGGTCGGCCACGGGCCGTTGGACGCGGGCTTACTTGCCCGGCTTCATCGGGCAGGTGCTGATGCCCAGAATGCTGTAGAGCGGGCAGATGCCCACCAGCCCCGTCAACAGCGGGATGAGGCCGATCCAGCCCCAGGGCGTCTGCGGGCCGACGAACACGATCGAAATCAGCGCCAGCCCCAGAATGACGCGGAGGATGCGGTCAAGGGTGCCTTCGTTGCGGGTCATGGGAATTCTCCTTTGCGAATCGCGATTGCCTGTCTTGACGAACCGACTATCGCACGAGCCGCGGCCCGCCGTCGGTGACAGAGTCACGAAAGCCGCTCAGCGATCGTCATCGGCAACCCGTTCAAGCGCCGCCCGGTCCAGGATCCGGATGCGTCCCCGTCCCGGCCGGATCAGGCCAAGGCGGGCGAACTCGGCCAGTCGCCGCGACACGAAGGCCCGGCCCGAGGCGGTCTCGGCCGCAAGCGCCTCGTGCGTGGTTTCAATCCCTTCGCCGCCCCGCGCCAGTCGCAGCAGGGCACGGGCCAGCCGCGCATCGAACCCGGTCAACGCCACGTCCTCGACCAACTTTTCGTAATCGGCAAAGCGGCGGGCCACGGCGGCCATCACCTCTTCGCGAAAGGCGGCGTCCTCGGCCATGCGCCGGCGAAAAACGGCATGGGGGATGACCTCGCCTTCGACATCCGCCTCGGCTACACCCTCGGCGGAATAGCTGCGCCCGTCGGTCAGGCAGGCAAAGGTCTGAAGGCACACGTCACCCGGTTCCACGCGATACAGAACCACCTCGCGCCCGTTCGGGGCGGTCAGGGTGACGCGGATCGTGCCGCGGGTGAGGCGGACAAAGCCGGGGCAGTCCTCGCCGGCGCGGAATATCACCGTGCCTGCGGGACAGGAGAGGGGCAGCGCATCGCGGCTCATCGTGCCCCCCGCCGGGACAGGGCGGCGCGGAATTCCGCCAGCCGGAAGGCACCGATCGCCTGACCGGCGGCGAAATAGACGGCCATGCCGGCCAGCACCAGCACCGCCAGCGCCGGATAGCGCCAGCCGGCGGCGAACAGCGCCCCCTCCAGCGCCCGCGCCAGCCCCCACAGCGCCGCGCCCATGATCGCCGAGGCCGCGCAGATGCGCCAGATCCGGCCGTGAAGCCGCGCGTCGAACCGGGCGACATCCCCGAACCGCCGCGCGCCGATGGCCAGCAGCCCGGCCATGGCCCAGCCCGCCGCGGAGGTGGCGATCGCCGGGGCGATCCAGCCGATCAGCGGGGCCAGCCCGATCGCCAGCACCGCGTTCACCACCATCGCCACCAGCGCATAGCGGAACGGGGTCCGCGTATCCTCGCGCGCGAAAAAGACCGGCTGAAGGATCTTCTGCAGCACGAAGGCCGGCAACCCCAGCCCGTAGATCGCGACGGCGAGCGCGATGGCGATGCTGTCGGTCCGGGTGGTTGCGCCACGCTCGAACAGCACCGATACCAGCGGCAGCGGGATCACCACCAGCGCCACCGCGGCCGGAACGGTCAGCGCCAGCGACACCTCGGCCGCCCGGCTCAGCGCATCGCGCCCGCCCGTGTCGTCCCGCGCCGCCAGCCTGCGCGACAGGTCGGGCAGCAACACCACGCCGATGGCGATGCCGACCACGCCCAACGGCAACTGATACAGCCGATCGGCGGCGAACAGCCAGCCCACGGCGCGGTCGAAATAGCTCGCAACCTGCTGGCCCACCAGAAGGTTCACCTGCACCACCCCGCCGGCCAGCGCCGCCGGCACCGCGATCGCGACCAGCCGCTTCAGCTCCGGCGTCAGGCGCGGCCGGCGCGGACGCAGCGCGAACCCCGCCCGCGCCGCCACGATCCAGACCAGCGCGAACTGCGCAACGCCCGCCACCGGAATCGTCCAGATCAGCGCGCGCGCCACGTCCACCCCGGCCAGCGCCGCCGCGGCCATGCCGCCGATCACCATGACGTTCAGCAGCACGGGCGCGGCGGCGGCGGCGGCAAACCGCCCGGTTGCGTTCAGCACGCCCGACAGCAGCGCGGCCAGCGAGATGAAAAGGATATAGGGAAAGGTGATGCGGCCGAACTCCACCGACAGCGCGAACTGCTCCTGCCCGGCAAAGCCCGAGGCCAGCCCCCAGATCAGCCAGGGCATTCCCGCCTGCGCGGCCAGCGTCAGCGCGATCAGCACCGAGGCCAGCCCCGCCATCGCCTCCTCGGCAAATCCCCCGGCATCCTCGCCTGTTTCCAGTTTCCTGGAAAACATAGGGATGAAGGCCATGTTGAACGCCCCTTCGGCAAAGAAGCGGCGGAACATGTTGGGCAGACGAAAGGCGACGACAAAAGCCTCGTAGGCCGGCCCCGTTCCCAGAAAGGCCAGGATCATCGCGTCGCGGACAAAGCCCAGGATGCGGCTCGCCAACGTCCAGACCCCCACCGTGAGAAATCCGGAGATCAGGCGGATCGGTTTCATGCGCGGGCCTCGGTTTGGTGGAAAGGCTGCTCGGTGCAGTTTCGCGGTTCATAAACCGTTTGCGCCCGCCGGGAAAGCCGAACCCTGCGCCCTTGTGCCGCACCACCCGCGCCCGTGGATACGCGCATTCCAGCATCTTCATCTTGCAGAAAATACTCCGGGGGTGAGGCCCGCCAGGGCCGAGGGGGCAGCGCCCCCTACCATTTGGGATCGGCGCGGCGGATCCGAAATGGCCCCGTCACCCCAGCGCCCGTTCCGCCCCTTTCTCGATCGCCTTGCGCAACTTCTTCTCCAGCGCCTTCTGCTTGGCCTTGGAGTGATATTTCAGCCCGAACATGTCCTTGACATAGAAGGTATCCACAACCTGCTCGCCATAGGTCGCGATCACCGCGTTGGCGATATAGACGTTGTTTGCCGCGAATGTCCGCGCCAGATCGTATAGCAACCCTGGCCGGTCACGGGTATCGACCTCGACGATCGTGTAGATGTCCGACCCTTCATTGTCGAAAGTGATATGCGTCGGCCGCTCGAAGGCCTTTTCCCGCTTTTTCACCCTGTCGCGCGACTTCAGGGCCTCGCGGGCGATCACCTCGCCCTTCAGCGTCTTGTGGATCATCTGCGTCAGCCGCGGCAGGCGGCTGGCCTCATAGGGCTTGCCCTCGGAATCCTGGATCCAGAAGGCATCGGTCACATAGCCGTCCCGGGTGGTGTAACTGCGCGCGTCCACCACATTCGCCCCCACCAGCGCCAGCGCGCCGGCGAGCCGGGCGAAAATGCCCGGATGGTCGGCCATCACGAAACAGACCCGCGTCGCGTCCCGATCCTCGTCGGGGTAGAGATCGATCATCACCGCCCCCGGATCGCCCTCTTCCTCGAGCTTCCGCAACAGCCGTGCAAAAACCACATGCGCCGTGGTGTGCAGCCCCTGCCAGTAGGGCGGATAGTGCCGCGCGATCTCCCGCTCCACCAGTTCCTGCGGCCAGTCCGACAAGGCCTCGCGCAGCGCCTTCTGCGCCTCGGCGCCGCGGTTCTCGCGGTTGAGCGCCTCCATCCCCTCCTCAAGCGCCACCCGCGTCTGCCGATAGAGCGCCCGCAACAGCACCGCCTTCCAGTTGTTCCAGGTATCGGGGCCCACGCCGCGGATGTCGCAGACCGTCAGCACGGTCAGCAGGTCCAGCCGCTCGACCGTCTTGACCGCCTTGGCGAAATCCCGAACCGTGCGCGGGTCGGCGATGTCGCGCTTCTGCGCCATGTCCGACATCAGCAGGTGATAGCGCACCAGCCATTCCACCGTGCGGCTTTCCTCTTCATCCAGTCCCAGCCGCGGCGCAACCTTGCGCGCGATCTGCGCGCCCAGGATCGAATGATCCGCCGGTTGCCCCTTGGCGATGTCGTGCAGCAACAGCGCCACATACAGCACCCGCCGGTTCACGCCGCTCTCGAGGATGCCCGAGGCGATCGGCAGATCCTCGATCAGCTCGCGCCGCTCGATCTGCGCCAGTTGCGAGATGCACTGGATCGTGTGCTCGTCCACCGTATAGCTGTGATACATGTTGAACTGCATCAGCGCGACGACCGGCTTGAATTCGGGGATGAAGGCGGCAAGGAATCCAAGCTCGTTCATCCGCCTGAGCGCCCGCTCGGGGTTGCCGTGCTCCAGCAGCAGGTCGAGAAAGATCTTCTGTGCCCTGGGATCGTTGCGCATCTCGTCATCGACCAGATGCAGGTTGTGCGCCACCAGCCGCATCGCGTCGGGGTGGATCAGCATACCGGTGCGCAGGCCCTCCTCGAACAGCCGCAACAGGTTGATCCTGTCCTTGAGGAATTCGTCGGGGTCGGCGACGTCCAGCCGATTGTGCACCACGCGAAAGCCCTTGCGCACCCGCGGGCGGCGCTTGAAGATCCGCTCCAGCAGGGGGGGCTTCTTGACATGGGCCTCTTCCAGCTTGGTCAGAAAGATCCGCGTCAGTTCGCCCACCGCCGTCGCCTCGCGGAAATAGCGTTGCATGAACACCTCGACGGCACGCCGCCCGGCTTGATCCTTGTAGCCCATGCGTTCGGCCACCTCGACCTGAAGGTCAAAGGTCAGCTGTTCGGTGGCGCGGCCCGTGATCAGGTGCATGTGCGCCCGCACCGCCCACAGAAAGTCCTCGGCCCGGCGGAAGGTTTCGAACTCGTCGGGCAGGAACAGGCCCAGCTCCACGAGTTCGGCCGCGTCTTGGACGCCGTAGATGTATTTGGCGATCCAGAACAGCGATTGCAGGTCGCGCAGCCCGCCCTTGCCTTCCTTGACGTTGGGCTCGACCATGTAGCGCTGGCCGAATTTCGCGTGCCGAGCGGCGCGCTCTTCCAGTTTGGCCTCGACGAATTCCTTCTCGGTTCCCTTGAACAGGTCGTTGCGCAGATGCCTGTCCAGTTCCTCGGCCAGGTCCCGGTCGCCGGCAAGAAAGCGATGCTCCAGCAGCGCGGTGCGGATCGTGAAATCTTCGCCCCCCAGCCGGATGCAATCGGCGATGGTGCGCGAGGAATGCCCGACCTTCAGCCGCAAATCCCACAGCATGTAGAGCATGGATTCGATCACGCTCTCGGCCCAGGGGGTCAGCTTCCAAGGCGTCAAAAACAGCAGGTCCACGTCCGAAAACGGCGCCATCTCGCCCCTGCCGTAGCCGCCCACGGCAATGACCGCGATGCGCTCGCCCGAGGTGGGGTTGGGCAGCGGGTGCAGCCATGTCCGGGCCACGTCCAGAACCGTCCGGACAAGGTTGTCTGTCAGCCAGGTGTAGGACCGCGCCAGGGGGCGGGCGGCAAAGGGACGTTCGGCAAAGGCCTTGGCAATGGCCGCGCGGCCTGTCTTCATCGCTTCGCGCAGGATGGCCACGGTCTCTGCCTGCAGGGCGGCGGCGTCGCGCGCCTCCTGCGCCGCCACCGCGATCCGGTCCCGGATCGTGGGTGCATCAAAAATCCTCTGCGGATCGCAGATCAGTTCCTGCGCCCGATCGGAAGCCGGATGACCGGCGAGGGCCGGTTCAGAATCCGGCGCTGGAGAAGCTTGTCGGGGCAGGGTCAATCACAACCACCTGTCTGTTCTGGATCGTGGCCACGGCAAGGCCGCGTTCGTTGGTGCCGTCGGGGCGCAGCCGGAAGATGCCGCCGACGCCCTGGAAACCCGCAGGTTGCGTCAGCGCCGCGCCGGTCAGCGCGTCGGCCTTGCCCGCCGACACCAGCGCGCCGATGGCGGCGATGCCGTCATAGGCCAGCCCGCCGATCGGATGCGGGGCAGCGCCATAGGCCGCCTGGTAGCGGGCCCGGAACTGCTGATCCTTGGCCGGATCGGGCAGGGCGAACCACCCGCCCTGCACCCCCGGAAGTTCCAGCGTCTGGGTCGGGATGTCCCAGCGGGTCAGGCCGATGAACTGGACCTCTTCGGTGGAAACCCCGGCCTCGGGCAGAATCTGGCTGAAAAGCGGCAGCGCGCCTGCGGTTGTCGAGGTAAAGAAGATGGCCTGCGCCCCGGTGCTGGCCACCATGTCGCGGATCACCGGCACCGACGCGATCACGCTTTCCTGCGAGAGATCGTAGGAAACCGTGCCGGCAAGCGTGCCCCCGTTGGCGGCGATCGCCTTCCTGATCGCCTCGAGCCCCACCCGGCCGGCCTCGTCGGTGGAATGCACGATCAGGATGTTGCCCTTGCCCCGGGCCTGGGCGAAGGACACCAGCCGTTGCGCCGTGTTGTCGAAGGTCGGGCCCAGCACGAACACGTTGCCGCCGGCGATCTTGGTGTTGTTCGAGAACGACAGGACATTGACCCGGCTGTTCAGCACGGCCAGACCCGCCGCGTTCGACGCCTGTGCATAGACCGGGCCCAGGATGATTTTGGCCCCCTCGCCGACCGCCTTTTTCGCTGCGGCCGCTGCCGCATCGGCTTCGCCGGCCGTGTCATAGACCCTCAGGTCGATCCGGACATTGCCCAGGTCCGCGATGGCCAGCCGGGCAGCGTTCTCGAGGCTCTGGGCCAGCACGGAATCGCCCGGTTGCGCCGATCCCTTGGGGACCAGCAGCGCGACCGGCACGGGTTTCGACGTGTCGATCGACGGACCGCCCAACGTGACCGGTTCGCATGCCGAAAGGACGATCGCCGTCACAAGGCTGAGCAGAAGCAAGGCGATCTTGCGGAACGGGTTGAAAAAGGCAAACATCCGAACGAGTTCTCCCTGAATGCGTCGGCGCGCGCCGCATTGGCCGTTGCGGGGGATAATAGACGACAGGAAAGTCGGGTCCAGCGTTGAATTATCGGCATGTCACCTTGCCCCCGGGGCTGTATTTCGTCGGAACGCCGATCGGGTCGGCGCGGGACATCACGCTGCGGGCGCTGGACGTCCTGGCCTCGGCCGACGTGATCGCGGCCGAAGACACGCGCAGCCTGCGGCGGCTCTTGGATATTCACGGGGTGCCACTGAACGGTCGGGCGCTCGTTTCCTATCACGACCACAGCGGTGCCGGGGCACGGGAACGGCTGCTGCGTGCGCTGGAGCAGGGGCAGTCGGTGGCCTATGCCTCGGAGGCCGGGATGCCCCTGATTGCCGATCCGGGCTATGATCTGAGCCGTGCGGCCGCCGAGGCCGGCCATATGGTGACCTGTGCGCCGGGCCCGTCCGCGGTTCTGACGGCGCTGACCCTTGCCGGGCTGCCGACGGATTCCTTCTTTTTCGCGGGGTTTCTTCCCAGTGCAGCCGCGGCCCGCCGCAAGCGGCTCGAATCGTTGCGCGACGTGCCCGGCACGCTGGTCTTCTACGAATCCCCCAAGCGGGCTGCAGCCAGCCTGGCGGACATGGCTGCCGTGCTGGGAGAGAACCGTCAGGCAGCCTTGTGCCGGGAACTGACAAAGAAATTCGAGGAAGTTCGGCGCGCCGCCTTGGGAGACCTTGCCGAAATCATAAAGGCCCTAGAACCAAGAGGTGAAATCGTGATCGTGGTCGATCGCGGCCGTTCGGAAAAAATTAGGGAAGAGGATTTAGAGTCAGATCTGAAGAGGGCGTTAATGGACCATTCGGTGCGGGATGCGGCAGACATCGTTGCCGGATTGCATGGCGTGCCGCGGCGAAAGGTCTACCAGATGGCGCTGAAACTGGGAAAGGACTGACCGATGACCCGATCCTCAGCGGGACGGATGGCGTATCATTCGGGCGAGGCCGCGGAGCGGCAGATCGCGCAGGACTATGAACGGCGCGGCTTTGCGGTGGCACGCCGGCGCTGGCGGGTTGCAGGTGGGGAAATCGACCTGATCACGCGCAATGAAGAGGGCATCGTTTTTGTCGAGGTCAAGCAGGCGCGCGACATATCGACGGCCGCCCGGAGACTCAGCCCCCGGCAGATGCGCCGGATCTGCGCTTCGGCCGCGCAGTTTCTGGATGGTGAGCCGGACGGACAGTTGACCAATGTCCGCTTCGACGTGGCACTGGTGGATCGCAGTGGGGCATTTGAAATCATAGAGAATGCCTTTGGTCTGGCCTGATCGGCATTGAACTCGGCATTGAACCTTGGCTTTGGGTGGTCCATGTATCGGGCGATCTTGCAGGGGACATGCCGATGAAGATTGCCTTTCAGATGGACCCGATCCTGTCCGTCGACGTCAACGCCGACAGCACGTTCCGGCTCGCGGAAGAAGCGCAAAACCGGGGGCACGAGCTGTTCTATTATGACCCCGACCAGCTCGCCTATCAGGAGGGGCGGATCACGGCGCGCGGGCACTTCATGCAGATCCAGCGGGTCGTGGGGCAACCGGCGGTGCTCGGCGAGCAGAAAGAGGTCGATCTGGCCGATTTCGACGTCGTGTGGCTGCGCCAGGATCCTCCTTTCGACATGCATTACATCACGTCGACCCATCTTCTGGACCGGCTCCGGGGACAGACGCTGGTCGTGAACGATCCGTTCTGGGTGCGCAATTATCCCGAAAAACTTCTGGTGCTGGATTTTCCCGACCTGACGCCGCCCACCACCATTGCCCGCGATCTGGCCACGATCCGGGCCTTCAAGGACAGGCACGGGGACATCATTCTGAAGCCGCTTTACGGCAATGGCGGCGCCGGTGTGTTCCGCCTGGATCAGAACGACCGGAACCTGAGCGCGCTTTACGAGCTTTTCACCGGATTTTCGCGCGAGCCGCTGATCGTGCAGAAATTCCTGCCCGATGTCAGCAATGGCGACAAACGCGTGATCCTTGTGGACGGCGAGCCCGCCGGGGCGATCAACCGCGTGCCGGCGGCGGGCGAGACCCGGTCGAACATGCATGTGGGCGGGCGGCCCGAAAAGATTGGCCTGACGGATCGCGACCGGGAAATCTGCGCCGCGATCGGGCCGCTCCTGCGCGAAAAGGGTCAGGTCTTTGTCGGCATCGACATCATCGGCGACTATCTGACCGAGATCAACGTGACCTCGCCCACGGGCATTCAGGAACTGGAGCGGTTCGACGGAATCAATGTCGCCGCCATGATCTGGGATGCGGTGGAGGCGCGGGTCGGGTGAGCGTCATGCGTCCGCTGGTCAATCTCGGCCTGCGCCTGATGGAAAAGCCCTATCTTGCGCGGGTCGAGGATCCGGCGGAAATTCGCGAACGGTTCGAACGCAAGGCCCGGTTCTGGTTCGGCATGCCACGGGATGCGCGCCTGGGGTGGGATCGTCTAGGCGAAAGCGGGGTTCCCGCGCTGTGGGTCCATGAGGCGGAGAGCGCGCCGGTGATCCTGTATTTCCATGGCGGGGGGTATGTCTTTGGCAGTCCGCGGACCCATGCCGCAATGCTCGTGCGGCTGGCGCGCCTGGCCGGGGCAAGCGCCTGCCTGCCGGACTATCGCCTGGCCCCGGAACACCCGTTTCCCGCCGCGATCGAGGATGCGCGGGCCTGTTTCGACGGGCTGATCACGCAAGGCGTGGCGCCGGGCAAGGTCATCATCGGCGGTGACAGCGCGGGCGGCGGGCTGGCGCTGGCGCTGCTGGGAGAGCTGTGTCGGACCGGCGCTCCGATGCCGGCCGGTGCGTTTGCGTTTTCGCCGCTGACGGACATGACCTTTTCCGGGGACAGCTTTCGCGCCAACGCGCAGGCGGACCCGATGCTGCCGGCGCAGCGGGCGGCGGAACTGGTCGGCATGTATCTGCGGTCCGCCGATCCGGCCGATCCACGGGCTTCGCCGCTGTTTGCCGATTTCGCCGGCGCGCCTGCGGTGTTTCTGACTGCCGGCACGACCGAGATCCTGCTGGACGATACGCGCCGGATGGCCCAACGGTTGCGCGCGCAGGGGGTCGCGGTGGAGGTCCGTATCGGAGATCGCCTGCCGCATGTCTGGCCGCTGTTCGCCCGGATCCTGCCCGAAGGGCGGGCGACGATGCGGGATCTGGCCGACTGGATCACGCGGCTGCCAGCGCTGTCAGGCGGTAGCTGAGCGCCTCGGCCACTTGCGGCCGGCGCACGGTTTCCGACCCGTCGAGGTCGGCGATCGTTCGCGCCACCCGCAGCACGCGGTGGTAGCCGCGCGCCGAGAGTCCGAACCGTTCGGCCATTCGCGTCAGCAGATCGCGCCCCTCTGCGTCGGGGGTGGCGATCTCTTCGAGCAGCCGGCCTTCGGCATCGGCGTTCTGGTGCAGCTCGGGATGGGCGGCGAACCGCGTCGCCTGCACGGCGCGGGCAGCCGCGACGCGGGCCGCGACGGTGGCAGAGCTGTCGCCCGAGGGCGGCAGGTCCAGATCGGAGAAGGCCACGGGGGGCACCTCGATGCGCAGATCGAACCGATCAAGAAGCGGTCCGGAGATCCGGCCCAGGTAGTCTTCGCCACAGGCGGGCGCGCGGGCGCAGGCGCGCGAGGGATCGCTGAGATAACCGCACCGGCACGGATTGGCGGCCGCCACCAGCATGAAGCGGCAGGGATATTTCACATGGGCATTGGCGCGGGCGACGATGACCTCGCCGGTTTCGATCGGCTGGCGGAGGGTTTCCAGAACGGTGCGAGAGAATTCGGGGAATTCGTCGAGGAACAGCACGCCGTTGTGGGCCAGGCTGATTTCGCCCGGTTTGGCGCCGCGCCCGCCGCCGACGATGGCGGCTATCGAGGCGGTGTGGTGCGGTTCGCGGAAGGGGCGGGCGCGGCTAATGCCGCCTTCTTTCAGCAGGCCGGCCAGCGAATGGATCATGGAGGTTTCCAGCGCCTCGGCCGGGGAAAGCGGCGGCAGGATGCCCGGGATGCGGGCGGCGAGCATGGATTTGCCGGAACCTGGCGTGCCGACCAGCATGAGGTGGTGGCGCCCGGCGGCGGCGATTTCCAGCGCGCGTTTGGCGCGCTCCTGTCCCTTGACGTCGCGCAGATCGCGTGTGGCCGGATCGGACCTGACCTCCCCCGGTGCGGCAGGGGCGAGAGGGGCATCGCCCGTCAGGTGGCGGATGGTTTCGCCCAGCGAGGCCGGCGCGATGACTTCGGCTGCCCCCACCCAGGCGGCTTCGGCCCCCGATGAGCGGGGGCACAGCAGGCGGCGGTCGCTTTCGGCGGCGGTCAGGGCCGCGGGGAGGGCGCCGAGAACGGGCACGAGCGTGCCGTCGAGCGACAGCTCGCCCAGCGCGACCGTGTTTTCGGCGGTTTCCGCGGGGATGATTTCCAGCGCGGCCAACAGAGCCAACGCGATGGGCAGGTCGAAATGGCTGCCTTCCTTGGGCAGGTCGGCGGGCGACAGGTTGATGGTGATCCGGCGCGAAGGCAGGGCGACGGCCATGGCGGTGAGCGCGCTGCGCACTCGGTCGCGAGCTTCGGACACGGCCTTGTCCGGCAGGCCGACCACGGAAAACGCCGGCAGGCCCGGCGAGATGGCGCATTGCACCTCGACAAGGCGGGCCTCGATCCCCTGGAACGCGACGGTATAGGTGCGTGCGATCATCCCTGCCTACTCGCCCGGTTTGTCAAAACTGGTTAACGGGCGAGGGGTTTAGGAAAGGTTAATGCAAAAGAGGCGAGGTCGGTATGCGGGGCCGGCGTTGCGTCTTGGGTATTTGAGACCAGAAAGAAGCAGGAGCGTCAGGGTGTTGGGCGGATTACACGGTTGATATGGCCCATCTTGCGGCCCGGGCGGGCTTCGGCCTTGCCGTAGAGATGGATTGCGGTGTCCGGTTGGCGCGCAAGATCGGGCAGGCGGTCCAGATCGTGGCCGATCAGGTTTTCCATCACGACATCCGCATGGCGGCGGCCATCGCCCAGGGGCCAGCCGGCGATGGCGCGGATGTGCTGCTCGAACTGATCGACGGTGCAGCCCTGCTGGGTCCAGTGGCCGGAATTGTGGACGCGCGGCGCGATTTCGTTGACGACAAGACCGCGCGGCGTGACGAAGAGTTCGACCCCCATCACGCCGACGTAATCCATCGCCTCGAGGATGCGCGAGGCGATGAGGATCGCGTCCGTCCTCTGGGCCGAGGAGAGGCGGGCCGGGACCGTCGTGGTGCGCAGGATACCGTCGCGGTGGACGTTCTCGCCGGGGTCGAAACAGGCGACGTCCCCCGAGAGTCCGCGCGCGGCGATGACCGAAATTTCATGGCTGAAGGAAACGAAACCTTCGAGGATCGCCGGGGCGTCGGCCAGTTCGGACAGGGCGGCGGCGGGGTCGGTGTCCGCGTCGATGCGCACCTGGCCCTTGCCGTCATAGCCGAAGCGGCGGGTTTTCAGGATCGCGGGCGTGCCGATACGGTCGAGCGCCTCGCGCAGGCTGGCAAGGTCGGGAATGTCGGCAAAGGGGGCCGTCTGCAGCCCCAGATCGTTCAGAAAGGTCTTTTCGGTCAGGCGGTCCTGGCTCACGCGCAGCGCCTCGCGCCCCGGGCGGATCGGGCGGCGGGATTCCAGCAGGTCCAGCGCCGAGGTGGGGATGTTTTCGAATTCATAGGTGATGACATCGACGCAGGCCGCGAAATCCGCCAGCGCCGCGGCGTCGTCGTAGGGCGCATTGGTGACCGTCTCGGCCACATGGGCCGCCGGCGGGTTGGCGGCCGGTTCGAAGATGTGGCAGCGGTAGCCCAGCCGCGAGGCGGCGACGGACAGCATCCGGCCGAGTTGCCCGCCGCCCAGGATGCCGATGACGGAATCGGTGGGCAGGGGATCAGTCATCCTGCGGCACCTCGGGGATGGAGGCGGAGAGGGCGGCGCGCCAATCGTCCAGCCGCCCGGCCAGTACGGGGTCCTGAAGCGCGAGGATTTGCGCCGCCATCAGCCCGGCATTGGCCGCGCCCGCCGCGCCGATCGCCATTGTGGCGACGGGGAAGCCCCTGGGCATCTGCACGATCGAATAGAGCGAATCCACCCCCGACAGCGCGCGGGTCTGGATCGGCACGCCGATCACCGGCACGCGGGTCTTGGAGGCCATCATGCCCGGCAGGTGTGCCGCCCCGCCGGCGCCGGCGATGATGACCTGCAAACCGCGTTCGACCGCCCTGCGGCCATAGTCCCACAGCCGGTCCGGCGTGCGGTGAGCCGAAACGATGCGGGCCTCGTAGCCCACGCCAAGTTCGTCGAGAATGGTTGCGGCTTCCTTCATGGTCGGCCAGTCGGACTGGCTGCCCATGATGAGCCCCACGCGGATGTCGGCCATGTCGCGCCCCCGTGCCCGGAAAATGAGCGCGCACTATAGCCAAATCCCCGGGCACGGCAATACGGTGCCGCGCCGCGGGCGGGCACGTTCAGGCGATGATGTCCGGGGTAAGCATGTCCTCGATCAGCGCGATCCGGTCCTTTAGCAGAAGTTTCTTCTTTTTCAATCGCTTGATCGTCAACTGATCGGCGGTTCCACGTTCTTGCAGGGCGGTGATCGCCTCGTCGAGGTCGCGATGCTGCTGGCGGAACACCTCGAGCTCGACGCGCAGCACCTCCTCGGACTTCATCGACAGATCGGTTGGAGCATTCATGGCAGCGACTCGTTTTGGTTCTTGTTCGCTATTGCGGACAGGATACGCGGAATCCGCGTTTCATCCTACCCCCTTGTTTGCAGGTTCAATTCTTCCCATATTCAGCTCAACGCGGTTGCCGCAACGGGGCCGCGCGAATGCGTCGCTTTGGCAAAAGGACGAAAACCGTGACGAAACACACTCTGGCTTCATACCCGCATCTTCTGGGGTTCGAGCAGTTGGAACGCCTTCTGGAGCGATCGGCGAAGGCCGGCAACGAAGGCTATCCCCCTTACAACATCGAACAGACTTCGGACCGGTCCTATCGGATAACGCTGGCGGTGGCCGGGTTTGCCGAGGAGGATCTGTCGATCACCGTGGAGGATCGGCAGCTGGTGATCCGCGGACGCCAGCGCGACGACGGCGAGGGACGCGTGTTTCTGCATCGCGGCATCGCGGCGCGCCAGTTTCAGCGCATGTTTGTGCTGGCCGATGGGGTCGAGGTCGGCGAGGCGGTTCTGGAAAACGGTCTGCTGCATGTGGATCTTGCCCGGGCACAGCCTGAAACCGTGGTGCAGACGATCAAGATCAGGAAGGGGTAAGCCATGAACACACCGTTTGACTTCAGCAACTTCAACAGCGAAGGACGGCGGATCGTCTATGTGAAGGAAGTGAACGTCGCCGACCTGCCCGAAGAGATCCGCGCCGGCGCGCGCGGTCGCGACCATCTGTACGCGGTGCACGATGCCGAAGGCCAGCAGCTGGCCCTGGTGGCGGATCGGAAACTGGCGTTCATCCTGGCCAAGCAGCACGATTTCGAGCCGGTCACGGCGCACTGAGCCACCCCGAGCCTTGTCGCAGGCTGCAACCGGGTGACAAGCCGCAGGACCGGGCGGAGGAATTCACTGGCAAAGGCGACCGCCCGGTCGCCTTTTTTTGCCATCGCCATTCTTGCGAAGGCAGTCCAATCGGCACGACCCGTCAATGGCTGATCAAAGGGGTGCAGCCGCGTCTCTAGCCCGCGGCGCCGTTGTGATGGACCCGCCCCAGCCCCGACAGGTCATAGCCGCCCAGTTCCGCCGCCCGCCCGGCAAAGGCGGAGGAGCGCAGAAAATCCACCAGTTTCCGCATGGGCGGGTCGAACCAGGCACGCCGCCAGACCGCGAGGTCAAAGCGTTCCTGGCTGAGGGGCACGAAGCCAAGCCCGTAAAGCCCGGCGAGCGCCCCGAGACCGAACCCGGCCTCGGCCTTGCCTTCGTGGAGCGCCATGGCGAGCGCCTCTTCGGTGCGCGCGGGGCTGTCCAGAGGGGCGATGTCACGGCGGCTCAGCCCGTGTTCGGCCAGCAGATCGTCGAATTGCCGCTGGCTGGCCGCGCTGTCCTGACGCAATACGACCCGGCGCCCCCTGAGGTCGGCGACGGTCTGGATACCGGACACCCCCGGCGCCAGAAGCAGGCCGCGCTGGCGGCGGGCGATTTCGACCACAACCACGGGCGCTTCACCCAGCGTGGCCCGCAGCGTGTTGACGTTCCAGTCGTCCTCTTCCTCTTCGCGAATATGCAGCCCGGCGGCCTGTGCGGACCGTTCGGCCAGCCGCGTCAGCCCGTCGAACGACCCATCGTAGTAGCTGGCCAGCCCCGATCCGCTTTCGCGCAGGGCCCAGTCCAGCAGCGGGTCGTGGCTGCCGGCGACGATCAGGGGCAGGGGAGGTTCGGCCACGACGGGCCCGCCGCGCGCGGCGTTCAGCCAGGCGGTGATTTCGGCCCGCGGAAACAGCAGCTTGCCCACTGCCCGCACATGCGGGATCTCGCCGCTGGCCACGAGGTCATAGACCTTGCGTTCGCCGATGCGCAGCAATTGGGCCAGTTCGCGCGTGGTCAGATAGTCGGGCATGCGCGGCTCAGCGGTCCTCGGTCGGGGCCGTGGCGCGCCGCAGATAGGCGATCAGGTCGGCGCGGTCGGCGGGGTTGGTGATGCGCTGGGTGGGCATCTTGGTCCCCGGAATGTAACTGTCGGGGCCTTCGTCGAAAAGGGCGCTCACGCTTTCTTCGGTCCAGACGATGCCCGACCGCGCCACCGCAACGGAATAGCGGTAATCCGCGACCGTTCCGGCCCGCCGCCCGAACAGGCCATGGAGCGTCGGCCCCGCCCGGCGCCCGCTGTCCGGCGTCAGCGTGTGGCAGATTGAACAGCGCCCGACGAAGATCCGCTCGCCATTGTCGGCGGTCGCCGAGGCGCGCGCGGGCGTCACCATTTTCGGCGCCTCGGCCAGTTCGTCCACCGGCCAGGAATACATCGCCGAATCCAGCCCGCCCGCGTGCAGGTTGCGCCCGTCGCGCGAATAGGCCAGCGCCCAGACCGGCCCTTTCAGCGTGGCGCGAAAGTCGCGGACGATACGCCAGGTTTCGGTGTCGAGGACCATGATGTAGCCCTGACCGTCCCCGACCGCGAGCCGCCGCCCGTCGGGGGCGAGCGCCATGGCCAGGATCGGCCGGCGGTCCAGCGTGAAATCGTGCAGCAGCGCGCCGGTTTCGGGGTCGATCACTCGCGTTACCCCGTCCACCGCCCCATAGGCCAGCCAGCGTCCATCGCGCGCGGGCACGATCCGGTTGATGCCGAAACCGTGGCGCAGGATCACACGCCGCTGCGCCCCGGTCGCCACGTCCCATTCCCGCAGCGTGCCGTCCTTGCCGCCCGACCACAGCCTGCGCCCGTCCGGCGAAAAGGCGACCGTGTTGACCCCGTCCTCGTGACCATGCAACCGCTTCGGCGCGCGCCCGTCCAGCGGCCAGAGTCCCACCGTGCCGTCCCAGCTGGCCGAGGCGACAAGGCCGGGAATGGCCGCCAGCGCCGCGACCTTGCCGCCGTGCCGGCCCAGAACGGTCCCTTCAGGCCAGAGGCGCAGGGTGAAATCGTCGCTGGCCGACACCAGCGTCCCGCCGGCAAAGACCACGTCCGTCACCGCTGCTTCGTGCCCGTCGAACCAGCGCGGATCGTCCCCGGTCCAGAGCCCTACAGACGTGTCGAAACTGGCGGTGGCGATGCGCTCGTCAGGCGCCACGGCGATGCCCGTGACGGGGCCGCCATGCCCTTTGAGCGTGAAAAAATCCGCCGCCGCGAGCGACGGCCAGAGCGCCAGGATCAAAGCGGCAAGCCGCACCGTCTCACTCGGAGGGCTTCGGCGGCGCATCCCCGGCCAGCCTGTCCGCCACGAGTTGCCCGAGGCTGATGACCTCCAGATCCTCGTCGCGGTCATGTTCGAACAGCCCGTCCTCGAACACGCCCCGGCAGTTGGCGCAGGGCACCACGACCGCCTCGATGCCGCCGATCTCGTCGATCTGTTTCAGCTTTTCGCCGAAGGCCGCGATCATCAGCTCCTCGGCACGCGGGTTGGCCGACACGCCCCCCCCGCCGCCGCAGCAGAGATTGGCGATGCCGGCGCCCTTCATCTCGACGAAATTCGAGCACGCCCCTTCCAGCAGGTTGCGCGGTTCCTTCAGCAACCCGCCCCGGCGCACGATCTGGCAGGGGTCGTGAAGGGTCATTCGCCGCCCGTCCTTGTCGCCCACGGGAAGCTTGCCTTCGGCCCGCAGCCGGTCCAGCAGTTCGATGATGTGGATGACCTCGAAACCGAAGCTCCGTCCCAGCAGGTTCGGCCCGGCCCAGCGGATCGCGCCATAGGCATGGCCGCATTCGGGGCTGACGACATATTTCACGCCCAGCCTTTCGGCCTCGTCCACCACGCGCCGGACCAGCTTTTTCGCCAGCGGCGCCGAGCCGATCTGCACGCCCACATTGGTCGCCTCATAGGCCTTGGTCGAGATCGTCCAGCTCAGCCCGGCCCGGTCGAAGATGCGCGCATAGGCACCGATGATCTCGGGGCTGGCCATGATCTCGTGCGAGGAAAAGATCGCCATGTAATCGGCGCCTTCGCGGTCCACGGGGATCTTCAGGCCGGTTTCCTCTTCCTGATGCCTGACCTGTGCCAGCAGCGCCTTGGCGGTGACCCCCATCGGGCTGGAGGTCTTTTCCACGTTCTCGCGCGCCTGTTTCAGCCCGTCGGGCGCGATATCTGCGGCGGCGTAGGCCTCGCGCATCTTGCGGATGGTACCGGCGATGTCGATCCCCATCGGGCAGACCAGCGTGCAGCGTCCGCACATGGTGCAGCTGTCATAGACCAACTCTTCCCAGTCGCGCAGGTCGTCCTCGGTCACCTCCGGCGGCAGCAGGCCGAACATGCCCCTGATCCCGCGCAGCGGCGCCTTGTGCCGCCTGTAGGCGCGGACCAACGGCTGCAGCTTCCAGGTGGGCGTGTATTTCGGATCCTTCGTCGCGAGATAGAAATGGCAGGCCTCGGCGCATTCGCCGCAATGCACGCAGGCCTCGAGATAGGATGCGATATCCGCATCCATCTGATCCAGAAGGGTCGTCAGCGCCGCGTCGGTCATGGGTTCATCCCCTTGCGTCCGTAAACCGCGCCCGTCGCCCCCCGTGCGAGCGCGAAGGTAAAGGCATGCATCAGCCGCGAGAACGGGAAGTAGATCAGCCACAGGTTCACCAGCCCCATGTGCAGCGCCCGCAAGGCATCATGCGCCTCTTCCAGTGCCAGGCAGCCCGTCAGCATCACCAGAAAGGTCAGCCAGCTGCCTGCATGGTCGTCGCGGTCGGAAATCTGCCGCATCACCGGGTCGGAGAATCGCCGCACCCACAGCACGATCAGCCCGGCAAAGGCGAACTCGGCGGCGAGGATGAAGCCCCAGCGGGGCAGGGCGGTCCAGCTCAGCCCGGTGAAGCGTTCGAAGAACGCGATATGCGGGGCGGCAAAGACCAGCAGCACGAACAGGCCCAGATGGAAGGCATAGCCGCCCAGAAGGTGCATCCAGGTGCGTTCGGCAAACAGCCCGCGCGGGACGAAATGGCGCAGGTTGCCCTTGAACCAGCCTGCCGCGGCCGAGCCCTTGGGCGGCGCCAGATCGGGCTTGCGGCCAAGCCGCACGATGCCCGCCACCCGCCAGATCGCGCCGACCGCGAAAATCGCGAAGGCTGCATAGAACATCGGCCCTTCGAGGAATTGCAGAACGGTCATGCCGCGCCCTCCGCCTGTGCCTCGGCCCCGCCCGGGTCGTTCGCGTGATCGGCCTTCTTGCCGGTCACCTCTTCATACCAGAGGTCGTGATGTTCCTTCGCCCAGTTTTCGTCCACCTCGCCGCGCAGCATGGAATCGATCGACCCTTCCATGCCGATCGAGCCGACATAGGCATGTCCCATCGCCACCGCGATCAGCAGCACCGCGCCGATGGCGTGCAGAAGGGTTGCCGCCTGGTGATAGACCAGCGTCTGGCTGAGCATCGGGAACAGCAGGAACAGGCCCGTGGCGCACATGCCCAGCCCGATCAGCACCACCATCCAGTACCAGGTCTTTTCGCCGAAATTGTAGTGATGCGAGCTGGCGTGCCCGCCCAGCAGACCGCCGCCCTTGAGTATCCATTTCGCATCCGCCCACTGGAAGAAGTTGCCCTTCATGAAGCGGACCACCATGATCGCCCAAGCCAGAACGAAGACCGGCCCGAACAGGTTATGCCCCTGCAACGAGGCGCTCAGCAGCACCGAGTTCACCGATTTCAACGTGTCGATGACCGACGGGTCCATGCCCATCCGTCCCACCAGCAGATCACGGCCCAGGAACTCGACCAGCAGCGGCCGGCCGAACAGGATGATGAGCCCCGACAGCCCCATCAGGATGAAGACCGAGGCCAGGAACCAGTGCGCGATGCGGTGCGAGAGCGAAAAGCGCGGGATGGTCCTGCCCGACCGCCCGCCGCGGATCGCGATCTTGCCGCGGATCAGCCGGAACAGGACGATGATCGCCGCCATCCCCAGCAGCACGTAGCCGCCATAGCGCAGAAGGTATTGCCGCCGCACCAGCCGCCAGTCCTCGCCCAGCACCTGCATCAGCTGGCCCCGTGCGGTCGATGACGAGGGTGTCGCCTGCGCACCGGATTTGAGCGCGCGCCACAGGTCGGGATCGGAGGCACCGCCCAGCGTGCCCAGTTGCGGAACGCCCGCATCGCCATCGGGCAACGGCACCGGCCTGCCCTCGATCTCGCGCAAGGCGTCGGGCAGGCGCTGCGTCGTGCCTTTCAGGCGGTTCTTCTGCCGGGCGAGAATGTCCTCGAGCGTGGTGGCGCGGGCCCCGCCCGCGGCGGTGTCCGGCGCCGTTGCGTTCTGCGCGGGCGCGCCCCCTGCCCAGAGCAGCAATGCCAGTAAGGTCAAGACCCTGCGCATGAAGATCATGCCGTCCTCGTCTGTTGCGCGGCGGTTCGGCACGGTCGCCATCGGGCTCCGCACGGTCCTCCGTACCGCCGATGAGGCACGGAAGGCGCATCGCCGACCGCCGTCATTCTATCGGGGCATGCCGATGGTTCAGGTTCTCAGCCGCCCTTCTGATTGTAGGCCGTGCCCCAGCCCCAGGCGCCGGAGCCAAAGCCGCGCGCCACGACCCGTTCGCGGTAGACCGCGCTGACTACGTCGCCGTCGCCGGCCAGAAGCGCCTTGGTCGAGCACATCTCGGCGCAGATCGGCAGCTTGCCTTCGGCAATCCGGTTGCGGCCGTATTTGCTGAACTCGGCGTTCGAGTGGGTCTCTTCCGGGCCACCGGCGCAGAAGGTGCACTTGTCCATCTTGCCGCGCGATCCGAAGGCGCCCGCCTGCGGATATTGCGGCGCGCCGAACGGGCAGGCGTAGAAGCAATAGCCGCAGCCGATGCACAGATCCTTGGAATGCAGAACGATGCCTTCCTCGGTCTGATAGAACACATCCACCGGGCAGACCGCCATGCAGGGCGCATCCGAACAGTGCATGCACGCCACCGAGATCGACCGCTCGCCGGGCTTGCCGTCGTTGATGGTGACGACCCGGCGCCGGTTGATGCCCCAAGGCACCTCGTGCTCGTTCTTGCAGGCGGTTACGCAGGCATTGCACTCGATGCAGCGCTCGGAATCACAGAGAAACTTTGCTCTTGCCATTGTCAGTCCTCCTTACGCCGGCATGACCTTGCAGAGCGACGCCTTGGTCTCCTGCATCTGGGTCACCGAGTCATAGCCATAGGTCATCGCGGTATTCGCCGCCTCGCCCAGAACATAGGGGTCGGCCCCCGGCGGATACTTGTCGCGAAGATCCTTGCCCTCGAACCAGCCGCCGAAATGGAACGGCATGAACACCACGCCCGCGCCGACGCGTTCGGTGACCATGGCCTTGACCTTGACCCTGGCTCCTTCGGCGCCTTCGACCCAGACCATCTGCCCGTCGCGGATGCCCAGGTTGTTGGCGTCGCGCGGGTTGATCTCGGCGAACATGTCCTGCTGAAGCTCGGCCAGCCACGGGTTCGACCGCGTCTCGTCGCCGCCGCCTTCGTATTCGACCAGACGTCCGGACGTCAGGATCATCGGGTAATCCTTGGAAAAGTCCTTCTTCTGGATCGAGGCATAAAGCGTTGGCAGGCGATAGGCGTGCCGGTCCTCGTAGGTGGGATAGTCCGCAACCAGATCGCGCCGCGGCGTGTAGAGCGGTTCGCGATGAATCGGCACGGGGTCGGGGAAGGTCCAGACCACGGCGCGGGCCTTGGCGTTGCCGAAGGGCGCGCAGCCATGCTTGATCGCCACCCGCTGGATGCCGCCGGACAGGTCGGTCTTCCAGTTGGTCTTGGGGCCCGCGATCGCGTCGATGGTGGCGCGTTCGGCGTCCGTCAGGTCGCCGTCCCAGCCGAGATCCATCAGCATCTGCATGGTGAATTCGGGGTATCCGTCCTGGATCTCCGATCCCACCGATGCCACGCCTTCGGCCAGCAGGTTTTCGCCGTTGCGTTCCACGCCGAACCGTGCGCGGAAGGTCAGGCCGCCCTGGGCCACCGGCTTTGACATGTCATAGAGGTTCGGCGTGCCGGGATGGCCCATCTCGGCCGTGCCCCAGCATGGCCAGGGCAGGCCGTAATATTCGCCGTCCACCGGACCGCCCACCGCCTGCAGCGTCGTCTTGTCGAACGTGTGCTGGTTGGCCATGTGGGCCTTGATCCGCTCCGGGCTCTGGCCGGTATAGCCGACCGTCCACATGCCGCGGTTGAACTCGCGGGTGACGTCCTCGACATTGGGCTGGCCGTCGCCGTCCATTCCGATATTGCGGAACATCCGGTCGGCAAAGCCGAACTTCTGCGCGAAGAGATAGATGATATCCTGGTCGGGCTTGCACTCGAACAGGGGATCCACCACCTTGTCCCGCCATTGCAGGCTGCGGTTCGAGGCGGTCACGGAACCGCGCGTCTCGAACTGGGTGGCCGCCGGCAGCAGATAGACGCCGTCGGTGCGGTCGTGCATCACCGCCGACACGGTCGGATAGGGGTCCACCACGACCAGCAGGTCGAGCTTCTCCATCGCCGTCTTCATCTCCTTGCCGCGGGTCTGGCTGTTGGGCGCGTGGCCCCAGAACACCATGGCGCGGACATTGTCCGGCTGGTCCATGTTGTCCTTGTTTTCCAGAACGCCGTCGATCCAGCGGCTGACGGGGATGCCCTTGAGGTTCATCAGCGGCTTTTCCTTGCCGTCCTTGCCGGTGATCGTGGCAAAGCGGCTCTTGAGCCAGTCCAGATCCTCTTCCCACACGCGGGTCCAGTGCGCCCAGGCGCCCGCCGACAGGCCATAGTAGCCCGGCAGCGAATGGCTCAGCACGCACAGGTCGGTCGCGCCCTGCACGTTGTCATGGCCACGGAAGATGTTGGTGCCGCCGCCCGACGTGCCCATGTTGCCCAGAGCGAGCTGCAGGATGCAGTAGGCGCGAGTGTTGTTGTTGCCGTTGGTGTGCTGGGTGCCGCCCATGCACCAGATCACCGTGCCGGGCCGGTTGTTGGCCATGGTCCGTGCGACGCGGCGCAACTGGCTGCCGGGCACGCCGGTCACACGCTCGACCTCTTCGGGGGTCCATTTCTTCACCTCTTCGCGGATCTGGTCCATGCCCCAGACCCGGGTGCGGATGAACTCCTTGTCCTCCCATCCGTTTTCGAAGATGTGCCACAGGATCCCCCAGATCAGCGCCACGTCCGTGCCGGGGCGGAAGCGGACATATTCATCGGCATGGGCCGCGGTGCGGGTGAAGCGCGGGTCGCACACGATCAGCGGCGCGTTGTTCTGCTCTTTCGCGCGCAGGACGTGCAAGAGCGAGACGGGATGCGCCTCGGCCGGGTTGCCGCCGATGATGAAGATCGCGCGGGAATTGTGGATGTCGTTGTAGGAGTTGGTCATGGCGCCGTAGCCCCATGTGTTCGCAACCCCCGCAACGGTGGTCGAATGGCAAATCCGCGCCTGGTGATCCACGTTGTTGGTGCCCCAATAGGCGGCCAGCTTGCGGAACAGGTAGGCCTGTTCGTTGCTGTGCTTGGCGCTGCCCAGCCAATAGACGCTGTCAGGGCCGCTTTCGTCGCGGATCTTCAGCATCTGATCGCCGATCTCGTTGATCGCCTGTTCCCAGCTGATCCGCTTCCATTCGCCACCCTCTTTCTTCATCGGATATTTCAGGCGGCGTTCGCCATGGGCGTGTTCGCGCACCGACGCGCCCTTGGCGCAATGGGCGCCCAGGTTGAAGGGGCTGTCCCAGCCGGGTTCCTGCCCGACCCAGACGCCGTTCTTGACCTCGGCGATGACCGTGCAGCCGACCGAGCAATGGGTGCAGACGGTCTTGACGTTTTCCACAGCCGCATTGGCCGCGGTCTGCGCCGATGCGGCGGTCACCGTGCCGCCGGTGGCGCCGATGGCGGCCAGGCCGCCGATGGCCAGGCCCGATCCGCGCAGGAACGCGCGGCGGTCCACGGATTTCTCCGCGACCTCAGACAGGATACTTGTCCGCTGGGGGCGTCTCGCAACCCCGTTGGTCTTTTTCCTAAGCATGTTTCTCCTCCCCGACGGGCCAAAGCCCGCCATGATGTGATGAACCGGCGTCAGGGCCAATCGCTACCGTCGGCCGGGGGTGACGGCGTCCGGCTCAGAACCGGGCGCTGTCGTAATAGGCGCGGGTATGCGCCGTGTCCTGAAGGCGGGTCTCGTCCGTCGGCAGCTCTGCTGCCTCGGCCGTGTCGCCCAGGGCGGCCGCGGCGACCGCGGCGGGTGCCGCCGTGCCGGCCAGTTTCAGGAAGTCGCGGCGGCTGGCGCCGTCTTCCGTCTTGGTGCTCATCGGATCGTCTCCTTTCCGTTGCACGTCTGCCCCGAAGGGGGCGGTGGGTGGCGGATCACTCCGCCGACAGCCGGAAGCCTTCGCGCTCGATCTCCATGAACACGCGGCCGGCGGTGCCGACCGAGGCATAGAGGACCGAATTCTCGGCGGCCTCCAGATCCGAGAAGAAATGCCCCGCCCAGGGACCGATATGCCGGCTCCAGAAAGTCTTCTGGTCCTCCAGGGGCGCGGGCTGGCCAAAGCGGCCGGTGATCATGCCGGCCATCATCTCCATCAGGCTGGCGATATTGTCTTCGGGTTCAAAGACGTTGGGCGCGCGGGTGATGCCGCGCACGGCCATGTCGGTGCGCAGCTGCGCCAGCGGCTTTTCGTTCAGGAACCCGGTCAGGTAGTAGCTGGCATAGGGCAGCAGTTCCCCCCGGCCGACGCCGATGAACAGCGCGTTGAACTCGCGCTCGGCGGCCTCGGGCTTGGTCACTTTCGCCACACGCGCCAGCGACCGGATCGCCTGTCCCAACTCGGTGTCGTCGCCCAGCAGCGCCGCGGTCTGCTTCAGCGTCAGTTCGCTGGGCGGGGCGGCCAGCAGCAGGCCGAGGAAATTGTAGAAATCCGCGCGCAGGCGATCCTCTTCGGCGATCGCGTGTTGGTTCCTGTCCGGTCGGGCCGAGGCCATGCGAATCTATCCTTCGAATGTGAACCGCATCCGGCGCGGCACCGGGGCGGTATCGACGGTTTCAGTTTCTTCTTCAGTTTCCTCCGGGGCCGCTTCTGGGGCGACTGCGACCTTGGTCGTAGTGACCTTGGGCGGATCGGCGTCGGTCTGCTCCGCCCGCGCGGTCCGGGGGGTATCTTTCTCGCCCGTCTCGGGCGCTTCGTTCACGACTTTCGCAATCATGCCCTTGCCGACGGCATAGGCGGTGGCCAGCCCTTCGATGACGGTGGCCGCGTCTGTGAAATCCTCGCCATAGTCCACCAGGCCATCGACATTGGCCAGCGTGGGGTTCAACCCCCACAGCCGGCGCAGGGCGCGGCGGCGCAGCCGTTCGGGCACGGCGCGGGCCATGAAGCCGGTCACGTCATCGCCCGGCTGCAAGCTGTCGGGGTCCGGCAGGTTCAGCTCCTCCAGGATCTCTTCGTCGCTCTTCTCCTCGAGTGCTGCGCGGGCGGCCTCCTCTTCCCGCAGGGCGGCATCCAGCCGCTCGGCCTCGGCCTCTGCCTGCACGGCGGCCTTGCGGCGGGACCAGAAATCGCGGGCCTCTCTCATTGCACCGCCCTCCGCCGGCGCGGGTCGGGGGCGCGATAGACGTCCGCATCGCTCTGCACGCGCGGGTCGCCGATCCCGCCCTGCCGGGGCTCGCCCCGCTTGTCGCTGCGGCTGCGCTTGACGAAGACCTCCTCCTGGTGATATGCCTGCGCGAAGTCCCGAACCCAGGCGATCAGCCCCGGCGTCATCGGGATCTTTTCCACGATTTCCTCGCCGGTATCGGCATAGTCCTGCCCTTCATAGGGCGAAGCCGTCACCAGAACCGGAACCAGAGGCCGGTCGTCGTCGCCTTCCTCGCGCAGGACCAGGTAAACGGACGGGATCCGGTCATTCAGGTTGACCAGATAGGCTTCGGTTTCGTCGGCCCAGAGCGTCAGAGGCAGGGTCGCGGCGTGGTATTCGACGACGTCGCCCTCGCGCCGCAATTCGGCCCATTCGGCCGGGCCGGCGCCGGGCAGGATCGCAACTGCCCGCCATGACCACGCCGCCCAGCGAGTCGCGCCCGGAGCTTTCCGGATCACCACGCCAAGCGGCATTTCAACGCTTCTGGCGTTGATTTTCGCCAATTTCTCCTCCCCGAGCGGATCGGCGTCGCACCTTTCCGCCACGTCAGTATGAAGCAGAAAACCGCGTCCGTCAAAAAAATGTATACCAAATCGGCGCGATTTTCCGGAACCGGACCGGCTGCGGTTTGCCACCGGCGCGGCATGCCGCTAGGTTCACCCTGGGGCCGCCCGTGCCTTTCGCGGCCGTGGGAGGAGAAATTGGTCAAGACACTTGTGCTCTGCGACTGCGACGGGTCGCAGAAGATCGATGCCGAGCGCATCGCGCAGACCTGCGGCGTCACCTGTTCACGGGTACATTCGGCGCTGTGCACGACGCAGTTGCAAGATGCGGCCCGCGCCATCGAGGCGGGCGAGGCGGTCATCGCCTGCGCTCAGGAACATGTGGTTTTCCGCGAACTGGCGGGCGATTTGGGGGCCGAGCCGCCCGGCTTCGTGGACTTGCGCGACCGCGCCGGCTGGTCGGACGAGGGCGCAGAGGCCGGGCCGAAGATGGCCGCGTTGGTGGCCGAATCGCTCCAGCCCGCGCCCGAAGTGCCCGCGGTGGACGTGGTCAGCGAAGGCACCTGCCTGATCGCGGGCCCAGGCGCGGTGGTGGAGCCGCTGGCGCGGCGGCTGAGCGATGCGCTCTCTGTCACGGCGCTCTATACCGACGATGTCGAGCCGCCCGTGGATCGCGATTTTGACATGGTGCGCGGGCGTCTGGCGCGCGTGTCCGGCGCGCTGGGCGGATTCGACATCCGCATCGACGCCCTGCAGCAGGTGGTACCCGGCGGTCGCGGCGCCTTTCGCCTGACGGATCCGCGCGACGGCGGGCGGTCACGTTGCGACATCGTCATCGACCTGACCGGCGGGACGCCGCTGGTGCCCGCGCCCGAAAAACGCGAAGGCTACCTGCGCGCCGACCCCCGCGATCCGCTGGCGGTGGAACGGCTGGCCTTCGAGGCGACGCAAGTGGTGGGAACCTTCGAAAAACCGCTCTATGTAAGGTTGGAGGAGTCGCTCTGCGCCCATTCCCGCGCGGGGCAGGCGGGCTGTTCGCGGTGTCTCGACACCTGTCCCACCGGCGCGATCGCGCCCGCCGGCGACCATGTGGCGATCGACTCGATGGTCTGCGCCGGGTGCGGCGGCTGCGCGGCGCTGTGCCCCTCGACCGCGATCACCTACGAGGCGCCGCCGCTGACCCATGTCCTGCAACGGATGCAGGTTTTGGCGCGCAGCTTCCGCGCGGCGGGGGGCGACAACCCGCGCCTTCTGGTGCATGACGCCCACGGGGCGGAGATGATCCGGCTGGCCGCCCGGTTCGGGCGCGGTCTGCCCGCCGCGGTGATCCCGATGGAACTGCCGGTCGTGTCGGGCTTTGGCCATGCCGAGATGCTGGCGGCGCTGGCGCACGGCTTTGCCTCGGTCTCGGTTCTGGTCGCGGCTGCCACCGAACGCGACGCGCTGACCCGCGAGCTGGCGCTGGCCGAGGCGATCGCCGGGCCGGGCCGCGTGGAGATGCTGGATGCGACCGATCCCGACGCCATGAGCGAGGCGCTATTTGCCGCCGAGGCGCCTCCCGCGCTGGCCGAGCCTGTGCTGCCGATGGGCAACCGCAGACAGGTGGCCCGGCTGGCCGCGCAGGCGCTGAACCCCGACGCCGCCGCCCCGCTGCCTCTACCCGAAGGCGCTCCATATGGCGCGGCTGAGGTGGACACCGACGCCTGCACCCTGTGTCTCGCTTGCGTGTCACTCTGCCCGTCGGGGGCGCTGCTGGACAACCCGGACCGGCCACAGCTGCGCTTTCAGGAGGACGCCTGCCTGCAATGCGGCATCTGCGCCGCGACCTGCCCGGAAAACGCGGTCACCCTGATCCCGCGCCTCGACCTTTCGCCCGAGGCGCTCAAGCAGCGCGTTCTGAACGAAGAGGAACCCTTCGCCTGTGTCGAATGCGGCAGGCCCTTCGGCGTGAAGTCCACCATCGACCGGATCATGGAAAAGCTCGCCGGCACGCACCCGATGTTTGCCACCTCCGCTCAGGCGCGCATGATCCAGATGTGCGACGATTGCCGCGTTCAGGCGCAGTTCCACAGCGAAGACAACCCCTTTGCCGTCGGAGAGCCGCGCCGTCCGCGCACCACGGAGGACTATTATTCGGACCGAAAGGATCACTGAAACCAGCCGAAAGGGAACGGGTCTGGAACGGCCCTGTGCCGGCTGGCATCTCCTCGACGGTCGCCGGGGACGCGCGCCCCTTCCCCGTTCGGGGTCTGCACATTTCGGCCTTCCGCTTCTTTCTGGTTTGAAATACCCCGGGGGAGCGCGAGGGGGCAGCGCCCCCTCGCCCCGGTCGGATTGGCGCAGCCAATCCGAAACACAGGCCTCTTGCGCGAACCCGGCGCTGCCGCGATTTCGCTCATTCGATCTTCAGCGGCGCGCCCAGATCGGCCGGCTCGGTGGCCTCGACAAAGGCGAGGATGGCCTCGAATTCCTCATGCGTGATCGTCAGCGGCACGATCGGCGGCGGCCGCTCGGGGTCAAAGGCCGGGCTGATCCCCTCCAGTTGCAGAAAGGCTGGATGGGGGTTGCGAACGTAGAAGGTCTCGAACCGCTCGCTCCAGTCCGGCAGCGCCCGCAATGCCGGAAAGGACGGGGTCGAGCTGATTCCCGCCATCGGTTTCTGCGGCCCGATCACATGGCAGCGCCCGCAATTCTTCAGCGCCAGATCCGCCCCCCGCGCCGCATCGCCGGTGAATTTCGTCTCGATCGTGGCGATTTCGACGGCGAAATCGGTGGTGAACGGGGTCTCTCCGCCCGGCGCGAAACTCTCGATGGTGCGCTTGCCGATCTCCGACAGCATCCAGTCGAGAAAGCGCTGCTGCCGGCGATCCTCGGTCACGCGCAGGTAATAGATGCGATCGCCGCGCTTCAGCACCGGCGTGCCGGGCGGCCCCTCGGCCAGAACCATCGGCCCGGAGGGATCGGCGACCACGCGCACCCCGGTCTTGAGCGAAAAGCGGGGGAGTATATGTTTCAAGAGCCCGCTTTCGGTGACGTCGGGCGGTGCGGTCAGACCCAGCGCCTCCTGCGCGACGGAAGGGCTGGCGGTCAGCATCAGGCTCAGGCAAAACAGGACCAACCGCATGATCTCCAGCCTAGGGGCGCGGGGTGCCATGCGTCAACGGGCGTGAAGAGGAAGGGAAAAGACCGATGAGCGACGACTACAACATGTCGATGCGCAAGTTTCTCAAACAGGTGGGCGTCACCAGCCAGAAGGCGATCGAAGAGGCGCTGCGCAAGGCGGGCGATACCGGCGGCCGGCCGTTCGACGTCAAGGTGGTGCTGAGCATCGACGAGCTGGGGCTGGAGCATGTCGTGACCGGCACGATCAAGGGCGAGGACGCATGAGCATTACCGAACAGGCGGTTCTGGACGAACTGAAGAAGGTCGCCAATCCAAAGGGCGGCGGCGACATCGTGTCCACCGGGCTGGTCAAGGCGGCCTCGGTCGAGGACGGCGTGGTACGCTTCGTCATGGAGATCGACCCCAGCGACGTCAAGCTGATGGAACCCGCGCGCGCCCAGGCCGAAGCGCTGGTCAAGGCGATGCCGGGTGTGGACAAGGCGGTGGGCATGCTGACCGCGCATGTCCAGACCGCGCCGCCGGAGCTCAAGCCCAAACCCCGGCCCGATCCGCAGGGACCGCAGCGGGTGCCGGGGATCGGGCACATCATCGCCGTTGCTTCGGGCAAGGGGGGCGTGGGCAAGTCCACCGTGGCCGCCAACCTGGCCTGTGCGCTCGCCGCCGAGGGCCGGCGCGTGGCGTTGCTGGATGCGGATGTCTATGGCCCGTCGCAACCTCGGATGCTGGGGGTCAGCGGTCGGCCGTCCAGTCCCGACGGCAAGACCATGCTGCCGCTGCGCAACCACGGCGTCACGCTGATGTCGATGGGGCTGTTGACCAATGACGATCAGGCGGTGGTCTGGCGCGGCCCGATGCTGATGGGCGCGCTGCAGCAGATGATGACCAGCGTCCAGTGGGGCGAACAGGATGTCTTGATCGTGGATCTGCCGCCGGGCACGGGCGATGTGCAGCTGACGCTGGGCCAGAAATTCGTGCTCGACGGGGCGATCATCGTCTCCACCCCGCAGGACGTGGCGCTGATCGACGCGCGCAAGGGGGTGGACATGTTCCGCCGCATGAACATTCCGATCATCGGCATGATCGAGAACATGTCTACGCATATTTGCTCCAATTGCGGCCACGAAGAGCATGTGTTCGGCCATGGCGGCGTTGCCGCCGAGGCCGAGAAGCTGGGCGTGCCGCTTCTGGCCGAGGTGCCGCTGCATCTGGATATCCGCATGGCGGCGGATGGTGGTGCGCCGATCATCGTCACCCAACCCGACAGCCCGCAGGCGGCGGCCTTTCGCAAGGTAGCGAAGCGGCTGGTGGAGCAGGGCGTGGCATGACCGAGGCGCCCACCTTTCCGCCGCTGATGCGGGGCGAGGCGGTCGCCGGCCGCGCCGATCCGTTCGAGCGGGCGCTGGCACTGGCCGCGCTGGGCTGCGACGGTGGAACGGTGGTACACAACGTGCAGGCGGACCGGCTGCGCGCGGCCATCGTCTTCGCGCCCGAGGTGGCGCTCGAGGACGCGATGGCGATGCTGCCGGTCTGCGGCGTGGGCTTTCAGAACGCGCTGGGCGCGCTGGCCCCGCCCGAAGTGGCGGTGCATCTGACTTGGGCGGGCGGCATTCGCGTGAACGGTGCCGGCTGCGGGTTTCTGCGCGCGGCGGCCTCGACCCGCGACCCGGCCGAGGTGCCGGACTGGCTGGTGGTCGGGCTGGAGGTGCCGCTGCTGCAGACGGAGGCCGAGCCGGGGCGCAGGCCCGACATGACGGCGCTGTATGACGAAGGCTGCGCCGAGGTGGACCCGGTGCGGCTCTTGGAATCCTGGGCGCGGCACACGCTGGTCTGGATCAACCGCTGGTCGGACGAAGGCAATGCCGCGGTGCATGACGTCTGGATCGGGCTGGTTCCGAATGTGGGCGAAGAGGTTCAGCAGGGCGGCCGGCGCGGCGTGTTCCTGGGCGTGGACGAGCGGTTCGGGATGCTGATCCGCCAAGGCGCCGAGACGCATCTGGTGCCGTTGAGCACGGTATTGGAGGAGGGGCCATGAAGCTGGCGCGCGCGGTGCATCTGGATGAAAGCGACATGAACGTGTTCGAGCGGCCGGCCCGCACCGGCGAGTGGTGCATCTCGGGCGGGTTCGCCTTTTCCGACTGGACCGAAACCGATCTGGTGGGCAAGGCGCGGCAGGCCTTTGCCAATGGCTGGCTGGGGCTGGAGACGTTCGGGCGCGTGACGCTGGTCGCGGTCACGCCGATCGAGGCGTCGGAACTGGTGGCGCTGGAAGAGAGTCTCGCGCGGCATTTCGTCGAGGACTGGGGGGCGCCGTCGGTGGAGGCGGCGCTGCCGGTGGCGCGGGAAGAGATCGCGCAGATGGCGGATCTGTGCGACGAGCATGACGACAACACGCTGTTGACCGTGGCGCGGGACTTCACCGAGGCCGGGGTGCGCGAGCGGTTTCGGGTGATCGAGGTGGCGCAGGCGGATATCGCGCAGGTCGCGGTGCATTCCGTGCCTGACGAATAGGCGAAACCGGACGGAGCGCGCTGGCGCGCGCGCGGCTTCTGGCACTTCGTGCGGGTTGGGGCTCTGCCCCAAACCCCGGGGTATTTCCGACCAGAAAGAAGCGGGTCAGGGTGTGCGGAAGTGCTTGGCCAGTTTCAGGCTCTGGCCCTGGTAGTTGGAGGCGATGTCGGCGCCGTAGAGCTGGGTCGGCACCTGGGCCATGCGTTCATAGACCAGCCGGCCCACGACCTGCCCGTGTTCGAGGACAAAGGGGGCTTCGTGGCAGCGGACTTCGAGCACGCCGCGCGAGCCCGCGCCTCCGGCGGCCGCGTGGCCGAAGCCGGGGTCGAAGAAGCCCGCGTAGTGGACGCGGAATTCGCCCACCATGGCCAGGTAGGGGGCCATTTCGGCGGCAAATTGCGGGGGGATGTGGACCGCCTCGCGGCTGACGAGGATGTAGAAGGCACCTGGATCCAGAATGATCCGGCCCGCGGTTGTGCGCAGCTCTTCCCAGTAGTCGGCCGGGTCGTAATGGCCGATCCGGTCGAGGTCGATGACGCCGGTATGCGGTTTGGCGCGATAGCCGACGAGGTCGGTGCCGGGCAGGCGCAGGTCCACGGAAAACCCCAGCCCCTGTTCGATCACGGCAGGGCCGTCCACCAGCGGCGTCCGAGCGTGCAGCTCGGCCAGTTCGGCGTCGCTGAGGATCGCCTGGCCGCGGCGGAACCGGATCTGGTTGAGCCGCATCCCGGGGCGCACCAGCACCGAGAAGCTGCGCGGGCAGATCTCGGCGTAGAGCGGGCCGTGATAGCCCGCGCTGATACGATCGAATTCGGTGCCGCCGTCGGTGATGGTGCGGGTCAGCAGGTCGAGCCGTCCGGTGGAGCTCTTGGCATTGGCGACGGCGGTGAGATCGGCGGGTAGCGCCAGCGATTCCATCAGCGGCACAAGATAAACGCAGCCCTTTTCCAGCACCGCGCCGTCGGTCAGGTCGATGCGGTGCATCTCGAATTCGGCCAGCCGTTCGGCCACGGTCCTGCCATGCCCGGCGAGGAAGGAGGCGCGGACCCGGTAGGCGACCGGGCCCAGGCGGAGATCGAGGCTTGCCGGTTGCACCTGGCCGGGAAGAAGGGGCCGATCGGCGCGAATCTTGTCCGCCTTGATCAGCGCCTCGATCATCTGGTTGGGAAAGACGCCGGTTTCGACGCTGGTCACGTGGGTCACTCCTGGCTGGATGGCCCGGTGGCATTTGGTTCGGCGGTCGCGCCGGGCAAGGGGGATCCGGTCATGATTGGAATGGTCGGGCTAGCAGGACTTGAACCTGCGACCTTCCGTCCCCCAGACGGACGCGCTACCAGGCTGCGCCATAGCCCGACGCTGGGCTTTTCATACCGGTTTTCCGGTCGGGGGCAAGAGGGAATCATGGATTTTTTTCAATCTGCGGTCGGCGCGCGGCGGCGGTCCAGAACGGCGCGCAGATCCTGCGCGATCGGCGCCAGCTCGCGGGCAAGAGCGGCATTCAGCCGGTCGAGCCGGGCAAGCCGGGCCAGCGGCCCGGGCGGGCATTCGATTCGCTCTTCGGGGGGCGGGTCGGCGAGATCCAGCGTCCGAGCGCGCGGTGCCGAAGATGAGGTGTCGGGCGAGTCGGGCGTGGCCCGCGTGGCGTCGCTGTCCGACGTATCGGTGCCCGAGGCCGCGTCGTCCAGCGCGGCCGGCCGGGGCGCTTCGTCGGCCTTGGCCGCGGGCTCGGCCATGTCACCGGGCGGGGTGGGGACCGCGGGCTGCGGTGCGGGTGGATGGTCGAGGTCCAGTCCCATCTGCCGCGCATTGGCGTCCGCCGGCGGGGCGGGCGGCGCCTTGAAGGGCACCACCGTATCGGGGGGCTGGCCCCGGGCTTCCGTTTCGGCGGCCGGCGTCACGTCCCTTGCGGTCTCGGTCGGAGCGGCGTCGATCGGCGGGGAAAGTTCCGAGACATGGGCAACGCCTTGTTCCCGCAGGATTTTCTGAACGCCCTTGATGGTCAGGCCATCATCATGCAGCAGTTTCTTGATCCCTCCCAGCAGGCGCATGTCGGATGGGCGATAGTAACGCCGGCCGCCGGCGCGCTTGACCGGTTTGACCTGGTGGAACTTGCTTTCCCAGAAGCGCAGCACATGGGCCTGGACGCCCAGCCAGTCGGCGACTTCGCTGATGGTGCGGAAGGCGTCCGGTGACTTGGCCCTGGCCATCTGCGCGCCCCGCCTAGGCGTTCTGCTTGCGATTGCCTTCGGCCACGCGTTCCTTCATCAGGTGCGAGGGCCGGAAGGTCAGCACGCGGCGGGGCTGGATCGGTACCTCTTCGCCGGTCTTGGGGTTGCGGCCGATTCGGGCGGATTTCTGCCGCACGCTGAAGGTTCCGAAGGACGAAATCTTGACCTGCTCCCCCCGCACCAGCGCGTCGGAAATCAGGTCGATCACCGTTTCCACCAGTTGCGCGCTTTCGTTGCGCGACAACCCGACCTCGCGAAACACCGCCTCGCTGAGGTCCATGCGCGTCAATGTCTTACCAGCCATACCATTCCCCGCTGTTTCGAGCGAGCATAGGGGAACGCATTTTTCCCTGTCAATATCAAGCAATTGCCGGAGATATGGCAAAGCCGCCCATTCTGGCGCTACCAGCGCAGCACCACCGCGCCCCAAGCCAGTCCGCCGCCGATCGCTTCGGTCACGATCAGGTCGCCCGGCTTGATCTGCCCGCGCGCCTTGCCGATCGACATGGCCAGCGGGATCGAGGCGGCCGAGGTGTTGCCGTGGTCCTGCACCGTGACGACCACCTGGTCCATGCGGTGTTTCATCTTCTTCGCGGTGCCCTGGATGATGCGGATATTGGCCTGGTGCGGCACGATCCAGTCCACATCCTCGTCGCGCAGGCCGGCCTTGGCCAGCGCGGCCTCGGCCGTGGCGGCGAGCTTTTCGATCGCGTGGCGGAACACCTGATTGCCCTGCATCCGGATATGGCCGCTGGTGCCGGTCGAGACGCCGCCGTCCACATAGAGAAGATCGCGATACTGCCCGTCGGAATTCAGGTCCACCGCCAGGATGCCGCGATCCCGCGGGGTGCCGGGCTGATCCTGCGCCTCGAGCACGACCGCGCCGGCGCCATCTCCGAACAGAACGCAGGTGGTCCGGTCGGTCATGTCGAGAATGCGCGACATGGTCTCGGCGCCGATCACCAGGATGCGGCGGGCCTGACCGGACATGATCAGTGCGTTGGCGGTGCTGAGCGCATAGACGAATCCCGCGCAGACCGCCTGCAGGTCGAATGCGAACCCGCGCGTCATGCCCAGTTCCGACTGCACCTTGGTGGCAACGCTGGGAAAGGTCAGGTCCGGGGTCGAGGTGGCGACGATCACCGCGTCCATGTCCTCGGCGCTCAACCCGGCGTCCGTCAGCGCGGCGCGGGCGGCATGGGTCGCCAGATCCGAGGTCGCCTCGTCCTCGGCAGCGAAGTGGCGCCGTTCGATCCCCGAGCGGGAGCGGATCCATTCATCGGTGGTGTCCAGCGTCTTTTCGAATTCGGCGTTTTCGACGACCCGCTCGGGCAGGTAGTGCCCGACCCCCCTGACGACTGCGCGCACCACCATCTGTCAGACCTGCCCTTCTTCTGCTCGTTGCCGGTTCGTATCGGCCCGGTTCATGTCGGTTTCGTCCAACAGCCGCGTCGCTGCCGCGATTCGGGCGGCCAGACGATCGGCGAAACCCGTCCGGGCTAGGTTGTAGGCCAGACGGATCGCGGCCTCCACCCCCGTCGCGTCGGCGCTGCCGTGCGACTTGACCACCGTGCCGTTCAGGCCGAGGAACACGCCCCCGTTCACGCGGCGCGGGTCGATCCGCTGTTGCAGGCGCCGCAGCGAGGTGATGGCCAGAACCGAAGCCAGCCGCGACAGAAACGAATACTGGAAGGCCTCGCGCAGAAGGTCGCCGATCAGCTTGGCGGTGCCTTCGCCGGTCTTGATCGCGACATTGCCGGTGAACCCGTCGGTCACGATCACGTCGGCGCGGTCGCCGGGTATGTCGATGCCTTCCACAAAGCCGACGAAGTCGAAATTCGCGCTCTCCGCCGCGTCGGCGATCAGGCCGTGGGCCTCTTTCAGTTCGGCGCGGCCCTTGTGCTCTTCGGTGCCCACGTTGAGCAGCCCGATCCGGGGGCGGTCTATGTTCAGACCGTTGCGGGCGTAGGACGCGCCCATCATCGCATATTGCAAAAGATCGCGGGCGTCGGCGCGCACATCGGCGCCGACATCCAGCATCACGTTAAAGCCCTGCGGGTTGCGCGAGGGCCACAGAACCGCGATGGCGGGGCGGTTCACGCCCGGCAGCTTGCGCAGGCGCAGCATCGAGAGCGCCATCAGCGCGCCGGTATTGCCGCAGGATACCGCCCCGGCGGCCGATCCCTCGCGCACCGATTCCAGCGCCGACCACATCGAGGTGCCCTTGCCATTGCGCATCACATGGCTGGGCTTGTCATCCATCGTGACGACGTCGCGCGCATCGCAAAAGACGACGCGCCCTTCAAGGTCGCGCCGTTTGGCAACCAGCGCGGACAGCACGTCCTGCGGCCCGTGCAGGATGAACCCGACATCCGGCGTCCCGCGGGCAAAACTCGCCATGCCGGCCACGACGGCCTCTGGGCCGGCATCGCCGCCCATGGCGTCAACCGAAATGATGATTCGTTCCGCCGTCGCGCGGGACTGGTCGGTCCGGGCCGTCATGCGATCCCTGTCCGGCGTGGCTTAGGCCGCGTCCTCGTCCAGATCGATCTCGTCGGCCATGGCAACGACTTCGCGGTCGTTGTAGGAGCCGCACGAGGGGCAGACGTGGTGCGGGCGCTTCAGCTCGCCGCAGCTGGGGCATTCGTTCGGGTTTGCCGCAACCAGCGCATCATGCGAACGGCGGTTGTTGCGGCGCGCTCTCGATACTTTGTTCTGTTGGACAGCCATGTCTCAACCTTTTCCATCTGGGGCCGCCGGGCTTGCGTCGGGCAGTCCCGGCCGGCGAAGTTTGCGTTGTCCGATTCAGGCGGCGTGACGTGCGTTTAGGCCGCTGCCTGCCCGATGTCCAACCCTAATTCCGACTGAGCGCGCAAAAATAGTGGGAATCTGTTCCGGTGCAAGCTGTTTTTTGCCCCACGTCACCGCTCAATCGTCGCCATCGTCCGGCTCAATCGTCGCCATCGTCCGGCTTTTTCCGCTCCAGCGCCTCGCGCAGGGCAGAAAGCCCGGCAAAGGGGCGCATATCCTCGTCCCTCAGCGGGGTCGCTCCGGGTTCGGTGAACACCGCCTCCCCCAGCTCGGCGCCCTCCTTCCGCGGGTAGAGCGGCAGCGCGAGTGCCAGCGCCTCGACCATCACGGCCGCGGGGTCGATGTGGCTGCCCAGAGGCTCGATCGTGTCGTCTTCGGGCATCTCCACCTCGTCGCCCTGTGGTTCGGGCATCTCGGCAAGATAGGTGCGGATCACGTCGGTTTCGATCCGGGTCGTGACCGGCTCCAGCGTCACCACGCAGTCCTGAACCACCGTCGCACCCAGATGCGCCCGCAGAACCCAGTCGCGGCTGCCGCGGGGCTCGATCGTGCCCTCGAAACGCATCTTGCGCAGGCCCTTCAGGCCCAGTTCCTCGGCCAGCGCGCGCATGGTTTCGGCATCCGGTTTCAGGTCGAACGGCGTCGGCGCGTTCGGCGCGAGGTCCGCCACCCGAAGGGGAAGAGCGTCTGTCATGGGGCTTTCGTTCCTTGAACCGTTGGCGGTGTTTATGTAAGCGGGATACGAGCGGTTTGAAGCCGGGGCAAGAGGGCAGACATGAACGCATCCCAAAGGCGACAGTTTTCCGTGATCCGCGCCGGTGTGCTGCTGGTCGCGCTCGCGGTGGCGGGATGCACCTCTGTCTATCGCGACCACGGCTATGTTCCCACCGAAGAAGATCTGGCCAAGATCGTCGTCGGTGTCGATACCCGCGACAGCGTGGCCGAGAGCATCGGGACGCCGGGCGCGTCGGGGGTTCTGAACGACAGCGGTTACTATTACGTCGAATCGCGGTTCCGTCATTACGGGATGCGGGAACCGGAGGTGGTTTCGCGCCAACTGGTGGCGATCCGGTTCGATCAGCGCGGCGTCGTGTCCGGGATCGAACGCTACGGGCTCGAGGACGGCCGGGTGATCCCGCTGAACCCGAAGGTGACCAGCTCGAATGTCGAGGACAAGACCTTCCTGCGGCAGCTGCTCGGCAATCTGGGCCGGTTCAATCCAGGGGCGGTGATCCAGTGATCCTGCGGTCCGCGATGTTCGCGGCGTGCGGCACCCGGTTCGACAGCTGAAGGAATGCGCGTGATGGTGTCCGGTCCGATCCTGCTGGAACGTGGCCGATACCGGGCGCAGTTCGCGCAGACGCCGGGGGATGTGGCAGCGGCGCAAGCCTTGCGCGGCCGCGCCTTTGGAAAAGGCGGCATCGACCGCGACGCGTTCGATGAGCTTTGCCGCCATGTGCTGGTGATAGACAGGAGCGCCGCGCGCCCCGTGGCGTGTTTCCGGATGCTGGAACTGGACAGCGGCGCGGCGGTCGGTGGCTGCTATTCCGCGACGTTCTACGATCTGTCGCGGCTGTCGGGGTTCGATGGTCGGATGCTCGAGATCGGGCGGTTCTGCACCGAGCCGGGCAGGCGCGATCCCGATATCCTGCGGGTCGCCTGGGGGGCGATTACCGCGCTGGTGGATAGCCGTGACGTGCGGATGATGTTCGGGTGCACCTCCTTTCCCGGCGTGGATCCGGCTCCCTACGGTGATGTCTTTTCCCTGCTGGGCAGGCGCCATGTCGCGCCCGAACGCTGGCGGCCGCTGGTCCGGGCCGCCGAGATCGTCCGGTTCGAGAGCCGGGCGGGCACCGGTGCGGGCGGCGCCGCGGCGCTGCGGGCCATGCCGCCGCTGCTGCGGACCTATCTGGGCATGGGCGGCTGGGTCAGCGATCACGCGGTGGTGGATCGGCAGATGGGCACGCTGCATGTATTCACGGCGGTCGAGGTGGCGGCGATCCCGCCCGGCCGGCAACGGGCGCTCAGGGCGGTGGTGTCGGGATAATGGGTATTTGGGACCAGAAAGAAGCAGGAGCGTTGACGTGCCGCCGCGAGCGCGGTAGCCCGCGGCCATGGCGCGCGTTCCTCTTCTGCAACTGACCGGCGTTTCCCTGACATTCGGTGGTGAGCCGGTGTTTTCCGGGATCGATCTGACCGTGCATCCGGGCGACCGGATTGCGCTGGTGGGGCGCAACGGGTCGGGCAAATCCACGCTGATGAAGGTCATGGCCGGGCTGATCGAGCCGGACGAAGGCGAAGTGATCGTGGGGCCGGGCAAGACGGTCGGCTACATGGAACAGCACCCGAACATGAGCGGCTTTGCCACGCTGGGCGACTACGCCGCCAGCGGACTGGAGCCGGGCGAGCTCTACAAGGTGGAGCGTGCCGGGGCGGGGCTGAAATTCGATCCCGCGCGGCCGGTGGCGACGGCCTCGGGCGGCGAGCGGCGGCGGGCGGCGCTGGCGCGGTTGATGGCTGAGGCGCCCGACCTGATGCTGCTGGACGAGCCGACGAACCATCTGGATATCGAGGCGATCCAGTGGCTGGAGGCCGAGCTGCGGGCCACCCGCGCGGCCTATGTGCTGATCAGCCATGACCGGGCCTTTCTGCGGGCGCTGACGCGCGCCACGCTGTGGCTGGATCGCGGCGTGCTGCGGCGGCAGGACAAGGGGTTCGCCGAGTTCGAGGCCTGGCGCGACAAGGTCTGGGCCGAGGAGGATCAGGCCCGGCACAAGCTGGATCGGTTGATCAAGGCCGAGGGCCGCTGGGCGGTGGAAGGGATCAGCGCGCGCCGCAAGCGCAACATGGGGCGCGTGCGCCGGCTGCAACAGATGCGGGCCGAGCGCGCCGCCCAGATCCGGCGCCAGGGCGCGGCGGCGATGGCGCTGGAGTCGGGGCCGAAGTCGGGCCGCAAGGTGATAGAGGCACGCAATGTCGGCAAGGCGTTCGGCGACAAGGTGATCGTGCGGGACTTTTCGCTGACGGTGATGCGCGGGGACCGCGTCGCCTTTGTCGGCCCCAATGGCGTGGGCAAGACGACGCTGTTGAAGATCCTGCTGGGTGAAGTCGAGCCCGACGAGGGAACGGTGACGCTGGGCACCAACCTGGAGGTCGCGGTGTTCGATCAGGCGCGGGAGCAGCTCGACGCGGATGCGACGCTGTGGGAGAGCCTGACCCATGATCCGCAGATGAAGGTGTCTGGCCGGTCCGATCAGGTCATGGTGCGGGGCACGCCGCGGCATGTGGTGGGCTATCTCAAGGATTTCCTGTTCGACGAACGCCAGGCGCGCGCGCCGGTGCGGTCTCTGTCCGGGGGCGAGAAGGCGCGGCTTTTGCTGGCCCGGATCATGGCGCGGCAGAGCAACCTGCTGGTGCTGGACGAACCGACCAACGATCTGGACGTGGAGACGCTGGACCTGCTGCAGGAGCTGCTGGACGACTATGACGGCACGGTGCTTCTGGTCAGCCATGACCGGGATTTTCTGGACCGGGTGGCGACGCTGACCGTGGCGATGGAGGGCGACGGGCGCGCGGTGGTCTATGCGGGCGGGTGGTCCGACTATCAGGCCCAGCGAAAAGAGGGGCAGAGGCCGGAAAAACTCGAGAAACCGAAGCCCGTCAAACCCAAGCCGAGGCGGGAAGCGGCGCAGAAATCCGGGTTGACCTTTACCGAGAAGCACCGGCTCGAGGCGCTGCCGGCCGAGATCGAGCGGCTGGAGGCAGAGATTGCGAAACTGCAGCAGCTATTGTCCGATCCCGAGCTTTTCACGCGCGAGCCGGCGAAGTTCAACAAGGCGACCGAGGCGCTGATCGAGCGGCAGCAGAAGCTGGCCGCCGCCGAAGAGGAGTGGCTCGAACTGGCCGAGAAGGCCGAGGGCAGCTAGCCCGCGTCGGCCAGGTTCAGGCGCAGACGGTAGCCGCCCCGCAGAGCGTCGAACAGCGGTTCGGGGGTCAGCACGGTAACCGTGCCCTGCCCGCGCGGCCGGGGCGGGCCGTATCCGTCCGGCGCGAAGGGCAGCAGCGCATCGCCCAGCACCAGATGCGGCCCGTCCTCGACAAGGATGAAGGCGCCATCGGGCAGGTCGGCCAGATCGGCCCGGTGCCGGCGCTGGCCCCAGACGCGAGGGACCGCGCGGGCCGCGTGCAGGCGGTCGTCGAAGGCAGTTACCGGTCCAGCGATGCCGGCGGCGGTGCGGAAGGCGGTGTAGTCGGCGCGGCGGCATTCCGCGCAAGGTCTGTGGCCGGCGGCAAAGGCCACCGCCTCGTCGTGAAAGAACAGTTCGGTATACCGGCCGGGTGTCATGAGATGCCGCCGCCGGCCCTTGAACGAGAGCGCGCAGGTGACCCAGGCCTTGTGCCGCCAGCGGCGGTGGGTCAGTTGGCCGTTGTCATCGTGCAGGATGCCCCGATTGCCCATGAAGAGACCGCGCGCGCGATGCGCGACGATCTCTCCGGTCGGCAGAACCCGGTTCTGCAGGGGCATCAGCGCATCCGCAGCGCGCCGTCGATGCGGATGACTTCGCCGTTCAGATAGCCCATCTCCACGATGAAGCCGGCCAGACGCCCGAATTCCGACGGATCGCCCAGACGCGGCGGGTTGGGGACGTCGGCGGCAAGCTGCGCGCGGGCCTCTTCGGGCAGGCCCATCAGCATCGGGGTCAGGAAGATGCCCGGCGCGATCGCCATGACCCGGATCCGGTCGCGGGCCAGATCGCGCGCCATCGGCAGGGTCATGCCGACAATCCCGCCCTTGGAGGCGGAATAGGACACCTGGCCCTTTTGCCCGTCAAAGGCGGCGATCGAGGCGGTGTTGATGATGACCCCGCGCTCGCCGCCTTCGTCGGGGTCGTTCTTCGCCATCTCGGCCGCGGCGAGGCGGGCGACGTTGAAGCTGCCGACGAGGTTCACGTCCACGGTCACCTTGAAGGTGCTGAGCGGCAGCGGCCCCTCCTTGCCCAGCGTCTTGCCCACCGTGCCGATCCCGGCGCAGTTCACGCAGGCGGTGATGCGGCCCATTTTGTCCACCGCGTGCGCGATGGCCGCGGAAACCGACTCTTCGCTGGTCACGTCCGTCTCGGCGAAATGGCCGCCGATCTCTTCGGCAACCTTGCGGCCGCGTTCGGCATCGCGGTCGAAGATGGTCACCTGTGCGCCATTGGCCGCGAAGTGGCGGGCGGTCGCCTCGCCCAGACCCGAAGCGCCGCCGGTGATCACGGCTGCAGTATTAGCAAGCTCCATGGGAACTTCCCCCTCGTAATGAACATATGTTCATTTAAAGGTCGCGGTCTGACCTGTCCAGCGCCGGCGGCCGGAGGCGACGCGGCGGAAGATGCGGGTCGCGGGCCGGGCAATGGCGGCGGTTGGCGGCCACCAGAGCCAGGTTCCGCCCAGCGGGCGGGCCGTGGCGCCGACGCCGAGCTTGAAGCGGGCCAGCCCCGGCAGGCGTGCGCGGTCGATCAGGCCCAGATCGAGCCGGTGGCAGTTGCGCCGCGCCAGCCAGTCGGCGGCCTGCCACAGGATCAGGTTGTGGGCGCAGAATGCACGGCCTCGGTCCGTGTTGTGAGCGATGTGATAGGTGGCGGCGCGGCCGTGGCGCAGGAACAGCATGGCGGCCACCGGCCTGTCGCCTTCGCAGGCGGTGAACAGCACGGCGCGGCCCGGGTTGGCGCGCGTCCAGGCGAGCGTCAGAGCAGCCGGCCAGTTGCGATAGCCTCGGGCGCGTTGCTGTTCCGACTCGGCCCGAAGCAGCCAGTGATCGGGATCGTCGGGAAAGGGCGTTCGTCGGATGAAAAGGGGGCCGCGTTCGGCGTATCTGAGCCGGTTGCGCCATTTCTGGTGCATGGCGGCGCGTCGTTCCGCGGCGGGGCGGCGCAGATCCAGCTCCGCCACCGTGGCGGGCGGATAGAGGCGGATAGCGCCGGTTTCGCCCAGGCCGGGGCAGGGGTGATCGGGGGCCAGAATGACCGGCGTCCGGCCGAGGCCGGCGTTGTCCAGTTCGCGCGGCAACAGCTCTGGCGTAATTCGCGCGCGGGACACCATGGCCAGCGCAAGACCCGGCGCGAACCGCCGCCGCTGGATCAGCCAGCCGGCGCGATCGGGATACCGCCAGGGCGGGTGGTCCAGCGCGGCGAGCGCCGCGGCGAATTCCGGCGATTGCTGCAGGGGCGGGGCGTCAAGCGATTCCGGGGCCATGTGGTCGATCTGGCCCGCGCCGCGTTGACAGCAGGTTAACGGCGGGGGGAGGGGCGCTGCCCCTCTGCGCCTGCGGCGCATTCACCCCGGAGTATTTGACGCAAGATGAATGTGGGAAGGGGCGTCTGTCAGCCGTCGAGGCGGACGAGCGCATGCCGCTTCTTGCCGGCGCTGAGCTTGACCGGGGACGCCAGGGCCGCGGCGTCGAGCATCAGCCCCGGATCGGTAACCGGTCTGTCGTCGATCCGCGCGCCATGTTCGGCGATCAGGCGCTTGGCCTCCTTGCCGGACTTGACCAGGCCGGAGCGGACGAAAAGCTGGACAACCGAGATGCCGTCGCCGACCTCTTGCGCCGTCAGGTGCAGCGTCGGGAGATCCTCGCCGATGCCGCCCTTTTCGAATACTTCGCGCGCGGTGGCCTCGGCGGCGGCGGCGGCTTCGGCGCCGTGCAGCAGGGTCGTCACCTCGTTGGCGAGCACGATCTTGGCTTCGTTGATCTCGGAGCCCTGCAGCGCGCCGAGGCGGTCGCATTCCTCCACCGGCAATTCGGTATAGAGCTTGAGGAACCGGCCGACGTCGTCATCGGTGGTGTTGCGCCAGAATTGCCAGAATTCGTATGGGCTCAGCATTTCTGCGTTCAGCCAGACCGCGCCGGACTGGCTCTTGCCCATCTTGCGGCCGTCGGAGGTGGTCAGCAGCGGCGAGGTCAGGCCGAAGACTTCATGATGCACGACCCGCCGGGTCAGGTCGATGCCGTTGACGATGTTGCCCCATTGATCCGATCCGCCCATCTGCAGGATGCAGCCATAGCGGCGGTGCAGTTCGAGGAAATCGTAGGCCTGGAGGATCATGTAGTTGAATTCGAGAAAGGACAGGGACTGTTCCCGGTCCAGCCGCGATTTGACCGATTCAAAGGACAGCATCCGGTTGACGCTGAAATGCCGGCCGATGTCGCGCAGGAAGTCGATGTATTTCAGATCGTCCAGCCATTCGGCATTGTTCAGCATCAGCGCGCCGTTGGGCGCGTCGCCATAGTCCAGATAGGCCGAGAAGACCTGGCGAATGCCCGCGATATTGGCCTCGATCTGTTCGGGCGTAAGCAGCGGGCGTTCCTCGGCGCGGAACGAAGGATCGCCGATCTTGGTCGTGCCCCCGCCCATCAGCGTGATCGGCCGGTGGCCGGTCTTCTGCAGCCAACGCAGCATCATGATCTGGATGAGCGAACCCACATGGAGCGAGGGCGCGGTCGCGTCGAACCCGATATAGCCGGGTTGTCCCGGCGTCAGAAGCGCCTCGTCCAGCCCCTGATAGTCGGTGCAGTCGGCCAGAAAGCCGCGTTCCATCATGACAGCCATGAAGTCCGATTTGGGGTGATAGGTCATCTCTTGCCTCGGGTCTGGTTCGCGCGGCAGTGTATAGAGCGCAACGGTTGCGGTTGGAACCGGTTTTCGGCGGAAAATGCACGGTGTAAGAGAGGCGCGTCCCGCACGGCCGGGACCAGCTGACGACGACAGGCAAAGAGGCAGGGGCGCAACGACATGGGCAGGGGGCTTGGCAGAACCGGACCGCTGCGGGCGCTGGGCGCCATGAGCGGCACTTCTCTGGACGGGGTGGACGCGGCGGTGGTGGAAACCGACGGGCAGCGGATCGTGGCCTTCGGCGAGACGGCCTATCGGCCCTATTCAGAGGCAGAAAGGGCGGTTCTGCGGGCCGCGCTGGGGCAATGGGGCGGCCCGGCGGTCGAGGCCGCGGCGCGCGTGGTGGACGAGGCGCACCGGGAGTTGTTGTCGCAGTTTGACGGCGTGGATGTCATCGGGTTCCACGGCCAGACGCTGGCGCATGACCCGCGCGGCCGCGGCACGTTGCAGGTGGGGGACGGTGCCTGGCTGGCCGAGGCGCTGGGCGTGCCGGTGGTTTGGGATTTCCGTTCGGACGACGTGAAGCTGGGCGGCGAAGGTGCGCCGCTTGCGCCGTTTTTCCACTTTGCCTGCGCGCGCTGGGCGGGGCTGACCGGGCCGGTGGCCTTTCTGAACCTGGGCGGCGTGGGGAACCTCACCTGGGTGGATCCGGCCGCGCCGTCGCCCGAGGCGCCGGGCGCGCTGCTGGCCTTTGACACCGGACCGGCCAATGCGCCGATCAACGATCTGGTGCAGGCGCGGCTGGGGCAGGCGATGGATGAAGGGGGCGCGCTGGCCCGAAAGGGGCGCGTGGAAACCGGCGCGCTGGAGCTGTTTTTGTCTGAACCATATTTCTCAAGAGTGCCACCCAAATCATTGGATCGAAACGATTTTGCCGAGATGATCGGCCTGGTTTCCGAACTGGGTGACGCCGATGCCGTGGCCACGCTGACCGCCATGGCCGCGGCCGCCGTGGCGCAGGGGATGGAGCATTGCCCGCGCGCGCCCGACCGCGTCCTCGTCACCGGCGGAGGCCGCAACAACCCGGTGCTGATGGAAATGCTGCGGGTGTCGCTGGACTGTCCGGTCGATCCGGTCGAGACGGTCGGTCTGGATGGCGACATGCTCGAGGCGCAGGCCTTTGCCTATCTCGCCGTGCGGGTGGCGCGGGGGATGCCGACCTCGGGGCCTTCGACGACCGGTGTGCCGGCGATGGTGGGGGGCGGTATCGTCAGCCGTCCGGTCGGAAACCCGAGATCGTGACGGACGTGCGGGCCGCAGAGAGACCAGGCCGGGCTGTCCGTGGGTGCGCAACGGAGCTCAGCGATGTCGGATCGGCTGTGCCCATCCGACCGGTGCGGGGGGCTTTGCCCCCCGCGCCCCCCAGAGTATTTTCAGCAAGATGAAGGGATGGGCACGGCAGGCCGCCGGTCGGGGCGTGGAGAATCCGATCCGGGCGGTCGGATCATCGTTCATCGCGTCCGGCGGTCGGTTTTCATGTCCATGACGATGCAGGTGGTTGACCCGGTGGCATAGAGCCGGTCGTCCTGAACGCCGCGGATTTCGCCATGCGCCACGCCGGTGGAGCGACCGGTGTGGTCGGAGATGCCGATGCAATCGACCTCGGTACCCAGCGGAATCGGGCGGATGATGTTCACCTTGTATTCCAGCGTGGTGTAGGCAGAGCCCTTGGGCACGCGGGTCATCACCGCGCAGGCCATAGCGCTGTCGAGCAGCGTGCCGTACCAGCCACCATGCACCGTGCCCATCGGGTTGGTCACGTCGAAAGTGGGCGTGCCTCGGAACACGACGCGGCCGTCCTCGACCGCATGCAGGCGATAGCCCAGCACCCGGCTGATCGGCGGGGCGGGCAGGCGGCCCTCGACGATGCCGCGCATGAATTCGAGCCCCGACATCTCCATCGCCTCGGCGGGCTGGACCAGATCGGCGGGGGACTTGGCATAGAACATCGGCGCGCTCCGTGGTGTTTCCGACGGAGGAGGCTAGGAGCGCGCCGACAGGCGTTCAAGACTTACGCCACGTTCTGAAGCTGCACCCTGGGCGTGACCCCCAGCGCGTGGCAGACGTCGCGGGTCAGTTCGGGGCGGTTCAGTGTATAGAAGTGCAGCCGTTCCACGCCTTCGTCGATCAGGTCGCTGCACAGTTCCGAACAGACCACCACCGCCAGCAGATCCTCGCGCCCGTCGCGCAGCGCCTTGTCGAAGGCATCCTCGAGCCAGTGCGGCACATTCGCGCCGCAGCGGTGGGCAAAGTTGCGCGCGCCTTTCCAGTTCTCGATCGGCAGGATGCCGGGGGTGATCCGGGCCCCGTCGATGCCGGCCTTTTCGCAGGCATCGCGAAAGCGCAGAAAGGTTTCGGCCTCGAAGAAGAACTGGGTCAACGCCTCGGACGCGCCGGCGTCCAGCTTGCGCTTGAGCCAGTCGATATCGGCCTGGGTGCTGGCGGCCTCGGGGTGGGTGTCGGGATAGGCGCCCACGCGGATGGTGAAATGGCCGGTGGCGGCCAGCGCCTCGACCAGTTCGACCGAGTTGGCGAAGCCGTCCGGGTGCGGGGTGAAGCGGCCCTGGCCCTTGGGCGGGTCGCCGCGCAGGGCGACGATTTCGGTCACGCCGGCCCTGGCGAAACTTTCCGCGATCTGCAGCGTCTCGGCGCGGGTCGCGTTCACGCAGGTCAGATGCGCGGCCACGTTCAGCCCGGAATGATCGTGGATGGTCTGAACCGCTTCGCGCGTCAGTTCCCGCGTTGAGCCGCCCGCGCCATAGGTGACGGACACAAACCGCGGCCCCAGCGGTGCCAGCGTCTGCACCGTGTCCCACAACCGGAACGAGCCGGCAAGGTTCTGCGGCGGAAAGAATTCAAAGGAAACGGCGGGGATGGTCATGGTCGGCAATCCTCTTGATCTGAGGTCTTGTCGCATGTAGAGGATGGTGAGGCAAATTCATTATTCTCAAGAACAACATGAGGATTGCCGCATAATGCACCTGGAGTTCCGGCATCTGCGCACGATCAAGGCGATCCACGATTGCGGGGGGCTGGCGCGCGCGGCCGAGCAGCTCAACATCACGCAAAGCGCGCTGAGCCATCAGATCAAGGGGTTGGAGGATCAGGCGGGGGTCGAGCTGTTCGTGCGCCGGTCCAAGCCGATGAAGCTGTCGGCGGCGGGGATGCGGCTGTTGCGGCTGGCCGAGCAGATCCTGCCGCAGGTCGAGGCCGCGCAGGCCGAGTTCGCCGCGTTGCGCGACGGCAAGTCGGGGCGGTTGCACATCGCCATCGAATGTCACGCCTGTTTCGAATGGCTGTTCCCGGTGCTGGAAGCGTTCCGCCACAACTGGCCGGACGTGGACGTGGACATCAGGCCGGGGCTGGCCTTTGACGCGATGCCGGCGCTGATGAAGGAAGAGGTGGATCTGGTGGTGTCGTCCGACCCCGAGGATCTGCCGGGGGTCGAATTCGTCAAGCTGTTCGACTATTCCCCCGTCTTCGTCGCGGCGGCGGCGCATCCGCTGGCCGCAAAACCGTTCATCGAGGCCGAGGATTTCCGGGGCGAGACGCTCATCACCTATCCGGTGGAACGGTCGCGGCTGGACGTGTTCAGCCAGCTTCTGATCCCGGCCAAGGTGGAGCCGGCGGCGATCCGGCAGGTGGAGCTGACGGCGGTGATCCTGCTGCTGGTGGCGTCGAACCGGGGCGTGTCGGTGCTGCCCGACTGGGTGGTGCGCGAGGTGAAGTATTCTTCGGACTACGTCACACGGCCGCTGACGAAGGACGGGATCACCCGCACGCTTTATGCCGCGATCCGGGTCGATGACCGGGACAAGCCCTTCATGCGGGAACTGATCCGGCTGGCGGGACAGGAGGCGCGGCGACTTCAGACCGTGTGACGGGACAGCGCGGCCACCGGGGTGCGTCAACTGCGACAGGGAATGTCGGAAACGGCGCGGCTTTGCGGTTGGTCTTGCGTCTTTGTTGACATCAGTCAGCAGGAGGGCGCGACATGGCACGGCAATCGGAACGCAGACGGCGCGGCGGCGGCAGGGCAGGGGCGGCGGCGCGGCGCGGCACGGCGGTGATCGAGCAGATGCCCTGGCGGCTGCCGGTCAATATCGACCGGCCGGTCGAGCCGCTGACCGAAGAGGGCGTGCAGGCGATTCACGATGCCGCGATGCAGATTCTCGAGAAGGCCGGCATCTGCTTTCTGAACGAAGAGGCGCTGGGGATCTTTCGCGACGCGGGATGCAGCGTTGACGACGACATTGTCCGCATGGACCGCGATTTCGTGATGGAGATGGTCGGCCGCGCCCCCGACCGCTTTACCATCACCCCGCGCAACCCGGACCACGAGATCATCGTGGGCGGGCCCTACATGCTGTTCGGCAATGTCTCGTCCCCGCCCAACTACTGGGATCTGGAAATCGGCCGCAAGGTGCCCGGCACCCGAGAGGCCTGCGCCAATCTTTTGAAACTGACGCAATATTTCAACTGTATCCATTTCGCCGGCGGTTATCCGGTCGAACCCGTGGACATCCACGCCAGCATCCGCCATCTCGATGTGCTCTTCGACAAGCTGACGCTCACTGACAAGGCGATGCACGCCTACAGCCTCGGCAAGGAACGGGTCGAGGATGTGATGGAGATGGTGCGCATCGCCGGCGGGCTGAGCGAAGAGGAATTCCAGGCCCGCCCGCGGATGTATACCAACATCAACTCGACCTCGCCGCTGAAGCATGATCAGCCGATGATCGACGGTTGCCTGCGGATGATCCGGCGCGGTCAGGCGGTTGTGGTGACGCCGTTCACGCTGGCCGGGGCGATGGCGCCGGTGACGATGGCCGGCGCGGTGGCGCAGTCGATCGCCGAGGCGCTGAGCGCGATCGCCCTGTTCCAGTATGTCCGGCCCGGCGCGCCCTGCGCGATCGGCACCTTCACGTCAAACGTGGACATGAAATCGGGCGCGCCCGCCTTTGGCACCCCGGAATACATGCGTTCGACCCAGATGACCGGGCAGATGGCGCGGTTCTATGGCCTGCCGTTGCGGTCGTCGGGCTGCTGCGCGGCGAACGTGCCGGATGGACAGGCGATGTGGGAGACGTCCAACAGCCTCTGGGCGGCGATCCAGTCGGGCACGAACATGGTCTATCACGCGGCGGGCTGGCTCGAGGGCGGGCTGATCGCCAGCCCGGAGAAATTCGTGATGGATTGCGAACTGCTCCAGCAGATCCAGCGCTACATGGAGCCCGAGGTCTTTGCCACCGGTCGCGAGGATCTGGCGGTGGATGCCATCCGCGAGGTGGGGCACAATGGGCACTTCTTCGGCATCCAGCACACGCAGGACCGCTATTCCAAGGCCTTTTACCAGCCTTTCCTGAGCGACTGGCGCAATTTCGAGGCCTGGGAAGCCGCCGGCGCGGTCTGGACGCCCGAACGCGCGCATCACCTGTTCAAGCAGATCATCGCCGAATTCGAAGCTCCGCCGATGGACGACGCGATCCGCGAAGAGCTGGCCGACTTCGTCGCCCGGCGCAAGGCCGAGGGCGGCGCGCCCACGGATTTCTGAACGCGCGCGCCGAAAAGTCGGCGCAATTTGATCTGTCAGCCCCCTGTTAACGCTCTGACGCCAATCTGTGCCAAAGATCAGGGGGTCGGGAATGCATGGGCTGATAAACAGGGCGCTGCAGTCATTCGTCTGCACAACCTATGGCAAGGAGCGATGGCGCCGGGCGACCGTTGCCGCCGGGCTTTCGTTTTCCGAGTTCGAGGCGATGCTTGTCTATGACGATGATCTCAGCCGCAAGCTGTTCGATGCGGTCTGCGCCGAACTGGGGCGCGGCGCCGAAGATGTTCTGGAGGATCTGGGAACCTATCTTGTCTCGAACCCGCGAACCGAATCCCTGCGGCGTCTGCTGCGGTTCGGGGGCGTGGATTACGTCGATTTCCTGTATTCGTTCGAGGATCTGCCGGATCGCGCCCGGCTGGCGGTCGCGGATCTGCGTCTGCCCCGGATCGAGGTGCGCGAACAATCGCAAAACCGGTTCAGCCTGACCTGCCAGCCGGGGCTGCCGGGGTTCGGATGCGCGTTGCTCGGGGTTCTGCGGGCCATGGCCGATGATTACGGCGCGCTTGTGACCCTTGGGCGGTCGGTCACCGAAGGAGGATCGGAAACGGTCTGGGTGGCCTTGGTGGAGGACGCATTTTCCGAGGGCCGCCATTTCGATCTGGGTGTTCAGGCGGGATGACGGGGCCGGGGGCAGAGATGATCGACGACATGCTGGACAGGTTGTGCCCGATGCATGTTCGGCTGGGTCCGGACGGGGTGATGCGCCATTTCGGTCCGACCCTGCGCAAGATTCGCGGCGGGCAAAGCAGCGAGGGGCAGGCCTTTTGGGACATGGTGACCATAAGCCGGCCGCGCAGCGTGGACGGAATGGATGCGCTGCTTGACGCGGCGCGCCACGGCGGAACCCTGCGCCTGCGATTCCGTGACGATCCGGCCGCGGCGCTGAAGGGGGTCGTCGTGCCGCTCGATGACGGCGGCGCGGTGGTGAACCTGTCCTTTGGCATCTCGGTGGTGGATGCCGTGCGCATACACGGGCTGTCCGCCGGTGACTTCGCCCCCACGGACCTGGCGATCGAACTGCTATACCTCGTCGAGGCCAACGCCGCGGCAATGGAGGCGTCGAGAAAGCTGAACCTGCGCCTTCAGAGCGGCATGATCGCGGCGGAAGAACAGGCCTTTACCGACACGCTGACGGGGCTCAAGAACCGGCGCGCGCTGGATCACATTCTTGCCCGCCTGTCCGAGAGCGGGGAAACCTTCGCGCTGATGCATCTGGATTTGGACTTTTTCAAGCAGGTCAACGACACCTACGGCCACGCGGCCGGGGACACCGTTCTGCAGCGGGCGGCTCGGGTGATGGTCGCGGCGACGCGGGAACGGGATGCGGTGGCGCGGATCGGCGGGGACGAGTTCGTCCTGATCTTTCCGCGTCTTGTCGATCCTGACAAGCTCGCGATGATTGCCAGGCGCCTGATCCAGGGGCTGGAAGAACCGATCCCGGTTGGAGAGCAGACTTGCCGGATCTCGGCCAGCATCGGCATCGCGATTCGACAGGACAGCGAAGAGGCGGCCGAGGATCTGTTGCACCGGGCGGATATCGCGCTTTATGCGGCCAAGCGCGCGGGGCGCGGACGCTTTCGTGTTGCGGGGGCCGGGGACACCGCCGGGGTCGATGACGCCACGTTTTCCCATGACGGCGACTGACGCACAAAAAAGGCGGCCGGCGTGCCCGAGGGTTACGGCCGCGGCGCAACCGTGACCGACTGGCGCAACGTGCCGTCAGCGGCATCGAAAATCAGGATGCGGTCGTCATCGGTCACCACCGCGACCCATCCCCGCCCCACGGTAAAGGCTTGGGGCTTGACGCCCTCGGGCAGCGTGATCACATCGGGCAGGACCATCGCGTCGCGTTCCGGCCTGTCATTCAGGCGGATGACAAACATGGCGACGATCATTATGAACCCCAGAATCATCACCGCCATCAGCGCCGTCACCATGCGGCGCAGCAGGCGCAGATTGCCGGGTTCCGGCGCGTCGGGATCGGGCAGGTAAGAGGAAGCCATGGGCAGCCGCATCGTCACTTTCACCGTCGCGGCCAATCCGCCGCCCCGCCTTGATAAGGCGCTTTCGCGCGATGTGCCAGAGACGGCGGCGCTGTCGCGCACGCGCCTGGCGCGGCTGATCGCTGATGGCGCGGTGCGTATCGACGGCGCGGTGGTGACCGACGCCAAGGCCCGCGTTGCGGAAGGGGCCGAGGTCGAGATCGCCGTGAAGGAGGCCGAGGACAGCCATATCGGACCCGAGCCGATCCCGCTCGAGGTGGTGTTCGAGGATGACGACCTGATCGTCGTCAACAAGCCCGCCGGCATGGTGGTGCATCCCGCACCGGGCACGCCGTCGGGCACCCTGGTCAATGCGCTTTTGCATCACTGCGGGGGCAACCTGTCCGGCGTCGGCGGGGTGAAACGGCCGGGCATCGTGCACCGGATCGACAAGGATACCTCGGGTCTGCTGGTCGTGGCAAAGACGGACGCCGCCCATCAGGGACTGGCCGACCAGTTTGAGGCCCATTCGGTCGAACGTTATTACCGCGCGATCTGCTACGGCCTGCCGGATGCCAACGATCCCCGCCTGCGCGGGGTGCGGGGGGCGAGTTTCGAGCCGGGCAACATCCTGCGGCTGACCACACGGCTGGCCCGACACAAGACCGACCGGCAGAGGCAGGCCGTTGTGTTCCACGGCGGCCGCCATGCGGTGACCCGCGTGCGCGTTGTCGAACCGTTCGGCGCGCGCCCCGTGGCCGCCCTGGTGGAATGCTGGCTGGAAACCGGCCGCACGCACCAGATCCGCGTTCACATGGCCCATGCCGGCCATGGCCTGATCGGTGATCCGGTCTATGGCGGCCGGCGCAAGCTGGCGGCCACCGCCGTGACGCCGGAGGCCGCCGAGGCCGTCCGCGCCTTTCCGCGCCAGGCCCTGCACGCCGCCGTGCTGGGCTTCGTGCATCCGTTGACCGGCAAAACCCTGCGGTTCGAGGCGCCCCTGCCACGCGACATGGCCGATCTGATCGCCGCGCTGCGCGGCCCGGCATGATCTCGCGCCCTTGCAACAAACAGCACATGCGCGTGAACGCACCGTTTCGTGGCTTTCAACGACTCTCGGCGCCGCATATCGTTGGGATCCCCCTTGAAGACGGGGTATTGTTGACCCATATGCTATGTTAAGTCCTTAAACATACGGGAGGGACATGACGTCCATGGCGAATTACGCAAATCTTCCGGCCCCGACGCCCGAGGGCGGTCTGAACCGCTACATGCAGGAAATCCGCAAGTTTCCGATGCTCGAGCCGGAAGAGGAATACATGCTGGCCAAACGGTGGGTAGATCATCAGGACACCGAGGCCGCGCACAAGCTGGTCACCAGCCATCTGCGGCTCGCGGCCAAGATCGCGATGGGGTATCGCGGCTATGGCCTGCCGCAGGCCGAGGTGATTTCCGAGGCCAATGTCGGCCTGATGCAGGCAGTCAAGCGGTTCGACCCCGAAAAGGGGTTCCGGCTGGCCACCTATGCGATGTGGTGGATCCGCGCCTCGATTCAGGAATATATCCTGCGGTCGTGGAGCCTGGTGAAGCTGGGCACCACCAGCGCGCAGAAAAAGCTGTTTTTCAACCTGCGCAAGGCCAAGGCGCGGATCGGCGCGCTCGAAGATGGCGATCTGCATCCCGACAAGGTCAAGCAGATCGCGACCGATCTTGGCGTGACCGAAGACGAAGTCATCGGCATGAACCGCCGCATGTCGGGCGGGGATGCATCGCTGAACGCGACGGTGGGCAGCGACGAAGACGGCGCGATGCAGTGGCAGGACTGGCTGACCGACGAAAACGCCAACCAGGCCGCCGAGTTCGAAGAGCGCGACGAGCTGGAGGCGCGGCGCGAATTGCTGGCGCAGGCGCTGGATGTTCTGAACGACCGAGAAAAGGATATCCTGACCCAGCGCCGTCTGGCCGACACGCCGGTCACGCTGGAAGAGCTGAGCAAGCAATACAATGTCAGCCGCGAACGGATCCGCCAGATCGAGGTGCGCGCCTTCGAGAAGCTGCAGAAGAAGATGCGCGAACTCGCCCGCGAAAAGGGCATGCTGGAAGACGCCTGAGGGGGCTGCATCCTCCCAGGACCCTCGGGACCCCGCCTGTCAGCCGACAGGCGGGGTTTTTCGTCGGGCCGTCAGGATCCGGCGCCCAGCCGCGCCCGCAGCACGCGCACCATGTTGCCGCCCGCGACCTTTCGGATCTGCGCCTCGGTCAGGCCAGCATCCAGCATCGCCTGGGTGAGCGCCGAGAGTTCCGAGGTGTCAAAAGCCGTTTCCACCGCCCCGTCGAAATCGGAGCCCAGCGAGACGTGATCCTCGCCCAGAAGCGCGATCGCGGCCTTTATGGTGGCGGCGATGCCCGCAGGGCTTTCGTCGCAGGTCACGTCGCGCCAATATCCGATCCCCACCACGCCGCCGGTTTCGGCCACGCGTTTCATCAGGTCGTCGGGGATGTTGCGGTGTGCCTCGCAGTGGGAATGGATGCCGGTGTGGCTCAGCACCAGTGGAATGTCGGTCATCTCCAGCACCTCTTCAACCACGCGGGTCGAGGAATGCGCCACGTCCAGGATCAGAGGCCGGCGGGCGACCTCGCGCACCACTTGCCGGCCGAAATCGGTCAGACCGTTGTTGGCACGGCTGTGTAGCGTGCCGCCCAGTTCGTTGTCAAAGAAATGCTGCAGCGCGATCAGGCGATAGCCCTTGTCCACCAGCCGGTCGAGATTTTCGATGCGGCCTTCCAGCGGGTGCCCCCCTTCGATGCCGAGGATACCGCCTACGATCTTCTCGCCGCGGGCCTTCGCCTCCAGCACCGTTTCGAGATCGGCGGCGGTCTTGATGATCTTCAACCGCCCGGCCGAGCGGGCCTCGAAATCATGCAGCTTGTCGGCTTGATGGGCGGCGCGTTCGTAAAGCGAGGTCCAGGTGCGGTGCGGCCACATCTGGGCAACCGCCAGCAGCGTGATGTTGTCAAAGGCATCCGGATCGTTGTGGTCATAGTTCAAGCCCGCAGGACTTTTGGTCACTGCGGTAAAGACCTGAAGCGCCACATTGCCTTCGATCAGCCGTGGGATGTCCACCTGTCCGCGCGTGCCGCGTTCGGTAAGATCGCGGCTCCACAGCAGGGGATCGGCGTGCCAGTCGCCGACGATCAGGCTGTCATGCAGCGCCTGTGCCCTGTCCGACACCGGGTAGGGCGCGTGGTCCAAGACGTTGTTTCTTGCGTCCTCAACATAGGCCGGAACGAACCCGAAGAACACGATCCCGCCGATCGCGACCCCGATCAGCAGGAAACGGCCCAGCCATTTTCCGAAACTGCGCATGAATGCCTCCCTTTTGCCTTGCCCGGCAGGGTAGGGGGGCGACGGCAATGGGAAAAGGGTGACTTTACGTCCGCCGTTCAGAGCGACAGCAGCAGCTCCTTGAGCTGGGGTTCCTGCACCATCTCGGCGGCCTTCTTGGGCGACACCCATTTGCGCTTGCGCTGGCCGGCTTCGGGATACTTGGTGGCAAGACCCTTGACCTTGACCGGATAGACGTCGGTTTCCACCGGCACCGTCGAGCCGTCCTTGAGCAGCTTGAGATAGCGGTAATGGCCGATCGGCTTGCGCGCAGTCAGGCGGCCGGTGACGCCGGCCTCTTCCCACGCCTCCTGCAGCGCGGCCTTGGCATCGCTGCGGTCCTCCATGGGCCAGCCCTTGGGAATGATCCAGCGCCCGGTGTCGCGGCTGGTGATCAGCAGCACCTGCTTCCTGTCGTCCTTCTTGCGATAGCACAGGGCCGCCACCTGCTGCCTCTCGGGGCGCAGCGCCATTGGCTGGACGGCTCCCTGCCACTCGTTCTTGCCCATCTTTCCCATCGTGAGGACTGCCGGCCTCGGTTTGCCTGTTGTGGTTCTGGCAACTGGGGGCAGGATACGCTGTTGACGGGTCGATGCCAACGCGAAACCGCATCGGCGCGGTGCCCGAGCGACGGGGACTTTGCGGGTGTTCGTCGGGGTCAGGCTGCCAGCTTCTGCGCTGGCCAGAGTTGGGGATTCGCCTCGAGTTCGAGCCCGCCTGCATAGATCACGTGCGACCGGTCGAAGATCAGATGATGCGTGATGACCCGGCATGGACCCAGCGCACGCACGAATTCGCCGTCGATCAGGTCATCGGCGCGTATCATGGCCTGCCCGGTCCCGCGCAGGGCCCGCGCCCGCCAGTCGCGGATCAGGATCCGCTGCCCGACCGGCAACACCAGATCGGTTTCGGGGCGCATGTCCCCCAGCGATCCCGCCGCTATCCCGACCATGTCCACTGTCTGTTCGTGCCGGATCAGGGATTTGAGCCGAACCATCCCGGCGTCCCGCGTCAGAATGCGGTCGTCTTCGCACAGGAATTCGACAGGTAGTTCCCCGTCGCCCGTGAGAACGACGGTGGTCGCGACAAGGCCGGTTTCGATGGGCGGAACGGAGACGGTGCGCAGCTGGGCGCGGTTCTCCGCCAGGCGCCCTTGCAGGGGGCTGGTCATGGTCATCTCGCTCGATTTGCCTGTTCATTTTTTCTTCAGGATTAGGGCAGAATTCCGGCAATGTCGCGGACATTCTTTGCCGGAGGCGGCAGGATGTGCGCGATGGGATGAACGATGGGATGAACACCGGTGGCCAGAAACCAGAACGGGCGGCGCCCGAAGGTGCCGCCCGTTCCCGTGGTTCGGTCCGACTGGATCAGTGCGCGTGACTCTTGTCCCAGTCCTCGCGCTTGGGGAGCGTCTCGAAGGTGTGCTCCGGCGGCGGCGAGGGCAGGGTCCATTCCAGCGTATCGGCGTATTCGTTCCAGTAGTTGTTTTCGGTTACCCGGGCGCCGCGGAACAGCGCATAGAGGATGATGCCGAAGAACAGGATGAATGAGGCGAAGCTGAGGAACGCGCCCATCGACGAGATCTTGTTCCAGTAGGCAAAGGCCTCCGGGTAGTCGATATAGCGGCGCGGCATGCCCTGACGGCCGAGGAAGTGCTGCGGGAAGAAGGTCAGGTTCACGCCGATGAAGAACAGCCAGAAATGGACCTTGGCCCAGAACTCGTTGTACTGCCGGCCGGTCATCTTGCCGAAGTAGAAATAGACCCCGGCAAAGATGCAGAAGGCCGCGCCCATCGACATGGTATAGTGGAAGTGGGCGACCACGTAATAGGTGTCGTGATAGGCCCGATCCACGCCGGCCTGGCTGAGCACGATGCCGGTCACCCCGCCGATCGTGAACAGGATCAGGAAGCCCAGCGCGAACAGCATCGGCGCGCGGAATTCCAGACTGCCGCCCCACATGGTGGCGATCCAGCTGAAGATCTTCACGCCCGTGGGCACCGCGATGACCATGGTGGCCAGCATGAAATAGGCCTGCTGACGAAGGCTCAGGCCGACGGTGTACATGTGGTGCGCCCAGACGACGAAGCCCAGAGCGCCGATCGCGATCAGCGCCCAGACCATCGGCAGATAGCCGAAGACCGGCTTGCGCGAGAAGGTCGCGAAGACGTGGGAGATCAGACCGAAGCCGGGCAGGATCACGATATACACTTCCGGATGGCCGAAGAACCACAGGATGTGCTGATACAGAATCGGGTCACCGCCGCCGGCCGGGTCAAAGAAGGTAAAGCCGAAATTGCGGTCCATCAGCAGCATGGTGATGGCGCCGGCCAGAACGGGGAGCGACAGCAGGATCAGCCAGGCGGTGACGAAGATCGACCACGAAAACAGCGGCACCTTGAACAGGGTCATACCCGGTGCGCGCATGTTCAGGAAGGTGGTGATCATGTTGATCGCGCCCAGGATCGACGAGGCGCCCGACAGGTGGACGGCAAAAATCGCCAGATCCATCGAGTAGCCGCCTTCGGTGGTGGAAAGCGGTGGATACAGAACCCAGCCCACGCCCGAGCCGAGCTGGTCGTTGCCGCCCGGCGCCAGCAGCGAGGCCACGCCCAGCGACGAACCGGCGACATAGAGCCAGAAGCTGAGGTTGTTCATGCGCGGGAACGCCATGTCCGGCGCGCCGATCTGCAGCGGCATGAAATAGTTGCCGAAGCCGCCGAACAGCGCGGGAATCACCACGAAGAACATCATCAGCACGCCGTGATAGGTGATCATCACGTTCCACAGGTGCCCGTTCGGGGTGCATTCGGCCGAGCTATCGGCAAACAGCCGCGCACCTTCAAGGCACATGTGCTGGACGCCCGGCTCCATCAGTTCCAACCGCATGAAGACGGTGAAACTGACTGAAATCAAACCCAGAATCGCCGAAACGACCAGGTATAGGATGCCGATGTCCTTGTGGTTGGTGGACATGAACCAGCGGGTGAAGAACCCCCTGTCGTCCTCATGTCCATGAATGGCTGCGTCCGCCATTAGGTCCCTCCTGTCATGTTCGAACGCGCGCCGGGACACCAGCGCACGGATTTTCACAGCGTTTTTAAAAGGTCAGGTCCGGTGCATCAATGGCGGAATTTGATCTGGATCAAGATAAATTGCCGCGCCCGGCTTGACGCAAGTCAATCGAGACAGGCCGCGGCCCGACCTTGACGCTGCGCCGCGCCAGGCGCACAACTCGGGCGACGAAAACTGCAAGGAACCTCCGATGACCTATGATCCCGACAACATCTTTGCCAGGATCCTGCGCGGCGAGATCCCGTCCACCCGCATTTACGAGGACGACGACACGCTGGCCTTCATGGATATCATGCCGCGCGCCGACGGACATTGCCTGGTGATCCCCAAGACGCCCTGCCGCAACATTCTCGATGCCTCGCCCGAGCAGTTGGCGGCAGTCATCAACACCGTGCAGAAGATGGCGCGGGCGGTGATGAAGGCCTTTGACGCGGGCGGGGTGACGATCCAGCAGTTCAACGAGGCGGCCGGCGGGCAGGAAGTGTTCCACCTGCATTTCCACGTTCTGCCCCGGCACGAGGGCGTGAAGCTGCGCCCCCCTGGGCAGATGGGCGACATGGAGGCGATTGCGCGGCACGCTGAAAGGATTCGCGCGGCGCTGGACTGATCGGAGGGCGGATCGGGCCGCGCCACCACGGTCGGCCGAAAGGGGGCGGGATGCCGCATGATCATCACCACCATGTGCCCGCAGATGCCGGGGATGCCCGCATCGCCTGGGCGGTGGGCGTCAATGTTGCGCTGACGGTGGCGCAGGTGGTGGGCGGCATTCTGTCCGGGTCGCTGGCGCTGATCGCGGATGCGCTGCACAATCTGTCCGACGCGGTTTCGCTGATCATCGCCTTCGTCGCCCGCCGCATCGCCCGCCGTCCCGCCGACGGGCGGATGAATTTCGGTTATGGCCGGGCCGAAGCCGTGGCCGCGCTGGTCAATTTTACCACGCTGGTTCTGATTGCGCTCTATCTGGTCTACGAAGGCCTCTGGCGCATCGCCCGGCCCGAGCCGGTGGAGGGCTGGCTGGTGATCTGGGTCGCCGGGATCGCGCTGGCGGTCGATCTGGTCACCGCGGCGCTGACCTGGTCGATGTCGAAATCCAGCATGAACATCCGCGCGGCCTTTCTGCACAACCTGGCCGATGCGCTGGGTTCGGTTGCGGTGATCGTGGCGGGCGCGGCGGTGGTCCTGTGGGGCTGGACCTGGGTCGATCCCGCGGTGACCCTGCTGATCGCGGGATACATCCTGTGGCATGTCCGGGCCGAAATCCGGCCGGTGATCCGCCACCTGATGCTGGGCAGCCCCGAAGGCCTGGACGCCGAAGAAGTGGCCCGTGCCATCGAGGCCGATCCCGATGTCGCCGGCGTGCATCATCTCAGGTTGTGGTCGATCGGCGAACACGAACCCGCGCTGGATGCGCATCTGGTGATCGCGCCCGGCGCATGGGCGCATGCCGATGCCGTCAAGGCAAGGATCAGGGCCGATCTCGGCACACGGTTCGGCATCCGCAAAATGACACTGGAGATCGAATGTTCCGCCCATGCCTGCGCGACCCCGCAGAGGATCGGCGGATGAAATTGCCGCCACGGCTGAACCGCGGCGGCAGATACGAATCAAACACCACTCACTCACTTAAAGTAGTCTCATTGTGTGCGCCAATTGCGCGGGGCGCATGACCCATTTGGGTCAAAAACGCGTTTTTCCCGCGCAGCCAGTTGACTTTATCCGTTCCCGCGCGAAATTTCCCGATGTTGACGGCAGTTCCATCTTCGCCCACCCGGGCAACTGCCGCAGGAGAGCCGCGCGGCAACCCATGGCGGGTGCAGGGGCAGGGAGGATACGCGCATCGACGGCGACAGACGATTTGGCGGCCCGCATCCGGCGACGCGGGATCAGGTGATCGCGGCGATCTACGAAGCCGTGATTCGCCCGGGGCGGTTCGGTGCCTTTCTCGAGATCTGGCGCGACCACATCTCCGAGGTTCTCGCCGCGCCCGTCGATCTCGACAAGACCGGCCCGGAGATCGAGATCGACCCGGAACTGGCCGCCCATTTCAAGCGCGCCCATGAAATCCTCGACCGCCTGGGGCGGAGCCAGCCCGAGGCCGGTTTGGCGGATCGCGTGGCGCGGTCGGGCGGGTTCGTCATGGTTGCCGATGGCCGGGGGCGTGTCATCTCGGCCGGGGGCGAGGCTCGCGCGGCGCTGGGGGGATCGGACCGGATTGCAGCGCTGGAAGTCACACTGTCGGCGCGATCGAGGTCGGTCTTGGAGGATTTGGTGGCGGGGTTGCGGGACGGCGCGTTCGAGACAGACGCGCGGGTTCTGATCCGCGAGGACGCCCCCCGCCATCTGATCGCGCGTGCCGAGCCCGGCGAGGAGCCGCTTCTGGTCATCGAGGCGCTGGATTATCACTGGGGGCCGCAGGCCGAACAGATGCTGACCGACAGTTTTGGCCTGTCGCGAGCCGAGGTCGGCGTGGTGCGGGGGCTCATGGCGGGGCTTTCCCTGCGTGAAATCGCGGGTCAGACCGGCCGGTCGGAGCATACCGTGCGCAATCAGGCCAAGTCGGTTCTGGCCAAGACCGGCGCGCCGGGTCAGACGGATCTGATCCGGCTGGTGGCTTATCTCATAAAGACGGAACCGGGCGCGACACCGGGCGGCTCGGGACGGGAGCCGTTGCAGTCGCAGATCATGGAAATGAAAAGCGGGCTGAGGATGCAGGTGCTGTCGGTCGGGCCGGCGGATGGATACCCGCTGATCTTTCTGCACGGCATGCAGGACGGCGTGTCGCCGATCGAGGCGTTGCACCGGCGGTTCCACGACAGGGGGTATCGGGTCATCGCGCCGGTCCGCCCCGGGTTCGGGCAATCCGATCCCGTCTCGGACGCACGAAAGGCCCTTGATATCTTTACGTCGCATGTCGCCGAGATGACGGAGCGGATGGAACTGCATCGTCCGGTGATTCTGGCCCATTTGGGCGGCGCCATTTCGGGACATGTCCTGACCGGACTGCTTCACGGTCGGACGGCCGGCATGGTGGTCGTCGGAGGGGCCGTCCCGATCATCCGGCGGCGGGATCTGAACAGCATGGCCGCCTATCAGCGGTCGGCGGCCTATACGGCGCGCTACGCGCCCGCGCTGTTGCCCATGGTTCTGCGGCTGGGAATGGCGCAGATCGACAGCCGGGATTTCGACGACCTCGTGCACGGCATCTTCCCGCCCGGGTCGCATGATCATGACGTGATCCGGCGGCTGGATCTCGTGGGGTGGATCCGGTCGGGCTATTGCTTTTCGGTGCAGCAGAGTTATCTGGGGTTTCTGGGCGACGCGCATTTCGCGGTCAGGGACTGGCGGTCCCTGATCCCGCAGCCGGCGGCGCCGGTGATCCTGCTGCATGGCGCCCGAGACCCGGTGATCACGCCCGAGATGGCTCGCGCCTTTGCCGAGGGGCGCGACAATGTCGATCTGCGGCTCATCAAGAACGCGGGGCAACTGATCGTCTATGAACATCCCGATCTTGTTCTGGACGCGCTGGACGAGCTGACCGGGCGGGCGGCCGCGTCGAACTAGGCCGGGCGGGCAGGTCGGTCAGGCGCCGTCCTTTGCTTCGGCAAAGATGGCGTCGAACTGGCGGCGCAGCGCCACGTCGAGATCCGCCATCGTGACCGGAAGGCCCAGATCGACCAGGCTGGTCACCCCGTGTTCGGTGATGCCGCAGGGCACGATCCCCGAGAAATGCTCCAGATCCGGGTCCACGTTGATCGAGATGCCATGGAAGCTGACCCATTTGCGAAGTCGAATGCCGATCGCGGCAATCTTGTCCTCGCGCAGCCCGCCGGTGGCGGTGGGCGGCTTGTCGGGCCGTTCCACCCAGACGCCGACGCGGCCTTCGCGGATGTGGCCGGTGACGTTGAACTCGGCCAATGCGGCGATCACCCAGCGTTCCAGCTGCTGCACGAAGCGGCGCACGTCATGTCCGCGCCGCCCGACATTCAGCATGACATAGACGACCCGCTGGCCGGGGCCGTGATAGGTGAACTGGCCGCCGCGGCGGGTCCGGTAGACCGGAAAGCGGTCGGGGGTCAGCAGATCCTCGCGCCGGGCGCTGGTGCCGGCGGTGTAGAGCGGCGGATGTTCGAGCAGCCAGACGCATTCCTCGGCCTCGCCCGCGGCGATCCCGGCCACGCGGTCCTCCATGAAGGCGACCGCTTCGTCGTAATCCGTCAGCCCTTCGGAGATGATCCATTCAACCATGCCGCCTGCTTATCCGGTCCCGCCGCGCGGGAAAAGAGGCAACCACCGGCGCGGGTGTGCACGCGTAGATTGACGGTCCTGATTTGCGTTTTGCCTCTTCACAAGCTCTTCGGCCTGGTCTATACGCCCGAAACACCGAGCCAGACAGTGCGGTCGTGGCGGAATTGGTAGACGCGCAGCGTTGAGGTCGCTGTGGGGTAACACCCGTGGAAGTTCGAGTCTTCTCGACCGCACCATTTCTGGGCCGGATCCCCGGAAATGACAGAAGAAATGGTCCATGCGGGCCGGGGCTGACGCCGCTTGTCCGGCCCGATTTCCGGTTTGGAAATTTCCGTCTCTGCGCGAAAATACAGCCCCAAAAGAAAAGCGCGCCGCGAAGGGCGCGCTTTTTTCCGGTGAAGCCTTGCTGCTCAGGCGGCTTCGGCCTGGGCGGCGGCGTTGCGGCGTTCGCTTTCCTCGCGCGACAGCGCGACCGAGGTGCGCACACCGCGGGCGACGAATTCCATCAGCCCCTTGACCACGCGCTCGTTGGGATCGATGCCGGCACAGCTCAGCACCTCGCGCCCGTCACGCGACCGGGCCCAGCGGGCGATCTGCTCGGGGCCATTGCCGTATTTCTTGTCATCGGCGATGGCATCGTCCAGCGCGGCCAGAACGACGGCCGCGAACAGTTTGCGGGCACGGTTGCCTTGTTCGTTGTTGAAGGCGGTGCCGTCAACGAAATCTTTCATCTCGTTACCCTTGGTCTTATTGCTCTTGCATTTTCCGGCGTGGCGACGCTTATGACCGATCCCGCGTGATTCGGATACCCCAAAACTGCATGGCTACGTTGCGTCAGGCGCATAGCTTGCTGCGGTTGCGAAACGAGATATCGTTGTCTTGTCAGGTGCGGTCCCGCCAGATATAGGAGCGCCCAAGCGATCATCAAGCATATGCAGAAGGATTAATGCGTCATGGCCAAGATCAACGGCAACGAGATCCGGCCCGGTAACGTGCTTGAGCACAATGGCGGGCTGTGGGTCGCGGTCAAGGTCGATCACGTCAAGCCGGGCAAGGGCGGCGCCTTCGCGCAGGTCGAGCTGCGCAACCTGCGCAACGGGTCCAAGGACAACGTGCGGTTCCGCTCGGCCGACAAGGTCGAGCGTGTCCGGCTGGAACAGAAGGACCAGCAGTTCCTGTATGAAAACGACGGGATGCTGGTTTTCATGGATCAGGAAACCTTCGAGCAGATCGAACTGCCGGCGGAAATCCTGGGCGAGCGCCGCCCGTTCCTGCAGGACGGCATGGTGGTGCAGATCGAATATTACGAAAGCGAGGCGCTGAACGCGACGCTGCCGCAAAAGGTCACCTGCAAGGTGGTCGAGACCGAGCCGGTGGTGAAGGGCCAGACCGCCGCCAACAGCTTCAAGCCGGCGGTTCTGGACAATGGCGTGCGGGTGATGGTGCCGCCCTTCGTCGGCCCGGACGAGGATATCGTGGTCAATACCGAAACCTTCGAATACGTCGAGCGCGCCTGAGGCGCGATCCGCGCGATCGGGGCCGGGCGGCTGTAGGGCTGTCCGGCCTTTTCCTTTGCCAATTACCGCGCGTCCCGGCGGGGCTGTTCGAACAGATCGCGCAGCAGGTCGTATTTCACCCGGTTGGCGCTGACCTGCCGGTAGAAGGCGATCAGAAAGGCGGTCGGCCCCTGGATCCGCCCAGCCCCATGGTCGCCGCGACCACGGTGCCGACATCCGTTTCGCCTCGCAGCACCAGCCAGCCGCCCAGCATCAGCACCGCCACCATCCCCGCGCCGTTGATCGCGCTGAGCAGAAACTTGGTCGAAAGCTTCCAGAGGAACATGCGGCGGCGGGTTTCGTAGATGCGGTCGAAATCCTCGGCCACCGCGCCGGAGATGCCGCGCGGATCCTGCGCCGTGATCCTGTCGGTGGTGGCGCGCAGCACCCGGACCCGTTCGGCCAGCAGCGCGTTGACCTTTTTCTGCGAGAGATAGACCAGCACCACCTGCGGCAGGATCATCGCCAGCGCGATCCCGCCCAGTCCCGGCTGGGTCGAGGCGATATAGCCGATCACGCTGACGAGCGTGCCGATCTGCACCACGGGTTCGGAAAAGGCGCTGCCGGCGAATTTGCCAAGCTCTTCGGCCTCGGCCGAGATCGCGGTGGTCAGCGTGCCCAGCGGCACGCGGTTCTTTTCTCCCTGTTCCCGCGCGCGCTGCACGAGGCGATTGCGGATCAGGCGGATCACGTCCTCGCCCAGAATGCCCGAGCGATAGCCCGAGATCCATTTCAGCGAGAGACTCAGCAGGATCGCCAGCGACATGCCCGCGCCCAGCAGGAACAGCTCACGCGGCTGAATGTCGCCTTCGGTCAGCAGGTTGATTATGTCGCGCTGGAACTCCAGCGGCACCGCGGCAAGCGCGGCGATGGCGATCGACAAGAGGATCAGGACGATCTGGCGTTTTCCGCTGACCCGCCAGATGGCGGCATAAAGGGCGATCAAGGCTGACCTCGTGCCGAGAGGTTTCGTTCGGCCCAAGTCTTGGCCCGGACGCGGCGAAACCGCAAGCCCGCCGCCGTGCCCGTCAGAGCAGCCGGATCACCGCATCGCCCGCGCGCATCGCGCCCGTTGCCCGGTCGAAGCGGAGATGGGCGATGCCTTCGCCGCCCGCGCAGGTGTAGAGAGTGCCCGCCGGTTTGCCATCGGCGGTGATTTCGGTGCCCGGCGGCGGAGCGGTGTCATCGACGCTGACCCTCCGCAGGCCCTTGCGCAGCTCGGTCTTGTGTTTCATCCGCGCGGTGACTTCCTGCCCGACATAGCAGCCCTTGCGGAAATCGACGCCGCCCAGACGCTCGAACCCGGCTTCCAGGATATAGGTGTCGGGGGTCAGCTCGATGCCGGATTCGGGGATGCAGTGGCGCACGCGGATCGCGTCCCAGTCGGTTCCGTCGTCGGTCTCGGGCGCGGGGGTATAGGCGCGCCAGCCCATGTCCGGGTGGCGCGGATCGGGCAGGGCGCCTTGGGGCGCGGGGCCGGTGCCCCGCTGGACGTGCAGCGCGGTCGGCTCGATCGTCACGTCGGCGCGCAGCTTGTACATGCCCAGTCGCTGCGCCAGCGCGTCCGCCAGCGGTTCGGCCACGTCCAGCAGCACGTCCTCGCCGTCGCGGACCAGGAAGAAGTCCGCGATATACTTGCCCTGCGGGGTCAGCAGGGCGGCATAGACAAGACCCCGGTCCAGTTTCTTGACATCGTTGGTGATGAGCCCCTGAAGGAAGGTCATCACGTCGGCCCCTGTCAGGCGGAGGATGCGGCGCGTATCGGTCATGTTCGTGTTCCCTGCGTTTCCCGCCCCGTGATATAGGAAACGCCGCCACAATGAACAGGGGAGCCGCGGATGCGCGCCGGGCTGAGTGTCGTCATTCCCACGCTGAACGCCGCAGATGCGCTGCCGGACTGCCTGTCGGCGCTCTATCCCGGCGTCCCGGCGGGGCTGATCCGCGAACTGATCGTGACCGACGGAGGCTCGACCGACGCGACCCGCGAGATCGCCGAGGCGGCCGGGGCCGAGATCGTGACCGGCCCGCCCTCGCGCGGGGGACAGCTGCGGCGGGGCTGCGCGGCTGCGCGGGGCGACTGGCTGCTGATCCTGCACGCCGATACGGTGCTGTCGCCCGGCTGGGTCGCGGCGGCAGAGGCGCACATGGCCCGCCCCGGATCGGGGCCGGCCGCGTTCCGGCTGGCCTTTCGCGCGACGGGGGCGATGCCGCGCTGGGTGGCGGGCTGGGCCAATCTGCGCACGCGGGCCTTCGGGCTGCCCTATGGCGATCAGGGCCTGCTGGTGCGGCGGGCCGATTACGACCGGGCGGGCGGCTATCCCGATCAGCCGCTGATGGAGGACGTGGCGATCGCGCGCGCGCTTTCTCGGAACCGGCGCGGGCGATTCACGCTGTTGCCCGCCTGCGCCGCGACCAGCGCCGAACGCTACCTGCGCGAGGGCTGGCTGAAACGGGGCGGGCGCAACCTCTGGACGCTGGCGCGGTATCTTGCCGGCGCATCACCCGAGCGGCTGGCCGCGTCCTACCGGAAATAGCGCGTCAGCCGAACACCTTGCGCGCCAGCCGCCGCAGCCAGGACGGGTTCGGCGCGGCCATCTGTTCGACATGTTCGGCCAATGCGACCGATCCCTGCGGATCGACCAGCTCCCGGCCTTCCTGGAACTGCAAGTGATAGAGGTCGGCATAAAGCCCGCCGCGGGCCAGCAGTTCGTCATGGGTACCTTCGTCCACCACCCGGCCGCGATCCATCACCACGATCTTGTCGGCGTTGCGAATGGTTGACAGACGGTGGGCAATGACGATGGTGGTGCGCCCGCCCGACAGCCGGTCCAGCGCCTCCTGCACCACCTGTTCGGACTGCGCATCCAGCGCGCTGGTGGCCTCGTCCAGAAGCAGCACCGGCGTGTCCCGCAGCAGCGCCCGGGCGATCACCACCCGTTGCCGCTGCCCGCCCGAAAGCGCCGAGCCGCGCGGGCCGACGCGGGTGTCCAGCCCCTTTTCCAGCTTGGGTAGGAAGTCCGACACGTGGGCCGCGTCCAGCACCCGCTGCAATTGCGCGTCGCTGACATCGGTGCGCCCCAGCAGGATGTTTTCGCGCAGGGTTTCGTCGAACAGCGTCGCCTCCTGGCTGACAACGGAAAACAGGTTGCGCAGATCGGTCAGGGCCATGTCGCGCACGTTCACGCCGCCGACCTTGACCCTGCCGGCCTGCGGATCCACCAGCCGGGTGAGCAGGTTGAACACGGTCGATTTGCCCGCCCCCGAGGCACCCACCAGCGCCGTGGTCTTGCCGGCTTCGGCGTGGAGGGTAAGGCCACGCAGCACCTGCGCGTCGCCATAGGACAGCGACACGTTCTCAAGCGCGATGTCGGGCAGGCCTTTCGGCGGGGCAACCGGGTTTTCGGGAGAAACCAGACGGATCGGCGCCTCCATCAGCCCCTTGAGCCGTTCCAGCGCGGCCGCGGCCACCTGCCAGACCCCGCTGACCGCGGCGAGCCGGCGCATCGGGTCAAAGGCCAGCCCGATCGCGGTGAAGAAGCTCATGAACTGGCCCACGGTCTTGTCGCCGTCGATGATCTGCGAGCCGCCGTAGAGCAGCACGCCCATGAAGCCCAACCCCGCCATGATGTCGATGATGCCCGTCATCCCGGCCGATCCGAACGCCGTGCGAATCCCCGATCGGACGAATTTTTCCGTGTCGTCGGTAAAGCGCCGCACCTGGTAGTCTTCGAGATTGTTGAGCTTGACCGGAACGATGCCGTGAAAGATCTCGTCCAGCCGTGTGGCCAGCGTCGCGCCCAGGTCGCGGGCCTGTGCCGCCTTCTTGCGGATATAGCGTTGCGCCCATGCGATGGGGGCGAGCGCCAGCGGCACGCCGATCAGCATGACAAGCGTCCAGCGCCAGTCCACGTTGATCGCCACCCCCAGAAGCACCACAAGAGACACCGCATCGCGCCCCGCGCCGGTGATGATCGCGCGCCAGACCTTGTTGACGGCCTCGACATCGGTCTGGATCCGCTGGATCAGGTAGCCCGGCGGATGGTCCTGATGGAACGCCGTGTCCTGCCGGATCAGGCGTTTCAGCAGGTCGAGCCGCAGCGCGGCCCCCACATTCTGGGAAATCCGCACCAGCAGCACCTTTTGCGCGACGCTGGACAGGCCGCGGGCGGTGAACAACAGAAAGAAGGTAAGGCTGACCCAGACCAGCGCATCGGTATTGCCGGCCACGAAGATCAGGTCGAACATCGGCTGCATCATGTAGCTGACGCCGCCGATCACGCCGCCTTCGATCAGCATGAACAGCCCGGCCAGCAGCATCAGGCCGACATGCGGGCGCAGATAGCCGCGCCACAGCCACAGCGCCAGATCGCGCGAGGACGCGGGTTTCCGGCTCATCCGAGCGTGCCTCGGCAGGGGCCGGGCGGGGAGGCTGGGCGGGTCGTCATGGCCGGCCCATTTAAGCCCACCGGCCCACCCGCGCAAGGCAAAGGAGGAAAGTCGGGCGCCGCGAAAAGGTTACGGAAAAGGGTATGGCATTCCGCCATTTGACGCCGGGGAAAAGGCCGATACTGTGCGCCGGACGCGAGCAAAGGCGAATCCATGTCCGACGATCCGACCCTGTCCCAGGGGCGCAGCTATCTTGCCATTCCCGGCCCCTCGGTCATGCCCGAGGCTGTGCTGCGCGCCATGCACAGATCGGCGCCCAACATCTATGCCGGCGAGCTGATCGAAATGACGCACGGCCTGATCCCGGATCTCAAGCGCGTGGCGCGGACCGATCACGATGTGGCCATTTACATCAGCAACGGTCACGGCGCATGGGAGGCCGCGCTGGCCAACGTGCTGGCGCCGGGCGATGCCGTCCTGGTGCCCGCAAGCGGCCGGTTTGCCCATGGCTGGGCCGAAATGGCGCAGGGGTTGGGGGCCGAGGCCGAGATCCTCGATTTCGGCAAGTCCGCGCCCTGGGATCTGGACCGGATCGGCGAGGCGCTGCGCGCGGATACCGGGCACCGCTACAAGGCGGTGCTGGCGGTGCATGTGGATACGTCCAGTTCGGTCCGAAACGACATCGCCGCCTTGCGCGCGGTGATGGACGAGGTCGGGCATCCGGCGCTCTTGATGGTCGATTGCATTGCTTCGCTGGGCTGCGACCGGTTCGAGATGGACGCCTGGGGCGTGGACGTGATGGTGACGGCCAGCCAGAAGGGGCTGATGGTGCCGCCCGGTCTGGGCTTTGTCTTTTTCAACGACCGTGCAGCCGCGGTCCGTGCGGCGATGCCGCGGGTCAGCCGCCACTGGGACTGGGCGCCGCGGGCCAACCCGGAAGAGTATTACCAGTATTTCAACGGCACCGCGCCCACCCATCACCTTTACGGCCTGCGCGCGGCGCTGGACATGATCCACGCCGAGGGGATGGTGCATGTCTGGGTCCGCCACGAACGCCTGGCCCGCGCGATCTGGGCGGCCTGCGAGGTCTGGGGGCAGGGCGGGCCGTTGGAATTGAACGTGGCCGATCCGGCCTTTCGCAGCCACGCGGTCACCGCGCTGCGCATCGGCGCACCCCACGGCACCGCGCTGCGCGACTGGGTCGAGCGCAATCTCGGGCTGACGCTGGGCATCGGTCTGGGCATGGCGCCGCCGGGCGATCCGGCCTGGCACGGGTTCTTTCGGCTGGGCCACATGGGCCATGTCAACGGCCACATGATCCTTGGCCTGCTGGGCGGGATCGAGGCCGGGCTGACCGCGCTGGACATTCCGCATGGGCGCGGCGCGGTGGATGCCGCGGCGCAAGTGATTGCAGGGGCGGCATAAAGGGAGAGCGAAAAGGCCGGCAACTTCGCCGGATGTCAATCTCATTCAAGTATATGATCGACAGGACGCAGATGTTTCACCTGTATCTCATTCTTCACCTATTCATCGGGGCCACGTTGTCGGGGATCGGAATCGTTGCGGTTCTGTTGTCCGGGGTTGCGGGAACGGGCGCCTTGCTGGCGGCGATCGGGCTGGGCTTTGCCGTGGCCTTTCCGGTGGCGCGCGTCGTGGCGCGGAACTTGACCGGAAAATAGTGCCGCATCGCGACCCGCGACAATGCGATACAAAGTATTACGCATTTTCCCTGTTTCGGAGGTCGTTCTGCGCATACATGGCGGCCGTTGAAACTACGGATGCTGGAATTTCCGGGCCGAGTGACACAGGGAAAACATGCCCATGACATGAGCGCTTTGCGCAAGCCCGGCGGATCTGACCGCCTATCCCGTCAGCGGTGGCCCGGAAGGGGCTACTGCAAATCTTTGTTCGACATGCATTGCTCAGATCGATGGGGCGCCGGATCCCAACCACTGGCGTTGCCTGGCCTCGTCCATGTGGTCCGAGGAACCGGCAGTGCAGGTTCTGGCGGCGCGGATGCTGGGGCGGTTGTCCGATCACGATTGGGCCCGCGACCTGGCCGATCAGCTTTGGCTGGACGATGAAACGCGCGCATGGGCCGACAATGTGCAAGTATCGGTCGAGCATCGCGACAGCAACGGCGCCGTGCTTGCCCAAGGCGACACGGTGGTGCTGAACAAGGATTTGCCGGTGAAGGGCGCCGGCTTCACCGCCAAGCGCGGCACTGCGGTGCGCAACATCTCGCTGGTTGCGGACAGCCCCGAACATATCGAAGGCCGGGTCGAGGGGCGGCGTATCGTGATCCTGACGAAATTCGTAAAGAAACGTTGACGCGGCAACAGGTGTCAAGAAGAGGAGATAGTCGATGACCCAGTCATATTCCCGCCTGCAGATCGTGCTGCACTGGCTGACCGCCGTTCTGACCGCCGTTCAGTTCCTGTCCGATGATCCCGTGGGCGAGGCGTTCCGCCAGATGATGCGCGGGATCGAAGTGACTTCGGGGCCGGGCGTCGCCGTGCACGTCTACGGTGGTATCGTGATTCTCGCGCTGGTCGTGTGGCGTCTTGTTCTGCGCCTGGTCCGGGGCGCGCCCCAGCCGCCCGAGGAGGAATCCGAACGCCTGAAGCTCGTGGCGCAGCTCACGCACTGGGCGCTCTATGCCGCGATGGTCCTGATTCCCGTGACGGGTCTGACCGCGTGGTTCGGCGGCATCGGCGCGTTTGGCGAAGTGCACGAGGTTCTTGGCAACTTCCTGTTGTTCCTGGTCGGCCTGCATGTGCTGGGCGCGATGTATCACCAGTTCATTCTCGGGACGAATCTGATCGCCCGAATGCGGCCTTGAATCCAGCAGACAGGGAAATTGCGGGCCGGCGCTGCGCGCTGGCCCGTCAGGTTCGGGGGTCGGCAGCCCGTGAGGCCGTCGCCGCCCGTTCGGCCGTTCCGACCTGGCCGATCTTTTTTGCGAAAGTCGAAAAAAGTTTTGCTGCGGCCTACGTTTTCGGCTTGACCCTTCGGCGCTGCTCGCCTAAATCGCCCCTCGTCTCGGCGGAGTAGCTCAGCTGGTTAGAGCAGCGGAATCATAATCCGCGTGTCGGGGGTTCGAGTCCCTCCTCCGCTACCAAGCCCTCCATTTAATACATTGATTTAACCGGTGTTTTTGTGGAACAGAAAATGCTGTACCATCATTGATCCCATCACCCGATCAGCGCCATCGTCACCTGGGAGCCTTACTTAACACTGGTGTGCCCCCACGGGGTGGTCCGGTTCGATTGTTAGTGCATGATCGGTCTCTGGTCCATTGGGATGAAGCTTTCCGGCGCGGGTGGACGGTAGCCCAATGCGCTGTGTGGCCTGACGGTGTTGTAGTGGATCCGCCATTGCTCGATCAGGATTTGGGCTTCGCGTAGGCTGTAGAAGATTTCGCCGTTGAGCAGTTCGTCCCGGAACCGGGCGTTGAAGCTTTCGCAGTATCCGGTCTCCCAGGGTGATCCTGGTTCGATGTAGGCGGTCTTTGCCCCGACTGCGGCGATCCAGTCGCGCACCTTTTGGACGATGAACTCCGGCCCATTGTCGGACCTGATGTATTCCGGCGGCCCACGCAGAATGAACAAGTCGGTCAGTGCATCCAGCACGTCCGTGGAGTTGAGCCTGCGATCAACGCGGATCATGAGCGCCTCCCTGGTGTATTCATCGATGATGTTCAGGCTACGGTAGGCCCGCCCATCGGTAAGCGGTGCGCTGGTCACACTGGATTTGCGTAGTTCCAGGGCAGGAGTTCTTCGATCCGGGATTGCTTATGGCCATTGATGATGGCGGTGAGGGTGCCGGTCAGCCAGGCGTGGGGATTGACGGTGTTGAGTTTGCAGGTTTCGATCAGCGACGCCAGCATCGCCCAGTTCTGGGCGCCGGCATCGTGACCGGCGAAGAGGGCGTTTTTCCGGTTTAGAGCTATGGGGCGGATGGTGCGTTCGACGGTGTTTGAATCGATCTCGATGCGGCCGTCGTTCAGGAACAGGGTCAGCCCGTCCCAGTATTTGGCGATGTATTTGAGGGCCTCGCCGAGCGGGGATTTGGCAGAAACGCGGGCGCGGTGGGTGGTAAGCCAGGTCTCGAAGTCGCCGATGACCGGCTTTGACCTTTCTT
>NZ_FNVD01000054.1 GCF_900108275.1 Jhaorihella thermophila
TGTTAGCGCCGATGTAAAACTGACCCGGGTCGCCGGTTAAAAACTGGCCCGCCTGTTAACGTGCTCTTCCGGTTTGAGGGAGGGCAGATGCTGACAGGAGAAGAGGTCTTGGAGATCAGGATTTTGCACAGGCAGGGCAAGAGCATTCGTGCGATTGCCCGGGATTTGCGGGTGAGCCGCGAGACGGTTCGCAAGTATCTGCGCGAGCCGGAGCGGGAGCCGGGTTACGGGCCGCGGGCGCCACGCCCTTCGAAGCTCGACCCGTTCAATGATTACATCCGGAGGCGGATCAGGGAAGCCGCGCCGCGGCGGCTGCCGGCGACGGTCTATCTGCGCGAGATCAGGGCGCTTGGCTATGAGGGCGGCATTTCCATTTTGAAGGACTGGCTGCAGGGTGAGTATCCGCAGCTTCCCACGCCAGAGATCGTCCGGTTCGAGACCCCACCCGGCAAGCAGGCCCAGGCGGACTGGACCCAGATCCGGCGAGGCAAGGACAAGCTGTCGGCCTTCGTGGGCACGCTGGGGTTCAGCCGGTTCAGCTTCGTCTGGTTTGCCGACAACGAACGGTTCGAGACCCTGATCGAAGCACACGAGCGGTTCTTCGATGCGATCAGCGGGGTGCCGCAGACGGTGCTCTACGACAACATGAAGACGGTTCTGATCGACCGCAACGTCCATGGCCCCGGCCAGCATCGGTTCCACGCCGGGTTCCGGCAGTTCGCCAAGCATCATGGCTTCAGCCCGCGCATGTGCGCCCCCTACCGGGCGCAAACCAAGGGCAAGGTCGAGCGCTTCAACCGCTATCTCAAGGAAAGCTTCGTCTGGCCGCTGGAGAGCCGCCTGAAGGCCCAGGGGGTCATTCTGGATGCCGATACCGCCAATGCCCATGTCGGCCAGTGGCTGCGCGATGTGGCGAACCCGCGTATCCATGCCGAGACGAAAGAGCGCCCGGTGGATCGGTTTGTGCAGGAAGCTGGATGCCTTCTGCCGCGCGGTCCTGCCTGGACGGAGATCGCGCCCTCGCTTCCGGCCGATCTGCGTGATCTCCACGTGCCCCAGCATGACCTGTCGGTCTATGACGCGATCGGGAGGCTGGCATGAACACCCTGTCCCATGACCGCCTGATCCAGCTCTGCGAGGACCTCAAGCTGCCGGGGATCGCCGACAGCTACCCGGCACTCGCCAGCGCCGCCAGCGACGAGAGCCAGAGCTTCACTGATTTCCTGGAACATGTGCTCGTGGCCGAGCGTGACTTTCGCCGTGCCCGCTCGGCGGCGACCCTGGTGCGTATGGCCGGGTTCCCGGTGGTGAAGACGCTGGAAGAGTATGACTTCAAGTTTGCCAGCTCGGCGCCCAGGCGCCAGATCGAGCAACTGGCTTCGCTCGCCTTCGTCGCGCGCAGGGAGAACGCGGTGTTCCTCGGCCCCTCTGGCGTCGGCAAGACCCACCTGGCCATCGCCATTGGCCACAAGGCAGCCAATGCCGGGATCAAGACCCAGTTCACCACCGCCGCCGATCTGATCCTCAAGCTGGAAGCGGCACAGCGTCAGGGCCGGCTCAAGGATGCGTTCCGCACACTCAGCCGTTACACCCTGCTGATCATCGACGAGATCGGCTACCTGCCACTGCATCGCGAACAGGCGCATCTGTTCTTCCAAATCATCGCCGCACGTTACGAGAAGGGATCGACCATCATGACCTCGAACCTCAGCTTCGGGGCCTGGGATCAGGCTTTCGCCGGAGACCGGGTGCTCACAGCCGCCATGCTCGACCGGCTCCTGCACCACAGCCACGTCGTCCAGATCCAGGGTGAAAGCTACCGGCTCAAGGACAAGCGCAAGGCCGGGATCATCGGAGACACCAACAGAAAGGAAAACGCTGCCGCCTGACACCACCGCCGCAGGCCAGACCGCGCTTGGGTTACATGAGGACCCCACGCGATCTGGCCTGCTCATCGCACAGGTGGGTCACTTTTACTTCGGCCAAGTGGGCCAGTTTTGAACCGGCGTTGACA
>NZ_FNVD01000016.1 GCF_900108275.1 Jhaorihella thermophila
CAGCTCAGCGACCGTCTGCTCACCCTTCAGCGCCTCAAGCGCTACCTTCGCCTTGAACTCCGGCGAATGCTGCTTCCGTTTCGACATCTCTGATCTCCTCTTCGTCGAAGATCAGCAGACAGCAATTTGTAGCCTACGTCAGCGTCCGATTTTCGGGGAGTAGCTCATTCAGTCGCCTGGCGTCGGACACCTTCATGCCGCCATACATGGCTTTCCAGTTGTAGAACGTCCCTTCCGACATCCCGTGCTTGCGGCACAGATCGGCGCACTTCGCCCCCGCCTCATGCTCGGTCAGGATGCCGATGATCTGTTCTTCCGAGAATCTCGTTCGCTTCATTGTCTGTCCCTTCGTTGGGGCGGACTCTAATCCCAGGTGGAGGAAAAATCCCGTGGCAGGTCAGTTGCCGTGAAGAAGATCTTGCAAAGACATGGGTATCCGCCGGATCTGGCACAGGAGGCGGTAAAGACCGTCTTGAAACAGGCCGAGGCCATCGCTTCCGAACTCGGCAGATGACAAGAGAATAAAGATGCCGCGAAACCGCACATTCAATCCGAATGTGCGGTTTTTCAATTCGACTTCCAGGATATCTCGAAACGACGGCGCTGATTGAACCAGCCTTTTGAATAGATGCGGCGCGGTCATGGCGCCGTCGACAGGATTTCAATATTTATGGCATGGGCCGGGTTCTGGTTTGGCTCCGGCGTGGGGGGCTTTCGGTCAAACGGTGACAGCCTGCATCAGGGTGACATGGGTGTCGCCGTAGCGGCGGGCGTCCAGAAGCTCGAACCCAACGAGCGGGGGCATGGGGGCGCTTTCTTCCCACAGGATCAGGGCTCCGGCGGCGATCCAGCCGCCGGCGCGGGAGACGTCGAGCGCACGTTGTCCCAGGCCCTTGCCATAGGGGGGGTCGAGGAACACGAGGCCATAAGGCGCGTCGGGGCAGGGGGGCAGGCGGGTGGCGTCACGGCGGATCAGCCGGGTGCGGTCCTCGGTCCCCGTGAGGGAGATGTTGCGGCGGATCAGATCCTGCGCCACGCGGCCGTCATCGACAAATGCGGCCTGTTCGGCCCCGCGCGAGAGCGCCTCGAGCCCCAGCGCGCCTGTGCCGGCGAAGAGGTCCAGCACCCGCGCGCCGGCCACGGCGCCGCGCGATTCGAGCATGCTGAAAAGCGCCTCGCGCACCCGGTCGGAGGTGGGGCGCAGATGGGCGCCCCGGTCGCCCTTGCCCACCGAGGCCAGCGTCAGGCCCCGGAACCGGCCTGCGATGATCCTCATGGGCGGAGCAGGGCCTTGAGGTCGGTGCCGGGATCGGCCACGGCCTGCGGATCCGGCGAGCGGCCCGCTTCGATCAGTTTCTTGCCGATCATGTAGGCGCGCGGGTCGTTTATCGCGTCCACCGCCAGCAGCGTGTCGCCTTGGTAATACCAGAACGACACCGACTGCCCGTCGCCGGGCCGCGTGATCACGCGGTCATAGCCGGTGTTGAGCCCGGCAATCTGCAGTTTGACGTCATACTGGTCGGACCAGAACCAGGGCTTGGGCGCGTAAGGCGTGCCCGCGCCCAGCATGTTGGCCGCCACGCATTCGGCCATGTCGATGGCGTTGGGCACGCTTTCCAGCCGCAGCCGCCCCCCGCGCCAGGGGAAGGAGGCGCAGTCGCCTGCGGCCCAGATCGCCGGGTCCGAGCTGCGGCCGAGCGCGTCCACCGCGATGCCGTTGTCGATGGCGAGACCCGCGGACTCGGCCAGCGCGGTGGAGGGGGTGATGCCGACCCCCACCACTACGAAATCCACCTCCAGCTCGTTGCCGTCGGCGAGCACCGCGCCGGTCACCTTGCCCTCGACGCCGATAAGACGCTCCAGCCCCAGACCTTCGCGGATCTCGACCCCGTGGCGGGCATGCAGGGCGCGGAAATAGTCGCTGGTCTCCTTGGCGGCGACCCGTTGCAGGATGCGTTCGGCCATTTCCACCACCGTCACCCTGACCCCCTTTTTCGCGCAGACCGCGGCGGCCTCGAGCCCGATATAACCGCCGCCCACGATCAGCGCGCGGGCGCCTTCGACCACATGCGGGGCCATGGCGTCGATATCGGCCAGGGTGCGCACCGTGAAGACACCGCCGAGATCGCCGCCGATCGCGGCGGGCAGGCGGCGCGGGTCGCTGCCGGTGGTCAGCGCAAGCTGGTCATAGGCCAGCACCTCGTCGCCCAGGGCCACGGTGCGCGCATCGCGGTCGATGGCGGTGACCGGCGTGCCCAGCCGCAGATCGATGTCCTGTTCGGCATAGAAACTCTCGGGCCGCAGGAACAGCCGCTCGCGCGTCATCTCGCCCAGCAGATAGGCCTTGGACAAGGGCGGGCGCTGATAGGGGGGGGCGGGTTCGGCCCCGATCAGGGTGATCCGGCCCTCGAACCCCTCCTTGCGCAGCTTTGCCACCAGCGAGCAACCCGCCTGCCCAGCGCCGATCACGACGATATGACTCATCTTGCCCTTGCCTTCCCCAACTTCCCCGTGGCCTTCGTTCCCGGCGAACCTATAGTCTCGAGATACGGAAACGCAATTCCATGAGGGATCAGACCATGACGATTTCGACAGGCGACAGGCTGCCCGAGGCCACATTGCTGCGGATGGGCGAAAACGGCCCTGAACCGGTTGCGCTGGCCGACAAGGTGAAGGGGCGCAAGGTGGTGATCTTTGCCCTGCCGGGCGCGTTCACACCGACCTGCGATTCGGCCCATGTGCCTAGTTTCATTCGCACCCGCGATCAGCTGGCCGACAAGGGCGTGGAAGAGATCATCTGCATTTCCGTCAACGACCCATTCGTGATGCATGCCTGGGGCGAATCGACCGGGGCCAACGCGGCTGGAATCACGATGCTGTCGGATGCGGGCGGATCCTTCACGCGGTCGATCGGCATGGCGTTCGACGCGCCGCCGGCGGGGCTCATCGGCCGGTCGATCCGCTATGCGATGCTGGTCGAGGATGGCGAGGTGAAGATCCTGCAGACCGAAACCGCCCGGGGCGTGTGCGAGGCGACTGCGGGCGAGGGATTGCTCGCGGCGATGGGCTGAACCACGGCGGGGGCGGCGCCTCAGACGAGGCTGTCCATCTTGCGGGCGAGCTTGGCGTCCAGCGCGCTGAGCCCGCCCGCGTCATGGCTTGTCAGCACCACCTCGACCGTCTTGTAGACATTCTTCCACTCCGGGTGGTGGTTCCATTTCTCGGCCCAGATCGCCACCCGCGTCATCCAGCCGAACGCGTCCACGAAATTGCCAAAGGTAAAGGTCTTGGCGATGGCATCGCGGCCCTCCACCATGGACCAGCCGTTTTCCATGAGCGGCTGCAACAGCATCTTGCGGGCTTCGTCGGACAGCAGTTCGGTCATTGGTGCTCCTCCACATGGGCCTTTTTGAACGGGCCGTAATCCGTCAGGATCTCGATTTCCTCTCCCACGGCTTCGGCTTCGGCTTCCAGATAGCGGGCCACCGCCTCGGCAAAGCCCGGATCGGCGATCCAGTGCAGGCTGTGCGTCTGCACCGGCAGATAGCCGCGCGCCAGCTTGTGTTCGCCCTGGGCGCCGGCCTCGACCCGTTTCAGCCCCATCTCGATGGCAAGCTCGAGGGCGCGATAATAGCACAGTTCGAAATGCAGGAACGGGTGATGTTCGATGCAGCCCCAGTAGCGACCGAATAGCGTCTCGCGCCCGATCAGGTTCAGTGCGCCGGCGACGGGCCGGCCGTCGCGTTCGGCCAGAAACAGCGCGATGTCGTCGCGCAGCCGTTCCTGCGCGAGATCGAAGAAGGCGCGGGTGAGATAGGGCGAGCCCCATTTGCGCGCCCCCGTGTCCTGATAGAAGTCCCAGAACGCATCCCAATGCTCGGGCCGCAGGTCGTCGCCGGTATAGAGACGGATTTCGCCGCCGAAATCGTTGGCCTGCCGGCGTTCCTTGCGCAGGGTCTTGCGTTTCCGGGACGAAAGATCGGTGAGGAAGGCATCAAAATCGGCATATCCCCGGTTTTCCCAGTGGAACTGCTGGCTGGCCCGCGCCATCAGACCCATCCTCCGGCCCGCCTCGGCCTCTTGCGCCATGCAGAAGGTGACATGCAGCGAGGACAGGCCATTGTCGGCCGCCAACTGCACCGCGCCCTGCACCAGCGCGGACAGGCCGATGGTTTCGTAACCGGGGCGCACCAGAAACCGCCGCCCCGTGGCCGGGGTAAAGGGCACCGCGATCTGCAGCTTTGGATAATAGCGCCCGCCCGCGCGTTCGTAGGCATGGGCCCAGGCATGGTCAAAGATGTATTCGCCCTGGCTGTGGGATTTCAGGTACATCGGGGCGCAGGCAATGATCTGCCCGTCCAGATGCGCGGTCAGATATTGCGGCTGCCATCCGGTACCGGGACCGACCGAACCGCTGTCCTCGAGCGCCGACAGAAACCGGTAGGTGGTGAACGGGTCAAGCGGCCGCCCGCCATCGGCCGTCTCCGGGCAGGCGCAGGCATCCCACGCCTCGGCGCCGATCTGCGCGAGGTGTTGCGATACCCTGATTTCGATGCTCGCCTGATCCATCCGTCGCTCCGCCCGGGTCCGTGGGACTATGTGGGCGCGCCCCGCGTCGGATCAAGCCGGAATATCCGCCAGATAGCCCTCGAAGGTGATGTTGTCGGCCCGCTTGCGCGCCTCCAGTTCCACCGCTTGCGATCGCACGGTCCAGCACAGCACCGGCACGCCCTCGTCATGCAGCTGCGTCACGCGCGGCCGATCAAGGTCCGTCACCCGGTGGCTGATGAAGGCGGCCAGGCTTGAGGCGAAATCGGGGATACCGCGCAGCCGGTCGCAGATCTCGGCCGGCAGGTGCCACTGGCGGGGGTCATAGTTGCAGGTGACCAGCCCGCGCGGCAGGCGGGGGGCGATCCGGGCCATCTCGGCCACGGTGTGGGGGTTGAAGCTCATCACCGCCACGGGGCCGTCATAGTTGGCCAGAACCCTGGCGGCGTCGGCCTCGAGCCGGCCGATATTGCGTCCCATGAAGCCGTCCTGATCCTTCAGCTCGATCAGAAGCGGCACGCGGCCGTTCACAATCTCGAGGATCTCGGTCAGGGTGGGGATGCCCTCTCCGTCGCCATGCGACAGGGCGGTTTCGCCGGCTTCCTCGGCGCTGAGGTGATCGACGCGGCCTTCGCGCGCGGTGAGGCGGTCAAGGAAATAGTCGTGAAACACCAGCGCCCGGCCATCGGCGCTGGGTTGCAGGTCGATCTCGATGCCGTAGCCCGCCGCGATCGCCGCGCGGATCGCCGCGCGGCTGTTTTCGGGCCGGCCTTGCGCGTTGTCGTGCAGGGCACGGTGCGCGATCGGAACCTCGAGAAAGACAGAGGGCAGGCGCGGTATCATCGGATCTGGAAAATTCCTTCGATTTCGACGGCCACGCCCAGCGGCAGCGCCGCGGCGCTGACGGCGGACCGGGAATGCCGGCCGGCATCGCCCAGAGCCTCGACCAGAAAGTCCGAGGCGCCGTTGACCACCTTGGGTTGATCGGTGAAGTCGGGCGTCGAGTTGACAAACCCGGTGAGCTTTACCACCCGCACCAGCCGGTCGAGATCGCCGTCGCAGGCGGCCTTGACCTGGGCCAGCAGGTTGATCGCACAGCGCCGCGCGGCGGCTGCGCCGGCCTCGACATCCATGTCGTTGCCCAGTTTGCCGGTGATGAGCCCGTTTTCGTCATTCGAGATCTGGCCCGAGACAAAGACCAGATCGCCGACCTTGACATAGGGCACGTAATTGGCAGCGGGCGCCGGCGCGTCCGGCAGGGTGATGCCCATTGTGGCCAGTTTGCCTTCGATGCTCATGATTTCGTTCTCCGATATGGGTGCGCTTCGCCCCGGACGCTAGCCGCAGGCGACGGGCCGGAAAAGCCCGAATGCGTCATTCCGTTCAGGTTTCGCGGAACGCCTTGTTGAAAAAGTCGGCGAACGGCTTGATCAGATAGGCCAGCGGCGATCGGTCGCGCGTGCGGATGAAGGATTCGGCGGGCATCCCCGGCACCAGATGCGTGCCCTCGGGCAGACGGTCCAGTTCTCCGTCATTCAGGACGATTTCGACCCTGTAATAGGACCGTCCGCGATCGGGGTCGTCGAAGGAATCGGCCGACACCTTGGTAACCGTCCCTTCGAGCGTCGGCGTCGTGCGGGTATCCAGCGCCGACAGGTTGATCGTCACCGGCTGGCCGATGCCCACCTCGTCGATATGCAGGGGATCGACCTGAGCCGCGATCACCAGGGGCCGGTCCTGCGGCACGATGAACAACAGCGGATCGGCCGGGCGGATGACCGAACGGGGCGTGCGCACCTGCAGCCCGTAGACCACGCCCGATGCGGGGGCCACGATATCCAGCCGGTTCAGCCGTTCCTGCAGCGACCGGCGCTGTTCGGCCAGCTCCAGTTCCCGATAGCGCAGGTCGCGCAGCCGGCTGATCGCCTCTTCCCGCTGGCGGGTGCGCAGCTTGAGGATCTCGATCTCGATCTCGGTGATCCGCCCCTCGGCCTGGGCCTTGCTCGCCTTCAACTCGCCCAGCGTGCCGTCAAGGTTGGCCGCGGTGCGGCGCAGGTTCAGCACCGTCGCCGCCTGCGCCAGCCCGCGGTCCAGCAGTCTCTGCTGGTTCTGCAGCTCCGCGTCGATCAGCTCCAGCTGCGTGCGGAGCGATTTCTGCTGCGCCTCGATGCCCTCGATCTGATTGCGGATCTGTCCCAGCCGCTTTTGCAGCTGTTCGATTTCCTTCTCGGTTGACGCGCGGCGGGCCTCGAACAGGCGTTCCTGCCCGGCGATCAGGTCGGCGATCTCCGGTCTGTCCTGCGCCGCCGCGACCAGCTCGGGGGCAAAGCGGATCGTGTCGGACCCGTCGCGTTCGGCCTCCAGCCGGCCGCGGCGGGCCATCAGTTCGAACAGCTGCCCCTCGATGACGCGCAGATCGGACAGCAGCAGCTTGGCATCCAGCCGGATCAGGGGTTGACCCTGTTCCACCCGGTCGCCTTCATCCACCAGGATTTCGGCCACGACGCCGCCGTCGGGGTGCTGGACGACCTGCCGGTTCTGATCCACCTCGATCCGCCCCGGCGCGATCACCGCGCCGGAAATCGTCGTCGTCACCGCCCAGGTGCCGAAGAGGCCGACCAGAAGCAGCAGGCCGAACAGTCCCAACAGGACCGGGCCGGTGGCGGACCATTTCCGCGTTTCGGCCGTCTCGCGCCACCGGGTCATCGCACGCTCCCCAGCGCGGTCGCGCGTTGCAGCTGTTCGTGGTTGGCGACCATCTTTCGCAGCACCTCGTCCCTGGGGCCAAAGGCCGTGGCCGTCCCGTGTTCCAGCACCAGCAGCGTGTCGCATTCCTGGATCGCGGCGGGGCGGTGGGCCATGATGATCACCGCGCGGCCGTCTTCCTTGATCTGCCGGATCGCCCGGTTCAAGGCCGCCGAGCCTTCGGCATCGAGATTCGAGTTCGGCTCGTCCAAGATCACGATCACCGGGTCGGCATAGAGCGCACGGGCCAGCGCGATCCGCTGCATCTGCCCGCCGGACATCCGGCCGCCACCGGGGCTGACCATCGTGTCATAGCCGTCGGGGAGCTGCAGGATCATCTCGTGCGCGGCGGCCTTTTTCGCGGCCGCGACGATCTTTTCGTCGTCGCGGTTCGGGTCCAGCCGGGCAATGTTTTCGGCGATCGTGCCTTCGAAGAGCCGCACCTGTTGCGGCAGGTACCCGACATGGCGGCCCAACACGTCGGGATCGTATTGGTCCAGCGTCGCCCCGTCCAACCGGATCGCGCCGCCCGCCGGCATCCAGACGCCGGTGAGCGCACGCGCCAGCGTAGATTTGCCCGCACCCGATGGTCCGATCACGCCGACCGCCTGTCCCGGCTCGACGGTGAAGGACACCGATTTCAGTTGCGCGCGCGTGTCGCCCGGCGGCACCACCGTCAGCCCCTGCACCTGCAGACGCGCCCGGGGTTTCGGCAGGGCGGTGCGGGGTGCTTCTGGCGGCACCTTGCCCAGAAGTTCGGCCAGGGTCTTCCAGCCACGCCGGGCGCGTTGCACCAGCGGCCACTGGCCGATGATGATCTCGATCGGCGCGAGCGCCCGCCCCAGCAGGATCGACGCGGCGATCATCGTGCCGGCGGTGACCTCGCCCCGCAGCACCAGATAGGCGCCCAGCCCCAGCATTGCCGATTGCAAAAACAGGCGCAGGGTTTTGGTGAGGCTGGAAAACCTGCCCGAGACATCACCCGACTTCACGGTTTCCGTCAGCGATTCGTCACGGCGTCCCTTCCAGCGCAGGAAGGCGGCGCCACGCATGCCCATGGACTGGATCGTCTCGGCCTCGTTGCGGATTTCGTCGGCGACCAGCCCGGCCCTTTGGGTGGCGATGCCGGCTTTCAGCACCGGCGTCCGCGAGAAGATTTGGTTGAACAGCGTGATCAGGATCAGCAGCGCCCCGCCCGCCACCGCCAGCCAACCCAGCCAGGGGTGGAAGATGAAGATCCCGAACAGAAAGACCGGCGTCCAGGGCAGGTCGAAGATCGACATCAGCACCGGCGAAGCGATCAGCCGCTGCACCGATTCCAGATCGGCCAGCCCGGTCTGCGCTACCGGATCGTTCGACACGGCGGACCGGCGCACCATCGCATCGAACACGCGCCGGTCCAGCGCGGACTGGAACCGCGCCCCGAGCCGCGCCATGATTCGCCCGCGCGAATAGTCGAGAATCCCCATCACGCCGTAAAGGAAGGCGACCAGAAGGGTCAGGGCGATCAGCGTTGCCTCGGACCGGCTGCCCAGCACGCGGTCATAGACCTGCAGCATGTAAAGCGGCCCGGTCAGCATCAACAAGTTGGCGAAAAAGCTGAAAAGCGCGACGAACCAATACAGATGCCGGCCCTGTCCGAGGGCCCGTTTCAGTTCGTCTCTTCCCTGCATGGGGCCGTGGGTCACGTGATATCCTTCCATCCGGATTTCATTCGGGCCGCCCATTTGCGGCGGTCTTTGGAAGACCTGTTTCAAATTCGCCACATTTCGAGTAAGTCAAAGCTCGCCATCTTTGAACCAAGATCCATTGATATGGTTGAAGCTTTGCTGATTCCCGCTCAAGGACATGATCGGAACACGTCTTGAAACGCATCGGATTGATACCGGAACGCATCCTGTCGGCGCTTGCCGTGCTGTCGGTCGCTCTGCTGTCCGCCTGTGCCGCGCCGACACCCGGCGCGCAGACCAGCGGGGCCGTGTATGACCCCTACGAAGAAACGAACCGCAAGATCCACGGCTTCAACGTGGCGCTGGACAAGGCTTTCGTTCGGTCCGCGTCCAAGGGTTACACGACGGTCGTACCCGAACCGATGCTCGACAGCGTGACGTATTTTTCCGACAATCTGTCGATGCCGTCGGCCTTCGTGAACTCCTTGCTGCAAGGAAATTTCAAACGGGCGGGAACGGCTGCGCTGCGATTCGCGCTGAACTCGACCATCGGCTTTGCCGGCCTGGCCGATCCGGCGACCGATTTCGGCATTCCGCCGGCCGACACCGATTTCGGCGAAACCCTGCATGTCTGGGGCTTTGGCGAAGGCCCCTTCGTCATGCTGCCGATCTATGGCCCATCGACCTCGCGGGATGCGATCGGGGTCGTCACCGATCTGTTCACCAATCCGCTGTCCTATGCGCCGCAGCGCCCGATCAAGAACATCGGCGTCTGGGCCCGGGCGCTTGACCAGATGGGAAATCGCGGGCGCTATTCCGACGTGGTGGATTCGATCCTATATGACAGCGCGGACAGTTACGCACAGTTGCGCACGATCTACCTGCAGAACCGGCGGTTCGAGTTGGGGGAAACGGACGCCGCCAGCGAGATTGATCCATATGCGCTGGATACCGAGGGATTTTGAGCCATGAATGACCTGAACCGCCGCACCGTGATGACCGGTATCGCCGCCGCCGCGCTCTCGACTGCGGCGCTGCCGCGCGCCGCGGTCGCGGCGCTGACCGAGGCCCGTGCCCGGCAATTGATCGACCAGGTGGTGACCGACATCAACCGCGTCATCGCCTCGGGCAAGCCCGAAGAGGCAATGTATGCCGATTTCGAGCGCATCTTCGCCAAATACGCCGATACGGCCTATATCGCCGCCTATGCGCTGGGGGCGGACGGGCGCCGCGCAACGGCGGCGCAGAAAAAGGCGTTCAGCAAGGCGTTTCAGTCCTACCTTGCACGCAAATACGGCAAGCGGTTTCGCGAATTCATCGGCGGCAGGCTCGAGGTGCAGAGCGTGCGAAAGGTGAAAAGGTGGTACGAGGTCAAGACCATCGCCTATCTGCGCGGGCAGGCGCCGTTCGAAGTCACCTTCCTGGTGTCCGAGCGCACCGGCAAGGACAAGTTCTTCAACATGTTCGTCGAAGGGGTGAACATGCTTCTGACCGAGCGGACCGAGATAGGCGCGATGCTGGACGCACGCCGCGGCGACATCGACGCGATGATCAGGGATCTCAGGCGCGCGGGCTGATCATCGGTTGACGGTGGGCGCGGGTCGCCCGCCGCCACCGCCGAAAATGTCCTGAAGCAGCTGGTCCACGGCCCGGCCCAGCCCCCCGATCGGGTCGTTTCCGCGGGGGCGCGTCGGCGGTGAAGGCGGGTCCATCGGCAGCGGGCGGGGCGGCAGGCCTTCGTTGATGCGCTGCATCGCTTCGCGCCAGATCTCGGCCGGCAGACCGCCGCCCGTGACGCCTGACAGCGGCGTGTTGTCGTCGTATCCCATCCATACGCCCACCACATAATCCGCGGTAAAGCCGATGAACCAGGCATCCCGCGCGGCCTGGGTGGTCCCGGTCTTGCCGGCGGCCTGGCGGTCGGGCAGGGCGGCGCGGCGGCCCGATCCCTGCGAGACGACCTTTTCCATCATCCAGATCAGCTGTCGCGCGGCGGATTCGCGGATCACCCGTTCCCGGATGCCGCCGCCCGCGCCCATCAGCGGCGCGTCGTCGCCGCGCAGGCGCAGTTCGACCAGACCATAGGGTTTGACCGCCTGACCGCCGTTCAGGATCCCCGCATAGGCTGCCGTCATCTCGATCAGCGTGGCTTCTGACACCCCCAGCGCCAGCGCCGGTCCCTCGGCCAGATCGCCGCTCAGGCCGAAACCGTTGGCCACCTTGCGAACGTTTTCCAGCCCCACGGCCTCGGCCACTTTCACGGCGGGAACGTTCAGCGAATCCCTCAGCGCCCGGGTCAGCGTGACTTCGCCGTAATACTTGCCCGAGTAATTCTTGGGGCACCACCGGCCCGATCCGGGGATGTTTTCGCAGAAAGGTTCGTCCAGCACCGTGTCCAACGGCGAGCCATAGGGCGGCTGGCCGAGATCCAGCGCCGTGGCATAGACGAAGGGCTTGAACGCCGACCCGGTCTGACGCCGGGCCTGGGTGGCGCGGTTGAACACGCCCGACACGCGCGTCTTGCGCCCGCCCACCATCGCCCGCACCGCGCCGTCGGCCGACATCACCACGATCGCCGCCTGCGCCTTCGACCCCTCGCGCACGCGTTCCTGGAACACGAATTGCAGCGCCTCTTCGGCCGAAGCCTGGATGCGTGGATCCAGCGTCGTGCGGATCACCACGTCCTCTGTCGTGTTGTCGCCGAAATAGCTGGGGATCTCGCCCATCAGCCAGTCGGCAAAATACCCTCCCGCGCGGGCGCGAGCGGCCTCGGACAGCTCGGCTGGATGCGCGCGGGCCAAGGCCGCCTGCTGCGGGGTCAGATAGCCCTGTTCCTCCATCAGCCCGATGATCAGGTTGGCCCGGCCTTGGGCGCGGGCGAGGTTGTTGGTGGGCGCATAACGCGTGGGCGCCTTCAGAAGCCCCGCCAGCATGGCCGCCTCGGCGGGGTTCACCTCCGCCGCCGACTTGCCGAAATAGCGCTGCGCGGCGGCCTCGAAGCCGCGCGTGCCCGCACCCAGAAAGGCGCGGTTCATGTAGATCGTCAGGATCTCGTCCTTGGAATACTTGGCTTCCATCGCCATGGCAAAGACCGCCTCCTTGATCTTGCGCCACAGGGTGGTCTGGCGGCAGTCGGCTTCGTATTCGGCTTCGGATTTCCACTGCTTCGGATCATAGGGGCGGCCCAGGCACAACAGCTTGGCGGTCTGCTGGGTGATGGTCGAACCGCCATTGCCCTGCAACGGCCCGCGCCCCTCGGACAGGTTGATGCGGATGGCGCCGGCAATCCCGATCGGGTCCACCCCGAAATGATGATAGAACCGCTTGTCCTCTGTCGCCACGATCGCGTTCTTGAGGTGCGGGGAGACGGTGTCGGTGGTGATCGCGCCGCCGAACTGATCGCCGCGCCAGGCAAAGACCTCTCCATTGCGGTCCAGCATCGTCACCGAGCCGCGCGCGCGCCCGTCCAGCAGGTCGCGGGCGTCCGGCAGATTGACGTATTGATAGGCAACCGCCAGGCCGACGATGATCGACACCACCAGACCCGCGCGCCAGGTGACCGCCCAGACCAGCCCGAATACCCAGCGCAGCGCCGCCCTGAGCGCCCCGCGCAGCCCACCGGAGCGACCCGATGGCGGTCGCCGGCGTGTCGATTTTCGCGCGGCCCGCGGCTTGCGCGTGGTCACCGGTTTCCGCTTGGCGCCGGCCTTGCGATTGGCGGCGGATTTCTTCGTCCGCTTGGCCGATGACGCGCGCTTTTCCGCAACCAGCCGGGGCGTGCGGCGCTTGGACTCAGACATGCTCAACCCTGCCCGGTGTCGATTGTTTGCGCCAATCTAACCCGCCTTGCCCGGATTGTAGAGGGGCGGTTTCCGCATGGATGCGGTTCAGGAGGTGATGAAAAAATAATCATCTGGTCAAAATAGTGCAAAAATTGTGCAGTTTTCCAGATGGAATGATCGGAGGAGCGGGCGGTTTCGTTTCATTTTTCGCGCTGCAGCGATGTTCTTGGGCCGTGGCGGATGACCTGCCAATTGAAGGGGAAAGACGTGAAACTGATCATTGCGACGATCAAGCCGTTCAAGCTGGAGGAGGTCCGCGCGGCGCTGACCGATGCCGGCGTGCGCGGCATGATGGTGACGGAAATCAAGGGGTTCGGCTCGCAGTCGGGCCATACCGAGATCTATCGCGGCGCGGAATACGAGGTGAATTTCGTGCCCAAGGTCAAGCTGGAAATCGTGGTGCCCGCGGCCGAGGCCGACGCGGTGGTCGAAACCATCGCCAGCACGGCCAGAACCGGAAAGATCGGCGACGGCAAGATCTTTGTGCTGGACGTGGAAAAGGCGATGCGCGTGCGCACCGGCGAAACCGACGAGGACGCGCTGTGACCTGCGCCGGAACAATCAAGGAAAGAACGATGCAAGCATTCAAGACCATTCTGCCCGCCGCGGCCCTGATCGCGCTCCCGGCGCTGGGGGCGGCGCAAGAGGCCGACACCACCCCGCCGAACGAGGAGATCGGCTATATCTTCACCACCTTCATGTTCCTTGTCACCGGTTTCCTGGTGATGTGGATGGCCGCCGGGTTTTCGATGCTCGAGGCCGGGCTGGTGCGGTCCAAGAACGTGACCATGCAGCTGACCAAGAACATGGCGCTGTTTTCCTTCGCCGCGATCCTCTACTACCTGATCGGCTACAACCTGATGTATCCCGGTGACGGCTGGACCGTTGACGGCGTGCTGGGCGCCTTTGGCACGGCGGTTCTGGAGCCGGTCGGGCTGGCCGACACTGAAACCGATCTGAGCTATGCCTCGGTCGGATCGGACTTCTTCTTTCAACTGATGTTCTGCGCCACCACCGCCTCGATCGTATCGGGCACGCTGGCCGAGCGGATCAAGCTGTGGCCGTTTCTGATCTTCATCATCGTGCTGACCGGGCTGATCTACCCGATCCAGGCCAGCTGGAAATGGGGCGGCGGGTTCCTTGACCAGATGGGCTTTCTGGATTTCGCGGGTTCGACCGTGGTGCATTCGGTCGGTGGCTGGGCGGCGCTGATGGGGGCGCTGATCCTTGGCCCCCGCATCGGCAAATACAAGGACGGCCGCGTGCACCCGATCCCCGGTTCGAACCTGGCGCTGGCGACGCTTGGCACCTTCATCCTGTGGCTGGGCTGGTTCGGCTTCAACGGCGGCTCGCAGCTTTACATGGACACGGCCGGCAACGTGGCCGACATCAGCCGGATCTTCGCCAACACCAACACAGCCGCCGCCGGCGGGGCGATCGCGGCGATGATCATGACGCAGGTCATGTTCAAGAAACCCGACCTGACCATGATCCTGAACGGCGCGCTGGCGGGTCTGGTGTCCATCACCGCCGAGCCGCTGACCCCCAGCTTGGGCGCGGCGACGTTGATCGGGGCTGTCGGCGGCGTGATCGTGGTTTTCGCGGTGCCCTTCCTGGATCGGCTGAAGATCGATGACGTGGTCGGCGCGATCCCGGTTCACCTGTTCGCCGGGGTCTGGGGCACCCTGGCCGTGCCGCTGACCAATGCCGACGCCTCGTTCATGACCCAGATCACCTCGATCATCGTGGTGGGCCTGTTCGTGAGCGTGGTCTCGGCCGTGGTCTGGTTCATCCTCAAGGCGACCGTGGGCATCCGCGTCAGCGAAGAGGAAGAGATCAACGGGCTCGACATGGCCGAACTGGGCATGGAGGCCTACCCGGAGTTCTCCAAGGTCTGACCCGAAGCGGAGAGGGCCGGCATACCGCCGGCCCGCCCCGACAGCCGCGATCCTCCGGTCGCGGCTGTCGCCATGTCCTGCCGGGGCTCAGCGGCGGAACAGAACGTCCTGCGCCGCGCTGTCCCACGTGGGCGCCTTGCGCAGCTCGGCCGCCAGCGCCCGGCCACGCCGCACGCCGGGGCGATTGCCGACCGTCTCGAGCCATCGCGCCATGTGCGGCTTGTCCTCCAGCGTCTGTTCCTGCCCTTCCCAGAGGCTTGCCCAGGGCCAGATCGCCATGTCGGCGATGGTGAAGTCGGGGCCGGCCACGTATTCGTTCCGCGCCAGTTGCCGGTCGAGCACGCCGTAGAGCCGCGCCACCTCGCGCCGATAGCGGTCCTTGGCATAGGGGATGTCCTGCGGGGGATCCAGCAACGGGGCGTATTTCAGGAAATGATGCGCCTGACCCGCCATCGGGCCAAGGCCCCCCATCTGCCACATGAGCCATTGTTCGACCGCGACGCGCCGGCGTTCCGTATCGCCGTAGAATCGTCCCGTCTTGCGCGCGAGATAGAGCAGGATCGCCCCCGATTCGAAGACCGAGATCGGGGCGCCGTCCGTGCCTTCGGGATCGACGATCGCCGGCATCCTGTTGTTCGGCGCGATCCTTAGGAAATCGGGGTCGAACTGGTCGCCCTTGTTGATGTCCACCAGATGCAGGTCATAGGGCAGGTCCATTTCCTCGAGCGCGATGGAGATCTTCCAGCCGTTCGGCGTGGGCCAGTAGTAGAGGTCGATGGGGCGGGGCATGGCGGTTTCCTTCTGTCTGCGCGGTGCGATCGGGACTTGACCGCTGCCGCGCCGCGGCGTAATGCCCAGGCATCAGTTCGTGGCGATTTGTAACCGGATTGCGGGCCACGTTAAACAATGCCGCTAAAAGGTCAGGATGAAAGCCCCCTTTCGCTTGGCCGCGACGGGGGCTTTTTCATTGCGCCCGGAGGGGGCCCGGGCCGGAGGACGGAACATGGCGGAGAGCTGGAGCAAACGCACAAAGGCGGTGCATGGCGGCACGCGCCGCAGCCAGTATGGCGAGATGAGCGAGGCGATTTTCCTCACGCAGGGTTTTGACTATCCCAGCGCCGAGGCGGCCGAAGCGCGGTTCATCGAGGCCGGCCCGGACGAGTTCATCTATGCCCGTTACGGCAATCCCACGGTGGCGATGTTCGAGGACCGCATGGCGCAGATCGAGGGGGCGGAGGACGCCTTTGCCACCGCCTCGGGCATGGCGGCGGTGAACGGGGCGTTGTGCTCGATGCTGAAGGCGGGCGACCATGTGGTCGCGGCGCGGGCGCTGTTCGGGTCGTGTCTTTACATCCTGGAAGAGATCCTGCCCCGGTTCGGGGTCGAGGTCACTTTGGTCGATGGCACGGATCTGGACCAGTGGCGCGCGGCGCTGCGCGCGGATACGCGCGCGGTGTTTTTCGAGTCCGTCTCCAACCCGACGCTCGAGGTGATCGACGTGGCCGCCGTGGCCGATCTGGCGCACGGGGTGGGGGCCACGGTGATCGTGGACAATGTCTTTGCCACGCCGGTCTTTTCCGACGCCATCGCGCAGGGGGCCGACTTGGTGGTCTATTCGGCGACGAAACATATCGACGGGCAGGGCCGAGCGCTGGGTGGCGTGATCCTGGGGCGCCGCGCGTTCATCCGCAAGACGGTCGAGCCTTACATGAAGCACACGGGCGGGTCGATGTCGCCCTTCAATGCCTGGGTCATGCTCAAGGGGCTGGAAACCCTGTCGCTGCGGGTGAACGCGCAGGCCGATACGGCGCTGGCTGTGGCGGATGCGCTGATCGGGCATTCGGGGCTGGCGCGCGTGATCTATCCGGGCCATCCCAGCCACGCCCAGCACGCGCTGTGCGTCCGGCAGATGGGCAAGGGCGGCACGGTGGTGTCGCTGGAGCTGAAGGGCGGCAAGGAGGCGGCGTTCCGTTTCCTCGACGCGCTGACGATCGCGCGGATTTCCAACAATCTGGGCGATGCCAAGACGATCGTGACCCATCCGGCCACCACCACCCACCAGCGCCTGCCGGACGAACGGAAGGCGGCGCTGGGGATCACGCCGGGGCTTGTGCGAGTGTCGATGGGGCTGGAGGACACGGGCGATCTGATCGCGGATTTCCGGCAGGCGCTGGAGGCGGCATCGTAACGCCGCCGGTTCGGAGCGGGGAGATTGCCGGGCAGGGGGGCGATGCACCATGTTGCTGCGGACCGCGTTCCTCCGGGAAGTATGTTCCTGAGCCTGGGCGACAAGGTCTGTTTTTCTGGATCATTGCGTTGAGGACGACCGCCAGTTTTCGCGCGACGGCAATGATGGCCTGCTTGACCGCCTTGCCTGCTGCGCCGGGCCTTTCGGCGAAGGTCAGGCCGCTCAGGGTCCGGGCGGAGGAGCCATGTCATCGAACGCTTTGCCCGCAACGTCGCATCCGGGTATTTCCCAACTCCCGCCCGCGCCAACACCATGCCGCATCTCAGGCGGACCGGAGCATTTTCGACTGGAAACAAGCTGTGGAGGCTTCGGCTGGGTGTTTTGGCGCGCGGAACATTCGTGGAACATGCCTTTTCCTTCCCGGCCCGAGCCGGTATTGTCCCGGTCATGAGCGAATTTGACGAATCCGATGCGTTCGTGGCGGCGGCCTCGTTGTCGTCGCGTGCGATGGCGGCGCGGCCCGCGCCTTATCTGGAGGGACTGAACCCCGCCCAGCGCGAAGCGGTCGAGACGCTGGACGGCCCGGTGCTGATGCTGGCGGGGGCGGGCACGGGGAAAACGCGGGCGCTGACCGCCCGAATCGTGCATCTGCTGAACACGGGCAGGGCGCGGCCCAACGAGATCCTCGCCGTGACTTTTACCAACAAGGCCGCGCGCGAGATGAAGGAACGGGTGGGGCAGATGCTGGGCCATGCGGTCGAAGGCATGCCGTGGCTGGGCACGTTCCATTCGATCTGCGTGAAGCTGTTGCGGCGGCATGCGGAACTGATCGGGTTCGACCGGGGTGAGGGCGTGGTCGAGGATCCCGCGGCGCGGGTGCATCTGAAGTCGAACTTCACCATTCTGGACACGGACGACCAGTTGCGGTTGCTGAAACAGCTGGTCGCGGCGGCGGGTATCGACGACAAGCGCTGGCCCGCGCGGCAGCTGGCGGCGATCATCGACGGCTGGAAAAACCGCGCCCTGACGCCGGACAGGGTGCCGGCGGCGGATGCCGGCGCCTACAACCGAATGGGGGTGGAGCTTTATGCGCAATACCAGCGCCGGCTGATCGAGCTGAATGCCGTGGATTTCGGCGACCTGCTGTTGCACATGGTGACGATCTTTCAGGCCCATCCGGACGTGCTGGAGCAGTATCAGCGCTGGTTCCGCTATATCCTCGTGGACGAGTATCAGGACACCAACGTCGCCCAGTATCTGTGGCTGCGGCTGCTGGCCGGAGCACACCGGAACATCTGTTGCGTGGGCGACGACGACCAGTCGATCTATGGCTGGCGCGGCGCCGAGGTGGGCAACATCCTGCGGTTCGAAAAGGATTTTCCGGGCGCCCATGTGGTGCGGCTGGAGCAGAATTATCGTTCGACCCCGCATATCCTTGCCGCGGCGTCGAATGTCATCCGCGGCAATGAAAGCCGGCTGGGCAAGGAATTGTGGACCGACCGCGAAGGCGGTGAAAAGGTCCGGCTGATCGGCCATTGGGACGGCGAGGAAGAGGCGCGCTGGATCGGCGAGGAGATCGAGGCGATGCAGCGCGGCACGCGGGGGATGCGGCCCTTTGGTCTGAACGAGATCGCGATCCTTGTTCGCGCCAGCCACCAGATGCGCGCCTTCGAGGATCGGTTCCTGACCATCGGCCTGCCCTATCGCGTGATCGGCGGCCCGCGATTCTACGAACGGATGGAGATCCGCGATGCCATGGCCTATTTCCGCGTCGTGGTCAGCCCCGAGGACGATCTGGCCTTTGAGCGCATCGTCAACACGCCCAAGCGGGGCCTTGGCGACAAGGCGCAGCAGACGATCCGGCGTATCGCGCGGGAAAGCGGCGTGAGCCTGGTCGAAGGGGCGGCGCTGGCGGTTGAATCCGGCGCGATCAAGGGCAAGGGCGGCGCGGCGCTGCGGCAGCTGGTCGGGGACATCGCCCGCTGGGGCCGGATGACGGCGGACACCGGTCATGTCGAGCTGGCCGAGATCATCCTGGACGAATCCGGCTATACCGCCATGTGGCAGAACGACAAGACACCCGAGGCGCCGGGGCGGCTGGAAAACCTCAAGGAACTGGTCAGCCAGCTGGAGAATTTCGAGAACCTTCAGGGATTTCTCGAACATGTCAGCCTGATCATGGACAATGATTCGGACGATGCCGACGACAAGGTGTCGATCATGACCCTGCACGCGGCCAAGGGGCTGGAATTTCCCGCCGTGTTCCTGCCGGGCTGGGAAGACGGGCTGTTCCCGTCCCAGCGCAGCATGGATGAAAGCGGGCTCAAGGGGCTGGAGGAGGAACGCCGGCTGGCCTATGTCGGCATCACCCGCGCCGAGGAACTGTGCACCATTTCGTTCGCCGGCAACCGCCGGGTCTATGGGCAATGGCAGTCGCAACTTCCGTCCAGGTTCATCGACGAATTGCCCGAGGAACACGTCGAGGTTCTGACCCCGCCGGGGCTCTATGGCGGCGGTTACGGTGCTGCGGCGGCGGGCGGCGGGATCGAGGATCGCGCGGCAGCCGTGGATGGCTATAACAGCCCCGGCTGGAAACGGATGCAGGCCCGTGCCGGACAGCGCGGGCTGGCCCAGCCGCGCGAAGCCCGGAACATGGTGGTCGACGCGCAGGCCGTGTCCAGCCATGCCGAAGGCGACCGCGTGTTTCACCAGAAATTCGGCTATGGCACGGTAACGGGCATCGAGGGCGACAAGCTGGAAATCGCTTTCGAGAAGGCCGGGACCAAGAAGGTCGTGGCGCGCTTCGTGACCGCGGCGGACGACATCCCGTTCTGACGCATTCGGAAACACCGGAGCAAAAAACGGCGGCACCGGGGAGGAGGAGCGGTGCCGCCGTTTCTATGTGCGGGTCGCGGACCGAAGGGAGGAGGAGGAAGGCGGTCCGTCGCCCCGAACCCGGCCTTGGCCGGTATGTCGCGCGATGATGCGAGGGAGGAGGAGGCGCACCATCACGGTCTTGCCTGCTTCAGGGCCGCAGGGAGGAGGAGAAGGCCCCGTTGCAGTTTCCGGCTCTCGCCGGGATCCTTGGGCGGTGGCGCCCGGGAGGAGGAGAGGCGCCACCGCTCTGTTGCCGGGATCGGGCCAGGGAGGAGGAGAATGCCCGATCTCCGGTAATTGTGCGGCGGCACCAGGGAGGAGGAGAAGTGCCGCCGCGAAAGTCAGGTTCTCAGGGAGGAGGAGAAAGAACCTGATCTCTCGAAACCTGTGTCCGGATCAGTTTCCGGCCTTCGCGGCCTCGAGGGCCACGGACTTGATCGCCGAACGGTGCAGGCCCAGATCGGCCAGTTCCCGGTCGCTCAGTTCGGACAGTTCGTTGACGGTCCGGCGATAGCGGCGATATTCGGCGAAACGTTCGCGGGCTGCCTGGAACAGGGCGGCCGGCGCGGCAAAGGCAAAACCTTTGTGATGCGTGACGTGAGTGGTAGCAGCCATTGTTCTATCCGTATCCTGCGTGATCTTGCGTGTCGTGTGTGCCGCGCCGTCGCGGCGTCGTTGAGGCGAAAATAGCCTTTTGCTGCGATTGCACAATCCCCTGCCACCTCAATGCTGCTATGCAGCAAGTGCATGTTTTACCTAACGTCCACCCGGTTGAACCGCGCAGGCGCGGTGCTATATCGGCGCGTTTGTCTTGCCGCGCGCCGCGATGCCGGCGGGCGCGGGGCGGATGGAGCCTGGTCGCGTCATGCGCAACGCGGGGTCAGGCGGGTTGATTTCACGGGAAATGACGGGACGACGGAATCCGGCGTACCCGCAAGGGCCACCTGAGTCGGTGCGAGTTGCCCGAATCTCGTGGGATTTGCGGAGAGATGGGGTTGATTCGCGCCAGAAAATGGAGAACAAATCAGGATCATATGGGTTGGGGCAACTTGTCGGAAAAAATTTTTGGGAATTCACGGGACGATCTGGGTTCGGTGCTATCAACACTATGGATGGTGTGCATGATTAAAAAAATATCTAAATGATGTGATTTCGTGCTGATTTTGACTTGTCTTTTGGTTTCGAGGTTGAGCGTTTATCAAGTGGTGGCGGAAATTTTTCGTTGATTTCCATGAATTCCCATGAGATGAATTGGTCATCGGAAGGGAGCGGGAAAGAGTCGATCAGACGAACCCGAACCAGAAAAACAAAAGCAGGTTTCATGCAGGCACCCGCTTTCCTCCGAACGACAGATCCGGCGCGCGAGCGAGCAGACATCCCCCCAGGTGCGTGCGCAGTCGGACACCCCGCAAGGCGGGACAAGGCGGCGGGTTGAACATTGGCAGCAGTTCAACCCGCCGTTTTCCATTCAACGGGGGGGGCACGCGGGGGCGCGCAACGCGGGGACAGGTGCATTGGGCCGCAGGAGGTTCAGAGGCGAATACACCTTCAAGGTGGATGCGAAGGGAAGGGTTTCCATCCCGGCCGCATTTCGTCGCGTGATCGAGGCCGGCGACCCGGACTATACCGAAGGCCTGCGCCCGCAATTCGTGCTCGTCTACGGCCCCAAGGGGCAGGATTACCTCGAAGGCTACACGATCGAAGAGATCAACGCGCTGGAGGACAAGATCAACAGCCTGCCCGCGTCGCGCCTGAAAAGCCGGCTCATCAAGGAAAAGCTGACCCTATCGCATGATTCCGAGATTGACCCCGACGGGCGGCTGGTCCTGCCGGCGCGGCTGCGCGAAAAGATCGGGCTCGACAAGGAAGCCGTGTTCGAAGGCACGCTGAACACCTTTCGCATCTGGGCGCCGGACCGCTACGAACAGCACATGAGCGAGGATGACGAGGGGCTGGGCTTTGACATCCCCGAAGGCACCGACCTGATGGAGGCGCTGGACATGGCGCTGGCCCGGCAGGGCGGAGAGTGATCCATGGCTGCCGCCGACCGGCCCCGACCCGACGCTCCGCACATTCCGGTTCTGCTGCGCGCGCTGATTAAGGCGGTCTCGCCGGTTCGCGGGGTCTGGCTGGACGGCACGTTCGGCGCGGGCGGCTACACTCGGGCGCTGCTTGAGGCCGGCGCGGACAAGGTGATCGCGGTGGACCGCGACCCGCTGGCCTTTGAAATGGCAGCGGGCTGGGCCGGTCAGTATGGCGACCGGCTGGAGATGCGGCAGGGCGTGTTTTCGCGCATGGACGAATGTGCCGTGGATCTTGACGGCGTGGTGCTGGATCTCGGCGTGTCGTCGATGCAGCTGGACCAGGCGGAACGCGGCTTTTCCTTCATGAAGGAGGGGCCGCTGGACATGCGCATGTCGCAGGAGGGGCCGTCCGCGGCCGATCTCGTCAACACCGCCTCCGAAGCGGAACTGGCCGATATACTGTTTCACTATGGCGAAGAGCGCGCCAGCCGCCGGATCGCTCGCGCCATCGTTCGCGCGCGCGAGGAGGCGCCGATCACCACGACCACGCGCCTGGCCGAGATCATCGAATCCTGTCTGCCGCGGGCCAAACCCGGCCAGTCGCATCCCGCCACGCGCAGTTTTCAGGCGCTGAGGATTGCCGTCAACGACGAATATGGAGAACTGTTTCGCGGTCTGATGGCGGCCGAGCGCGCGCTGAAACCCGGCGGGCAGCTTGCAGTCGTCACCTTTCATTCCATTGAGGACCGGATGGTCAAGCGGTTCCTGATGGCGCGGTCGGGTCAGTCCGGGCGCGCCAACCGCTATGCGCCCGAGATGCCGGAAACGGCGGCGCAGTTCGTGCTCAAGACCCGCAAGGCGATCGCGCCGGACGAATCCGAGCTGGCCGAAAACCCCCGCGCGCGATCGGCCCGGCTGCGGGTGGCGGTGCGCACCGGGGCGCCCTCTGGTCCGGTCGATCCGAAATCCATCGGCATGCCCGTGCTGAAGGAGACGCGCAGATGAGGAACCTTCTCTACGTGCTGACCGCGGTGGCGGTCGTCGGGCTGGCCTTCTGGGCCTATCGCGAGAATTACGCCACCCAGCAGGTGTTGCGGGAAACGCGCCAGTTGCAGCGACTGATCGGGCAGGCAGAGGTCCGTCTGAATGTGCTGAATGCCGAATGGGCCTATCTCAACCGGCCCGACCGGCTGCGCGAGCTGGCGGTGCTGAATTACGACCGGCTGGGGCTTCTGCCGTTGCGCCCCACCCAGTTCGGCCGGGTGGACGAGGTCGCCTTTCCGCCTCCGCCCGCCGCCGAATTGCCGATCGCCAACGCAGTTGACGTGTCCACCATGAACGCGGAGCCGAACCGATGATCCGCACGCCGCTGCGCCCGCTGGCCCGCATCCTGACGGCCCGCGCCCGGGGCGAGAACCCCGACGCCATCGAACGCGAAAACATCCGCCGCCGACACGAGGAAATGCAGGCCCGCGATCGCGCCCGGGCCGAGGGTCGGCTGGTCGTGCTGGGGCTGTTTTTCCTGGCTGGCTTCGTGACGATCGGGCTGCGCATGGCGCATCTGTCGATGTCGGAACCCGAAGAGCCGGTCGCCGCCAACCGCAGCCACGGCATCACGATGCAGCGCGCCGACATCGTTGACCGGAACGGCCACGTTCTGGCGACAAATCTGGAAACCTTTGCACTCTATGCCCAGCCCCCGCAAATGGTGGACCCGATTGCGGCGGCCAAGCAGCTCAAGAATATCTTTCCCGATCTCGAGGAGGAGCGGCTGATCCGCGACTTCACCGGCAAGCGGAAATTCGTCTGGATCAAGAAGCGCATCAGCCCCGAGCAGAAGCAGGCCGTGCACGACATCGGTGACCCCGGTCTTCTGTTCGGCCCGCGCGAGATGCGGCTTTATCCCAACGGGCGGCTGGCGGCGCATGTCCTGGGCGGCGCCACCTTCGGCAAGGAAGGTGTGAATGCTGCCGAAGTGATCGGCGTGGCCGGCGTGGAAAAGACCTTTGACGGGTTCCTGCGCGACCCGGCCAACGAAGGCAGGCCCTTGCAGCTGTCGATCGACCTCAGCGTTCAGGACGCCGCCGAGCGCGTGCTGGAAGGGGGCATGCGGATCATGAACGCCAGGGGCGCGACCGCGATCCTGATGGATGTCCGCACGGGGGAGGTTCTGTCGCTTGTCTCGCTGCCCGATTTCGACCCCAACGACCGGCCACGGCCCGCCGTCAGCGGGGATCCCAGCGACAGCCCGCTGTTCAACCGGGCGGTGCAGGGCGTCTATGAGCTGGGCTCGACCTTCAAGATCTTCACGGCCGCGCAGGCGGTCGATCTGGGGCTGGTCAACCCCGACACGCCGATCGACACGCGCCGACCGCTGATCCAGTCGGGTCACGAGATCGGCGAGTTCCGCAACAAGAACTACGGCCCGACGCTGACGCTCGCCAAGGTGATCGAGAAGAGCTCGAATGTGGGCACCGCCCGTGTCGCCCAGATGATCGGAGTCGAACGTCAGAAACAGTTCCTGCGCGATCTGGGCCTGTTCGATCCGACGGGAATCGAACTGGTCGAGGCCCGCAGCGGCAGGCCGCTCTTGCCCAGACAGTGGCACGAGCTGGAGATGATGACGATTTCCTATGGCCACGGCATGTCCACCACGCCGATGAACCTGGCCGCGGCCTATGCGACGATCGCCAATGGCGGGCACGTCGTCAGCCCGACCATCCTCAAGCAGACCGAACCCCAGCTGGGGCCCCGCGTGATGTCCGAACGCACCGCCGCCGCGGCGCGCGCCATGCTGCGGCAGGTGGTGGCGGGCGAGGACGGCACCGCGTCCTTCGCCGAGGTGCCTGGCTACGAGGTCGCCGGCAAGACCGGCACCGCCGACAAGCCCAACCCCAAGGGCGGCTATTACAAGGACAAGGTGATTGCCACTTTCGCCAGCATGTTCCCTGCGAGCGATCCGAAATACGTTCTGGTGGTGACGCTGGACGAACCGTCAATCCACGCCGCCGGCCGGGTGCGGCGTTCGGCGGGCTGGACCGCGGCGCCGGTCGCGGCCGAGCTGATCGCGCGCGTCGCACCGCTTCTGGGCCTGCGCCCCCGAGTTGAACCCGGACAGCGGGCTGGTATAACGCTGACTTCGAACTGACACGGTATGGGGGCCGCATGGACACCACGGCACGACCTCTCAGCCAGTTGACCCTGACCGCCCGCGCTGGCCGTGATCCCCTGATCCGGGGGCTGGCGGTGGACAGCCGGGCGGTGCGCGAAGGCTTTCTCTTTGCGGCGCTGCCCGGAACCAGGATGCACGGGGCGCGGTTTGTCGCCTCGGCGTTGGAACGGGGCGCTGCCGCGATCCTGACCGATGCGCAAGGGGCCGGGATCGCCGCCGAGGCGCTGGAGCGGTCGGAGGCCGCTCTGGTCGTGGCGCAGGATCCGCGACAGGCGCTGGCCTATGCCGCCGCGCTGTGGTTCGGGGCGCAGCCGGAAACCATGGTCGCGGTGACCGGCACCAACGGCAAGACATCGGTCGCCAGCTTCACCCGTCAGCTCTGGACCGCGCTGGGCCATGACGCGGTGAATGTCGGCACCACCGGCGTCGAGGGCGCCTGGACCGCGCCGCTGGCCCATACCACGCCCGAGCCGATCACGCTGCACCGCGTGCTGGCCGAGGCCGCCCGCGCCGGCGTCACCCATGCTGCGATGGAGGCCTCCAGCCACGGTCTCGAACAGCGCCGGTTGGACGGGGTGCGGCTCTGCGCTGCGGCATTCACCAATTTCACCCAGGATCACCTGGATTATCACGACACGTTCGAAGCCTATTTCGCCGCCAAGGCCCGGCTGTTCCGCGAGGTGCTGCCCGAGGACGGGATCGCCGTCATCAACTTTGACGACCCGCGCGGGGCCGAAATGCGCGCGGTTGCCGCCGCACGGGGACAGGAGGTGATCACGATCGGCCGCGGCATGGGGGATCTGTGCCTTCTGGGCCAGCGCTTCGATGCCACCGGGCAGGATATCAGGTTCAACTGGCAGGGGCGTCCCTTTCAGCAGCGGCTGGACCTGATCGGCGGGTTTCAGGCGTCCAACGTGCTGGTGGCCTGCGGTCTGGCGATCGCCGGCGGCGAGGATCCGCTGGAGGTGTTCGGGGCTCTGCCCCAGCTGCGCACCGTGCGCGGGCGGATGCAGCTGGCGGCCACGCGCGAAAACGGCGCGGCAGTGTTCGTGGACTATGCCCATACGCCCGACGCCGTGGCAACCGCGCTGACCGCGCTGCGGCCGCATGTTCTGGGCCGCCTCATCGCCATCATCGGCGCCGGCGGCGACCGCGATGCCAGCAAGCGGCCGCTGATGGGGCGGGCTGCCGCGGAGGCCGCGGACACGGTGATCGTCACCGACGACAACCCCCGCAGCGAAGATCCCGCGACGATCCGCGCCGCGGTGATGCAGGGCGCGCCGGGGGCGATCGAAATCGGCGACCGGGCCGAGGCGATCCTGCGCGGCGTTGACATGCTGGGGCCGGGGGATGCGCTGCTGATCTGCGGCAAGGGTCATGAAACCGGGCAGATCGTGGGCGACGACGTGCTGCCCTTCGACGACAGCGAACAGGCCAGCATGGCCGTCGCGGCGCTGGACGGAGGCGTGGCATGACGCTCTGGACCGCAGCCGAGGCCGTGGCCGCGACCGGCGGCGAAACCCCGCGCGACTGGGCCGCGACCGGCGTCTCCATCGACACCCGCAGCTTGCAGCCGGGCGATCTCTTCGTGGCGCTGAAGGCGGCCCGCGATGGTCACGATTTCGTCGCACAGGCGCTGGAGAAGGGCGCCGCCGCCGCTCTGGTGTCGCGCGTGCCAGCAGGCGTCGCGCCGGACGCGCCGCTTCTTCTGGTCGATGACGTGCAGGCCGCGCTCGAGGCGCTGGGCCGCGCAGGCCGCGCCCGGTGCCGGGCTCATGTGGTGGCGGTAACGGGATCGGTAGGCAAGACTTCGACCAAGGAGATGCTGGCCGTCGCCCTGCGCGGACAGGGGCAGGTGCATGCCAGCGTCGCCAGCTACAACAACCACTGGGGCGTGCCGCTGACGCTGGCGCGGATGCCGCGCGACACCGATTTTGCGGTGATCGAGATCGGCATGAACCGCCCCGGCGAGATCGCGCCGCTGGCACGCATGGCGCGGCCGCATGTGGCGCTGATCACCACCGTCGCGCCGGCGCATCTGGAGGCCTTCGACAGCGTCGAGGCGATCGCCCGCGAAAAGGCCGCGATCCTGGAGGGGCTGGAGCCCGGCGGCACCGCGATCCTGAACGCCGACATTCCATCTGCGCAGGTGCTGTTCGGCCGGGCGCGTGATCTGGGCGTGGCCGCGCAGGGCTTCGGGCGCGCCGCGCTCGACTGGCGGCTCGGTCAGGTCGCGGTGCGGAATGACCGGACCGTTGCCTTCGCCGAAGGTCCTGGCGGCGCGCTCGGCTTCACCCTGAATACGGCCGGCGCACATTTCGCGATGAACGCGCTGGGCGCGCTGGCCGCCTGCGCCGCGCTGGGCGCCGATTCCGTCCGCGCCGCCCGCGGTCTGACCGACTGGGCCCCATATCAAGGCCGCGGCGTCCGCGAAACCGTCACGCTGGCCGACGGCCCCCTTGATATCATCGACGATTCCTACAACGCCAACCCCACGTCGATGGAGGCCGCCCTGGCCGTGCTGGCCGCCACCGAACCGGCGGGCGGTCGCCGCATTGCCATCCTCGGCGACATGAAGGAACTCGGCCCCCGGGCCGCGGCCCTGCACGCGGCCCTGGCCGACACCGATCCGATGCAGGCGTTGGACCGGGTGCACTGCGTCGGCCCGCTCATGCGGGCGCTGCACGACGCCCTGCCGGAAAGCCGCCGTGGCATTTGGCGCGAAACCGGCGACGCGTTGCTGGCCGATCTGCCGGGCCTCGTCGAAACAGGCGACATCGTGCTCATCAAGGGCTCGAACAGCGTGGGGCTGGGCCGGGTCGTTGACGCCATTCGCAAATTGGGCCAAGGCGCGCCGCAACGTGCCGAATAGGGAAAGGGTGCCATGCTCTACTGGTTGACCGCGCTGTCGGACGGGGGGGACGTCTTCAACCTCTTCCGCTACATCACCTTCCGCGCGGGCGGGGCGTTCCTGACCGCGCTGCTGTTCGGCTTTCTGTTCGGCCGGCCGCTGATCGACGTGCTGCGCAAACGCCAGGGCAAGGGGCAGCCGATCCGCGACGACGGCCCCGCGGGTCATTTTTCCAAGGCCGGCACGCCGACCATGGGCGGGCTTCTGATCGTCGGCGCGCTGGTGACGGCGACGCTGCTCTGGGCGCGGCTCGACAACCCGTTCGTGTGGCTGGTGCTGTTCGTGACGCTCGCCTATGCCGCGATCGGCTTTGCCGACGACTATGCCAAGGTCAGCAGGCAGAACACCCGCGGCGTGCCGGGCAAGCTGCGCATTGCGCTGGGCATCCTGATCGGCGTGGTCGCCGCGCTTTGGGCCGCCGATTTCCACCCGCCGGCGCTGCAGAACCAACTGGCCGTTCCGGTCTTCAAGGACGTGCTGATCAATCTCGGCATCTTCTACGTCCCCTTTGCCGTCATCGTCATCGTTGGCGCGGCCAATGCCGTGAACCTGACCGACGGGCTGGACGGGCTGGCGATCATGCCGGCGATGATCGCAGCTTCTTCCCTGGGCGTGATTGCCTACGTGGTGGGCAACATCAACTTCTCGGAATACCTCGGTATCCACTACGTCCCCGGTACCGGCGAGATCCTGATCTTCACCGCCGCCCTGTTCGGCGGCGGCCTTGGGTTTCTCTGGTACAACGCGCCACCCGCAGCCGTGTTCATGGGCGACACCGGCAGCCTCGCGCTGGGCGGGGCGCTGGGCGCGATCGCCGTGGCGACCAAGCACGAACTGGTCCTTGCCATCATCGGCGGCCTCTTCGTGGTCGAGGCGCTCAGCGTCATCATCCAGGTTCTCTACTTCAAACGCACCGGCAAGCGCGTCTTCCTGATGGCGCCGATCCACCACCACTACGAAAAGCTCGGCTGGTCCGAACCCACCATCGTGATCCGGTTCTGGATCATCTCGCTGATCCTGGCCATGATCGGGCTCGCCACGCTCAAGATCCGCTGACACAGCCCGCTTGCAAGGGTCCGCATCCCATGCTTCTTTCTGGTCCGAAATACCCCGGGGGTCCGGGGGCAGCGCCCCCGGAAGACAACGCATGATACCAGTCCAGGGCTTCGCCGGCGCACGCATCGCCATTCTCGGCCTTGGCCGATCGGGCCTTGCCGCCGCCCGCTCCCTGCGCGCCGGCGGGGCCGAGCCGGTCTGCTGGGACGACAACCCCGCCGCGCGCGCGGCCGCCGAAACCGAAGACTTCGCCATCGCCGACCTCTCCCGCCCCGGCGCCTTCGACGATATCGCCTCGTTGATCGTCTCGCCCGGCATCCCGCACCTTTACCCCGCGCCCAACCCGATCGTCGCCGCCGCGCTGCGGGCGGGCGTGCCGGTGGACAATGACATCGGCCTCTTCTTCCGCTCCTGGGCCACGGGCCAATGGGACGAATTCGACGTGATGCCGCGGGTGGTGGCAGTCACCGGCTCCAACGGCAAATCCACCACCTCGGCGCTGATCCACCACATCCTGCGCGAGGCTGGCAAGCCCACGCAGCTGGCCGGAAACATAGGGCGCGGCGTGCTGGATCTCGATCCCGCCCGCGATGGCGAAGTCGTTGTGCTCGAACTCTCCAGCTATCAGACCGATCTGGCCCGCGCGCTGACGCCAGATATCGCCGTCTTCACCAATCTCTCGCCCGACCATCTGGACCGCCACGGCGGCATGGGCGGTTATTTCGCGGCCAAGCGGCGGCTCTTTTCCGAAGGCGGCCCCGACCGCGCCGTGATCGGCGTGGACGAAGACGAAGGCCTGTTCCTCGCCGGCCAGATGGCGCAGACGCCCGCCGACGACCGGGTGATCCGCATCTCTGTCGCGCGCAAGCTGGCAGGGCCTGGCTGGAACGTCTTTGCCCGCAAGGGGTTCCTGTCCGAATACCGCAAGGGGCGGCAGGCGGCGTCGATCGACCTGCGCAGCATCACCGGCCTGCCCGGCGCCCACAACCACCAGAACGCCTGCGCAGCCTATGCGGTCTGCCGGGCGCTGGGGCTTGCCCCGCGCGTGATCGAGGCCGCTCTGCGGTCCTATCCCGGCCTGCCGCATCGCAGCCAGGTGATCGCCGAGGCCGGCGGCGTGACCTTCGTCAACGACTCCAAGGCCACCAACGTGGACAGCGCCGCCCGCGCCTTGGCCGCGTTTCCGCGTATCCGCTGGATCTGCGGGGGACTGGAGAAAGAGGGCGGCCTCCAGGCACTCAACGCACATGCCGGCAATGTCGCCAAGGCCTATGTGATCGGACGCGAGGCGGCGGCCTTTGCCATGCAGCTCGATGTCGAGGCGGAAATCTGCACCACCATGGCCCGCGCGGTTGAACGCGCGATGGCGGACGCCCGGCCGGGCGACACCGTGCTGCTGGCCCCGGCGGCGGCCAGTTTCGACCAGTATGACAATTTCGAACAGCGCGGCGAGGATTTCACCGCGCAGGTCCGGGCCCGCCTGGCGGACGAAGCGGGCGAATAGGCCTCAGTTCAGCCGCGCCACCACATAGGCCGCAAGGTCATGCAGCATGTCCCGCAGATCGCCGTCGGGCAGGGCCTTCAGCGCCGCGCGCGCGCGGTCGGCCCAGGTGTTGGCATCGTCGCGGGTGGCCTCCAGCGTGCCGTATTTCTTCATCAGCCCCAGCGCATGGTCGAGGTCGCCCTCTTCCTGCCGGCCCTTTTCGATGGTCCGCTGCCAGAAGGACCGTTCTTCCTCGGTCGCCCGTGCCACCGCCTTGATCACCGGAAGCGTCAGCTTGCGTTCGCGGAAATCGTCGCCCACGTTCTTGCCGGTGGCACGGCTGTCGCCCTGATAGTCCAGCAGATCGTCAACGATCTGGAACGCGATCCCCAGCGCGTCGCCGTAGTCGTAAAGCGCCTGCACCTGGCGCTCGGGCGCGCCGGCGATCACGCCGCCCACCTGCGTTGCCGCCGAAAAAAGCGCTGCGGTCTTGCCGCGCACGACCTTCAGGTAAACCTCTTCGTCCGTGCGCAGATCGGTGGCGGCGGTCATCTGCAGCACCTCGCCCTCGGCGATCGTGGCCGAGGCATTGGCCAGGATGTCCAGCACGCGCAGCGATCCGGTTTCCACCATCAACTGAAAACTGCGCGCGAACAGGTAGTCGCCCACCAGCACGCTGGACTTGTTGTCCCACAGCAGGTTGGCCGTGGGCCGACCGCGCCGCTGGGCGCTTTCGTCCACCACGTCGTCATGCAGCAACGTCGCGGTGTGGATGAACTCGACCGTCGCGGCCAGCCGGATGTGGTGGTCGCCGTCGTATCCGCACAGCCGCGCCGCCGCCAACGTCAGCATCGGCCGCAGCCGCTTGCCGCCCGCTTCGACCAGATGCGCGGTCACCTCGGGTATGCGCGGGGCATGTTCCGACGCCATGCGGTCGCGGATCAGCCGGTTGACCGCCTCCATTTCGCCGGCCAGCACCGTGGCCAGGCGTTCATGCGGCTTGCTCGTCGTGCTCTGGTCCATTCCATCCCCTGCGCAGGCTCGACATCGCCCGGATATTGCTCTTATTTCCGTTGACATGAAAGAGCTTCTGCGCAGCACCGACCCGACCGTTCTGGCCTTTGCCGCCGCCCTTCTCGAGGGCGAGGATATAGACTGCTTTCAGGTGGACGTAAACATGAGCGTGCTCGAAGGCAGCCTGGGCATCCTGCCGCGCCGGATGATGGTGCGCGAGGCCGATTACGACCGGGCCGCCCGCGCCATGCGGGACAACGGAATCGAAGTGACGCCGTGAGCGGATTTGCCGACCACGACCTGACCAGGAACGCCTTCCTGGGCAGGAGTCTGCACCTGTGGCAGCCGCGCCGGGGCTATCGCGCGGGTGTGGATCCGGTGCTGCTGGCCGCCGCCGTTCCGGCACGGGCGGGACAGGCGGTGCTGGATCTGGGCTGCGGGGCAGGGGCGGCGGCGCTGTGTCTGGGCACGCGGGTGCCGGGGCTGCGCCTGACCGGGGTGGAGCTGCAACCGGCCTATGCCGATCTGGCCCGGCGCAACGGTGCCGAGAACGGCATTGCCCTGGAGGTCGTGACCGCCGACCTGTCGGACCTGCCGCCCGACCTGCGCCAGCGGTCCTTTGACCACGTCATCGCCAACCCGCCCTATTTCCGCGCGGGGGCCCATACCGGCGCGCGGGACGCGGGCCGCCGCGTGGCGCTGGGCGAGGAGACGCCGCTCGACCGCTGGATCGAGGTCGCCGCGCGGCGGCTGGCGCCCCGGGGATACCTGCACATGATCCAGCGGGCCGAGCGTCTGCCCGACATGATGGCGGGCTGCGCGGGCCGCCTGGGATCGGTCGAGGTGCTGCCGCTGGCCGCGCGGCCAGGGCGGGCACCCGAACTGGTGATTCTCCGCGCGCGCAAGGGCGGGCGCGCGGCCTTCCGCCTGCATGCGCCCGTGATCATGCACCAGGGCGCGCAGCATCTGGGCGACCGCGAACACTACACGCCGGAAATCCTTGCCGTGCAAAGGGATGGCGCGCCGCTGCCTTGGCCCGCGCGGTGACGGTTGTTTCCGATCCGGTCCGTTCATATGTCGGATTCGTGACAGTTTTCCGCCGACGCGGCGTGACAGGTCGTCGTGGATGTGGTCAACTTGTCTGGCTGAGTTCAATAGAAGGAGGATCGCCATGAGCGTCAGTTCGCACCTGGAAGAACTGAAACGAAAGCACGAAAGCCTGGACCACCAGGTGGAAGAGCTTCAGCGATCTCCCGGCGTGGACGATCTCGAAATCGCCGCCCTCAAGAAGCAGAAACTCAAACTCAAGGAAGAAATCGAGCGTCTGTCACACTAACGGGCGCCCATGCTGGCGCGCGCGGCAAGCACCGCGCCGCCGGTTATCAGCAGGGCCGCCATCGCCAGCGTCCAGGTCGGCGCGGCGATGCCGGCCAGCACCAGAACAAGCGTGGACAGCAGCGGCGCCGCATACGAGCTGGTGCCAAGCATCTGGATGTCGCCGCGCTTGACCCCGATATCCCAAGTGTAAAAGGCCAGCCCCACGGGGCCGAGCCCAAGGGCGATCGTCGAGGCCCAGCCCACGGCGCCGGCGGGCCAGACCGTGTCTTCGACCGCGAAATGCAGCATCCACGAGGCGATCGCCGTCGCCACGCAGAACACCGCGACGGAACTGGTCGGCGCGTGGCCCACACGGCGCGACAGGACCGAATAGCTGGACCAGGTCAGAGCGCAGAGCAGCGCCAGCCCGTAGCCTGCCAGATATTCGGCGCGAAACCCGCCGCCGCCCCCGCCGGTGATGATGAGCGCGGCCCCTGCAAACCCCAGAATCGCGCCCAGCATGTGCCCCGCGCGCAGCCGTTCGCCCGGCAACAGGCCCGACAAGAGCACGATCAGCAGCGGCCAGAGATAGGCGATCAGTCCGGCCTGCGCCGGCGGCGCCAGCCGCAGGGCCGAGAAATAGAGCGCATGATACCCGAACAGCCCGACCGTTCCGAAGGCATAGACCTGCCAGGGCACCCGGCGCAGCCCGGCCAGACCGCCGCTGGCGGCGGTCCAGACCAGCCCCAGCGTGCCGCCGATGGTAAAGCAGATCGCGTTGAGCAAAAGCGGCGGCGTGGGGGCCGAGCCGACCGTGAACAGGGCCAGCAGAGACCAAAGCAGGACAGCCGTGAAACCGATGGCCGTGGCGCGGGTCTTGGTCATGCGGGGGGGACGTCCTCGACGGGAATGATGGTCAAAGCGTCCGAGACGTAGGATGTTTTCTCGATCTCGGCAAGGATCCATTCGCGGAACGCCCTGACCTGGGGGCGGTCCTCGGTTCCCAGGGGGCAGAGAAACCGGAACCCGGCCCTGGATTCGACGGCGATCCCGTAGGGTGCGACCAGCCGGCCTTCGTGCAGGTCGGTCACCACCATCGACCGCCGCCCCAGCACCACTCCCATTCCGGACAATGCCGCGTCAACGGCGTGGTCGGCCTGCGAGAAATGCGCCCCCTGCGCGGGCGCAAAATCGATCCCTACCGCGCGGAACCAGGCGGGCCAGTCGCAGGGCGGGGTCAGGAAGGAAATCGAATCGTCAAAAATGAACGGTGCCTCGCGCAGGCTTTCCGGCGTGGGGTATCGTTGCGCCAACTCCGGCGTCATCACCGGGGTCACCCATTCACGGCTCAGGGGCAATGAGCAGAGCCCGTCGTCGTCGCCCTGCCCAAACCGGATCGCCACGTCGATGCCGTCACGGTCGAAATCCATCATCCGCAGACTGGCCGAGAATTTCAGCTCGATCTCGGGATGCGCGCGGGCAAAGTCGTATAGCCGCGGCGCAAGCCATTTCGCGGTGAAACCGGGGCCGGCCGTCACCGTCAGGTTGGTGTCATTGGTCAGACGCCTGGCCTGCTGCCACGCCGCCGACAACGCCCGGAAGCCCTCGGCCGCGCCGGGGGCCAGCGCCCGGCCTGCCTCGGTCAGCTCGACGGCACGGTTGAGGCGGCGGAACAGGGGCTGGCCCAGATGCTGTTCCAGCGACTTGATCTGAAAGGACAGTGCTGCCGGTGTGACGTGCAACTCTTCGGCGGCCTTGGCAAAGGACATGTGCCGCGCGGCTGCATCAAAGGCGCGCAGTGCGGTCAGAGGGGGGAGGCGATCGGGCATAATCAGTTAAATTATACTTGATTGAACGCCCGAAAAGTCTCGTTTGTCGTTTTTTGTAAAGGGGCCACATTGGAGACAACAAAGAAATCCTGATCCGAACGGAGCCCGCCATGATCGAATATCCGACCACCGACACCGCCCGAATCGCCATGCGTCGCGCCAGCGAAGAGCGCGCCCGCGTCTTTCGCGAACTTTTTGGCGGGCTGTTTGCGTGGCGCCGCGCCTTTGCCTTTCGCGCCCGCCGCTTCCAGCCGCTGCGCCACGCCTGAGCGGGGCGCGCCCGTGCAAAAAGCAAGGGCCGGCCATCCGAGGCCGGCCCTTCTGTCTTGAAAGCCTCCGCTGTCAGACGAAGAACTGCCCGCCATTGGCCGAGATGGTCGAGCCGGTGATGAAGCCCGATTCCTCGGCGGCGAGGAACACCACGCAGCGGGCGATCTCTTCCGGTTCGCCCAGCCGGCCCACCGGGATCTGACCGATGATCGCCTCGCGCACCTTGTCCGGCACTGCCATCACCATGTCGGTGGCGATATATCCGGGGCAGACCGCGTTGGCGGTGACATTGAACCGCGCCCCTTCCTGAGCCAGCGACTTGACGATGCCCAGATCACCGGCCTTGGTCGCGGCATAGTTCACCTGGCCGAACTGGCCCTTCTGGCCGTTGATCGAACTGATCACGATCACCCGGCCATATTTGCGTTCGCGCATCCCCGGCCAGACCGGGTGGATGGTGTTGAAAACGCCGGTCAGGTTGGTGTCGATCACCTCCTGCCACTGTTGCGGCGTCATCTTGTGGAACGGCGCGTCGCGGGTGATCCCGGCATTGGCCACGACCACGTCGATCGGGCCAAGCTCGGCCTCGACCTTCTCGATCCCCGCTTTCGATTCCTCGTAGCTGGCGACATTCCACTTGTAGGTCTTGATGCCGGTTTCCTCGGTGAATTTGGCGGCCGCTTCGTCATTGCCGGCATAGGTGGCGGCAACCTCATAGCCTTCGGCCTTGAGCGCCTTGGAAATGGCCGCGCCGATGCCGCGCGATCCTCCGGTGACCAGTGCAATTCGAGCCATTCTGTCCTCCGTTTGGCGTAATGCGTTGGTAACTCTGTTACGGAACTAAAGTTAGATGCGCAATATTATTGCGCGCAGAATTTTCTGCGATGCGGAATTTTTTGTCGCAGGGTGGCGGGCCGGCCCCTGCGACAAAAAAGGGCGCCTGTGCGGTGCCCTCTTGTGTGTTTCATCGACCGTGGCCGGCATCCTCAGGGCCGCTCGACGCAGAGCGCGACCCCCATGCCGCCGCCGATGCACAGCGTGGCAAGACCTTTCTTGGCGCCGCGGCGCTTCATCTCGAACAGCAGCGTGTTGAGGATCCGGTTGCCCGAAGCGCCAATCGGGTGGCCGATGGCGATCGCGCCGCCGTTCACGTTCACGATCGAGGGGTTCCAGCCCATGTCCTTGTTCACGGCCAGCGCCTGGGCGGCAAAGGCTTCGTTGGCCTCGACAAGATCCAGGTCATCCACGGTCCAGCCGGCCTTTTCCAGCGCCTTGCGCGAGGCCGCGACCGGGCCGATGCCCATGATCGACGGGTCCACGCCGGCGGTGGCATAGGACACGATCCGCGCCAGCGGCTCGATCCCGCGCTTTTCGGCATTGTCGGCGCTCATCAGCAGCACGGCGGCGGCGCCGTCATTGATTCCGCTGGCATTGCCGGCGGTCACGGTGCCGTCGCGGGTGAAGGCGGGGCGCAGCCTCTGAAGGCTTTCCAGATTGGCGCCGTGGCGGATGTATTCGTCCTTGTCCACCACGATGTCGCCCTTGCGGGTCTTGATCGTGAAGGGGATCACCTCGTCGTCGAACTTGCCGGCCTTTTGCGCGGTTTCGGCCTTGTTCTGGCTGGCCAGCGCGAATTCATCCTGCGCCTCGCGGCTGATCTGCCACTTCTCGGCGACGTTTTCGGCGGTCTGACCCATGTGATAGCCGTTGAACGCATCCCACAGCCCGTCGCGGATCATCGTGTCGATGAAGCTCATGTCACCCATCTTCTGGCCCTGGCGCAGCGGCGCGGCGTGGGGGCTCATCGACATGTTTTCCATGCCGCCGGCGCAGACGATGTCGGCATCCCCCAGCTGGATGTGCTGCGCGCCGATGGCGACCGAGCGCAGGCCCGAACCGCAGACCTGGTTCACGGTCCATGCCGCCGATTCGATCGGCAGGCCGGCGTTCACATGCGCCTGCCGGGCGGGGTTCTGGCCCTGGGCGGCGGTCAGGACCTGGCCCATGATGGTTTCCGACACCTCCGCCTTGTCGATGCCGGCACGGTCGACCACGGCCTCGAGCACGGCGCGTCCAAGGTCGTGGGCCGGGGTGTTGGCGAACGAGCCGCCGAAACTGCCGACGGCGGTGCGTGCGGCGGATGCGATTACTACGTTGGTCATGTGATCGAGGTCCTCTGCCATATGCAGCGGGAACCTGCCGGGGCGTCTCCCTGCGCGCGCCCCGATCCCTCCCGCGGTTCACGGGGGCATGGATAACCGATTGCTGCAGGTGCAGCAAGGAACAGGGTGTCTCAGGCCGGTGGCGTCAGGCCGAGGCGCGGTCTTCGGATTTCTCCTTCCACGGGGGGCGGACCGAGGGCGCGCCGAAGAGATAGCCCTGCAGGCAGTCCACGCCCCGTGAGACAAGGTATTCGGCGTCTTCGCGGGCCTCGACCGATTCCGCGATCACCAGCATGTCGAATTCACGCGCGATCGCGCACAGGGCCGACACCAGTGCCCGGTTGTCGGGGTTGGCATGGATGCCGCGGATGTATTGGCCGTCGATCTTGACCGCGTCAAAGAAGAAATCGCGGAAATGCCGGACCGCGACGGCGCCCGAGCCGAAATCGTCGAGCGCGAACGCGATGCCGCGTCCCTGAAGGCGGTCCATGAAGTCGATCACCAGTTCGGGCACCAGCATGGCCGAGGGTTCCGAGATCTCCAGGATCAGCCGTTCGCCCAGCGTTGCGTCCTGCCTGAGAAAGCGGTCAAGGATACGCATCCATCGCTGGTAGCCGATCGAGCGCGCCGACATGTTGATTGCCAGCCGCAGGGCAGGGTTGCGCACAAGCGTCCTGAGCCCGATTTCGAGCGCGTTGCAGTCCAGTTGCCGGCCCAGTTCGCCGTTTTCAACGGTGTCCATGAAGTCACCCGCCGGGATCACCCGGCCGGTGGCGTCGAGCACGCGAATCATCGCCTCGTAAAAGGCAACGCCATGCGGTGGGCGGGCCTGCATCACGGGTTGGAACGCCAGCAGGCAGTTCTTGTGCCGGATCGCGCTGGCGACCATGTCCATGATCCGCGAATCCCGCGCCGCGATCGCCGCCGTCAGCGGGTTGTCCGCCCCGTCCGGCAGATCGGCTCGCGGCCGTTTTTGTCCGAAATGTCGCCCCATGTTCTGACCCGTTCCTTCGACGCCATGACAGGATTCGGCCACAGGGATTTACGGGCGGTTAAAGGTCGCATTTGACATGAATTCGCGGCAGATTGGCGGCAGACAGGGGAGAGGCGATGCGATGGAACGATGCGGCTGGGCGGGACCCGAGCAGATCTATATCGACTACCACGATCACGAATGGGGAGTGCCGGAATGGGACAGCCGGGCGCTTTGGGAAAAGCTGATCCTTGACGGCTTTCAGGCCGGGCTGAGCTGGATCACGATCCTGAAAAAGCGCGACAATTTCCGCGCCGCCTTTGCCGGGTTCGACCCGGACGTGATCGCCGGCTGGGGCGAAGCCGAGGTCGCCCGCCTTCTGGCGGATCCCGGCATCATCCGCCACCGCGGCAAGATCGAGGCGACGATCGGCAACGCCCGCGCCTGGCGGCGGATCGAGGCGCAGGGCGGGTTCGACCGGTTCCTGTGGGACTATGTGGACGGCAGACCGATCCGCAACCGATGGCGCAGCCTGTCCGAAGTGCCGGCCTTCACGCCTCTGTCCGAGCGGATCTCGAAGGATCTGAGAAAGGCCGGGTTCCGGTTCTGCGGTCCGACCATCGTCTATGCCTTCATGCAGGCGGTGGGGATGGTCAACGACCACCTCGTCACCTGCCCGCGGCACGAAGAGGTCGCGGCGCTCGGGCGGTGAGCGCCGCGCGCCGTCAGGGGATCAGCCTGCGGACATAGCCGGGCAGGGCAAAGGCGCCCTTGTGCACGTCGGGGGTGTAATAGTCGGTGTCGATCCCGGCGGCCGCGAAGCGGCGGGTCAGTTCCTCGACCGGCACCTGCCGCGCATCGCCGTCGGTGCCCCAGCCAAAGGCCATCGGCCCCCCGGCATAGGTGGGGATCGTGGCCAGATAGCAGGTCGCGTCGGCAAAGAGTGCCTTGAAGGCCCGCATCGTGTTGGTCAGCTCTTCGCCCTGCAGGAACGGCACGCCGTTCTGGGTCACCAGAATGCCGCCTGGCGCCAGCGCGCGTTTGGCATGGCCATAGAAGGTGTCGGTGAACAGCACCTCGCCGGGGCCTATCGGGTCGGTGGAATCGACGATGATCACGTCAAAGCCGCCATCGGTTTCGCGCATGAACGCGGCGCCGTCGGCGATCACCAGGTTCAGACGCGGGTCGTCAAAGGCCCCGGCGCTGAGCGCGGGCATGTATTCGCGGCAGAACTCGACCACGCCCGCGTCGATCTCGACCATGGTGACGTGCTCGACGGTCTTGTGGCGCAGCACCTCGCGCGCCATGCCGCCGTCGCCGCCGCCGACGATGCAGACCCGCCGGGCGGCCCCGTGGGCCAGGATCGGCACATGGGTCAGCATTTCATGGTAGATGAAATTGTCGCCCTCGGTGGTCTGCACCACATCGTCCAGCGTCATGATGCGCCCGAAGGTGGGGTTCTCGAACACCTTGATCCGCTGATGGTCGGTCTTGCTGTCATAGAGCATCCGCGCAACTCGCAGGGATTGCGCGAAATCGTCATGCAGCGGTTCGGTGACCCAGTCGCCCTTGAGTCCCTCGATCTTCATGCCGCCACCCCGGCCTCTTGCACGAGACCGGAGCCGCGGCGCAGCTCCTGCACGCGCACGTCCGAGGTGCCAAAGGCGGCCTTGAGCACGTCTACGGCTTTCCACGGCTGCGCATCGCCGCACATGAACACGTCGAAGGCGCCATAGCCGATCTCGGGCCAGGTGTGCACGCTGATATGGCTTTCGGCCAGAACCGCCACGCCCGACACGCCCTGGGGGCTGAACTTGTGGGTGTGGATGTGCAGCAGCGTCGCGCCGCAGACGTCCACGCAGTCGCGGAACGCCTTCTGGATGCGGTCCTCGTCATCCAGGCCGTGGCCGTTCACGACCTCGATGATGAGGTGCGTGCCGGCGAAGACTTCGCCGTCGCGGCGGATGAAATGATCGTCGCGCGAGTCATCGAAGATGTCGCGGTCGCAGACGGTTTCGGTGGTCGCAGCAGAAATGCCGCGGGCTTGATCTTCCGCTTGGGCGCCTGTCTCCAGACCGATCCCCAGTTGGAAGAGGTTGGCGTCTTTCATGGCGCTTCCCCTTCGTTCCAGTAGATGACAATCCAGACGGTCCCTTAGCGCCCCCCCGATGTCTCCCGAGGTTGGGATCGGTCCCGCGATGTGAGGGGGCAAATAGGGTGAGGTGCCGAGTCGTGCAAGAAATTTCTTGGCATGGTGCGAAAAATTTCGGCAAAAGAGCGCGTTTTCGATGGCCGAAAGATGAGGTAAAATAATACCTACTTTCCAAGTGATTGAAATCACGTTGCAAAATAAGGATCGACGGTCTTGACTGAACGCGTGCCGGGAATTAAACCCCGTCCATCGAATTCGGGCAGGTGTCTTTGACGCGCCTGCCTTTCACGTTCAGACAGGACCGAGGCCATGAAAACCTTTTCTGCCACCCCGGCCGACATCGAGAAGAAGTGGATCCTGATCGACGCCGAGGGCGTCGTGCTGGGCCGTCTTGCCTCGATCGTCGCCAGCCGCCTGCGCGGCAAGCACAAGCCCACCTTTACCCCGCACATGGACATGGGCGACAACGTTATCGTCATCAATGCCGACAAGGTGCAGATGACCGGCAAGAAGCGGGACGAGAAATTCTACTGGCACACCGGCTATCCCGGCGGGATCAAGTCGCGCACCAAGCAGCAGATCCTGGAAGGCGACCACCCCGAGCGCGTGGTCTATCAGGCGGTCAAGCGGATGCTGCCCGGCAACCGCCTGTCGCGCCGCCAGCTGACCAACCTGCGCATCTACGCCGGCGCCGAGCACCCGCACGAGGCGCAGAAGCCCGAAGTTCTGGACGTCAAGTCCATGAACAAGAAAAACACCCGGAGCTGATGAACGATGGCTGATCAGATCAATTCTCTCGAAGAGCTGGGCGCCGTCGCCGGCGTTGAAACCGTGGTCGAAGAGGCCGCCGCGCCGCGCGAACCCGTGCGTGACGAGCTGGGCCGTTCCTATGCCACCGGCAAGCGCAAGGACGCGGTGGCCCGCGTCTGGATCAAGCCGGGTTCGGGCAAGGTGACGGTGAACGGCAAGGACATGAACGTCTATTTCGCCCGTCCCGTGCTGCAGATGATCCTGCGCCAGCCGTTTTCGGTGGCCGGGGTCGAGGACCAGTTCGACGTGGTCGCGACCGTCAAGGGCGGTGGCCTGTCGGGCCAGGCCGGCGCGGTCAAGCACGGCATCTCGAAGGCACTGCAGCTTTATGATCCCAGCCTGCGCCCGGCGCTCAAGGCCGCGGGCTTCTTGACCCGCGACAGCCGCGTGGTGGAACGCAAGAAATACGGCAAGCGCAAGGCGCGTCGGAGCTTCCAGTTCTCCAAGCGCTGACCGGGCTTCCCGGAATTGCGAAAGGGGCTGCGCGGTGGCGCGGCCCCTTTTTCGTTACCGGCTGCCCTGCGGGGGCGCGGCCGAGCCGGGCGGCCGTCAGACCAGCGCCGTGACCCAGAGGATCGTTGCGTCTTCGGGGCTGACCGAGATCACGTTGTGCCCCATCGTCGCGTCGTAATAGGCGCTGTCGCCGCGGCGCATCTCGACCGGTTCATAAAACTCCGTGTAGAGCTTGATGACCCCGGTCAGGACATAGAGGAACTCTTCTCCGTCGTGGCGCACCCAGCCGTCGAATTCCTCCATCGACCGGGCCCGGACGCGCGCGCGATAGGGCAGCATCTTCTTCTTGGTCAGGCTCTCGGCCAGCAGCTCGTGTTCGTAGGTCGCCGTGGCATGCGCCGCGCCTTCGCCGTTGCGGGTCAGCACCATACGGCCGTTCACCTGTTCCTTCTGCGGCGGGGTGAAGAGCTGGGGGACCGAAATCTGCAATCCCACCGCCAGCTTCTTCAGCGCCTCGTAGGTGGGCGACATCTGGCCGTTTTCGATCTTGCTGAGCGTCGAACGCGCCAGCCCGGCCTGATTGGCCGCCTGTTCCAGCGTCCAGCCTTGGGCCTTGCGCAATTCGCGCACGCGGGCGCCAAGGTCGAGAGGTTCGGCCAGTTCCTCGTCTCCGCCGTTGCGGGCGATACGGATCAGTGATTTCGGGTCGCGCGTGGTCATGAACCTTTAATAGGGGCGCGGCGGCGCACTTGCAACGCGGGGCAGGGCGGGCTAGCCAACGGCCATGCTGTCCGTTTTCGATCGGGGGCCACCGCCGCCCTGTCCCGCGCCGTTCAATCTGGCCGCCCATGTGCTGGGGCGGGCGAAGGAACTGGCCGACAAGGTGGCGCTGTCGGTTCTGGGCACCGAGGGGGCCGAGGACTGGACCTATGCGCGGCTCGAGGCCGCGGTGCGCGGCACCGGGACCGGGCTTCGGCGCGCGGGGCTCGCGCCGGGGCAGATCGTGCTCATGCGGCTGGGCAATACGGTGGATTTTCCCGTGACCTATCTGGGCTGTATCGCCGCCGGGCTGGTGCCGGTGCCGACCTCGTCACAACTGACCGAGGCGGAGACGGCCAGGATCATCGACGAGTTGCAGCCCGCCGCAGTGCTGCGCGACCCGGACGTGGCCTGCGCGGCTCATCCGCGCCAGATCGGACTGGACGAACTGGAGGCCATGCGCGCCCTGCCGCCCTGCGACTGGGCGTTGGGGGATCCTAACCGTTTGGCCTATGTGGTCTATACCTCCGGCACCTCGGGCAGCCCCCGCGCGGTGGCCCATGCGCATCGGGCGATCTGGGCGCGACGGATGATGGTGGATGGCTGGTATGGGCTGACCGAAAACGACCGGCTGTGCCATGCCGGCGCGTTCAATTGGACCTATACTCTGGGCACCGGACTGATGGATCCCTGGACGGTGGGCGCGACCGCGCTGATCCCCGCGCCGGGAACCGAGATTTCTGCTCTGCCCGGCCTTCTGCGTCAATACGAGGCGACGATATTCGCCGCGGCGCCAGGCGTTTATCGAAAAATCTTGAAGGATCACGCGAAGCTTGACCTGCCCGCGCTGCGCCACGGGCTGTGTGCCGGCGAAAAACTGTCGCGCCACCTGCACGAGGCATGGCGCGCCGCCACCGGCACCGAGCTCTACGAGGCCTATGGCATGTCGGAATGCTCCACCTTCATCTCGGCCTCGCCCAGTCATCCGGCGCGCGGGGATGCGCTGGGCCGGCCGCAAAAGGGCCGCCGCGTGGCGATCATCGGCGAAGACGGCCAGCCCGTCGCGCAGGGGCAGGAGGGCACCATCGCGGTTCACCGTGACGACCCCGGGCTGATGCTGGGCTATCTGAATGCTCCGGATGAAATGCAGGCGCGGATGCGGGGCGACTGGTTCCTGACCGGCGACCAGGGCGCGATGGCCGCGGATGGGCAGGTGTTCTATCTGGGACGCGCCGACGACATGATGAACGCCGGCGGCTACCGGGTTTCTCCGGTCGAGGTGGAAACCGCGCTGGCCAGCCATCCCGGCATCGACCAGGTCGGCGCCGCCGAGGTGCGGGTGAAGGAGGATGCCAGCATCATCGTCGCCTTCTATACCGGCCCCGCGCCACTGGACGAAGCGGACCTGAAAGCCTATGTCGCCGGGAAACTGGCGCGCTACAAGCAGCCGCGCGCCTTCGTCCACCTGCCGGCCCTGCCGACCGGCGCCAACGGAAAGCTCCTGCGCCGCGCCCTGCCGGCCTATTTCGGAAACCCGCCTTCATGACCGACCAGACCGTCAAGCTCGACATCCTTTCGGACCCGATCTGCCCTTGGTGCTATATCGGCAAGACCCAGCTCTTTCGCGCGCTCGAGGCGCATCCCGACCACCCCTTCGTGATCGAATGGCACCCGTTCCAGCTCAATCCCGACATGCCCGAGGGCGGGATGGACCGGCGCGAATATCTGGAAACCAAGTTCGGCGGCAAGGAAGGTGCCGTGAAGGCCTACGCGCCTGTGGTCGAGCAGGCCGAAAAGCTGGGGCTGAACATCAATTTCGAGGCGATGAAGCGCACACCCAACACGCTGGACGCGCACCGGCTGATCCACTGGGCGGGGATCGAGGGCAAGCAGACCGCGGCGGTCGATGCGCTGTTCCGCGCCTATTTCAACGAGGGCCGCGACATCGGCGACCATGAAGTTCTGGCCGATATCGCCGACGGCATCGGCATGGACGCCTCGGTGGTGATGCGCCTTCTGAAATCGGACGCGGACAAGAACGACATCCGCGCCCGCGATGCGCATAGCCGCAAGATGGGGGTCAACGCGGTGCCGACCTTCATCGTCGCGGGCAAACACGCCGTCCCCGGCGCCCAACCGCAGGAGCTGTGGGAACAGGTGATCGACGAGATTACAGAGAAGCTGGCGGGGTGATGGACGTCAGCGCCAGAACCATCGTCATCTCGCTCTTTCTGGTGCTCTCCGGCGGCACGGTCTTTTTCCGTCATGTCGAAGGCTGGAGCTGGATCGACGCCTATTTCTTTACCGTGGTGACGGTCTCCACCGTGGGCTATGGCAATCTCGTGCCGGCGACGGCGCTGGGCAAGATCGGGGCGACGGTTCTGATTTTCGTCGGGCTGGGCGTCTTTGCCGTGGCGATCCACCGCTTTGCCAACTACCACATGCGCAAGCGCGAAGAGCATACCGAATGGCTGTTCGCCCTGCTGGGCCGCGAACAGCAAGAAGGGCAACCCGCCAACGAGGACGAGCCACCCGACGCCGTTCGGCCCGGCGAGTAACTGGATCGCGCCGATCAGAACGGCAGGAACCCGTCGCCGAGCTCATAGGACTTGATCGCCAAGAGCGGCTGGTCGCCGTCATGGGCAAAGGCAAAGACGTGGGCCATGTCATTGGCCAGCGTGATCCGGCAGAACACGGCGTCCGTGTCGAATTCGGCCGGACACCCCTCGAGATCCGCATGCTCTACCGCCGCTTCGAACATCTCATAGGTGAGCACGCCGCCGCCTGGATAGAATGTTCCGCCCGAATGCGACTCTCCAGGCCCCGAAGCCGGTGCAGCCCCCGCCGCAAGCGTGAGCAGAACAGTGACAAATGCAAGTTTCTTCATCGTTTCCATCCCTTTGAAGTCATCGGTGAGAGTGTCTTACAAAAATACTAAGAAAATATGCAATCCCCCTTTTCTCTCGTTGCGAAACCGGGGATACAGACCGGGTTGCCAGAAGGAGTTCCCATGCAGACCCGCATGTCCAAGCCGGAATTCATCGCGCTGATTGCGATGATGTTCGCCACGATCGCCTTTTCGATCGATGCGATGCTGCCCGCCTTTCCGCAGATCGGCGCCGAGCTCAGCCCCCAAGACGTGAATCGCGCGCAACTGATTCTGACCGCCTTCGTTCTGGGCATGGGGGTGGGCACCTTCTTCACCGGGCCACTGTCCGATGCCTTCGGGCGCAAGCCGGTGATCTATGCAGGCTCCGCCCTTTACATCGCAGCCGCCGCGCTGGCGTGGGCCAGTTCCTCGCTCGAGGTGGTGCTGGCCGCGCGCATGTTGCAGGGACTGGGGGCGGCGGCGCCGCGCGTTGTGGCGCTGGCCATCGTGCGCGATCTCTATGTGGGCCGCGAAATGGCGCGGCTGATGTCGATCGCGATGATGATCTTCACCATCTTCCCCGCCTTCGCCCCGATGATGGGGGCGGGGATCATCGCCTTTACCGGCTGGCGCGGGATCTTCCTCGCCTTCATGCTGTTTTCGGTCATCACCATGCTGTGGATGGGTCTGCGCCTGGACGAACCGCTCGCCCGCGAAAACCGCCGCCCGTTCCGCCTGCCGCTGCTCTGGGGCGCGGTGGTCGAGATGGTGACCCATCCAACCGTGCGCCTGTCGATCATGGTCCAGACCCTGTGCATGGGGATGCTGTTCACCATGCTGGTCATGGTGCAGCCGGTCTATGACGTCATCTACGACCGCGCCGACAGCTTTCCCTTCTGGTTCGGCGCGGTGGCGCTGGTGTCGGGCAGCGGCTCGGTCCTCAACGCGGGCCTCGTGGTGCGTCTGGGAATGCGGCGCATGGTGACCTGGTCGTTGGCCGCGCAACTGGGACTGACGAGCGTGGTTCTTGCGCTCTCCACTACCGGCCACGAACCGTTCGGGCTGTTCGTGCTATGGCAATGCAGCGTGTTCTTCATGGCCGGTACCACGTTGGGCAATCTCAACGCCATAGCGATGGAGCCGATGGGCCACATCGCGGGCATGGCGGCATCGGTGATCGGGGCGATCTCGACAGTGCTCGCCGCGTCGATCGTCGCGCCGATCGGCCTGACCTTCGATGGTACGCTGATCCCGCTTGCCACGGGGCTGCTGATCATGAGTGCCGTAGGCTACGCCCTGATCCTGCACATGGCCCGGGTCGAGGCGCGGCTCGAAGCCTGACCCGCCGCCATCCCCGACTTAACGCCCACCCCCTTCATCTTGCTTGGAAATACTCCGGGGTGAATGGGCCGCAGGCCCAGAGGGGCAACGCCCCTCCCACGCCCCCCCCCGCGGCCGCAATCCACCCGCCTGCCGGTTACTCCTCATACCACCACACATCCGGCAGGAACCCGATCCGGTCGCCATAGATCGGCAACCGCTCGGGATAGTGCAACTGTCGGACATGGGCGATCCGCCCCACGTCATACTGCCAGATCGGGATCACATAGCGCCCCGCCGTCAGAACCCGGTCCAGCGCCCGGACAGCCGACACGAAATCCTCGTGACTGGTCGCTGCCAGCATCGCGTCGATCATCGCCTCCGCCGCCGGGGAGTTCATCCCCATCAGGTTGCGCGATCCGGACTCCGTCGCGCCGGCGCTGCCCCAATAGAGCCGCTGTTCGGTGCCGGGACTCAGCGACAGGTCGCGGCGGAACGTGGTCATGTCGAAGTCGTACACCGCCTCCCGCGCGGCATATTGCGCCTCATCGACCTTTTCCACCGTCACCTCGATCCCCAGCCGCTCGAGCGCCTGGGCGTAGATGTCCACCGCGGTCTCCATCTCGCCCGCGCTTTGCCGCAGCAGGATCGTGAACCGCAGCGGGCGCCCCTCGGCATTGCGCAGCACCCCGTCCTGCACGGTCCAGCCCGCCTCGCGCAACAGCTTGACCGCCTTTCGCAGGTTGCGGCGGTTGCGGGCGGTGCCGTCGCCTTTGGGCAGCTCATAGCCCTCCAGTGCGCCCGGCGGCAGGCTACCCGCAAAGGGCTCCAGCAGTTCGCGCACCCGTCCCCTGGCCGGACCGTGGCGCATGCCCAGCTCCGAATTGGAAAAATACGAGGTGATCCGCGGTTGCGCCCCGCCGGTGACCGTTTCGTTGATATATTCGAAGTTGAAGGCCAAAATCAGCGCCTCGCGCACGCGCCAGTCGTCAAAGGGCGCCCGGCGCGTGTTCATCACCAGCCCGGTCATGCCGCTGGGCCGTTTGTGCGGGATCTCCGACAGCACGATGTCGCCGCGCTGCACGGCCGGGAAATCATATTGCGTCTGCCAGCGTTCGGCGTTGAATTCGCGGAACACGCTCAGCTGCCCGGCCTTGAACGCCTCGAACAGAGCGGTTTCATCGCCGAAAAATTCGATCCGCATCTCGTCGAAATTCTGCGTACCGCGCCGGAACGGCAGGTTGCGCCCCCAGTAATCGGGATTGCGCTTCAGCGTGACATGGCGGCCGGGCTCGAAATCGCTCACCACATAGGCGCCGGTGCCGATGGGGATCGTCTCCAGCCCCGAGGCGGTGAAATCCCTGCCTTCCCACTGCGCCTTTTTCAGAATCGGCCGCAGCCCCGCGATCAGCGCCAGTTCCCGGTTGTCGGTCTTGAAAGAAATCCGCAGGCTGCGCGGTCCGGTCTGTTCGATCGTCTTGATCTGTGTCCACAGCGTCCGATAGCGCAACTGCCCCTTGGTGCCCAGGGTCTCGTAGGACCAGATCACGTCCTCGACCGTGACCGGGGAGCCGTCCGAGAATCGGGCCTCCGGTCTCAGGGTGAATTCGACCCAGGACCGATCCGGCGCGGTGCGGACCGATTCGGCCAGAAGCCCGTAAAGGGTGAAGGGTTCGTCCCAGCTTCGCCCCATGAGGGATTCGTATCCCCAGAACCGCAGCTGCCAGGGCGGATTGCCCTTGCGGATGAACGGGTTCAGCGAATCGAAACTGCCGACATTGCCAAAGACGATTCTGCCGCCCTTGGGCGCATCGGGGTTGGCATAGGGCAGGGACACAAAATCCGGTGGTAGGGCGGGGTCGCCATACATAGCTATGCCATGCGCTGATTCTGCAGACGCGAATCCGGCGGCAAGGATCAGGCTGATTCCTGAGATCAGCGACCTGACGCGGGGGAAAAAATCCAAGCCCATTTTGGCAACAATCCTGCTCGGCCTTTGTTTTCTTGGGCCAAAGGGTATCCGCCGATTCCCGTCTTTTCAAACTTTTAGCTTGGAGAACGGCGTCGAATTGCTTATAAAGAGGGCACTGCTCGATAGGTTTCTTGCCTGTATGAAACCTGCCTCAATAACTGGACGCCCGCCTTGCGCGGGCGTTTTTTTTTGCAGAACGACCGGGCAAGGCAAGGGCGCCGTCCGCGCGGTTTTCCCATTCCTTTTGCAGATGCAGCATGGCAGGGTGCGCGCCAGACAGGATCAGCAGGAGGACGACCCATGACGCTGGCTGGCAAGACCGCCGTCATTACCGGATCGAATTCGGGCATCGGGCTGGGCATCGCGCGCGAACTGGCGCGTGCGGGGGCGGACGTGGTGCTCAACTCGTTCACCGACCGCGAAGAGGACCACGCGCTGGCGGCGGCGTTGGGCGAAGAGTTCGGTGTGGCCGCGCGCTATATCAAGGCCGACATGTCGAAAGGCGACGAATGCCGGGCGCTGATCGAACAGGCCGGCGCTTGCGACATCCTGGTGAACAATGCCGGCATCCAGCACGTCGCGCCGATTGACGAATTCCCGGTCGAGAAATGGGATGCGATCATCGCCATCAACCTGAGCTCGGCCTTTCACACCACCGCCGCCGCGCTGCCGATGATGCGGGCGGCCGGCTGGGGGCGCATCGTCAACATCTCGTCAGCGCACGGGCTGACCGCTTCGCCCTTCAAGGCGGCCTATATCGCGGCCAAGCACGGGGTGGTGGGGCTGACCAAGACCACCGCGCTGGAGACCGCCGAAGAGCCGATCACCGCCAACGCGATCTGCCCCGGTTATGTGCTGACCCCGCTGGTCGAGGCGCAGATCCCCGACCAGATGAAGGCGCACAACATGGACCGCGACACCGTGGTGCGCGAGGTGATGCTGGAACGCCAGCCGTCGCGCCAGTTCGCCACGGTGGAACAGATCGGCGGGACCACGGTGTTCCTGTGCTCCCCCGCCGCGGACCAGATCACCGGCACCACGATCAGCGTGGACGGCGGCTGGACCGCGCTGTAACGGGCGGTTGGCGGTTCACGCGAGCGCCCGCTCCAGATCCGCGATCAGGTCGTCGGCATCCTCCAGCCCCACCGACAGGCGGAAGATGCCGTCGCCCGCCCAATCGCGGTATGCGGCAAGCTGCGCCCCCTCCAGCCGGAACGAGGTTTCCATCAGCCCCTCGGTCCCCATCCAGAAGATCAGGCTGCGATGGTGGCCCAGCGACACGGCATAGTGGATCACCTTCAGCCGCTTGATCATCCGCTGCGCCAGCGCCTCGCCGGTGGCGGCATCGCCCACCTGAAACGCGATCATGCCGCCCATGTTCGACATCTGGCGCCGTGCCAGGTCATGCTGGGGGTGCGACGCCAAGCCGGGCCAGATCACCCGAGTGACCCTGGGATGCGTCTCCAGCCATTCCGCCACCGCCCGCGCCCCGGCCTCGTGCGCCTTCATCCGCAGGGGCAGGGTTGCAAGCCCCCGCGCGATCAGCCAGGCGTTGAAGGGCGACAGGATTCCACCGTGATGGATCCCGGCCTCGAGCCGCATCCGCTCCACCAGCTCGCGGGATCCGCAGATTGCGCCGCCCACCGCGTCGCCGTGCCCGCCGGCATATTTCGTGGTCGAGTGCATCACCAGATCCACCCCCAGCCCTGCCGCATCCATGCCGATGGGCGAGGCAAAGGTCGCATCGCAGGACAGAAGCGCCCCCGACTCGCGCGCGATCGCGGCCACGGCGGCCAGATCGGTGAGCCGCCCGATCGGGTTCACCGGCGTCTCGGTATGGATCAGCCGCGTATTCGGCCGGATCGCCGCCGCGACCGCGTCGAGATCGGCCATGTTCACGATCGAAACCTCGATCCCCAGCCGGCGCAGGGTGTCCCGCGCGAGCTCCGCCACCCCGGCATAGGAGACATCCGACACCACGCAGTGGTCGCCCGCCGACAGAAAGGTCAGAAAGATCGCGGTCGCCGCCGCCATGCCGGATGCGGTGCACAGGCACGCCTCGGTTCCCTGCAGCGCGGCCAGCTTGGCCTCGAGCATCGTCACGGTCGGATTGCCCCAGCGCGAATAAAGAAAACCGCTGCCTTCCTCGAGATCATGCGCCGAAAAGCCGGCCACGTTCTCGGTCACATAGGTCGAAGACATGTGAATCGGCGGAGCCGAGGCGCCTGTGGCGGGGTCCGGGCCTTCGCCGGCGTGAATGGCGGTGGTCATCGGGCCGAAACGGTTGCGGCGGGTCATGAGGGATCTTCCTTTCGTGCTTTGCCGCCACCCTGACCGGGCCGCCCCCGTCCGCGCAATCGAATTTTCGTGATGGCGGGGGAAAGCATCCGTGATCGAGGCCATGGATGACTGCCGACAAAGCCTGTTGAACTCGCACGCTCGCGCGAACATCTTGTGGCCAACAAACACGCGCCCCCATCACGTTGGGGCAAGGCAGGAGACTTTCATGACCAACCCGCTCTTGGCCGACTGGGACACTCCGTTCGGTATCGCTCCATTCGACCGCATCCAGGACGACCACTTCGCCCCCGCGCTGGAGGCGGCACTGGCCGAACACCGCCGCGAGATCGAGACTATCGCCGCCAATCCCGAACCGGCGAGCTTTGCCAACACGATCGAGGCGCTCGAGGCCGCCGGCCGCACGTTGGACCGGGTGCTGGGTGTGTTCTTCACCGTCGCGGGCGCCGACAGCACCCCGGAACGCGAGGCGCTGCAACGAGAGTTTTCGCCCAGGCTCGCCGCGCATTTCTCGGACATTTCCGCCAACAGGGCGCTGTTTGCTCGCATACAGGCGGTGTGGGAGGCGCGCGAGGCGTTGGCTCTGACCGACGAACAGGCCCGGCTGCTGACGCTCACCCATCGCGGTTTCGTCCGCGCCGGCGCCGCGCTCGAGGGCGAGGCCGAGGCGCGGATGAAGGCGATCAAGTCGCGGCTCGCGGAGCTCGGCACCGCCTTTGCCCAGAACCTTCTGGCGGACGAGCGCGGCTGGTTCATGGAACTGGACGAGGCGGATCTCGAAGGCCTGCCGGATTTCGTCATCGACGCGGCCCGCGCGGCGGGACGGGAAAAGGGTGTGGACGGCCCTGTAATCACGCTGGCGCGGTCGCTGATCGTGCCCTTCCTGCAATTCTCGCCCCGCCGCGACCTGCGCGAGCGCGCCTGGCGCGCCTGGGCCGCTCGTGGGGCGAATGGCGGGGAAACGGACAACCGCGCCATTGCCGCCGAGATCCTGAAATTGCGCGAGGAACGGGCGCGGCTCTTGGGCCATGACAGTTTTGCCGCCTGGAAGCTGGAGACCGAGATGGCCCGGACGCCGGACCGGGTGCGCGACCTGCTGATGGCGGTCTGGGCACCGGCGCGGGCGCGGGCCGAAGCAGATGCCGAAGTGCTGGCGGCGATGATGCGCGAAGATGGCGTGAACGGCCCCCTGGAGCCTTGGGACTGGCGCTATTACGCCGAGAAGCGGCGCCGGGCCGAACACGACCTCGATGAGGCCGCGCTGAAACCATATCTGCAACTCGACCGCATGATCGAGGCGGCCTTCGCCTGCGCCAACCGCCTGTTCGGACTGGAGTTCCGGCCACTCGATATACCCCTCTACCACGAGGACTGCCGCGCATGGGAGGTGACCCGTAACGGGCGCCATGTGGCGGTGTTCATCGGGGACTGGTTCGCGCGCGGCTCCAAACGGTCGGGCGCCTGGTGCAGCGCGATGCGGTCTCAGGCGAAATTTCCCGAACCTCAGACGCCTGTCGTCATCAATGTCTGCAATTTTGCAAAAGGCACGCCGACGCTTCTGAGCTATGACGACGCCCGGACCCTGTTCCACGAGTTCGGCCATGCGCTGCATCAGATGCTCTCGGATGTCGCTTACGAGAGTATGTCCGGCACGTCCGTGGCGCGCGATTTCGTGGAACTGCCCAGCCAGCTGTTCGAACACTGGCTCGAAGTGCCGGAGGTGCTGGAGGAATTTGCGATCCACTACGAAACCGGTGCGGCGATGCCTCGGGCAATGCTCGACAAGGTGCTGCGGGCAGCGAATTTCGACCAGGGGTTCCAGACGGTGGAATACGTCGCCTCGGCGCTGGTGGACCTTGCCTTCCACGACGGCCCCGCGCCAGCCGACCCGATGGCGAAACAGGCCGAGGTTCTGGCCGCGATCGGGATGCCGAACGCGATCGGGATGCGCCACGCAACGCCGCATTTCGCGCATGTCTTCGCGGGTGACGGTTATTCCAGCGGCTATTACAGCTACATGTGGTCCGAGGTCATGGACGCCGACGCCTTCGAGGCGTTCAAGGCGGCAGGAAGCGCCTTCGACCCCGATGCCGCCGCTGCGCTTGAAGAGCATATCCTGTCCAAGGGCGGTTCGCGTGAGGCCGAAGAACTATATGTGGCCTTCCGGGGCCGAATGCCCGGAGTAGACGCGCTGCTGAAAGGTCGCGGCCTGTTACAGGCGGGGTGACGCGCCTTGCGGCGCGTGCCTGCGGCGCGGGTATTTGGAACCAGAAAGGAGCAGGGTCGAAGAGCCCTGACCGGGGCCGTCCATCCTCGAGGGGACAATCCTGCCCCGGCAGGGCCGCTTCTTCCTGGTGCGGTCATCGGCTCCCCAGCCTGTACCGCAGCTCCGATGCTGGGTGATTCCGGTTAAGAAATCCTTGCTGCTTCTTTCTGGTCTCAAATACCCATGTCCTGCGTTATCGGGGCGGTCCGGCGGCGATGGGGAAATGCGCCATTGCCACCTTTCCCTTCGCCGCGCCATTCGGTAGAGGAAGCGCGACGAACAGGGGACGCTAGATCATGGCGATGGAAAAGACCTTCAACGCGGCCGAGGCCGAGGGCCGCATCTACAGGGCCTGGGAAGAGGCGGGCTGTTTCCGCGCTGGCGCCAATGCGCGGAGCGAGGAAAGCTTCTGCATCATGATTCCGCCGCCCAACGTGACCGGCGCGCTGCATGTGGGGCACGCCTTCAACAACACCCTGCAGGACATCCTGATCCGCTGGCACCGGATGCGCGGCTTTGACACGCTGTGGCAGCCGGGGCAGGATCATGCCGGCATCGCCACTCAGTTGCAGGTGGAAAAGATGCTGGCCGCCACCGGCCAGCCCGGCCGCCGCGAACTTGGCCGCGAGAAGTTCCTGGAAAAGGTCTGGGAGTGGAAGGGCAAATACGGCGGCACCATCATCGAGCAACTCAAGCGCCTTGGTTGTTCCTGCGACTGGGAGCGCAACGCCTTCACCATGGCCGGGGCGCCGGGCGACCCGCGTACCGGGCACGAAAACAGCCCCAATTTCCACGATGCCGTGATCAAGGTCTTCGTGGACATGTACAACAAGGGCTACATTTATCGCGGCAAGCGGCTGGTGAACTGGGATCCGCATTTCGAAACCGCGATTTCCGATCTGGAAGTCGAGAACATCGAAGTGCAGGGCCACATGTGGCACTTCAAGTATCCGCTCGCGGGGGGCGAGACCTACACTTACGTCGAGCGCGACGAGGACGGCAACGTGATCCTCGAGGAAGAGCGCGACTACATCTCGATCGCCACGACGCGCCCCGAAACGATGTTGGGCGACGGTGCCGTCGCGGTTCATCCATCAGATGAACGCTACGCGCCAATCGTTGGAAAACTGTGTGAAATCCCGGTTGGTCCGAAAGAGCATCGCCGGCAGATCCCTATCATCACCGACGAATATCCGGACCCGAATTTCGGGTCGGGTGCGGTCAAGATTACCGGAGCGCATGACTTCAACGACTACGCGGTGGCGCGGCGCAACAACATTCCGTGCTATCGCCTGATGGACACGCGCGGGCACATGCGCGCGGACGGCGCGCCCTATGCCGAAGAGGCCCGGAAGGCGCAGGAATATGCCCGCGGCAAGCCCTTCACCGAGGCCGAGATCGACGCGATCAACCTGGTGCCCGACGACCTGCGCGGGCTGGACCGGTTCGAGGCGCGCAAGCGGGTTGTCGAACAGATCACCGCCGAGGGGCTGGCGGTGATGACCCGCGCGGATGATCCGCGCCTTGGCCCGAATGCGGTGAAGCCGGGCGAAGAGGGTGCGGACGCGCTTGTGCCGCTGGTGGAGTCCAAACCCATCATGCAGCCCTTTGGCGACCGGTCGAAGGTCGTGATCGAGCCGATGTTGACCGACCAGTGGTTCGTGGATGCCGAAAAGATCGTCGGCCCCGCGCTGGAGGCGGTGCGGTCGGGCCGGACGAAGATCATCCCCGAATCCGGCGAGAAGACCTATTACCACTGGCTGGAGAACATCGAGCCCTGGTGCATCAGTCGCCAGCTGTGGTGGGGCCACCAGATCCCGGTCTGGTATGACGAGGACGGCAACCACTACTGCGCCCCGACCGAGCAGGAAGCGCAGGCGATGGCGGGCGAGGGCGTGAAGCTCACGCGCGATCCCGACGTGCTGGACACTTGGTTCTCGTCCGGGCTCTGGCCGATCGGCACGCTGGGCTGGCCCGAGGACACGCCCGAGCTGCGCAGGTATTTCCCAACCGACGTGCTGATCACCGGCTTCGACATCCTGTTCTTCTGGGTGGCGCGGATGATGATGATGCAGCTTGCGGTGGTCAACGAGGTGCCGTTCCACACCGTATATCTGCATCAGCTCGTGCGCGACGAGAAGGGCAAGAAGATGTCCAAGACCGCGGGCAACGTGATCGACCCGCTCGAGATCGTGGATGAATTCGGCGCCGACGCGCTTCGGTTCACCAATACCGCGATGGCGGCGATCGGCGGCGTGCTGAAGCTCTCGCGCGAGCGTATCACCGGCTATCGCAATTTCGGCACCAAGCTGTGGAACTTTGCCCGCTTTGCCGAGATGAACGGCGTGTTCGAGGTCGAAGCCCACGACATCCCGCGCCCGCAGCGGACGCTGAACCGCTGGATCGTCGGCGAAACCGCCAAGGTGCGCGAAGAGGTGGACGCCGCGCTGGAAAGCTTCCGCTTCAATGACGCGGCGCATGCGCTCTATGCCTTTGTCTGGGGCAAGGTCTGCGACTGGTACGTGGAATTCTCCAAGCCCCTTCTGCAGGGCGAGGACGAGGCCGCCCGCGCCGAGACGCGCGAGACGATGAAATGGGTGCTGGACCAGTGCCTGATCCTGCTACACCCGATTATGCCCTTCATCACCGAGGAAATCTGGGGCCTCTCGGGGCAGCGGGACAAGATGCTGATCCACGCCGATTGGCCGGAATACACGGCCGCCGATCTGGTGGATTCGGCCGCGGATCACGAGATGAACTGGGTGATCGGTCTGATCGAATCGATCCGCTCGGCACGGGCGCAGATGCATGTGCCGGCGGGGCTTTACGTGCCGCTGGTGGTGACCGAAATCGACGAACGCGGGCAGGCCGCATGGGACCGCAACGAAGCGCTCATCAAGCGGCTGGCGCGGATCGAGAGCCTGACGCGCGTGGAAGCCATGCCCAAGGGCACCATTACCATTGCCGCCGAAGGCGCGACCTTCGGCCTGCCGCTGGCGGACGTGATCGATATCGGCGCGGAAAAGGCTCGGTTGGAAAAGACGCTGGGCAAGCTCGCCAAGGAACTGGGCGGCCTGCGGGGTAGGCTGAAGAATCCCAAATTCGTCGAATCCGCCCCTGAAGAGGTGGTCGAGGAAACCCGTGCCAACCTTGCCGCTCGCGAAGAGGAAGAGGCCAAGCTGAGAGAGGCGCTGGAGCGGCTTTCGGAACTGGCCTGATCTTCATCTTGCTTCCAATACTCATGTCCCGCCCTCACCGAAGGCTCTGCGGTGGGGGCGTTTTTTCTGTCGAAAGCAGAATGGCGTCCCGTCGCCGCCGGTGTCCGTCGCGGGTGGCGAGAAGCGGGAATCCCCGCTTCAACTTTGCCCTTGTCACACAACCAGCCGCAAATTATGACAGCAGGTGCTGCGGGTGTAGCTCAATGGTAGAGCAGCAGCTTCCCAAGCTGACGACGAGGGTTCGATTCCCTTCACCCGCTCCATTACGACCATCCAGGTGACCCGCTCCGCTTGAAGTCCGAGATAATGGGTTGGCCCTGTTCAGGGTTGGTCCTTTCCGGATGGTTGGTGATGCCCCCTCAATTGAATCCCAACCGCAGGCCGATGGTCACGTCCGTGAAGGTTCTGTAATTTTCCGGGTGGCCTGAGGTCATGATCAGGCGGCTTTTGTTGTGATGCTGAGAATGGGGGCGATCTCCTCGTGGTCGATCTGACCTGCCACGGGAATTTTCCTCCACCTGGGATTAGAGTCCGCCCCAACGAAGGGACAGACAATGAAGCGAACGAGATTCTCGGAAGAACAGATCATCGGCATCCTGACCGAGCATGAGGCGGGGGCGAAGTGCGCCGATCTGTGCCGCAAGCACGGGATGTCGGAAGGGACGTTCTACAACTGGAAAGCCAAGTATGGCGGCATGACGGTGTCCGACGCCAGGCGGCTGAAGGCACTTGAGGACGAGAATGCCCGTTTGAAGAAGCTTCTGGCTGAGTAGATGCTTGATGCTGCGGCAATGAAGGAACTGTTGGCAAAAAAATGGCGAGGCCCGCCGTCAAGCGCGAAGCCGTTGCGCATCTGAAGGCCGAACTTGGTCTGTCAGAGCGGCGGGCCTGCCGGATTGTCGGGGCGGATCGCAAGATGACCCGCTACCGATCCGTCAGGCCGCCCGAGACGGCGCTGCGCAAGCGTCTGCGTGATCTGGCCAATGAGCGGCGCCGGTTCGGCTACAGGCGTCTGTTCGTGCTGCTCAGGCGTGAGGACGAGCCTTCCGGCATCAACCCCGAGCTGTCGATTGGCAAACAGTGCAAGCTGCTGTCGATCTCGCGGTCGTCGTTCTACTACCAGCCCAAGGGCGAGACGGCGCTGAACCTGACGCTGATGCGCCAGATCGACGAACAGTTCCTGGAAACGCCGTTCTTCGGAGTGCGGCAGATGACCTGGCATTTGCGCAACGAGGGCCATCTGGTCGACGAGAAGCGCATCCGCCGGCTTATGCGGCTGATGGGCCTGATGCCGAT
>NZ_FNVD01000022.1 GCF_900108275.1 Jhaorihella thermophila
CAGCTCAGCGACCGTCTGCTCACCCTTCAGCGCCTCAAGCGCTACCTTCGCCTTGAACTCCGGCGAATGCTGCTTCCGTTTCGACATCTCTGATCCCCTCTTCGTCGAAGATCAGCAGACAGCAATTTGTAGCCTACGTCAGCGTCCGATTTTCGGGGAGTAGCTCACACCTCGTCATCGCCGCCGCTGCCAAAGATGAAGTCGTTGCCCGAACCGCCGTCGAGATAATCCGAAAACCCGGCGTCGCCGGAGCCTTTGCCCGAACCCGAACCCGAACCGGCCCCGGACCCGCTGCCGGCGCTCTTGTCCCACAGCTTCAGTGGATCGCCGCTACCCGAGCCGCTGCTGGCGCCCGCATCGCCGAACAGCACGTCGTCGCCGGCGCCGCCATCCAGCAGGTCGTCGCCCTTACCAGCGTCCAGCTTGTCGCGGCCGTCGCCGCCTTCCAGCGTATCGTCGTCCTTGTCCCCCTTGAGGTGGTCATCACCGCCAAGGCCAAGAAGGATGTCGTCGCCATCCATGCCTTTGATCTTGTCTCTGTCTGCAGAGCCGATCAGGAAATCAGACTGCTTGGATCCCTTGAGTTTCGCCATTTATCCCTCCCATTAAATGCGCGGACGAAAATCTGGCCGGCGCAACCAAGTCGCGGGCGGGAGTTTCGATAATGACCGGTTTCGGCAACAAGGTGGGGGCCTATCCGGGCTATGTCTGTTCGGTTGTGGCGTCGATCGTGACCGGCAAACCGGTCAAGTGGGTCGAGGACCGGATGGAAAACCTGATGTCCACCGCCTTTGCCCGCGACTACTGGATGCAGGGCAAGATCGCGGCGACGAAAGAGGGCAGGATCACCGGCCTGTGGTGTCATACGACCGCCGATCACGGCGGCTTTGACGCCTGCGCCGATCCGACCAAGTTTCCCGCAGGCTTCATGAACATCTGCACCGGCAGCTATGACGTCCCCACGGCCTATCTGGCGGTGGATGGTGTCTATACCAACAAGGCGCCGGGGGGCGTGGCTTATCGCTGTTCCCTCCGCGTGACCGAGGCCGCCTATTTCATCGAGCGGATGATCGAGGTGCTGGCGATCAAGCTGGGGATGGACGCGGCCGAGCTGCGCCGGATCAACTTCATCCGCGCCGACCGGTTCCCCTATCTGTCGGCGCTGGGGTGGGAATATGACTCGGGCGATTACCACACGGCGTGGGACAAGGCGTTGGATGCGGTCGATTATCAGGGTCTGCGAAGGGGGCAGGCGCAGCGGGTCGAGGATTTCAAGGCCGGCAAGACGCGCAAGCTGCCGGGCATCGGGCTGACGCATTTCACCGAAATCGTCGGCGCGGGGCCGGTGAAGAACTGCGATATCCCGGGGCTGGGCATGTTCGACAGCCGCGAAATTCGCATCCATCCCACCGGCAGCGCCATTGCCCGGCTGGGCACGATCAGCCAGGGGCAGGGGCACGCCACGACCTTTGCCCAGATCATCGCGTCCGAGATCGGCATCCCCGCCAACGACATCACGCTGGAGGAGGGCGGCACCGACACCGCGCCCTATGGGCTGGGCACCTGCGGGTCGCGGTCAACCCCGGTGGCGGGGGCGGCCACGGCAATGGCCGCGCGCAAGATCCGCGCCAAGGCGCAGATGATCGCGGCCTACCTGTTGGAGGTGCATGACGACGACGTGGAAAGGGACGTGGACCGGTTCGTGGTCAAGGGCAACCCGGAGCGGTTCAAGACCATGAAGGAGATCGCCTTTGCCGCCTACAACCAGGCGATTCCGGGGCTGGAGCCGGGGCTGGAGGCGGTCAGCTATTACGATCCGCCGAACATGACCTATCCCTTTGGCGCCTATATCTGCGTGATGGAGATCGACGTGGATACCGGCGAATGGGAGGTGCGCCAGTTCTATGCGCTGGACGATTGCGGCACCCGGATCAACCCGATGATCATCGAGGGTCAGGTGCATGGCGGCGTGACCGAGGCGCTGGCCATCGCGATGGGGCAGGAGATCGCCTATGACGAGATGGGCAACGTCAAGACCGGGACGTTGATGGATTTCTTCATCCCCACCGCCTGGGAGACGCCCAATTACACCACCGACCACACGGTGACGCCCAGCCCGCGTCATCCGATCGGGGCCAAGGGCGTGGGCGAGAGCCCCAATGTGGGCGGCGTGCCGGCCTTTTCCAACGCGGTGCATGACGCGTTCCGGCCCTTCGGGCTGGTGCAGGCGCATATGCCGCACGATCACTGGCGGATCTGGAAGATTGCCGAGGATCTGGGCCTGCATGGCTGATGCAATGGGTCCGGCGGGGCGGCCTGCCGGACCGTTCCGCGCGCGGCTGCTGTCGCGCAGCGGGTATTTGGAACCAGAAAGAAGCAGGATGTGCGCGTGACCTTGACCGGGCTTCAGTCGGAACTGGCGAAACAGGGCTATGTGGCCGACGACCGGCTGGCGATGGCGCTGCATCTGGCGGTGGCGCTGGGGCGGCCCCTGCTGCTGGAGGGGCCGGCCGGGGTCGGCAAGACCGAAGTGGCGCGCGCCATGGCGGCGGTGCGGGGGGCACGGCTGATCCGTTTGCAGTGCTACGAAGGGCTGGATGCCAGCCACGCGATCTATGAGTGGAATTGTCAGCGGCAGCTGCTGGCGATCCGCGCGGCCGAAGCGCGGGGCGGCATGGACGAGGCGGCGCTGTTTTCCGAGGCGTTCCTGTTGAAGCGGCCGTTGTTGGAGGCGATCACGCAGGAGGTGGCGCCGGTTCTGCTGATCGACGAGATCGACCGGGCGGACGAAGAGTTCGAGGCCTATCTGCTGGAGATCCTGTCGGAGTTCCAGATCACCATCCCCGAGCTGGGCACGATCCGGGCGCGGAGCCGGCCTTTGGTCATCCTGACCGCGAACGGCACGCGGGATCTGTCGGACGCGCTGCGGCGGCGCTGTCTTTACGGTTTCATCGACTATCCCGACCGCGACACCGAACTGGCCATCCTGCGGGCGCGGATGCCCGGGGTCGAGGCGCGGCTGGCGGCGCAGATCGTGGGCGTGGTGCAAGCTCTACGCAGGGAAAATCTGGAGAAAACGCCGGGGATTGCCGAGATGCTGGACTGGGCGGCGGCGCTGTCGGGGCTGGGGGTCAACGACCTGAGCCGGGCGCGCGAAGAGGTGCAGGCGACGCTGGTCTGTCTGCTCAAGACGGCGGCGGACGTGGATGCCGCGCCGCCGGAGGTGATGGACCGGCTGATCGGGCGGGTGGCGTGATGCGGGTGACGGCGTTTCCGTCCCGCGCCGAGGGGGTGGCCGACCGGATGGCAGGCTTCATCGCGCATCCGCGGATGAACGGGCTGGGCGTCGGCCCGCGCGAGACGGCGGATGCGCTGGCCGCTCTGGCGGCGGTGCGGGCGACGGATGTGGACGAGGCGCGCGCGGCGCTTCGGGCGCTGCTGGCAGGCGATGCCGAGGGCTGGGGGCGGTTCGACGAGTTGTTCGACGCCTATTGGTTCAATGCAGGCAAGGTGCGGCAGGGCACGGCCAGGGCGGCGCATGTGCGGGTGCAGGCGGCGCGGCCCAAGCCGTGGCAGCCGCATTTCGATGCCGGTGACGGGGGGCAGGAGGCCGGCGAGGCCGACATGCCCGGTGGCGGGGAGGGTGAGGCCGAGGGGACCGAAGGCCGGTTGATCGCCACGCGGACGGACAACCCGAGCCGTCGCGATCTGCGCGAGCTGTTCGACGAGGACAGCCTGCGCGAGGCCGAGGCCGCCGCGCAAGCCATCGCGCGGGCGATCCGTGACCGCCGGTCGCGTCGTCGCCGCCGGGGCGTGGCGCGGGCCGGAGCCGGACCTGCGCCGGACCCTGCGCGCGTCGCTGGCGCGCGGCGGCGAGCCGATCGACCTTTATCGCCGCGCGCGCCCGCCACGGCCGATGCGGATCGTCGCCTTGTGCGACGTGAGCGGGTCGATGAGTGTCTATGCAAGGGTTTTCCTGGCCTTTCTGCGCGGTCTTGTGGGCCACGACACGCAGGCCGACGCCTATCTGTTCCACACGCGACTGATGCGCGTGACCGGTGCGCTGCGCGACCATGACAGCCTGCGGGCCGCCGCGCGGCTGAGCCTGATGGCCGAAGGCTTCGGCGGGGGCACCGACATTTCGGGCTGCCTGGAGCGGTTCCTGTCCGGCTACGGCGCGCGGGCGCTGAACGGGCGGACGGTGGTGGTGATCCTGTCGGATGGCTACTGCACCTCGCCGCCCGAGGCGCTGGCCGCCGCCCTTGCGCGGCTGCGGCGGCGGGCGCGGCGGGTGGTCTGGCTGAACCCGCTGCTGGGCTGGCGCGACTATGCGCCGGTGGCCGGCGCCATCGCGGCGGCACGGCCCTATCTGGACGCGCATCTGCCCGCCAACACGTTGCAGGCGCTGGCCGCGCTGGAATCCGAATTCGCATGGTTGTGAGGGGGAAGGATCATGCCCGAACTGGACAGTTCGACCATATACAGACTCTGAAACAGGCCGGCGCGCCGTTCTGCGTGGCGACCGTGCTGCGCACGGCGGATGCGACCTCGGCCAAGGCGGGCGCCAAGGCGGCGATCACGCAGGACGGCGAGATCCTGGGTCATCTGGGCGGTGCCTGCGTGATGCGGGCGGTGCGCACCGCGGCGGCCGAGGCGCTGGCGCAGGGCGGCCCGCGCGTGATCCGGGTCAAGCCGTCGGACAAGGTGGTGGGGCTGACCGACCCCGACGGCGCGCAGATTTTCAAGAGCGGCTGCCCCTCGGGCGGGACGGTGGACCTGTTGATCGAGCCTTGCCGCCTGCCGCCCCGGCTGATCGTGTTCGGGGCGGGACCGATTGCGCGGGCGCTGCGCGAACATGGGCAGATGGCGGGGTTCCGCGCCTGCGAGGGCGAGGACACCATCGCCGAGGCCGAACCGCGCGATTTCGTCGTGGTCGCCACGCAAGGGCAGGGGGACGGCGCGGCGCTCAAGGCCGCGCTGGAAAGCCCCGCCGCGCGGGTGTCGATGGTGGCCAGCCGCCGCAAGGCCAGGGTGCTGACCGACAAGCTGCAGGCGGCGGGAATGGAGCCGGCGCGGCTGGCGCGGCTGAAATCTCCGGCCGGGCTGGATATCGGCGCGGTGGACCCGCACGAGATCGCGGTGTCGATCCTGTCCGAGCTGATCCAGTGGCGCAATGCGCGCGCAACAGAGGTCACACAGGACGAAAGAACCGCCTGAATTGCCCGTTTAGACACTGATTTTCCCCGCGCCTGGCCGGGCGGCGGGCTGATTCATGCGAAAGGAAACCTGATGGAACTGAGCGACGAAATCCGCATCCAGGCCCCCCGTGACAAGGTTTACGCGGCCCTGAACGATCCCGAGATCCTGCGCCAGAGCATCCCCGGCTGCGAAGCGCTGGAGGAAACCGGCCCCGGCGCATACGAGGCCCGCGTGGTGCTGAAGATTGGCCCGGTCAAGGCCAGGTTTTCCGGCGCGGTCACGCTGGATACCACCGACGCGCCCGGCGCCTTTTCCCTGACGGGAGAGGGCAAGGGCGGTGCCGCGGGCTTTGCCAAGGGCGGGGCGGACGTGACCCTGACCGAAGAGGGCGAGGAAACCGTCCTGACCTATGTCGCGCGGGTGGAGATCGGCGGCAAGATCGCCCAGCTCGGCAGCCGTCTGATCGCCGGCACGGCGAAAAAGCTTTCGGGCAAGTTCTTTGCCGCCTTCGCCGAACAGCTCAACCAGCCCGCCCAAGGCTGAGTGCGGCTCCGGCGGCGGCTTGACCCGCGCGGTCCGGCGTGAAAGCTCTGCGGCGATGTTCACAGCGGAAAGGCTGCCGAGATGCCCGTTTTGACCGTGAATCTGATTGGCGCGGGCCGGGTCGGCCGAACGCTTCTAGCCTTGCTGGCGCGCGCGCAGGGATGCCGGGTCCAGCAGGTTTTCAGCTCCCGCGAGTCTGCCGCGCGCGCCGCCGTCGATTTCGCCGGGGCGGGGCGCGTGGCCCGCAGCCTGGCGGAGATGTCGCCGGCGGATCTGTGGCTCCTGACGGTGCCGGACACGGCAATCGCCGGGGTGGCGGGGGATCTTGCGGCAATCAACCCGCGGCGGGGGGCGGCGCTGGCCGCGCCGGTCGCCCTGCATTGCAGCGGGTTCCATCCCGCCGAGGCGATGGCGCCCTTGCGCGGGCTCGGCTGGCACCTGGCCAGCGCGCATCCCGTATTGTCCTTTGCCGATCCCGAAACCGCCCTGCGCCAGTTCCCCGGCACCTTCTGCGGGCTGGAGGGCGACGCCGCGGCGCTGGCGGTGGTCGAGCCACTGCTGCGGTCGATCGGCGCCCGTATCTTTCCGATCCGGTCCGAAGCCAAGAGCTTCTATCACGCCGGCGCGGTGATCTCGAACAACTTCACGGTGGTGTTGCAGGCCATTGCGCGCGGGGCGTGGGACCGGGCCGGCGTGCCCCAGGACGTGGCCCGCGCGTTGAACGCGCATCTGCTGCGGGCAACGGTGGAAACCCTGTCCGCGCAGGAACCCGCCGCCGCGCTGACCGGCCCCGCCGCGCGCGGCGACATGGAGGTGGTGGAACGGCAGGGCCGGGACGTCGCGGACTGGAACGCGCTGGCCGGCCGGGTCTATCGCGACCTCAGCCGGCTGGCGGTCCGGCTGAAGGCCGAGGGCCGGATCGCGGGCGACGACGACGGCGCCGGTGCGTGACCCCTGCGGTCTGCGGGCTTGCGCCAGCCGGGCAGGATCGGCTCTGCAAGGGATACCCGACCACGAAAGGACACGCCATGCCCCGCCTCTCCGGCATCATCTGCCCGCTGCTGACCCCGTTCGAACCGGACGGCACCATCGCCCGCGACCTTTGGGTGGTCCATGCGGCATGGGTGCTGGATCAGGGGGCGCATTACCTGTCGCCCTTCGGCACGACCGGAGAGGCGCTTTCGGTGGGGATGCAGGCGCGAATGCAGGCGCTGGAATGGCTGGTCGAGGCCGGGATCCCCGCCGACCGGCTGATGCCGGGCACCGGGCTGACCGCGCTCGCCGACACGCTGACCCTGTCGCGCCACGCGGTGGGGCTGGGTTGCGCGGGCGTGATGGTGCTGCCGTCCTTCTTCTACCGGGCCGCCGGCGACGACGGCCAGGCGCGATATTTCGGCGAACTGATCGAACTGATCGGCGATGCACGCACCCGGATAATCCTCTACTCCATCCCGCAGAATACCGGCGTTCCGGTCAGCCCGGCCCTGACGGCGCGTCTGAACGCGGCCTTCCCCGACAGGGTGGTCGCCTACAAGGACAGCTCGGGCGACTGGGCCAACACGCAGGCGGTGATCGCGGCGGCCCCGGCGGTGTCGGTGTTTCCCGGCTCCGAAACCTTCCTGACCCAGGGGCTGGCGGCGGGCGGCGCGGGCAGCATCTCGGCCACGGTGAACCTGAACGCCGCCGCCATCCGGGCGGTCTTTGACGGAGCCCGGGCCGGACGGGACGTGTCGGCAGAGGACGCCGCGATCAGGGACTTCCGCGCCACCGTGGAAAAGGCCGGCCTGATCGCGGGCATGAAGGCGGCACTGGCCGTGACCTCGGGCGACGACCGCTGGCTGAACCTCGCCCCGCCGCAGCTGAACGCCACCCGCGAACAGGGCGCGGCGCTGCTGGCCGCGCTCGGCCCCGCGGCCGGTCACCTGCGGCGGCCGTGACCGGCATCGACCGGCATCCGCCGGCGCCCCACCGTTCCTTCATCTTGCGTCAAATACTCCGGGGGGCGCGGGGGGCAGAGCCCCCCGCCCCGGTCGGATCGGCGCCGCCGATCCGAAATCCTCGCCCCGCGCCACCCCGCTGCGCCCGCGCCGCACCCGCATCGGCGTCCGGCGCGACATGACCGCGCGCCACCGTCATCGTTTTCAGAATGGCGTGCACCGGATCGCCCGGCTCCAGCGCCAGTGCCTCGCGGGCGCGGCGGGTGATGCGGGCCATGATCTGGTCCTCGCCCACCGCCACGCGCACCAGAACGCCCGGCCCCTCGCCGGGGGTGAGCGACACCACCCGCCCGGCCAGGATGTTCTGCGCCGACAGCCCTTCGGGCCGCGCCCGCGAAAGGATCACCTCGTGGGCCAGGATGCGCACCCGCAGCCGCTGCCCCGGCGCGCCCTCCAGCCGGGGCAGCCAGATCGGCCCTCCGGCGGTGTCCAGCCGCGTGGTGCCGTCCGGCTCCTGCGCGACAAGGCGGGCGGACAGCATCGCCGCGATCTCCCGCAGACCCATCCGCCTGAGTGCGGCGGGATCGGACATCACCTCCGCCGTGGTGCCTTGGGCCACGACGGCGCCCCGGTCGATCACCACCATCCGGTCGGCCAGCAGTTGCGCCTCGCCGATGTCATGGGTGACGATCACCACCGGCATCGACAGCTGCGCCCGCAGCCCGATCAGCTCGTCATGCAGTCGCGCGCGGGTGGCGCGGTCCACCGCCGAAAAGGGTTCGTCCAGCAAAAGCACCTCGGGCCGCCGCGCCAGCGCGCGCGCCAGCGCCACGCGCTGTTTCTGCCCGCCCGACAGTTCGGCCGGGCGGCGATGACCGAGGCCGCCCAGATGCACCAGCTCCAGCAGGCGCCCGGCCTCGGACGCGCGGGCCCGCGCCGGCAGATCGCCCATCGCCGCCGCCACGTTGCCGAGCGCCGTCATGTGCGGAAACAGCGCGAACTCCTGGAACACGACCCCCGCCCGCCGCCGGTGCGGGGGCAGGAAGCGCTGGCCCGCGGTGTCCAGCCAGAGCGCGCCGCCCACCTCGACCCGCCCCGTCTCGGGTCGCCAGAATCCAGCGATCGTGCGCAGCGTGGTGGATTTGCCCGACCCCGACGGCCCCACCAGCGCCAGCACCTCGCCCCGCCCCACCTCGAAGGACAGATCCAGCGGAATGGGCGCGTCGGCCCGGATCGCCACCTTCAGCGTCATTGCTCCGGCCTCCGCCCGACTCGGGTCGAATCACGGGCCGAGAAACGCGCCGACAGGGCAAAGGTCGCGGCGATGGTGGCCAGCGAGATGGCCACCAGAACCGCTGACATGGTCGCCGCCGCCTCCATGTCAAAGGCCTGCACCCGGTCATAGATCGCAATCGCGATGGTCCGTGTCTCGCCGGGAATCGCGCCGCCCACCATCAGCACCACCCCGAATTCGCCCAGCGTATGGGCAAAGGTCAGCACCATTGCCGTGACCACCCCCGGCCAGGCCAGCGGCAGTTCCACCGCCCAGAGCGCGCGCAGCGGCGACATGCCGCTGGAGGCCGCGGCTTCGCGCAGGGCGGTCGGGATCGCCTCGAAGGCGCGCTGCGCGGGCTGGATCGCGAAGGACAGGTTGAAAAGGACCGAGGCCAGCACCAGCCCCTCGAAGGTGAACACCAGCTGGCGCCCGAACAGATCCTGCCAGGCCGCCCCGATCGGCGACCCCCGGCCCAGCAGGACCAGCAGGTAGAACCCGAAAACCGTTGGCGGCAGCACCAGGGGCAGCATCACCAGCCCCTCGACCAGGCCCTTGCCCCTGAACGACCGGGTTCCCAGGAACCGCCCCATGATCACGGAAACCGGCAGCAGCAGGACCACCGTCCAGGCCGCAAGCGCCAGAGAGAGCCGGAGCGCCTGCCAGTCCACGGGCCTAGTCCGGCAAGGCAAAGCCGTAACGCGCCATGATCGCGCGCGCGGCCGGTTGCTGGAGATGGTCGTAAAAGGCGCGCGCCACCGCGCCCGCGCCCGGCATCAGCGCCATGCGCTGCCTCAGCGGCGCGTGCCAGTCCGCCGGGATCAGGGCGAAACGCCCCTGCGCCGCAAGCTGCGGCGACAGCGCCAGCGACCAGGCGATGATGCCGCCATCGGCGCTGCCGGACATGGCGAACTGAGCGGCCTGGCTGACGTTTTCGCCCAGGATCAGCGCGGGCCGGATCGCCGCCCACAGCCCCGCGTGCTGCAGCGCCTCGCGCGCGCGCATGCCATAGGGCGCATGGTCGGGATTGGCGATGGCGAACCGGCGCACCCGGCCTTCGGCCAGCGCGGCGCGCAGATCCTCCAGCCTGCCGTCCGCGCTGAGACCCGAGCCGTTGCGGGGAACGGCGATGGCCACGCGCCCCGTGGCATAGAGCACGCCGCGATCGCGGGTGAACCCGTCGCGGGCCAGCGCCAGGACGTAATCCTCGTCCGCGGCCATGAACAGCTGATAGGGCGCGCCCGCGCGGATCTGGCGGGCGAAATTGCCGGTCGAGCCGAAGGTGAGCCGCAGCCCGTGGCCGGTTTCGGCCCGAAACCCGGCGGCGATCTCCTCGAGCGCAAAGCGCAGGTCGGATGCGGCGGCGATGACCGGCGGCGCCTCCGGCGTCGCGCCGCGGCCCGCCGTCGCCGATACCGTCGCCGACAGGCCGAAGGCAAGCGCGGATAGTCCGAAAGCACGGCGGGTCAGCGGCATGGCGGGCTCGTGATGGATGTTTCTGGCGGGAAATATCAACGCCCCTGCTGGCGCTGTCAACGGTTATTCCCCGTCGGGAATATCCCGCGTCAGCCGCTGGATGGCGGCGATCTCGGCGGCGCCGGCCTGTCGGGCCGCGGCTTCGAAGGCGCGATAGTGGCGCAGCACCGCGCGCCCGGTTTCGGTCAGATGCGCCCCGCCCACGCCGGGGCCGCCGCGGGCGCTTTCGACCACCGGCTGGCGGAACATCGCGTTCAGCGTCTCGATCAGGGTCCAGGCGCGCTTGTAGCTCATGTTCATCTCGCGCCCCGCCGCGGCGATCGAGCCGGTGCGGTCGATCCGTTCCAAGAGCTCGGCCTTGCCCGGACCCATCATGCCGATGTCGCCAAAGACGATGCGCATGCGAAGCCGGGGTGGTCGGGGTTCAGCGGACATATCCGATGGTATTCCCGAAAAGCCCCCCGCTGACAAGCCGGGGCGGGGCCGGCCCCTTGCGCGATGCGGGGGGCCTTGTCGGTCCTGCGGTTCATCCCGTGCCGGCGGTCACGGGGCCTCTTTCGCCGGTTCGATGCGCAGCAGTTCGCCCCCCAGCGCGCGAAAGGCGCGCTGGCGGCAGGACAGGACGATGATCTGCAGATCGCGCGCCCGGCTGGTCAGCGCGTCGAACATCTGTTCGATGCGGGCGTCGTCGGTATAGACGATGGCATCGTCCAGGATCACCGGGGCCGGCGTGCCGCGATCGGCCAGGATGCGGGCAAAGGCCAGCCGCACCATCAGCGAGATCTGTTCGCGGGTGCCGCCCGACAGGATGTCGAACTCTTCCTCGACCGACCGGCGCGTGATCGCCGTGATCATGCCGGTTTCGGCGTCGATCACCGGTTCGGCATCGGGCCACAGCATCCGCAAGAGCGGCGCCAGTTCGCGGTGAACAGGCTCTACATAGGCGTTTCTGGCCGCCGATTGCGCCTGGGTCAGGGCATCCCGCAGGCGCTGGTTCACCGCGATTTCGAATTCCAGCGCGGCCTTGCGGGCCTCGGCCTGTTCCAGCTGCTCCAGCGTCAGCGCCAGTTTCTCTTCGGGCGCGTCGCCCGAGGTCGCGGTAATGCGGGCGTCGAGCGCGGCCAGTTCCTCGCGCAGCTGGGCGATGCGCGCGCGGGCGTTCTCGGCCGCCTGGGCGGCGCGGGTCGCGGCGGTCTCGGCGGCCTCCAGATCCGGGGCATCGGCCCGGGCCGCCTCCAGCGCCGCGCGGGCCTGGTCCAGATCCGCCTCCAGCGCGGCGCGCTCGGCCCGCAACGCCTCCAGCCGGGCCGGCGGGTCGGGTTCGTCCCCCAGGTCCGCATCGGCGCGGCGCAGGCGGGTGCGGGCGGCGTCAAGCTCGGTTTCGGCCTGAACCGCGCGGTCGCGGGCCGTGGCCAGCGTCGCCTCGGCCGCGGCAAACCGTTCGCCGGCGGTGTCACGTGCCGCGCGGGCGGCCTGTTCCGCCGCCTCGGCCGCGTCGCGGGGCGGCACGGCGGGGTCGGGTTCGACCGGCGCGGGCAGCGCGGCGAGCTGTTCGCGCAGGGCGGGGATGCCGTCGGGTGCCAGCGCGGCCAGATCCGCGCGGATCCCGCGCAACGCGTCCTCGGCCGCGCGCCGGTCCCGGGCCGAGGCGCGGGCGGCCTCGACGGAGTCGACCCCGGCGGCATCAAGTTCCCTTTGCAGAGCCTGTTTTGCCGTCTCGAGATCGGCCTCTTCCGCCGCCGCGCCGGGGGTGATGGCAAGCCGCCCGATGCCTTCGAGTTCGAGCTCGGCCCCGTCGGGCACCGGCTGCGGGCTGTCCGCCGGCACCGCCGCGCCATCGCGCAGCACCCGCCCCGCGGCGCCGGGCGCGTAGTGGACGACAAAGGCCGGCGCGGCGGCGGCGCGGTGGCGTTCGGCCAGCGTGACCGCGTTCGCGGCCTCTTCGATCCGCCGCAGCGCCGCGTCGGGCAGCATCTGCGCGATCGCGGCCTGCGCCTCTTCCTCGCGCCGGCGCAGGGTCTCGGCGCGGGCGATGCGGTCGGCCAGTTCCGCGCGCCGGGCGCGGGCGCCGGCGGCGGCCTCGATCTGCATGGCGCGGCGGGCCTGCGCGGTCGCGGCCTCGAGCGCGGCCTGCGCCTCGGTCAGCGCCGCATGGGCCCGGTCGCGGTCGGCCTGCGCGGCATCGCGGTCCTTTTGCGCCTGCTCGGCGGCGATCTCGAGATTCGCAAGACCCAGCCGCGCGGCGTCGCGTTCGCGGATCGCCGCCGCCAGCCGCGCGATGCGCCCGGTCAGACCCTCGCGCCGCGCCTCCAGTTCGGCGACCCGGCTGCGCGCCAGTTCGATCCGCCCGGCATGGTCGCGCGCCTTCTTCAGCCGGGCCTCGGCCTCTTGCCGCCGGCGGATGCGGTCGGCCTCGGCCTCGGGATCCTGAAGCTCTTGCAGTTCCGCGCGCACCCGGCGCCGGGCGTCGAGCGCATCCTGCAGCGCGGCGACCTGCGCGGTCAGCGCGTCGCGGCGGGCGGCGAGGCGTTCGACCTCGGCGGTCACGGTTTCCAGCCCGCCGCCCTTTTTCGGCCGGCCGGTGCCTGTCAGGTGCTGATCGAGAAACGCCTCGCAGGCCTGCAACGCGGCCTTCATCCGCTGGCCGCCGGTCATCGCCTCGACCTCGCCCGCGACGGATTCCATGATCCCCAGCCGCGCCTTCTGCTCCGCGCCGCCCCGGTCCAGCTCGACCTGTCCCTGCTGGACCCACAACAGCCCCGCCGGGCCGCCGTCGGCGGGCGTGCCGATCAGCGCGGAAAGCTGCTGTTCGGCCTCTTCGCCCTGGCCCACCAGAACGCCGTCGCGCCACAGCCGGGCCTCTCGGTGGCTGGCCGTCCTGCTCCATGTCTTGCGCAGGCGCCAGTCGGCGTCCCCGGCGCGAAAGGTCACGGTGACCTGCGGGTCGCCCCCTGCCCTGGGCTGCAGGGCGCGCAGGCTGCGATCCCACGACCGGTGGCCGGCAAAGAAGGCCGCGTGCAGCGCGTCGAAGAAGGTGGACTTGCCCGCCTCGTTCGGGGCCGAAAGCACGTTCAGTCCGGGGCCGATCCCGGCGATTTCGACCGGCTCGACGAAGCGGCGGACATTCTTCAGGCGGATGGAGGTGATCTGCATGGCTCAGCCCTCCTGCACCAGCGACCAGAGCCGGTTCAGCGCCGCCTCGGCCACGCGCTGCCGTTCCAGCGACAGGGTGTCGTCGGTGGCCTCGCGCTGCAATGTCTCGGCCGCGCTGCGCAGGGCGCCGCCGGAGGCGATCAGGTCCAGATCGCCCGCTTCGTGTTCGGTGCGCAGCCCGGCCCGGTCCAGATCGAACCAGGCGAAATCGGGGGCGGCGGCGCGGGCGGCGGCCTCCAGCGCGCCGCGTTCGGCCATGCGCAGAAAGCCGCGGGCCACCACCCGCAACAGCACGTCCCGCCGCGCGGTCCGGTCCGGGGGCAGCAGCGCCCGAAACCGGGCCACGACATCCTCGCCCGGCGACAGGTCCAGCACGGGCGCGGACCAGTCGAACCGGCCCACGGTCACTTGTTCGATGCGCGGCGCCGCGCCGGGGGCGTCGATCGTCACCGCAAGGCAGGCGCCGCGCCCGTCATGGCGAAAACGGTCGCGTTCAGGCGTGCCGGAATAGCGGGTGCGGTCGCCCACCGCCAGCATCCCGTGCCAGTCGCCAAGCGCCAGGTAATCCAGCCGCGCCCGCGCCGCGCGGTCCGGCGCGATCCGGGCGGAGCTGTCGAAATCCTCGCCGAAATCGGTGATCCCGCCATGCGCCAGCCCGATGCGGATCGTGCCTTCGGGGGTGTCCGCGTCGTCCATCCAGGCGGTCAGGTCATGGCCGGGGAACTGGCGGGGCAGGGGGGCGGGCAGCAGATGCACGCCGGGCTCAATCGCGACCGGGGCCGGGTCGCGCAGGATGTGGACATTGGGGCCGGCCTCGTCCGCAAAGCGCCGCCAGAGTTCTTCGCCGGCCAGGCTGTCATGGTTGCCGGGGATGATCCACCAGTGGATGCCTTCGGCGGCGGCCATCGCGGTGGCGGCCTGCCGGCGCACCTGATCCGACGGGCCGGTGGTGTCGAACGTGTCCCCGGCCAGCAGGACATGGGCCGCGCCGTGATCCCGCGCCGCCTGCGCCAGCCGGGCCAGAACCTCGTGCCGGGCCTCGATCAGGCGGCCGCGCAGATCCTCGGGCAGGGTGCCGAAGCCCTTGCCCAGATGAAGATCGGAACTGTGAATGAAACGAAACCCCACTCTGTTCTCTCCTGTCGCTCTGCCCCTTCGCCGCGCCGACGGGCCTGCGCCGTCCTTGTGCTTCTTTCTGGTCCCAAATACCCATGCGCGCCCGCCGCGGGCGCGCCTCTCACACCAGCGCGTGCGCAGCACGCACCGCCGCACTTTCGCCGTCCGTCCGCGCATCCGGTCCATGGCGTCTTGCATCGCTTTTTGAGACATGCCAGCCTTGGTTGCAATCCGTTTCGGTGAATCAATGCCCAGTTACGATGTCATAAAGGCCCGCCAGCGGGCCATCCGCGACCAGTTCCCCGAGGATTTCGGCCTGCGCATCCACCGCGCGATCAGCTGGCTGGGCCGGGCCGAACGGGAACAGGACGACCCCGACGCGGCCTTTCTGTTCTACTGGATCGCCTTCAACGCGGCCTATGCGGCCGAACGCGATCAGCTGGGCGAAAAGGACGCCTTTCGCGCCTATCTGCAACAGCTTTCCGATATCGATCACGAAGGGCGGATCTACAACGCGGTCTGGCAGCGTTTTTCCGGGCCGATCCGCCTGTTTCTGGAAAACCGCCATGTGTTCGGCCCCTGGTGGCATTTCCAGAACGGGCTGGAGGGCTACGAGAACTGAAAGGAACGCTTCACCCGCGAAAAGGCCCGCTTTGCCCGCGCGCTTCAGGCCAATGACGCGGTGTCGATCCTGTCGATGCTGTTCGACCGGCTCTATGTGCTGCGCAACCAGCTGATCCACGGCGGCGCGACCTGGAACAGCCGCGTCAACCGCGCCCAGATCCGCGACGGCGCGGCGATCCTGGGGTTTCTCGTGCCGGTGTTCATCGAATTGATGATGGATCACGCCCACGAAGACTGGGGCCGGCCCTTCTATCCCGTCACCGAGGGGTGAGGGACCGCCCCGCCCTGTCAGGCATCGCCCGCGAAGTGGCAGGCCACCATGTGCCGGTCCGGTTTCACCGGCAGCGGCGCCTGCTGCTGGCAAAGCGGCTGGCACCTTGGGCAACGGTCGGCAAAGGCGCAGCGCGCCCCGATCAGGTGCAGGGGCGGCACCACACCGGGGATTTCCGCCAGTTCGTGATCCTCCCGCCCCGGCACCGGGATGCAGTCGATCAGGCTCACGGCAAAGACGGTGAAGAAGATCGCCAGCCCCGGAAAGGTCACCGGCCACAAGGCGTCAAGGATGCATTCGCGGTTGGCGCCGATCATCGGGCCCCGGCTCATGGCGTCGGGATCGCCGAGCCCAAGAAAGGACAGCCCGGCCATCTGCGTCGGCGCCCCGCCGGTCAGCAGCCCCGCCACGATGTCGCGGCCCGGGTAGTCAGCGTTCGGCGGGAACTCGGGCGTCACGCCGGGCGGCTCGTGCGCGGCCCGGACGATCTCGAACGGATCCCCGCCGTAAAGCGAGGTGCCGCAAAGCGTCGTCCCCACGATCTCCGCCAGCATCAGCGTCCCCACCGGCGCCCGCACGTTGCGGCGGAACATCCGCCATGCCTCGCGCGCGGGGCTTTCGGCGCCGAATCCACCGCCGCTCGGGTTAGACATGCCCTGGTTCCTTCCTCTTGCCGGAAATATCCCGGGGGTGTGGGGGCTGGCCCCCACGATTCGCCCCGCCCTCACGGATCGCTCCGCCACCGCGCATCAGCGGCTTGGCCCGGTTCGCGCCCGCCCGAGCCGCGTCCCGAAAAGGTCCGCCATCCGGGATGGGCGTCTGCCCCGCGGGCGCGGCCGATCGCGGCTTGTCCTTTCGCCGCGGCCGGCACATAGTCCCGCAACGCCATTTCCGGACCCGAGGCCGCCATGCAGGACGACAACACCCGCCACCGTGAAAAGATGCAGCGCATCAAGGCCGCCCGCGACCGGATGATAGCCACCAAGACCGGCGAAAAGGGGCTCATCATCGTGCATACCGGCAAGGGCAAGGGCAAGTCGTCCTCGGCCTTCGGCATGGTGATGCGCTGCATCGCGCATGGCATGCCCTGCGCCGTGGTGCAGTTCATCAAGGGCAACTGGCTCACCGGCGAGGCCGAACTGCTGCGCACCCGCTTTGCCGAGGAATGCCGCCTGGTGATCTCGGGCGAGGGCTTCACCTGGGAAACCCAGGACCGTGATCGCGACATCGCCGCCGCAAGGCGCGGCTGGGAGGCGGCCAAGGGGTTCATCCGCGACCCCGAGATCCGCTTTGTCCTGCTGGACGAGATCAACATCGCGCTGCGCTATGACTATCTGGACATCGACGAAGTGGTGGCCTTTCTGCTGGAGGAAAAGCCGCCGATGACCCATGTGGTCCTGACCGGGCGCAATGCGAAACCGGAACTGATCGAGGCCGCCGATCTGGTCACCGAGATGACGCTGGTCAAGCATCCCTTCCGCGACGGCATCAAGGCCCAGCCGGGCGTGGAGTTCTGACGCCCGTGCCCGCCCCGGCGAGGAGATGACCGAAATCCGCCTGCTGCTGTGCGCCACATGCGCGGGCGCCGACGACCGCGCCGCCGCGCTGGAGGTGATCCGCGCGGCACTGCGGCGCGCCGGGCTGGAGGATCGGATCACGCTTGCGCTGCAGGACTGCATGGGCGCCTGCGACGCCCCCGTGACGCTGGGGATGCAGGGGCCGGGCCGGGCCAGCTATGTCTTTGCGGGACTCGACCCGGTCCGCGACGCGGCGGACATCGCGCGCACCTGCCGGGCCTATCTGGACGCGCCGTCGGGCTGGATCGAGGACGCCCGCGGCTGCGGCCGGCTGCGGCTGTGCCTGCGGGCGCGGCTGCCCGCGTTGGGGGATCACTGACCGAGGATTGCCGAGGCCTCGACCGGCACGCCGTCCACCGACAGGCCGGAATGGTCGTTGCCGTTCAGTGTCACCGTCACCTTGTCGCCCGGCTGCGCGCCGGAGAGGTGGAACCACGGGCCATAGAGCCGCGCCACCTTTTCCCCGTTGACATAAAGATGCGCGTGCCCCTCGCCGGGCTGCGCCGGGGCGCTGGCATGTTCGGGCGCAAAGCGGAAGTTTTCGACCGTGACTTTCAGGTTCCAGCCCGACACCGGGTCCGGGGTCGCCGTCAGGCCGACCGAGGGCGCGTCCGGGCCGGCGGGCAGGTCGGTGACGCGGGAATGGTCGTGGGTTGCGTGATCGTGGCCAGCGGCGGCTGCATGGTCGTGATCGCCGTGGTCGTGACCATCCAGCGCGATGCCGTTGGCGGCGGCCACGAGAAAGCCCAAGCCTCCGCCAAAGACAAGACCGATGACGAACAGGGAAAGAGACCGCATCGAGGTTGCTCCTTGTGCAATGGTTTCAAGGGAAACACCCGCCCCGCGGCCCGGGGCGGGCGGGGATCAGGCGGTGCGCGCGCCTTCGCGGCGCCAGAAATAGCCTGCGAAACAGCCCGTCAGCACCCAGGCCGCCACGCCGACGCCAAAGGCGCGGGCGGCGAACAGGCTGGCCAGTTCGGGCGGCGCGGTGCCTGCGAACCCGTCCGGTTCCGGCGCGCCGATCACATGCGGCGCCAGCAGCAGCGCGGCAGCCAGCCCCCACATCGCCCAGTTGCGGCCAAAGGCGATCAGCCACATCGCCACGGCGGCGGCGGCGACGGTGCCAGTCCACCAGATCTGGCGCGCGACCAGATCGGCCGAGGCCACCCCCGGCACCTCGGGCGCCAGCGACAGGCCCGGCGCGAACTGCACGGCGACGAACCCGGCGATTCCCCACAGGATGCCGGTTCGGCCGTTGACCTCGTGCCCCTGCGATTCGGCCAGCGACATCAGCGCCACCGCCACCAGTGCGAACCCGGTATAGGTCAGCATGGAGAACAGCACGCTCAGCCCGTCGCGCAGGGGCTCAAACCCCGGCAGGTCGGGATGGGCCGTCGCGGCCTGGGCACCGAAATGCACCAGCTCGCCCGATTCATACAATTCGGCATGCAGCAGCACGGGCTGCACGAACACCAGCTGCAGCACGGCGGCAATCAACCCTGCTGCAGCGCCAGCGAACAACGCGCTGGTCACGATGCGGGAAAACATCTGCCTAGTGGCAGGGGAATCCGGTGGCGTGGCGCACGTCATGCGCCGCGTCGTGCAGCGCCTGCGCCTGCACATGGCCGGTCAGCGTGATGATGCCCAGCCCCAGAACGGCGGCGAACAGCGCCGGAAGAAAGCGGGCATTGGCGGATGCCAGTGTTTTCGTCGTCATGTCAGTCTCCTTGCCGTCGCACCCGACGGTCCCAGATGGTTTCGGCGCCTGGCAGGTCTCCTGGCTCGCGGGTCACGGCCCCTGCCCGCCTTCCCCCCGGACCGGGCCGGGAGTGGCTTATCGGGCAGGCGCTCTCCGCTTACAGTCGCGGGGGCGGCTCCGGCCTTGGCCCGCATCGTGGCCGCACCGGTATTCCCTCTTGCCGCCGGCTTGCGCCGACGGAACCAAGCCCGACCAGAAAACCGCGAACCCCGGCCCCGCGCAACGAAAAACAGACCCGCGCCGCACAGGTTTTCAGCCCCGGCGGCGGCGGCGCATCAGGTAGATGTCCATGATCCAGCCGTGCCGGGCGCGCGCCCTTGCGCGGGTCTCGACGATCCGCTCTGCCATGTCCTGCAAGGGCCCGTGCAGCAGGATCTCCTCCTCCATGCCCAGAAAGGCGCCCCACCAGATTTCCACGCCTTCGGGGTCGATCGCGCGGAACGAACAGTCCCCGTCCAGCATCACCGCGATCGTGTCGATGCCCGCGGGCCAGCCCTCTTCGCGCAGCCGTCGGCCGGTGGTGACGGCGAATGGCGCGCCGATGTCGTTGACGGGGATCGCGTGGGCGGCGGTCAGCGCCTGCAGGGCGGTGATGCCGGGGACCACGCGCACGCGGGGGCGCGGGTCCAGCCGTGCGGCGATGCGCGGGGAACTGTCATAGAGCGATGGGTCGCCCCAGATCAGCAACGCCACCCGCGCGGGCGCGGGATCGGCGGCGGCGATGGTTTCGTGCCAGCGCGCGGCGATGGCGTCGTGCCAGTCCTCGACCCCGCGCAGGTAACCGTCATCGGCGCGGCGTTTGGGGATGTCGAAATAGGCGATCCGCGCCGGGCGGTCGCAGACCCGCGCGATGATCTGTTCGCGCAGGTCCGCGAGGTCGGCCTTGTCCGCGCCCTTGCGCGGGATCAGGATCAGGTCGGCCTGCCGGATCGCCCGCGCCCCCTGTTCGGTCAGGTGGTCGGGGTTGCCGGTGCCGATGCCGATGAGGGTCAGGTCAAAGGAGGCGTGGGTCATGTCTCGGCCGCGATCAGGTGAAAGAACGTGCCGCTCACCCGTCCCCGGACCGAGCCGGTTTCGGGCACCTCCGCACCTTCGGCATCGGTGACGCGAGCGAGCGGTGCGTCGGGTTGGTCAAGGATGGTGGAATAGTGGAATTCGTGCCCGCGCAGGGCCGCGCCCGGGCCATGGCCGGGCATCGGCGCGGCGAGTTCGGCGCGGCGATAGCCCAGGTGGAACCTGCGTTTTTCATAAGACGTGACCAGCCCTAGGAGTCCTGCCATTTCGTGTCGCGCGCCGTCCTTGTCGATCAGCGCCGCGCCCAGCACCATGTAGCCGCCGCATTCGCCATGCACGGGGCGGGTTTCGGCGTGGCGGCGCAGGCCGGACAGGAACCTCCGGGCCGCCGCGATCCGCCCCGCGTGCAGTTCGGGATAGCCGCCGGGCAGCCAGATGATGTCGGAATCCGGCGCGGGCGGCTCGTCGGCCAGCGGTGAAAAGGGCAGGATCTCGGCCCCCGCGTCGCGCCAGCCTTGCAGCAGGTGCGGGTAGGTGAAGGAAAATGCCGCGTCGCGGGCCAGCGCGATGCGCTGCGCGGGCGGGCGGGGCAGGGGGCCGGGACGCGCGGTCGTGGCGCCAGCGGCGGCGGCGCGGATCGCGGACAGGTCCACATGCTCGCGCAGGAAGGCGGCGTAACCGGCGATGGCGGTTTCCAGGTCGGGATGCTCCACCGCCTGGATCAGGCCCAGATGGCGTTCCGGCAGGACCAGATCGCCGCGCCGGGGCAGCACGCCCAGAACCGGCAGGCCGGCGCGCTCCATCCCCAGCCGGGCGAGCCGCTCGTGGCGCGGGCTGGCGACCCGGTTCAGGATCACCCCGGCAAAGGGCAGGTCCGGCATGTAGTCGCGGAACCCCAGCGCCGTGGCGGCGGCCGATTGCGCCTGCCCGCTGACGTCCAGAACCAACAGCACCGGCCAGCCCAGACGCAGCGCGGTTTCGGCGCTGGAGCCGTGGCCCGTCGCGCCCGGCTTGGCCACCCCGTCGAATAGGCCCATCGAGCCTTCGGCCACGACGATATCGGCGCCGGCGGCCTGCGCGGCGATGGCGTCCATCAGCCCGCCGCCCATGGCCCAGGTATCGAGGTTATAGGACGGCCAGCGCGCGGCGGCGCGGTGAAAGGCGGGGTCGATATAGTCCGGGCCGCTTTTGAACGGCTGCACGGTCAGGCCGTCCTCGGCCAGCGCGCGGCACAGGCCCAGCATCACCGTGGTCTTGCCGGTGCCCGAGGACGGGGCCGAGATCATGAGCCCCGGCGGCAGGGTGGGTTCAGTCATCGCCTTCGCTCCAGCCGGACCACGGGCTGTCGGCGGTTTGCGGGCGATAGCGGCGGTCGTAATGGGCGGAATAGAGGCAGCTTTCGGCGAACCCCTCGCCCCCCAGCGCCGGGCCGACGAGGATCAGCGCGGTGCGGGCGATGCCGTCGTCCAGCGCGTCGGCGATGGTGCCCAGCGTGGCGCGGATGATCCGCTCGTCCGGCCAGCTGGCGCGATAGACCACCGCCACCGGGCAGTCGGCGCCATAGGCGGGGGTGAGGTCGGCCACCACCTTGTCAAGGTTCTGGATCGACAGGTGAATCGCCAGCGTCGCGCCGGTGGCGGCGAAATTGGTCAGCGTCTCGCCCGGCGGCATCGACGAGGCCCGCCCCGGCGTGCGCGTGAGCACCACCGATTGCGCCAGCCCCGGCAGGGTCAGTTCCGTCCCCAGCGCGGCGGCGGCGGCGGCGAACGACGGCACGCCGGGGGTCACGCTGACGGGGATGCCCAGCTCGCGCAGGCGGCGCATCTGTTCGCCCATCGCCGACCAGACCGACAGATCGCCCGAATGCAGCCGCGCCACGTCCTGCCCGCGGTCATGGGCGGCGGCGATTTCGGCGATGATCGCGTCCAGGTCCATCGGCGCGGTGTTGACGATCCTCGCGCCTTCGGGACAGTGCGACAGGATCTCGCTGGGCACCAGCGACCCGGCATAGAGGCACACCGGGCAGGACGCGATGATGTCGCGGCCGCGCAGGGTCAGCAGGTCGGCGGCGCCCGGTCCGGCGCCGATGAAATGAACGGTCATTGGGTCTCTCCTGAGATGGCGGCCGCGCAGGTGGCCTGGCGGTCCTCGGATATCTGGCGGGGGGTGAGCAGCCGCGCACCCGGCCCGGCGGCGGCAAGGGCGGCGGCCTCGGCCACGCTGCCGGTGCCGCGTGAGGCATGGACTCGGGCCGATTGCGTCGGCGTTTCCATGGCGGCAAGGCGGTCGGCGGGGACGGCCTGCACGGGCACCCCCAGCCGCGCGGCAAACGCGGTCAGGCAGGGGGCGGCGGCCTTGTCGGCGGGGGCGGCGATAAGGTCCGGCGCGCGGCCCTGCGCGGCGCGGTCCAGCGCGGAACGCAGGCTGTCGGCGCTGGCCGAGGCGCGGAAACCGATCCCTGCGACGATCATCTGGCCACGTTCCACTGCACCACGGGCCAGGCGGCTTTCCAGCCCCGGCGCGGCCCCAGCGGCGCGGCGTGGGCCAGCTCGATCCGCAGCAGGTCGCCGCCCTTGTCGGCCTGCCAGCGGGCCAGCAGCGCCTCGCTTTCCAGTGTCACCGCGTTGGCGACGAGGCGGGTGCCGGGGGGCAGGGTGGCCCAGAGGTGGGACAGCAGATCGTCGCTCAACCCGCCGCCGATGAACACCGCGTCGGGCGGCGTCAGCCCCTCCAGCGCGGCGGGGGCGGTGCCGGTGACGACGCGCAGCCGGTCCTGCCCCAGCGTTTCGGCGTTGCGCCGGATGCGGTTGGCGCGGTCGGCGCGGGCCTCGATCGCGGTGGCGGTCAGGGACGCATCGGCTATCAGCCATTCCAGCGCGATCGACCCCGACCCGCCGCCGATGTCCCACAGGTGTTCGCCGGGCCGCGGGGCCAGCGCCGAAAGCGTCAGCGCCCGCACCGGGCGTTTGGTGATCTGCCCGTCGGTTTCAAACACCGCGTCCGGCCGCCCCGAGGCCAGCGGGATCACCGCCCCGTCGCCGGCGATGTCAAGCGCGACGCAGACGGGGTGGCCTGCGTCAGACCCGTCTAGCGCAGCGGCGCGGGTGCGGCGCAGCCGTTCGCGCGGCCCGCCAAGCGCCTCCATCACGTGCAGGGTGGTGTCGCCGAAGCCCTGCGCGGTCAGCCAGCGGGCCAGATCGGCCACCGCCGCGCCGTCGCGCAGGGTGACGATCGCCCGCCGCCCCGGCGCCAGGTGCGGGCGCAGCCGGGTCAGCGGCGCGGCGTGCAGGCCCAGCGTCAGCGTGGCCTCCAGCGGCCAGCCCAGCCGCGCGGCGGCGAGCGAGAAACACGACACTCCCGGCAGAGCGCGCCATTCGTGGTCCGCGAAGTGCCGCGCGATCACCGAGCCCGCGCCGAACCAGAACGGATCGCCCGAGGCCAGCACCGCCACCTTGCGCCCGCGCAAGGATTGCAGCACCGGCAGCCCGTCGGCAAAGGGCACCGGCCATTCGATCCTCTGGGCTGTCAGATCCGGCAGCAACGACAGATGCCGCGCCGGGCCCATCACGATTTCGGCCTGCTCCAGCGCGGCGCGGCTTGCGGGGTGCAGGCCATCCGGTCCATCTTCGCCCAGGCCCACGATGGTCAGCCACGGAGTATCACGCATGCGCCCCAACCTCCTGATCCTCGGCGGCACGACCGAGGCCAACGCGCTGGCCCGCGCCGTGGCCGAACGCGGCATTGCCGCCACCTATTCCTATGCCGGACGGGTGGAAAACCCGCGCCCGCAGCCGGTGCCCACGCGCGTCGGCGGGTTCGGCGGGGTCGCGGGGCTGGCGCGTTATTTGCGCGAGGCGGGCGTGACCCATGTGATCGACGCCACCCATCCCTTTGCCGCGCAGATGAGCCGCAACGCCATCGCCGCCTGCGCGGAAACCGGCGTGAAGCTGGCCGCGCTGACGCGCCCCCCCTGGGCACCGCAGCACGGCGACAACTGGCGGGTGGTGCCCGACATCCCCGCCGCCGTGGCCGCGCTGGCCGGTCCCGCGCGGCGCGTGTTCCTTGCCGTGGGGCGGATGCATTTGCAGGATTTCGCCGCGCAGCCGCAGCACCATTACCTGTGCCGGCTGGTGGACGCGCTCGGCGAGATACCCTTGCCGAATGCCGAGGTCGTGGTGTCGCGCGGGCCGTTCACGCTGGACGGCGACCTTGCGTTGATGCGCGCCCATGGCACGGAACTGGTGGTGTCCAAGAACGCCGGCGGCACCGGCGCGCGGGCCAAGATCGACGCGGCGCGCGCGCTCGGCCTGCCGGTTCTGATGATCGACCGGCCCGCGCTGCCCGGCCGGACCGAGTTGCACGCGGTCGCGCGGGTTCTGGACTGGCTGGATCATGCGGGCACCGACCTTGGCGTGTAAAGGATCGGCGCCGCGCCGTCGCGGTCAACCAGCCGGGTGAGAGACGAGCCGACGATGACCACGGTGCGCATGTCGGCCATCTCGGGGCGGGCCTCGGCCAGGGTGGTGACGGTCAGCGCCTCCTGGTCGGTGCTGACGGCGCGGGCGAACAGGATCAGCCGATCGCCGCCGCAGCATTGGCGCAGCAGATCCAGCGCGCGGGCGAAGCCTTCGGGCCGCGCCCCGGAGCGGGGGTTGTAGAAGGCCATGGCGAAATCGGCCTGCGCCGCCAGAAGCAGCCGCTTTTCGATCAGCGCCCGGGGCTTGAGGTTGTCGGAAAGGTTGATCGCGCAGAAATCATGCCCCAGCGGCGCGCCCGCCCGCGCCGCCGCCGCCAGCATCGCGGTGATGCCGGGCAGAACCGCGACGTCCAGGTTGCGCCACTCTTGCGGGCCGGCCTCCAGCGCCTCGAACACCGCCGCGGCCATGGCAAAGACGCCGGGATCGCCCGACGACACCACCACCACGCGCCGCCCCTCAGCCGCCAGCGACAGGGCAAGGCGGGAACGGTCCAGCTCCGCCCGATTGTCGCTGGCGTGCAGCGTCAGCCCGTCGCGCGGGGCGATGCGGGCGACGTAGGGGATATAGCCCACCACGTCGGTCGCCTGTTCCAGCGCCGCCGTCACCTCGGGCGTGACCAGCGCCTCGGCGCCGGGGCCAAGCCCCGCGATCCGAACCCAGCCGGTCATGGCCGCCGTCCCTGTCCGTGCACCACGATGATCGAGAAATAGGGCGCGACCCGGTCGCCCGCCTGCGCCAGAGGCATCACCGACTGGTTCGGCATCTGCGCATATTCGATCAGCCAGGCGCGGTCATACAGGCCCGCCTGCCGCAGCGCCCGGCGCACCTTGTCGAAATTGCGTCCGATTTTCATCACCACCAGCGCGTCGGTGTCCGACATGCGGCGAACCAGTTCGGATTCGGGCAACGTGCCCATCAGCACCGTCAGCACGTCGTCGCCCCAGGTGACCGGCGTGCCGGTCGCGGTCCAGGCCCCCGACATGCCGGTGATCGCGGGGATCACCTCGACCGGGACGACGCCTTGCAGACGCGCGTGCAGGTGCATGAACGAGCCGTAAAAGAACGGGTCGCCCTCGCACAGAACCACCACGTCCTCGCCCTTGCGCGACAGATCGACCAGCCGCGCGGTGCCGTCTTCGTAGAACTGCGCCAGAAGTTGATTGTAACGCGGGTCGGTGACCGGAATTTCCGTGGTGACGGGGTATTCCAGCGGCCATTCGGCGGCCTCGGCGTGGATCAGCCCGTCAACGATCTTGCGCGCCTGTCCGCGCCGGCCGGCCTTGCGGAAATAGGCCACGTTGCGCGCCGCCCCCAGCAGGCGGTGGGCGCGCAGGCTCATCAGGTCGGGGTCGCCGGGGCCAAGGCCAAGGCCGTAGATGGTGCCGGTGCCGGTTGCGGGTGCGTTCATGGGCCTATTCCTTGCGGCTGGCGATGGCGTTGATCGCGGCCACGGTGATCGCCGAACCGCCCAGCCGCCCATCGACCACGCAGCAGGGGACCGGCTGCGCCTCCCACAGGGCGGCCTTGCTTTCGGCGGCGCCGACGAAACCCACCGGGCAGCCGATGATCGCGGCGGGGCGCGGGCAGTCGGGGTCTTCCAGCATGTTCAGCAGGTGAAACAGCGCGGTGGGCGCGTTGCCGATCGCCACCAGAGCGCCTTGCAGCCGGGGCCGCCACAGCTCCAGCGCGGCGGCGGACCGGGTGTTGCCGATCTGCGTGGCCAGGTCCGGCACGCGCGGATCCTGAAGGGTGCAGATCACCTCGTTATCGGCGGGCAGGCGGGGGCGGGTGACGCCTTCGGAGACCATGCGTGCGTCGCACAGGATCGGCGCGCCGGCCTCCAGCGCCGCCCGCGCCGTGGCGACGAAGCTGGGCGAGAACCGGATATGCGGCGCCAGCTCGACCATGCCGGCGGCATGGATCATGCGCACGGCGACCTGTTCCTCGTCCGGGTCAAAGCGGTCCAGGGCGGCCTCGGCGCGGATGGTGGCAAAGGACTGCGCGTAGATCGCCGCGCCGTCGGTTTCGTATTCATAAGGCATCAGCAGGGCTCCGCCAGTTTCAACAGGTCATCATGGGTCAGGCCGCGCCGGTCGGGGGCGTCGCCCGCGCGGCCGTTGCGGATCAGGTCGAACCGCCCGTCGCGGGCGGTCAGGGTCAGGTCGGCGGGCAGGCGCCGGGCGCATCCCTTGGCACAGCCCGACACATGCAGGCTGCCGGTCACGCGGGCGGCAAGTTCCAGCGCCAGCGCGCGGGTTTCGCCCTGCGCCTGCGGGCAAAGCGGCGCGCCGGGGCAGGCGTCCACCGCCAGCCGGCGATCGCCGGGGCGGGTGACGAAATCGGGCAGGTCGGGCATCTGCCCGCCCTCCGCCAGCACCAGCCGCCACGGCGTGACGCGCAGCGCCCGCGCGCCGCTGGCCTGGATCAGCGCCCGCAGCGCATCCGCGCGGACCTGTCCAAAGGGCACGCCCACCAGCGGGCCGATCGCGGTGTCGCCCGGTTCGGGCCGCGCGCCCAGCGGGGCGCTGGCGGCGCCGGTCCAGCCGCCGGGCAGGCCGCGCGCGGCGACAAGGCGGGCCATGCGGCGGGTGTCGGGGCCGTGATGGTCGGCGAACCAGCGGGCGGTTTCGATCACCGCGTCGATCGCGTGTTCCTCGTCCACCGGGCGGCCCGTTTCGGCCCCGTCGGCGCGCAGGATCAGCCCGCCCGCCGCGCCGCGTTCCAGCCGGATATCGGCCGAGGCATCGGCCAGCAGCCGAGCGGAACCGGTGTCGATGGCAAAGCCGAACTTGGCCGGCAGAGGCGGCAGATCGGCCAGCCGCGCCACCAGCGCCTCGGCCAGCCGCGCGGTCAGGTCGCCCGGTTCGGCAAAGGGCGGGGTCAGGATGTTGCGCCGCACCTCGAGCGCGGGGTCGGCGTCCAGCAGGTCCAGCGCGGCCAACGCCTCCAGCAGCGGCGCGTGGGCGGCCTCGGTCACGCCGCGCAGTTGCAGGTTGGCGCGGTTTGTCAGTTCGACGATGCCGTTGCCGTGCCGGGTGGCGGCGTCGCACAGGCCCAGCACCTGTTCCCGCGTCAGCCGCGCCAGGCGCGGGCGCACCCGCACCACCAGCCCGTCGCCCGACATCATCGGCCGATAGGCGCCGGGGCACCATCCCCTGACCAGCGGTTCGCTCATGCCCGTCCCTCCAGTGCCGCGCGGATCGAATTCCGCCGTGTCGTCCACAATCCGGCCTCCATCAAGGCGCGGAATCTCTGTTGCATCGCCTCGAACGCTTGCGGGTTGGCATCGCGCAGGAAGTCGGCCACCGCGTCGTCGCCCAGCGTGGCGTCGTGGTAGAGGTCGAACAGGTGCGGCTCTACCACGCCGGCCAGTTGCGCGAAGGCCGCCATATGATCCAGCGTTGCCGCGATTTCCGCCGCGCCGCGAAAGCCGTGCCGCATCATGCCGGCGATCCAGTCGGGGTTGGCGGCGCGGGCGCGCACCACGCGGGCGATTTCCTCGGCCAGCGACCGGACGCGGGGGCGGTCGGGGTCGGTATTGTCCAGATGCCACAGCCGCGCCGGCCCGCCGCCCGCCTGCGCCTTGGCGGCGGCAAAGCCGGCCTCGTGCCCGGCATAGTCGGCGGCCAGCAGAAGGTCGGTTTCCGGCAAGTCCTGCAAATGCACGAAGGCATCCGCCTGCCGCACCCGGTCGGCGATGCCGTCGCGGTCGCGGGTGGCGGCGTCGCCGTCCACGGCCCAGGCGCTGGCGTCCAGCCACGCGCGCCCGGCGGCGGCGCGGGCGTCCTCGCCCAGCTGCACCGCCGGATCGTCGAGCCCCAGCCCATAGCTGCCCGGCGCCGGCCCATAGACCCGCGCAGCGGCGGGGCGCCCGGCATAGGGGTTCCAGTCGGGCGCCTCGTCGCGGTCGGCCAGCGCCCGCACCGCCTGCGAAAAGAGCGCGGTCAGCGTCGGGAACACGTCGCGAAAGAGGCCCGACACCCGCAGCGTCACGTCGATCCGGGGGCGGTCCAGTTCGGCAATCGGCAGGATCTCGACCCCCGAAATGCGGCCCGCGCCCTTGTCCCACACGGGCCGCGCGCCGATCAGGTGCAGCGCCATGGCGAATTCTTCGCCCGCCGTGCGCATGGTGGCCGATCCCCAAAGATCGACGATCAGCCCGCGCGGCCAGTCGCCCTGATCCTGAAGGTGGCGGCGGATCAGCTCCTCGGCCAGCTTCACCCCCTGCGCATGGGCCGCCCGCGTCGGCACCGCGCGCGGGTCGGTGGTGTATAGGTTGCGCCCGGTGGGCAGCACGTCGCGCCGCCCCCGCCACGGAGAGCCCGACGGCCCCGGCGCGATCCAGCGCCCCGCCAGCGCGTCGGCCAGCGCCCGCCGCTCGGCCGCGGCGGAACCGGACGGGTCGTCGCCATCGGCGCGGCCAAAGACATGCAGCCCGTCGCCGAACTGGCTTTCCTTTACGTCGCAGACGAAACGGTCGATCCGGGTGATCGCCTCGGCCACGCTGGTGGCGCGGTCCAGGCCAAGGTCGTCCTCGACCCCCAGCGCCTGCGCCTCGGCGCGGATGTCCGATTGCAGCCGGTCGCGGCGGCGCGGGTCCAGCCCATCGGCGTTGGAAAACTCGTCCAGCAGCGATTCCAGCCGGGCCAGCCGGTCGGGCGTGCCGCTTTGGCGCAGCGGCGGGGGCACATGGCCCAGCGTCATCGCGCCGATCCGGCGTTTGGCCTGCGCGGCCTCGCCGGGGTCGTTGACGATGAAGGGATAGATGACCGGCAGATCGCCCACCAGCGCTTCGGGCCAGCAGTCAGCCGACAGGGCGACGGATTTCCCCGGCAGCCATTCCAGCGTGCCATGCGCGCCGATATGCACCAGCGCGTCCACCCCCACCGCTCGCCGCAGCCAGAGGTAGAAGGCGACGTAGGCATGGCGCGGCGTGCGCGCGAGATCGTGATAGTCGTCGTCGCGGGATTCGGGCCGCCCGCGTTCGGGTTGCAGTGCGACCAGCGCCTTGCCCAGTTGCACCGCGCGGAACCGGATCTGCCCGTCGCGGCAGGCGGGGTCGGATTCGGGCGGCCCCCAGGCGGCGGTCAGGTCGTCGCGCAAGCCTTGCGGCAGGGTGGCGAGCGCCGCCTTGTAGGCCGCGACCGGCCAGCCGATGCCGTCCCCGGCCAGCGCGGTCTCGAGCGCCGGCGGGTCGGCGGGGATGTCGTAGCCCTGCGCCGCGAGGTCTACCAGCATCGCCCGCGCCGATTGCAGCGCGTCCAGCCCCACCGCATGGGCCATCTGCCAGTCGCGGCCGGGATAGGTGGACAGCACCAGCGCGACGCGTTTATCCGCCGCGCGCGTCCGCGCCAGCCGCACCCAGCCCGCCACCCGGTCGGCGATCGCGGCGATGCGGTCGGGGTCGGGCCGGTGGACGTGGCGGGAAAATTGCAGAGCCTCGTCGCGCGGTTCGGGGTCTTTGAACGAGGCGACCCCGGCCATGATGCGCCCGTCCACCTCGGGCAGGACCACGTGCATCGCCAGGTCGGCGGGCGACAGGCCCCGGTCGGCCTCGGCCCAGGCGGCGCGGGTCGAGGTCGCAAGCGCGACCTGAAACACCGGCACCCCGGCGGCATCGAGCGGCGAGGCCGCCCCGTCGCCGCGCCCGGAAAAGGCGGTGAGGTTGACGATCGCGTCAGGCGCCATGCGCCGCACCTGCCGGGCCAGCCAGCCCGCCGCGCCCGGCGCCTTGAGCGAGGGCGCGAACAGCGCGGCGACGTCGAACCCCCGGTCGCGGAAGGCGTTGAACAGCGCCTCCACCGGGCCGAGGTCGGCGGCAGCCAGATAGGCGCGGTAAAAGGTCAGCAGGATGCGCGGACGGTCGCCGGGGGGCAGGGCGGTCGCCGGGCAGGTCGGCCCGTGTTCGGGCGTCCAGGCCCCCACCTGCGGCAGGGGGCCGGCCCCATCGGACGAGTCGGCTTGCAGGCCGGCGGCGCGGGCCAGTTCGGCCAGCGCGGCGCGGGCGGCCTGCGCCCCGCCGGTATCGCACAGCCGGGTCAGGCGGCGCAGCACCTCCGCCGGCAGGGTCGAAACTTCGTCCAGGCGCGGATCGGGCCGCCCGTCGGCGGGCAGCACGGCCAGCGCGATGCCTTTTTCGCGCGCCAAAGCCTCGACCTGCGACAGCCCGTAGGCCCAGTAAGGCACGCCGCCGATCAGCCGGATCAGGATCGCCCGCGCGCCGAAAAGCGTCTGTTCGGTGTAAACATCCACCGACAACGGATGAGTCAGCGCGGACAGGTTCGCCAGCCGCAGCGAGGGCAGCCGCCCCCGCGCCCCGCCCTGATGCCAGCCCGCCGCGAAAGCGCCCAGGTCGCTGTCGGAAAAGGACAGCACCACCAGATCCGCCGGGCTCTGGCCCAGGTCGGTGGGGGTGGCCGTTTCCTCCAGCCCGTGGCTTTCGCGAAAGACTACATGCATCGCGCCGCGGCCCCTCTCAGCCGGCGGCGACCGGGTCGCCGGTCAGGATCGCGCGGATCGCGTCCGCGTCCACGTCGTCATGTTCGGCGATCACGACCAGCCGGCCCTGCCGCGCCTCGTCCGGGCGCCAGGGGCGGTCGAACTGGTGCCGCACCCGCGCGCCCACCGCCTGCACCAGCAGGCGCATCGGCTTGCCGCGCACGGCGGCATGGCCCTTGACCCGCAGGATGTTCAGCTCGTCCGCCAGCCGTTCGATCCGGGCCACCAGGTCGGACGGATCGTCCTGTTCGGGCAGGTCGATCACCACGCTGTCGAAATCGTCGTGTTCATGGTCGGCCACGCCGTCATGGTGGCTGGGCCGGGCGTGCAGGTCGTCTTCGGCTGCCGCGCCAAGCCCGAGGATCACGCGGGCGTCCACCGCGCCCTCGGCCACCTCGATCACCGGCAGCGGGCGGGGGGCCTCGGCGGCGATTATCTCGCGCGCGCGGGCCACGCCTTCGGGGCCGGCGAGGTCGGGCTTGGTCAGCAGAACGATGTCGGCGCAGGAGATCTGGTCCTCGAACACCTCGGACAGGGGCGTTTCGTGGTCGAGGCTGTCATCGGCGGCGCGTTGGGCGTTCACCGCCGCGACATCGGGCGCGAAGCGGCCCGCCGCGACCGCCTCGGCATCCGCCAGCGCGATCACCCCGTCCACGGTGATGCGCGACCGGATGTCGGGCCAGTCGAACGCCTTGAGCAGGGGTTTGGGCAGGGCCAGCCCGCTGGTTTCGATCAGGATGTGGTCGGGGCGGGGGTCGAGCGCCATCAGCGCCTCGATCGTGGGGATGAAGTCGTCGGCCACGGTGCAGCAGATGCAGCCATTGGCCAGTTCCACGATGTTTTCCGCCGGGCAGTCGGGAATGGCGCAGGATTTCAGGATATCACCGTCCACGCCGACGTCGCCGAATTCGTTGACCACGACCGCGAGCCGCTTGCCCTCGGGGTTCTGCATCAGGTGGCGGATCAGCGTCGTCTTGCCCGAGCCCAGAAAGCCGGTGACCACGGTGACGGGCAGTTTTTCAAGCGTTGCGGCGGTCATTCGGGGATCTCCTGTGGGGGGATGCGGGTAATGCAGTTCTTGCGGAAATGCGGGGGCCGTTCGCGCCAGGGGATCAGCCCGTCGGCGGTTTGTTCGTAACGGGCGGCCACGTCGCGGATCAGTTCGGCGTCGTCGGGGCCGGTGAAATTGCCATAGACATAGGTCCACCGCCCCGGCCCGCCGCGCAGGACGATGGAACAGCCCCGGTCGCAGTTCGACAGGCATTCCACGCCGCGCAATATGACGCGTTCGGGCAGGTCGAGGCCGGCCAGCGCGTCATGCAGGCGCGCGCCGGGTCGGGGGGCGGGGGCATCGGTCGGCAGGCCCGCGCGGCAGGTCGTGCAGACCAGAAGTTCGACGGGCGGCGTGCCGGGAGTGCTGGTCATTGCGTTTTCACCATGTCCCTTTGCGGGGCAAGGTGCGCAGGAGGGGAAGAGTGCGGCCACGAGCTTCCCGCAACCGAGGCACCCCGCCCGGTTAACGCTTCACGCGCGGGCAGGTCTCCCGGCTCACGGTTCCGGTCGGCTTTCGCCGGCCTGCGGACATCCCGCCTTCCCAGCCCGGGGGCCAGTGGCATGTGGGAGCCCTTCACCGTTCACGGTCGCGGGGGCGGCTGCTTTTGCATTCCCTTTTCATCCGCCGAAGCGGAACCAGCGCATACCGCGCAATGGGGGACCAGGCGGCACGTTGTCAAGGCAGGAGTTGCCGTGGACGGCAAAAGCGTCGGGGCGGCGGGCCGGAGGGCGGCAACGGCGCCGCCGACCCGATGAGTCGCGCGCGCGGCGCGGGTGGTGCATGGGTATTTGGGACCAGAAAGAAGCAGCAGGGCGGGGCGGCGGGGTTCTTGAACGGGACGAACGCGGCGCGCGATCGGCGCAGATTTGGGAAAAATCCCCGAAAATGCCGCATGAATGCCAGTTTTCTTCGTAGCGTGGAGTCTGACCGGGCGTTGCCGGCGTGACCCGGAGGCGAACCGGTTCGGGATATCTGTGCCGACTCGATGGTCCGAGTCGGATGTGGAGCGGAGCGACGTCGGCGATGGACATGAACCTGGGCAGCGACTTTGCAGAGAAACTTCGGGCCATGAGCGCCGATTTCGCAGCGACGCTGAGCGACAGGAGGGACCATGCCGAGGCGCTGATGGGGCGGATTGGCGACGGCCGGGACATGGAAGATGCGGTCCGGGAAATCGGGATGCTGGCCCACAAGCTGCGCGGCACCGCGCCTACCTTTGGCTTTGCCGATCTGGGCGCGTGCGCGACGGAGCTGGAATTCAGCGTGCAGCAGGTTCTGGATCCGGAGGCGGCGGTCGATGAGTCGGTCGAGCGGTTCGTCCGGGCCTATCGGGCGCTCATCCGCGAAATCGAAAGGATCGACGCAAGCCGGGGCGGCGGGGCATGAGCGGCGGCCGCCGCCGGCCGGGTGACAGGTCCGGACAGGAAGTTGGAGCAATGAAGATTCTTGTCGTCGACGATGATGTCGTGATCCACAAGATCCTGGAAAAGACGCTTTACCTGTCGAACTTTCAGGACGTGACCTTTGCCGCATCGGCCGAAGAGGCCGCGGGGCTCATCGCCCGCGGGACGGAGCCGTTCGACTGTCTGCTGATCGACATCAACATGCCGGGGGCGAATGGCGACCAGCTGTGCCGGTGGGTGCGGGAACGGCCGGGCTATGCCGGAACCCCGATCGTGATGATCACCGCGCTGGGAGAGAAGAAGGACATCGACCGGGCCTTTGCCGCCGGCGCGTCGGATTACGTCACCAAGCCGCTGAACCTGCCGAACCTCGTCTATCTGATGGAGCAGCTCCGCCTGTCCATGCGCAGGAAGGAGTCGCAGGAGCGCAACCGCGCCAAGGCCGGCGACGCCGCGCCCGACGATGGCGGCGTCGATTTCGCGGCGCCGATGCTGCTTGGGGGGGTTGCCGGTGAAGTCGAACTGGCGGCGATGGAGAAATACCTGATCCGGCTGAGCAAGTCCGGGATCCGGCACGAGGCGGGCTTTGCCTTCGTGCTTAGGGATGCCGCGCGGCTGCATTCGGTCTGCCCGCCGCATATCTTCCGCAGGATCCTGGAGGTCGTCGGCGCGAAGATCGCCGCGGCGCTGGCCGGGCGCAACACGCTGATCGCCCATGCGGGCTATGGCGCCTTTGTCGGGGTCGCCGACGGGCTGGCGGGCGACGAGGACGAACGCGCGGCGATCGAACGCGAGGTCGGGCGCGGGCTGGAGCGGCTCGGGATCCCGACGCCGCAGGGCGCGGTGCTGCGTGTCGTGCCGGTCATGAGTCAGCCGCAGCAGCTGTGCTTTGCCGAAGGCGAACGCGCGGTGGAGGCGCTTTACCGCCATATCGGCGAGGCCGAGGCGCGGGGCTGGTCAACAGCCCTGGCGGTCTGAGGCGAAGCGCGGCACCGCCCGTTTCGGATGCCGGATCGTTCAACCCGTCCGGCAACGCCGGGACGTCGCCCATCGTATCCCCCATCGCCCGGATCGCGGCGCTGGCGCTGCCCCAGGCCGTGCAGAGGGCCGTCCCGAGGTCGCGGTGCCTTTCATGCCTGCAGCTTTCGAGGACGGGAGCGGTGACCTGCGAACGATTTTTCCTCCTGCCGGAACGCGCCTTCCGTGGTTTGCCGGAGCGATTCCCGTCTTTGCTCCCGCGCCAGGAACCCGATGATCCGTTCCGCCGCGAGCCGCCATTGTTCATCGCCCGCCCATTCACCGGATCGGAGTCCGCTGCCGCCCGGTGAAGACACCTCGTGACAGGTCAAAGCCCCGGCAGGGGGGCGACATCGGTCGCGGGATGAGATCGGGATCTGGCGTTGAACCGGCTTCCAGAAAATGCCGCAGGCGCGACGCGCGACGGCTTTGTTGCACAAATCGCGCCGCGGATCGCTCTCGATCTGGTTCGATCCCGATATGGAATGGGTGCCGCCGCCGAGCGGCAGGCGCGGTCGCCGGCAGCATTTCAGCGATGATGCGATCCAGATCTGTCTGACCTTGAAGGTTCTGTTCGAGATGCCGCTTCGGCAGACGACCTGGTTCGTGCAGGGCCTGCTTCAGCTTGTCGGACTGGTCGGTACCGGACTTCGGCACGTTGTGCCGCCGGAAAAAACGCTGAACGTGAGCCTTCCCTATCGCGGCGGAACCGGCCCGCTGAACCCGCTTGTTGACAGCACCGGCATCAAGGCCGAAGGCGAAGGGGAATGGAACGCCCGCAAGCATGGCGGCCCCAAACGGCATATCTGGCGCAAGATACACATGGGGAACGATGAGGAAACGCTGGAGGTTCGGGCCGTCGAGGTGACCGCCAGCAATGCGGGCGACGCTCCCATGCTGCCCGAGTTGCTGAACCAGATCCCGCCCGATCAGGAACTTGGATCAGTGACCGCTGACGGCGCCTGCGACACGCCCAAATGCCATGACGCGATTGCCGCCCGGAATGCCCACCCCGTCATATCCCCGCGCAAGAACGCCAAACCGTGGAAGCCCAGGAGCGCCGGGGCTGTCGCTCGAAACGAGGCGGTGCGTTCATCCCGCTATCTCGGCAAGGCATTGTGGCGACGGTGGAGCGGATACCAACGCCAAAGCCGCGTCGAGAGCAAGACGAACTGCTTCAAGCTTCTCAGCCAATCCCTGATGTCGAGAGACTTCGACCGGCAGGTCGCGGAAATCCAGGTCCGCATCGCCGTATTCAACCGCTGCACCGCGTCAACGATCTGCCGTTGCAGCAGCCGGCCGGCCTCGTCCCTGGGATCGGGCCGGAAGGAGGGAAAGCCGAACCAGCGTTGCAGGGCGCGGTCGGGGTCGTCGTTCTCGCGGCACCATTTGCACCAGGGGGTGTCCCGCAGATGCCGCACGATGGCGGAGGCGTCCCCGAACCGGTGGCGCACCCGGGGTGGCATCACCGAATCCCCGCCCGCGACGGAAATCCACGAAAGCGCGTAGGCCATCGGCCAGCCCAGCCGGGGATCGCCCAGGCGGTCCAGGGTCGGTTCGCCACCAGATGCGGCAGGTCAAACCGGAGGATGTTGTGCCCGATCAGATGCGCAAATTCTTCGGCACGGGATTCGAGCCTTGCCAGCGCGAGCGCCGGATCGCCTTTGCGATGCACGACCACGGCCGCGCCGTCCGACGCGACCCCAGCAAAGGACATCAGGCGCGCGGTCCGGGGTCGATCTCCAGATCGACCGACAGGCAGGCGTTCGGAAAGTCACGGTGGTTTCCTGTCAATCGATCACCCGCGTCGAACAGTTTGCCCCGGCGTTTCACAGCAGTGTTTCCGCGGGCCCGATCCAGGTTCCTGCCTGGCCCGGCCCGATGCCAGATCGAGATCACGCTCCACCGCCTTGAAGGCGTAATACGTCGATGATGCGATCCCCAGAACCCGGCAGATCGGCCCGACACCAAAGACGCCACGACGATCATCGATGAACGCGATCATTTGCGGAACGGGCGGTCGAGCTCCGCCGCCGCGAAATACGCGTTCGCCAGTGGGCTCGAACCAGTGGCGCCTTCACTGGCTCACCCTTCTTCAGGATCTCGTTGGCCTGCCGCAGCTCACGGACCTCGCGCTCCAGTTCCTTGATCCGGGGCTCCGCCCGTTTATCGCCTCAAATGATCCCCCGGATCATTTGTTGCTTTCGGCAATCCGGCTCGAACTCTCTGCACTCGTCAGCCCGGCCCGCTGGCCGGCATCGCGCTCGGCTTGCTGGCACCAGACGCGCAGGCTGTCCGGCGAGCAACCAAGCTTCGGCGCAATTGCACGATACGCTGCCGTATCGGTGGTGTAATCTGCACGGTTCTCTCGGCACAGCCGAACGCCGCGGTCGCGAAGCTCGGCCGGATAGGCGGGGGTGAATCGTCTCTTCGTCATGGGGCTCGTCCTTTGAGTGTCTAATGAGTATCTTACTCTCCGGTAAACCTGGGGCGTGTGTGGATGCCCCCTGTTTTGGCCAGCGTAATCTTCGGTCTTTCGGCGGGGGTCTTCGATCGGACGTGTGTCAGGCCTCTGAGCGTGGCCTT
>NZ_FNVD01000013.1 GCF_900108275.1 Jhaorihella thermophila
TGCTGGGCCTTTCGGGCGCGCAGGTCACGGCGCTTGTCCGGGACGCGCGCGGACTGGCACGGGCCGCGGGTCACCCCCTGCAGCAGCGCCACCTGGAGGCCGCCGCCCGTCGCATCGCGCCGCCGCCCGACGCGGATTTCCTCTGGCGGGCCGCGATCCACGAGGCTGGCCACATGGTCGTGGGCACCGTCTGCGGGCTGGGCCTGCCCGAGCGCGCCGTGCTCACCGTGGATGGCGGCTCGGTCGAATACCCGCGCCCGCGCATCGAGACCCGCCAGAGCGCGCAGGCCCGCCTGACCACCTTGCTGGCGGGCTACGCCGCCGAACAGCTGGTCTTCGGCGAGGTCTCCAGCGGGGCGGGCAACGGCCCCGCCTCGGACCTCGCCCACGCCACCGACCTCGCCCGACGCATGCTCTTCGAATGGGGCATGGGCGATACGCTGACACACCTCCCGGCCAGCGGGGCCATCCTCCGGCCCGGCGATGCCGTCGATCGGGCCGTGCAGGAAGCTCTCAGCGCTTGCCTCGAACAGGCGCAGGGCATCCTCCGGCAGAACCGGGACAAGCTGACCGCTGTAGCAGAGCTGTTGCTGACCGAGAGGGAGATGTCGAAGGAACGGTGCAGGGAGCTTGTGGAAGGTTTGCATCCGACCAACGCCAAGCCGGTCCAGCCCGAACCCGCGATCCACAACCCGGGGCCGCCGGAAAGTTCGGGATGAACTCTTATGTGGATAACCCCGCGCGCACCATTGCCTACCGGCAACCCGCGACATTTTTCGTTACCACAGACAACAGCAAAGCGAGATTGCGAATGGCTATCGACCCGAAACTCAAACTGCTCACCGTCGAAGAAGTGGCGGAAATCTTCCGGCGCGACCGGACCACGATCGACCGCTGGTGTCGCGAACGGCCGGGCTTCCCCAAGAAGATCAGGATGGACCCGGTTGGGTCGCGGTTCCTCGCGGCCGAGATCGAGGACTACATCCGGCAGTGCATCGCGAACCGGTGAGGGGCGATTCTGGTGGCACCGGGTATTGCACGGCAGATCCAGGTCTCGGCGAGACAGGTCTGCCCGTGCGTTGCCCCGAGATGCATCACGCGGATTTGTTGCCCCAGTGTTGCCCCAGACCGAGATTCGACCGACTTCAGCACTGAGTCGCAGCGCTCATAGTGGCGAATTTCTGTTTTATTTCATCGGGTTGAAGTGGTGCCCGGGGGCGGAATCGAACCACCGACACGAGGATTTTCAATCCACTGCTCTACCCCTGAGCTACCCGGGCACGGGAAAGGCGTTCGCCTTTGGGTGGGGGTCTTCTAGGGTCTCCGGCGGGCGGTGTCCAGAGGCTTTTTCGCGATTTTTTTCAGTGTTCGCGCCCCATGGATCCGGTCTCCGCGGAACCGGTCTCACCGTCTTCCGGCGGCTCGTCGGTCGGGATGAAATAAGCGCCGCGCAACCACTTGCCCAGGTCCAGATCGGCGCAACGGCGCGAACAGAACGGGCGGTATTTCGGATCCGTCTTTTCGCCGCAGATCGGACAGTTCATCGCAGCACCTCCGCCAGCGGCACGCGGCCGCGCTTGCGTTGCAGCTCATAATGCCCCAGGGGCGTCCAGCCGGCCAGAATCGTCTCTTCGGGATCGGAACGAAAGGCCGCGCGCAGGGCGGTCTCGAATGCCCGGCGGTCCTTTTTCGGCATGGGCGCAAGATCCAGCGTGATCTGCCCACCAAGCCCCCGCACCCGCAGCGCTGCGGGCAGGCGGCGGGCGCAGGCCATGTTGGACTTCACCCCGGCCGCAGGCGACGTGTCGCCGCCGGTGTTCACGTCCACCGCCACCAGAGCGCGCGTGGGTTCGATCATCATGAACCCGCCCCCCGGCAAAGGCTCGCGGGGTCCAAGCGCGCGGTCGATTTCCTCAAGCACGCCGTGTTCGGCAAAGCCGCCCGGCGCGGTGACGACTTCGGCCGGGTCGGTCCATTCGCGCCAGGCCAGCGCATGGGGGCCATCGCCATCCACCAGTTTCTCTACCTCGGCGCCGTCATCGCCAAGAACACGGTCGGCGAGATCCAGCATGTCGGCGATGTCCTGCGCGATCTCTTCGTCAGCCGCGCCCGCGCAGCCCGAGCGCAGGATCAGACCATGCGCGGAACCGCCCATCGCCGCGTGCGCGATCTCGAGCAGACGGTCGCGCTCGGCCTCGTCCCTGATCCGGCGCGAGATGTTGATCCCTGGCGCAGCGGGCGTGACGATGGCGTAGCGGCTCTTGAACAGCAGCCGCGTCGTTACCGGCATCGCCTTGCCCGGTTCGGCATAGCCCGAAACCTGCACCAGCATCGTCGAGCCCGGCGAGATCCCCTTGACCTGCCGCAGAAAGGCGGTGCCGTCCGGCGTGGTCAGGAACAACCCGCCCTGCCCCTTCATAGGGCGTTCGGCGCGGGCGCGATAGATCGTGCCCGGCGCGGGCGCGTCGCCTTCGATCAGGAAATCGTCCAGCCGGCCATCCACCATCAGCGCGGCGGCGGCGCGGCCCCGGATTTCATCCAGAATGATGGTGCGCCCCTTCATGCCACGCGCCGCCACAGCGGCAGGCCCGCGGCCTGCAGGAGAGTTGCGGTTTCCGCCAGCGGCAGGCCGACCACGGCAGTGAAGGATCCGTTGATCCACGGAATGAAGGCCCCTGCCGGCCCCTGGATTGCGTAGCCGCCGGCCTTCCCCCGCCAGTCTTCCGAGGCGACGTAGGCGGAGATTTCGGCGTCCGACAGGCGCTTCATTCGCACCTGGGTCACAACGTCGCGCTCCCAGACCCTGTCGCCGCGCCGCACTGCGACGGCGGTGATGACACGGTGGCGCCGGCCCGACATCATGCGCAGAAACGACTCGGCCTCGGCTGCATCGGCCGGCTTGCCCAGAATGCGCCGGCCCAGCGCCACTGTGGTATCCGCACACAGCACAACATCTTCCGGATCAGCCTCGACCGCCTGCACCTTTTCCCGCGCCATGCGCGCGCAATAGGGGCGCGGCAGTTCGCCCTTGCGGGGGTCTTCGTCGATTTCAGGGGGACGCACGGCGTCGGGCGTCAGCCCAAGCTGCGCCAACAGGTCCAGCCGCCTGGGGCTGCCCGATCCGAGAATGAACGCCATGTGAAAGGCGTTACTTGAAGCGGTAGTTGATCCGACCCTTGGTCAGATCGTAGGGGGTCATTTCCACCTGAACTCGGTCGCCGGCGAGAACGCGGATGCGGTTCTTGCGCATCTTTCCTGCCGTATGCGCGATGATTTCATGGCCGTTGTCCAGCTCGACCCGAAACGTCGCATTCGGCAGGAGTTCCTTCACGACACCGGGAAATTCGAGCGTATCTTCCTTGGCCATGATTACTCCTGTAGCAATCGACCCGCCTGGATGCGGGACGCGGCCTTAAATGGGCCTTTTTTCGCCGATTTTCAAGCGCAAACACCCCTGTTTCACGGGTTTTGTTGCCAAAGCGACGCGCCGGTGTGGCAAATCGGGCAGTACGACGGAAACGGTCGCGGCCACCGCCCCGGACGACTGCGTGCCCGTCCGGCCAGCCGAGGGGCGGGATTCAGGATCCCGCCTTCTCGACCGTCGCCGGATAGCCGGCATTGGTCGATGCCGCGATGATCGCGTCAACCGTCGCCACCCCGTCATCGAAGGTGACCGTCGCCGATCGGGTCTCAAGATCGGCTTCGACCTGCTCCACACCGTCCACCGCGCTGATCGCGGACTGCACGATAAAGGGGCAGCTGGCACAATACATGCCCGGCACCGAAAGCTTGACGACCTGTTCACCGGCAAAGGCCGCCGGGGTCGCCAGAACCAGGGCCAGGGTCAGGGCAAGTTTCTTCATCGGTCTTTCCTCTTCGGTTTCAAAGGCCCAGCAGCAACGGCGCGACGAACGGCGCGATCCAGGTCCAGAACGTGGCGATCACCACCATCACGAGCGAGAACCACAACGACCCCTTGACCAGCCGGTTTGGCAGCGGGCGGGCGCAGACCTGCCCTTCGCAGCACGCCTGCTGCTTGCGATAGACCATCCAGAACCCATACCCGATCAACCCGTAGGCGGCGGTCAGAAAAATCGGCTTGTAAACGGCCAGCCCGGTCAATGTCCCGATCCAGGCCCCCGAAATGCCAAAGGCAAACAGGATCAGCGGGATGATGCAGCAGCTGGATGCAAGGATCGCCCCCAATATGCCGCCGGCGGCGATCCACCCGGTCCGATCCGGAGTTTCCCGCCTTTCCGCTTGGGTCGTGTCGGTGTGCATGGGCGCTGTCCTCTTTGGTCCTTGCGGTTTCTGCTTCGGAACCGATATGCGCCCTGTATCTGCTACAGGCTCAAGAGCCGCGTGTTCACATCTGTGCGATGGTCGCGCCATTGCGGATTGCAGGCAACCGCAGCGAGCGGGGGAACACGCGCGCCCTGCCCCTTTTTCTTGAACGTCCCCCGCTGTTGAACCTAGTCGCCGTCCTCGACGGGCTCGCCCCATTTGGCGACCATGCGCTGGATGATCTGGTCGCGCGCCTGACGATAGGCCGCCATCTTGTCCTCGCGCGTCTCGCCGATGCCCGTCGGGTCAAGGATCGGCCAGTATTCCACGTCGATATGGAAATAGCGGGTCAGTTCCTGCGCCCGGCGCAGGCTGGCCGGAGACAGCGCCACAACCAGATCGAACTGCGACAGGTCATCGCCCCATTGCTCCATGTCGTCGAAGGAGCGCACCCGATGGCGGGACAATTCGACACCCAGTTCCTGGCAGACCGCGACGGCAAAACCGTCGATCTCCATCTCGCTGCGCACACCGGCGGACTGAACATAGGCGCCCCGGCCATAGAATTTCTTCATCAGCCCCTCGGCCATCGGCGAGCGGCAGGAATTGTGGTCGCAGCAGAACAGGACCGACTGAGGCAGCGGATCGACCACCTCAGCCTCCGAAATGCAGCACGCAGATCAGCGTGAACAGGCGGCGGGCGGTGTCGTCGTCGATGATCGCCTTGCCCTCCAGCCGCTCCTTCAGCACCCGGCTGCCTTCGTTGTGGATGCCGCGCCGGGCCATGTCGATGGTTTCGATCTGGCTGGGGGGCAGCGTCTTGACCGCGTTGAAATAGCTCTCGCAGATCTGGAAGTAATCCTTCACCACCTGCCGGAAGGGACCCAGCGACAGGTGGAATTCCGCCACCTTGGCGTCGTCCTCGGTGGCGATGTCGAACACCAGCCGCTTGTCGCGGATCGACAGGTGCACGCGGTATGGCCCCTCCGGCACGACACGATCATCCCTTTGCGGCAGCGCAAAGCTGTTCTCTTCCAGCAGATCGAAGATCGCGACCTTGCGCTCCTGTTCGATCTCGGGCGTGGGCGGGGGCAGGTTCGAATCGTCCAGAGATATGTCGATGATCCGCGACATGGGGGCCTACCTGTTGAGTTGATCGAGACGCGCCCGGACCGACAGCCCGTGCGCCTGCAGGCTTTCCGACTGCGCCAACGCCTCGGCCGCCGGGCCGATCGCGGCCAGCGCCTCGGGCGTCATGCGGGCAAGCGTGGTGCGCTTGAGAAAATCCATGACCGACAGGCCCGACGAAAACCGGGCCGACCGCGCCGTGGGCAACACATGGTTGGGCCCGCCGACATAATCGCCGATCGCCTCGGGCGTGAAACGGCCCAGGAAGATCGCGCCCGCATGGGTGCATTTCTCGGCCAGCGCCTGAGGATCGGCAACGCAAAGCTCCAGGTGTTCTGGCGCGATTCTGTCGGACAGCCGCGCCGCCTCGTCCATGTCGCGCACGGTGATAACCGCGCCATAATCACGCCAGCTGGCCCCGGCAATCGCGCGCCGGTCGAGCGTTTCCAGCCGCCTGTCCACCGCCTCGGCCACCGCCCGGCCAAAGCCCGCGTCATCGGTGATCAGGATCGACTGCGCGCTTTCGTCATGCTCGGCCTGGCTCAGCAGGTCCAGCGCGATCCAGTCGGGGTCGTTGTCGGCATCCGCGATCACCAGGATCTCAGACGGCCCCGCGATCATGTCGATCCCCACCTTGCCAAAGACGCGCCGCTTGGCAGCGGCCACATAGGCATTGCCGGGGCCGGTGATCTTGTCCACCGGGGCGACGGTTTCCGTGCCATATGCCAGAGCCGCGATCGCCTGCGCCCCGCCGATGCGATAGATCTCGTCCACCCCCGCCAGCCGCGCCGCCAGCAGCACCAGCGGGTTCACCTCGCCCCCAGGCGTGGGCACCGCGATCACCAGCCGCGCAACCCCTGCCACCTTGGCGGGAATCGCGTTCATCAACACCGATGACGGATAGGAGGCCAATCCGCCGGGCACATAGAGCCCCGCCGCCGACACCGGCGTCCAGCGCCAGCCCAGCGTGGCCCCGGTCGCGTCGATCCATTGATCATCCGCGGGCATCTGCCTCTCATGATAGGCGCGGATGCGTTCGGCGGCGAGTTCAAGTGCCGCGCGCTCCTCGGCGGGCACCGCGGCGATCGCGGCATCCACTTCGTCCGCAGTAATCGCCAGTCGGTCGGCGGTCAGCTCGAGCCGGTCGAAACGTGCCGTCAGCTCGATCACCGCGGCATCGCCCCGGGTCCGCACGTCGGCAATGATGGCTGCCACCGCCGCATCCACGTCGGGGCTTTCCTCCCGCTTGGCATTCAACAGCGCGGCAAAGGCATCGTCGAAACCGGGCTGGGTAGTGTCGAGAAAGACGGGCATGGCATCCTCGTGACTTTGATGCGACCGGACATATAGGCGGATCGGGGCGGGAACAAGTCGCCAGCCGCGTCAGGCCCCGAGGGTCGGGGATGATGTTGCCTCACCGCGCCTTTTCGACCCGTTGCGGCTCCGCGCCGCCAAACCGCCAGCCACACGACACCAAAGAAAAAACCGCCCGCCCGCCAATACGGCCCACCTGCTTCTTTCTGGTTTCAAATACCCATTGCGCCCCCTCGCCACGGGCGCAATCGTCGGAATTGAATGGGACAGGTCGCATTTGCGCACAAACCGGTCGGATGGATTTGGCGCACCGGCGCGGCTTGGGCCTAAACCAATGACAGCACATCCAAACGGGAGAAGGGTTCCATGAAAACCCATGTCAAAGCACTGGTCGTCGGTGGCGGGGCCATCGGCACCTCGATCGCCTATCACCTCGCCCGCGCGGGCTGGCAGGACGTGATGCTGCTGGAACGCGACGAATTGACGGCAGGTTCCACCTGGCACGCGGCGGGGCTGCTGCCGCTGTTCAACATGTCCTACGCCACCAGCCACATCCACGACTACAGCGTCAAGTTCTACAAGACGCTGGAGGAGGAGACGGGCCTGAACCCCGGCTTCTACGTGGTCGGAAACCTTCGCATGGCCCAGACGCAGGAGCGCATGGACGAATACATGCTCTACGCCTCCACGGCCGAAACCGTGGGCATTCCCTATGAATGGCTCACCCCGGCGCAGATCAAGGAGCGCTGGCCGCTGGTGCGCACCGAGGATCTGAAGGGCGCGATCTATCACCCCACCGACGGCTACATCAACCCCGCCGACGTGACGCAAGCCATGGCCAAGGGCGCGCGCCAGCGCGGCGTCGTCATCGAGCGCAAGTGGCAGGTGGACGGCTATGAATGGACCGGCTCGGAATGGAAGGTGACCGCCACGAAGATGACCGAGAAGGGCGGAAACCTTGTGCCGACCGACGAACAGGTCGTCATCACCGCCGAACATGTCGTCACCGCCACCGGCAACCACGCCCAGCGCACCGCGCGGCTCTTGGGGCTGAAGATCCCCGCGATCCCGGTGGAGCACCAGTATATCGTCACCGAACCCGACCCCGCGCTGGTGGAATGGCGCAAGGCCGGCAACCCCGAACACCCCGTCCTGCGCGATGCCGATGCCAAGTGGTATGTGCGCGAGGAACGGGGCGGCTGGATCCTGGGGCCATACGAGCGCGGCGCCCCGGCGCGGTTCCTCTATGACGTGCCGGAAAGCTTCCGCGCCGACCTCTTCCCGCTCGATCTGGAGCGGATCGAAGAGGAATACATGAGCATGATCCATCGCATCCCCTCGACCGAGACGGTGGGGCTCAAGGACGATTTCAACGGCCCGATCTGCTATACGCCCGATGGCAACCCGCTGGTGGGCCCCGCGCCGGGGCTGCGCAACATGTGGCTGGCCGAAGGCTTTTCCTTCGGCATCACCGCCGCCGGCGGCACCGGGTATTACCTTGCGCAGATGATGGTCGAGGGCGAGGCCGAGATCGACATGGCGAGCCTCGACCCCAAGCGCTACGGCAACTGGATGACCACCGAATATGCCGCCCGCAAGAACGAAGAATGCTACGAGCACGTCTATATCCTGCACCACCCGGACGAAGAGCGCGAAGCCTGCCGCCCGCTCAGGACGGTGCCGGCCTATGACCGGCAGAAGGCGCTCGGGGCGCAGTTCGGGCAGGTCAACGGCTGGGAGCGGCCGAACTATTACGGACCCGTCGATGCGCCCGACAATTTCGACCACGACGCGCGCAGCTTCCGCCGCGGTGGCTGGTGGCAATATGCCGTGAACGAGGCCAAGGCGATCCGCGAGGGCGTCGGGCTGATCGACGCCTCGGCCTTTACCAAGCATCTGGTGCGCGGCCCTGGCGCGGTGGCCTTCCTCGACCGCTTCACCTGCAACAAGCTGCCCAATGTGGGCCGGATCAACCTGACCTACGCGCTGACCGGGGCGGGCACCACGCGGACCGAATACACCATCGTCCGCTTTGCCGAAAACGAGTTCGTTCTGATCTCGGCCGGGGCCTGGGCAGCCTATGACGCGGATTACCTGCGCAAGGCGGCGGAAGATTTCATCAGCGCGAGCGGCGACTGGGTGGATATCCACGACATCTCCACCCAGTGGGGCACCTTCGCCATCGCCGGGCCTAAGTCGCGCGACGTGCTGAAGGAAATCGTCAAGGATGCCGAGCCGGAAACGGTGCTGTCCAACAAGCGATTCCCCTGGCTTTCGATGCGCAAGATCGAACTGGGCATGTGCCCGGTCTATGCGGTCCGCGTGGCCTATACCGGCGAGCTGGGCTGGGAGCTCTATCACCCGATCGAGATGCAGAACTATCTGTGGGACCAACTGATGGAGGCCGGCGCGAAGCATGGGCTGAAGCCGGTGGGCGCGCGGGCGCAGAACTGGCTTCGGCAGGAGAAGAGCTATCGCGCCTTCGGCACGGAGCTTGGCCGCGATGCCACGCCGCTCGAGGCCGGCCTCGACAGATTTGTCGATCTGTCCAAGGAGTTCCACGGCAAGCAGGCGATGCTGGACAAGGGCATCCGCAGCAAATGCGTGACGCTTCTGATCGAGGGACCGGAAGATGCCGACCCTTGGGGGCGCGAGGCGCTGTACGACGGCGACACCCGCGTGGGACGTCTGACCTCGGGCGGCTATTCGGTGGTGTTCGGCAAGTCGATCGGCATGGGCTACGTCAAGCCGGAATTGGCCACGCCGGGGCAGAAGCTGAAGGTCAAGATGTTCGACCAGTTGTGGGATGCCGAGGTCGTGCCCGACAGCCCCTACGATCCGAAGAACGAGGCGATTCGCAAGGACGGCTGAGCCGACCCCGATCCGGTTGCCCGGCCCCGGCGAAAACGATCGTCGGGGCCGTTTTCTTTTCCAAGGTGAAGATTTCGGATCGGCCTGCGCCGATCCGACCGATGCGAGGGGCTTTGCCCCTCGCGCTCCCCAGAGTATTTTTCGCAAGATGAAGGCGCTGGTGCGGGGTGGTTTCATGGCCGGGCCGGGTTCTGACTCTCGGGCCGGCAAGGCGGCCTTGACCGGCGCGGTGCGGGCGGGAATCATGAGGACGCTCAAGTGGGTCCGCAGTGAGCCTAAACGGTGTGTGCCGCGTTCCGGTCTTCAGAGGAGGATGACATGGCCCGCCGCGCGAAACGTATCCAGACCAGCACCGCACCGAGAGCCGCCGATGCGTTCACATTGGCAGCGGATCCGCGTCCGCGACCGGCCTTTTCGATCTGCCCGGCCGAACAGCGCGCCTTTCTGCTGGCCCGCGCGATGGATCTGCTGGCCGAGCATGGGGTGGCGCTGATTCACGACGCGGCACGCGCGACGATGTTGGAGGCGGGCGCCGCGCCGGGGCGAGAGGCCGCGCAGGTCCGCCTTCCGCGCGAGATGGTGCGCGAGGCGATCGCGGCGGCCCCAAAGGCGGTGACGCTGGCGGGCAAGCGTCCCGATCGCGACGCTCACCTGCCGCGCGCCGATCACGGTTTCATCATGCGCACGGGCACCGGCGCGCATGGCTTCGTCGAGCCGGACGGGCGCTATCGCAACATGGACATTTCGGACGTGGCACGGATCGCGGCGCTGGCCAACGGGCTGGATCAGGTTGGATTCGTGGCGCATCCCTTCAGCTATGGGGTGCACGAACTGACCAGCGACATTCACGGCGTGGCCGAACTGGTCTGTGCCACCGACAAGCATATCTGGCTGCAACCCTACAATGTGGAGAACGTCGAATACCTGGTCCGCATCGTCACCGTGGCCGCGGGCGGCGAGGCAGAGCTGCGGGCGCGGCCCATTGCCTCGACCATCATGTGTTCCTTCTCGCCGCTGGAATTCAAGGTGATGGATGTCGAAGCGCTGATCCAGTCGGGCCGCGCGGGGCTGCCGGTGCATGCCTGTTCGTTGCCCTCGGCGGGAGGCACGGCGCCGTTGTCCGTGGCAGGCAACGCGCTGATGGCGGTGGCCGAGATCCTGGCGATGGTGACGTTGGCACATGTGCTGACGCCGGGAACGGCGGTGATTGCGACCCCGCTGATGTTCACGCTGGACATGGCCACGGGCCAGGCGCTGCATGCCTGCCCCGAAAGTCTTCAGGCCAAGGCGCTGGCCATTGGCGTGCTGAAACACGAGGCCGGGCTGATCTGCCACACCTACGGGGCGGGGTCCGACACGCCGGACGCCGGACGGCAGTCGATGGCGGAACGCGCGATGCTGGGGCAGATGGTGGCGCTAGCCGGTGCGGACATTCTGGGCGGCGTCGGGCAGTTGGAGACGGCCACCGTGTTCTCGCCGGTGCAGGCGGTGCTGGATGACGAACTGGGCGCCTATCTGCGGGCGCTCATTGCCACACCGCGGGTGGATGATGCCGCGCTCAACTGGGACGAGGCGCGCGAGATCGGGATCGGCGCGCATTTCCTCGCCTCGCCGCACACGCTGGCCGGCTGCCGCGACCAGTATCGCCCTGCCGTGTTCCGGCGGCAGGGGCGCGACGACTATGACAAGGGCGGCCGGCGCGGGGCGTGGGAAGAGGCGCGCGACAAGGCGCTGCGGCTGATGGCGGCCCCTCCGCCCCCGGGACTGCCGGATGCGGATGCCCGCGCCGAGATCGCCCGCATCGTGGCTGCGGCGGATGCGGACATCATCGGCAAGGCGCAAGAGGTCAGCGGCCGGCGCGAGGTCATCTGACGCCGCGCCGGACACGCAAACGCGGGTGGCAATCCGTCCCAGCCCCCTGCCCTTGCCGCGGCACGCGGCGCGGTCTAATAGGCGCCCATCCCGTGACCGCAGAAACACCCGCAGAGAAAAGGCCGCACCGCCCATGATCCCCCGTTATTCCCGCCCCGAGATGGTTGCCATCTGGAGCCCCGAAACCAAGTTCCGCATCTGGTATGAAATCGAAGCTCACGCCTGCGACGCGCAGGCTGAACTGGGCGTGATCCCGAAGGAGAACGCCGAGGCCGTCTGGAAGGCCAGGGATGTCGAATTCGACGTCGCCCGCATCGACGAGATCGAGGCGGTGACCAAGCATGACGTGATCGCCTTTCTCACCCATCTTGCCGAGATCATTGGCAACGAGGAGGCGCGTTTCGTCCACCAGGGCATGACCAGCTCGGACGTCTTGGACACCACGCTGAACGTGCAGCTTGTGCGCGCCGCCGACATCCTGCTCGCCGACATGGACCGGGTGCTGGCGGCGCTGAAGAAACGCGCCTACGAGCACAAGGACACGGTGCGCATCGGCCGGTCTCACGGCATCCATGCCGAACCCACCACGATGGGCCTCACCTTTGCCCGGTTCTATGCCGAGATGGCGCGCGGCAAGAACCGGCTGGAAAAGGCCCGCTGGGAGGTGGCCACGGGAGCGATTTCCGGCGCCGTCGGCACGTTCGCCAATATCGACCCGCGCGTCGAGGAACATGTCTGCGAGAAAATGGGCCTGCGCCCCGAGCCGATCAGCACCCAGGTGATCCCGCGCGACCGCCACGCGATGTTCTTTGCCACGCTGGGCGTGATCGCCTCCAGCATCGAAAACATCGCCGTGGAGATTCGCCACATGCAACGCACCGAGGTTCTGGAGGCCGAGGAGTTCTTCTCCAAGGGTCAAAAGGGATCGTCCGCGATGCCGCACAAGCGCAACCCGGTGCTGACCGAGAACCTTACCGGTCTGGCCCGGCTGATCCGTTCGGCCGTGGTGCCTGCGCTGGAGAACGTGGCGCTCTGGCACGAACGCGACATCTCGCATTCTTCCGTCGAACGCGGCATCGCGCCGGATGCGACGATCCATCTGGATTTTGCCCTGAACCGGCTGGCGGGCGTGATCGAGAACCTCGTGGTCTATCCCGAGAACATGTTGAAGAACATGAACAAGTTCCGCGGCCTGGTGATGAGCCAGCGGGTGCTGCTGGCGCTGACTCAGGCGGGGGTGAGCCGCGAGGACGCCTATCGGCTGGTCCAGCGCAATGCGATGAAGGTCTGGGAGGAAGGCAAGGATTTCCGCGAGGAATTGCTGGCCGATCCGGACGTACGCGCCGCGCTCTCCGAGGACGAGATCAACGAAAAATTCGACCTCGGCTATCACACCAAGCATGTGGACACGATCTTCAGGCGCGTGTTCGGAGAGTGATGTCGCCGCCCCCTGAAGCGCCGCTGCGGGGGACTTTTTCGGGACGCTGACGCGACCGTGATCGGGTTTTCTTTGGTCACGCGGGCCAAATGCGCTATCGTCCTCCGGGTCAAACCCTGACCGGAGAAGTGCGATGTTCGTCAAGACCGTGATCGTTACCCTTTGCCTCGCCGTTCTGCCGGCCGCCGCCTATGCAGGCTGTTCGAGCCGCGGCCACCAGGCACAGTCCTGCGCGCCGGGCACCGTATGGGATGCGGCGTCGCAGTCCTGCGTGAAGCAGGTCAACAGCTGAGCCGGTTGGCATCCGGGCTGATCGACGGGGCGCGCGGGTGCTCCTATCCCTTTCTGTTTCTGTGAACTCAAACGAGGTTGCCAATGCGCAAACTGGTTCCCGTTCTTGCGGCGCTTTTCCTTGGCCCCGCGCTGGCACTGGCCGCGGGCGGGGACAACATGCCCGCCTCTCCGCCCAAACCGTCGGAAACCACCAAGAAATGCAAGGGGGCCAAGGTCTGGGACAAGACGCGCAAGAAATGCGTGAAGCCGCAGAAATCGTCGCTAAACGAGGATGAGCTGTATCAAGCGGTGCGCGAACTGGCCTATGCCGGCCGATATTCGGACGCCCAGGCCGTTCTGGCAGCAATGCCGGATCAGAATGACGACCGGGTGCTGACCTACTGGGGCTTTACCTGGCGCAAGATGGGCAGGGGCGAGCTGGCGCGCGCCTACTACGTCAAAGCAATCACGCGCAATCCCGACAACCTGCTGGCCCGGTCCTACATGGGACAGGGCATGGTCGAAGACGGAGACATTGCCGCCGCCTGGGACCAGTTGCGCGAAATCCGCATGCGCGGCGGCGCGGGGAAATGGCCCGAGGTTTCGCTGCGCGACGCGATCCTGAGCGGCAGGACCTACAGTTTCTGACGCTCCCGGTTTCAGCCTTTTTTCACGATTCCAGCCCTAGCCTTCCAATGATCGGAGCGGATGCACAGGGGGCTGATTCATGCCGGACGACAACATGCTGACGCCGCTGCCCGGACAAGGCGGACCTGGCGGCCCGGTGGTGCCGCCGCCGGAGGACGGAACGCTGCCGGGGGCCGCCGCGCCCCGGCAGCGCCGGAGCCCGCTTTCGGGGCGGGCCAAGGCCGCGATCGTGGTGCGCCTGCTGCTCAGCGAAGGGGCCGACATCCCGCTTGAGGACTTGCCCGAGGAACTGCAGGCCGTGCTGACCCAGACGATGGGCAACATGGGGCTGGTGGACCGCGACACGCTGACTGAGGTGGTGTCCGAATTCGCGGCCGCGCTGGACGGCATCGGCCTGTCCTTTCCCGGCGGGATCGAAGGTGCCTTGGCGATGCTGGACGGCCGGATCAGCCCGCAGACCGCGGCGCGGCTGCGGCGCGAGGTGGGAAAGGACGCCGGCGACCCTTGGGCGCGGCTGCGTGCATTGCCCGCCGCCGAACTGGCCGAGATGGCGCAGGCCGAAAGCACCGAGGTCGCCGCCGTCCTGCTGTCCAAGTTGCCGACCGAAAAGGCCGCGGAAATGCTGGGCCTTCTGCCCGGCCCCGACGCCCGGCGCATCGCCTTTGCCGTATCGAAGACGGCCAGCATCACGCCCCAGACCGTTACCCAGATCGGGCGCGCCTTGGCCGCGCAACTGGACAGCCGACCGGTGCCGGCCTTCGACGACGGTCCGGGCGAGCGGGTGGGCGCGATCCTGAATCTTTCGCCTGCCGCCACGCGCGAGGACGTGCTGAAGGCGCTGGACGAAGCCGACGCGGTCTTTGCCGGTTCCGTTCGCAAGGCGATCTTTACCTTCGCGCATATCCCGCGCCGGATCTCCGCGCGGGACGTGCCCAAACTGGTCCGTGCCGTGGATCAACCCACGCTGGTCATCGCCCTTGCCGGGGCAACCGGTGCGGAAGACGCCGCCGCGGCCGAGTTCCTTCTGTCCAACATCCCCGGCCGGATGGCCGATGCCCTGCGCGAGGAGGTGACCGAAAAGGGAAGCGTCAAACCACAGGAGGCCGAAACCGCGATGAACGCCGTGGTCGCGGCAATCCGTCAACTGGAACAGGACGGCGAAATCGAACTGGTGCCCGTTGACGAAGAAGACTGACACCGTGGACAGCCGCGCAAGTTCGGCATAAACGGTTCACATGTTCAGAACGATCTGCCCTGCCGGCGACCGCCCGCGGACCGGGACCACCGAATGACGCCGCGACCGGATCACAGCCGGGCGGTTCTGCTGATGATCGGGGCCATCTTCTGCTTTACGCTGATGGATGCCAGCGTGAAGGCGCTGGCGCCAAGGGTGGGGGTGCTGCCGGCGTTGTGGGCCCGCTATGCGGGGCAGATGATGCTGGTTCTGGTGCTGGTTGCGCCGCGGCTGAGGACCGTGGCGCGCACCCGCTATCCGGGGCTGCAATTTGCACGCTCGGTTCTGCTGATGACAGCCACCGCGTTCTTCTTCCTCAGCCTCAGCCTGATCCCGATCACGGATGCCGCCGCGCTGATGTCGGTGAACCCGGTCTTCATCACGCTGGGCGCCGCGCTGTTTCTGGGCGAGGCGCTGGGACCGCGCCGCCTGATCGGGATCGCGGTGGCGCTGGTGGGCGCGATGATCGTGATCCGCCCCGGCAGCGAAGTGTTCTCTCTCCCTGCCCTGCTGCCTCTGGCGGCGGCAGCGAGCTATTCGGGCTATGCCTTGATCACCCGCCGCGTGGGTGCGGGCGAGGATCCCTGGACCTCGCTGTTCTACACCGGCCTGGTCGGAACGGCCCTGCTGACGCTGGCAGTGCCGTTTGCCTGGAAAACCCCGGACGGGCCGGCGCTGGCCCTGATGGGTTCGGTCGTGCTGTTCGGCACGATCGGGCAAATGGCGCTGATCCGCGCGTTCTCGCTGGGCGAGGCGGCGATGCTGGCGCCCTATTCCTATTCGGGCCTGATCTTCGCCGCCTGCTGGGGGGCGCTGTTCTTTGCGGAATATCCCGACATCTGGACCGTCTGCGGCGCGCTTGTGATCGCGGGGGCGGGGCTATATGTCTGGCACCGCGAAACTTATCCGCGCCGAGTCCGTTGAATGCCCGTTGATCCGTCCAAGCTGAGCCGCGCGCGAAAGGCGGCCTATTTCGTGTCGAATCTGTTCGCGCAGGGGTTGATCGGCGCGGCGCGGCTTGTCCCCTATGAGCTACGCGTCCCCATGATGGGCCGGCTGGCCCGGCTGGGGGGGCGTCTGGCGGGCTTTGACCGGCGCATCCGCACGAATCTTGCCGTCGCCCGCCCCGATCTGTCCGAACAGGAGGTCACGCACCTGCTGCGCGCGGTGCCCGACAATGCCGGGCGCTACATGATCGAGATGTTCTCGGGCCGGGAATTCGTGGATCGTGTAAAGGACACGCCGATCGAGGGCCCCGGTCTGGCCGCGCTGGAACAGGCCCGCGCCGAGGGCCGCCCGGTGATCCTGGCAGTGTCGCATTTCGGCAATTACGACGCCGCGCGCGCGGCTCTTGTGGCGCGGGGATTTCACCTCGGCGGGCTCTATCGGCGGATGGCAAACCCCTATTTCAACGACCGCTATGTGCGTGCCATGCGCGCGATCGGCGGCGATCTGTTCGAGCAGGGCCGGCGCGGCATGGTGGAAATGGTGCGGCACCTCAAAGGCGGCGGCACGATCGCGATCCTCACCGACATCCACGTCAACGGGGGCGAAGAGCTGCGCTTTTTCGGCCTGCCGGCGCTGACTTCTGTGGTGATGGCGGAACTTGCGCTGAAATACGGCGCGCCGCTGATTCCGGTCTATGGCATCCGCCAGCCGGACGGGCTGAGTTTCCGCATCGAGCTGCACGAACCGATCCCGCATTCGGATCCCCGAACCATGATGCAGCAGGTCAATGACGACCTCGAGGCGATGGTCCGCCGACACATGGGACAGTGGTTCTGGATTCACAAACGCTGGAAACAGTGGAACGGGCTGGGCATCGACCCCGAGGAAATGGTCCAATCCAGAAGACGGGCCGGCAATTGATCAGTCGGCCCGCGCCGCCGCGACGATGGGGCCGTAATCGGTCTGCTGCACGATCACGGCCGCGCGCAAACCGTCGGTCAGGTCCGCTTCGAGACGCAGAGGCGCCGTGCCGTCCCATCTGCCCAGCACCCGCCAGTCGCGAACGACATTGTAATGGTTGGTCCGACGACCGGCGTTTTCGCCTTTGGTTATGTCGGCGCTGGCCCTGGGCACATACTGAACCAACTGCACAACCAGATCGGCCCTTTTCCCGGCGGCACCTTCTCGCGGCGCGACCTCTACCGACAGGGCGTTGCCCGTGCGGCGCGCCACGACCTCGACCTGCGCCGCATCCCGGCCCGGATGCTGGTATTTCATGATGAGTTCGGCAAGCTCCATCGTGTCCGTCCCGGTCAGCGCCTCGCGCCCGTTGACGATCATCTGCGGGGTGTAGACCATGTTCCGGCCCGCCGCACGGGCATAGCCGCGCTGCCGCCGGGTGCAGTCTTTCAGGGCATATTCGTCTTTCCAGCCGAGGTAATCCCAGTAATCCACATGCAGCGACAGCGCCAGCACCTCGTCGCGGTCCGCAATCCGGCCCAGCAACTCCTCGGCCGGCGGGCACGAGGAACAGCCCTGCGAGGTGAACAGCTCGACCACGACCGGGTTCGCCTCGGCCGGTCTGGCAAGGCCGGTCAGGGCCACGACGGCCGCGCAGATGGCGGTCACAAGGCGGGTCATGGGGCGCGATTCTCCTCTGGTCTCACCCTCGGTCTAGCGCCGAAGGCATCACAGCGCGAATCAAGCGTCGGTGATTTTCGCCGAACCGGTGCAGACAGGCCGCGGATATGTGTGCAATAGTATACAAAAATTGACGCAGTCCGTGTTTCCGCTATTGAACGCGGGGGCGGGCTGTTGCAGATAGCCCCGGAACGAACCCTGTCCCATCCATTCGAGAGGGAGGCACGCACATGCCCATTACCGTAGGTCACGACACGGCCAAGACGCGCCGCAGCCTGAAAGTCGGCGATCAGACCGTTTCCTATTATTCGATTCCCGCCGCGCAAGAAGCGGGCTTTGGCGATTTCTCGAAACTGCCGGCCTCGCTGAAGGTGGTTCTGGAAAACATCTTGCGGTTCGAGGATGGCGGGTTTTCCGTTTCGATCGACGACATCAAGGCGTTCGGCGAATGGGCGGAAAACGGCGGCCGCAACCCGCGCGAGATCGCCTATCGCCCCGCGCGGGTGCTGATGCAGGACTTTACCGGCGTGCCGGCGGTGGTGGATCTTGCCGCCATGCGCGACGGGATCAAGGCGCTGGGGGGCGATGCGCAGAAGATCAACCCGCTGAACCCGGTGGATCTGGTCATCGACCATTCGGTGATGATCGACTATTTCGGCACGGGAGATGCGTTCAAGCGCAACGTGGAGCGTGAATACGAACGCAACCTGGAACGCTATACCTTTCTCAAGTGGGGCCAGAAGGCGTTCAACAACTTCCGCGTGGTGCCGCCGGGCACCGGCATCTGCCACCAGGTGAATGTGGAATACCTCGCCCAGACCGTCTGGACCGACACCGACCAGTCGGGCGAAACCGTGGCCTACCCGGATACGCTGGTGGGCACCGACAGCCACACCACCATGGTCAACGGCCTGGGCGTTCTGGGCTGGGGCGTGGGCGGCATCGAGGCCGAGGCGGCGATGCTGGGCCAGCCGATTTCCATGCTGATCCCCGAGGTCGTGGGCTTCAAACTGACCGGCGAGATGGTGGAGGGCACCACCGGCACGGATCTGGTGCTGAAGATCGTCGAGATGCTGCGCGAAAAGGGCGTGGTCGGCAAGTTCGTGGAATTCTACGGGCCCGGCCTCGATCACCTGCCGCTGCCCGACCGCGCCACGATCGCAAACATGGCGCCCGAATACGGCGCGACCTGCGGCTTCTTCCCCGTCGATGACGAGACGCTGAAATACCTGCGCCAAACCGGCCGGGACGAGGCCCGCATCGCGCTGGTCGAAGCCTATGCCAAGGAAAACGGCTTCTGGCGCGGGGCGGATTACGCGCCCGTCTATACCGACACGCTGGAACTGGACATGGGGCAAATCGTGCCCGCGATCTCGGGGCCCAAGCGGCCGCAGGACTACCTGCCGCTGTCGCAGGCGGCCGAGGGCTTCTTCAAGGTCGTGTCGGAATACCGCGGCGAGGATGCCGAGCTGGAGGCCGCGAACATGGCCGACGAAGGCCCCGCCTCGGACCCGATCCCGGGCGATCCCCGCAAGTCCGCCCCGGTCGAGGGGCAGGACTATACGCTGCGCGACGGCTCGGTGGTGATCGCCTCGATCACCTCCTGTACCAACACCTCGAACCCCTATGTTCTGATCGGCGCAGGCCTGCTGGCGCGCAAGGCGCGCGCGCTGGGTCTGACCCGCAAACCCTGGGTCAAGACCTCGCTGGCGCCCGGCAGCCAGGTGGTGTCGGAATATCTCGAGGCCGCGGGGCTGCAGGACGATCTCGACGCGCTGGGCTTCAACCTGGTGGGCTATGGCTGCACCACCTGCATCGGCAACTCGGGCCCGCTGCAGCCCGAAATCAGCAAGGCGATTCAGGACAACGACCTGGTGGCGACCGCCGTTCTGTCGGGCAACCGCAACTTCGAGGGCCGGATCAGCCCCGACGTGCGCGCCAACTATCTGGCCAGCCCGCCGCTGGTGGTGGCCTACGCGATCGCGGGCGACATGAACATCGACCTCACCCGCGACCCGATCGGTAAGGACAAGGACGGCAACGATGTCTTCCTGAAGGACATCTGGCCGACCAGCAAGGAAATTTCCGACTTGGTCCACGAAACCGTCACCCGCGAGGCGTTCCAGAAGAAATACGCCGACGTGTTCAAGGGCGACGAAAAGTGGCAGTCGGTCGAGACCACCGATGCGGAAACCTATGACTGGCCGCCGACCTCGACCTACATCCAGAACCCGCCCTATTTCCAGGGCATGGGGCCGGAGAAGGGCAAGATCACCAATATCGAGGGCGCGCGCGAGCTGCTGATCCTGGGCGACATGATCACCACCGACCATATCTCGCCCGCGGGATCGTTCACCGCGGACACGCCGGCCGGGAAATACCTGATCGAACGGCAGGTGGCGCCGAAGGACTTCAACTCCTACGGGTCGCGGCGCGGCAACCACGAGGTGATGATGCGCGGCACCTTCGCCAACATCCGCATCAAGAACGAGATGCTGGACGGGGTCGAGGGCGGCTTTACCAAGGGCCCCGACGGCCAGGTGACCACCGTGTTCGACGCCGCCATGGCCTACAAGGAACAAGGCACCCCGCTGGTGGTGATCGGCGGCGAACAGTATGGCGCGGGCTCCAGCCGCGACTGGGCGGCCAAGGGCACGGCGCTTCTGGGCGTGAAGGCCGTGATCGCCGAGAGCTTCGAGCGCATCCACCGCTCCAACCTCGTGGGCATGGGCGTGATCCCCTTCGAGTTCACCGGCGGCGAAAACCGCAAGACGCTGGGGCTGAAGGGCGACGAGGTGATCGCCATCCGCGGGCTGGAAGACGTGCAGCCGCAGGCCGAAGTGCCGTGCGAGATCACCTATGCCGATGGCTCGACCCGGACGATCACGCTGAAATGCCGGATCGATACGGCGCCCGAGAAAGAGTATGTCGAGCATGGCGGCGTGCTGCACTACGTGCTGCGCAACCTCGCCAAGAGCTGAACAACACGCGCGTGGCCCCGGATCGGGCCACGCGCATCCACGCCGCCCCTGTTCCGGTTCTCTTGGATGATCGGAACCGGCGGCAGAGGCACTTGAAACCGTCCCGCAAACGGACTGGCGCCGGACGCCGCGTCAACGCTCCAGTCAATGCTCCAGGTCGGCGTTGTTGGATTTGATCGCCGCCAGAACGGCTGCCTGATCCTCGCCCTCGATCCGCCCCAGAAGATCGGCCCGCATGTAATAGGTCAGAACGGCCACCGACTGCATGATCCGGTTGCGCTCGGCATCGGTCATCGACTGATCCGCGACGGCGGCATCCAGCCGGCCCAGCACCTCGGAAAACCGCGAAATCACCTCGGCGCTGCCGAACATTGCGATCTTGTGGTTCAGAACACGCAGCCGCGCCAGCTCGTCCCGCTCCAGCGTGCCGCTTTCGACGATCGCGCCGAGATGCTCGATCAGCGCCGAATAGACCGCGCTTTTCTGGTCCAGCAGCAGCACCTGCCCTTCCTTGCGCAGCTCCAGTTCGGTCTGCCGGTTCAGCAGCAGCGCCGTGATCAGAACCGTGGCCACGGCCCCGATGAACACCAGAAGCAGTTCCTGCGAAAAGGGGAAATCGCCCGAAACCTGGTAGAAATACCGAAACCCCAGATAGCCCGCCACGATACAGGCCACCAGCAGGGCCATGGTGAATCTGTCGTTCTCAAACATGCGGCGCATCGTCTGCCCCTTTTGTCCGCGCGACTCCGCACTTGCCGCAGAGCCCCGATCACTCTACCTATTTCCGCATGACCGCACCACTCATCGATCCCTTCGCCCGCCCGATCACCTACCTGCGGGTCTCGGTCACCGACCGATGCGATTTCCGCTGCGTCTATTGCATGTCGGAGAACATAACCTTTCTGCCCAAGAAGGATCTGCTGACGCTGGAAGAACTGGACCAGCTGTGTTCGGCCTTCATCGGTCTCGGCGTGGCAAAGCTGCGCGTGACCGGCGGCGAGCCGCTGGTGCGGCGGGGGATCATGACCTTCTTTCGGGGTATGAGCCGTCATCTGGACTCCGGCGCGCTGAAGGAACTGACGCTGACCACCAACGGCTCGCAACTGCATCGCTTTGCGGACGACCTTTATGCCGCCGGGGTGCGCCGGGTGAACATCTCGCTCGATACGCTGGACGAGGACAAGTTCGCCCGCGTCACCCGCTGGGGCCGGCTCAAGCAGGTGCTGAACGGCATCGACGCCGCGCAACGGGCGGGGCTGCGGATCAAGATCAACACCGTCGCACTCAAGGGCTTCAACGAAGAGGAGCTGCCCCGCATCACCGAATGGTGCGCCGAGCGTGACATGGACCTGACCTGGATCGAGGTCATGCCGATGGGAGAGGACATCGGCAGCGAGGACCGTTTGGGCCAGTTCTGGCCCCTGACCGACGTGCGCGCGACCTATGAACGGTCCTACACCGTGACCGATCTGGCCGAACGCACCGGCGGTCCCGCCCGCTATGTGCGGCTCGAGGAGACCGGGCAAAAGATCGGCTTCATCACGCCGCTGTCGCATAACTTCTGCGAAAGCTGCAACCGCGTGCGCCTGACCTGCACGGGCGAGCTTTACATGTGTCTCGGTCAGGAAGACGTGGCCGACCTGCGCAAGCCGATGCGGGACCGGCCCGGCGATGCCTCGCATCTGGAACAGGCGATCCGGGCCGCTATCGCGCGCAAGCCCAAGGGCCATGATTTCGACTATTCAAGACAGCGCGCCGACGGCCAGATGACCCGCCACATGAGCCACACGGGCGGCTGACATGGGTGCATCCGGCGGCGGGCCGACGCCGCTCTATCGGTTCTACCGGACCGCGACGCGCGCATTGGTGCCGCTTGCCTGGGCCAGCGTATCGCGCAAGCTGCGCCGCCACGGGGTCGCGACCGAGCGCATGCAGGAACGGCTGGGCCACGCCTCGCTGCCGCGACCGGCCGCGCCGGTGATCTGGTTCCACGCCGCCAGCGTCGGCGAGAGCCTCTCGGTGCTTTCCCTCATCACCCGCATGGGCCAGCGCCTGCCGGATGCCGAGTTTCTCATCACCTCGGGCACGGCCACCTCGGCCGAACTGGTGGCCAAACGCCTGCCGCCGCGCACCCGCCACCAGTTCGCGCCGCTCGACGCCCCCGGTCCGGTGGGACGGTTCCTTGACCACTGGCGGCCCGCGGCCGGGCTTTTCGTCGAAAGCGAACTCTGGCCCAACATGCTGGTCATGGCCCGCGAACGCGGCGCAAGGCTGGCCCTGGTCAACGCGCGGCTGTCCGAGGCGTCTGTGCGTGGCTGGCTGCGACGCGCCGAAACCGCCCGCTTTCTGCTGTCCCGGTTCGACCTTCTGATGGCCCAGAGCACGCGCACCGCCCGCGACCTGATCTCGATGGGCGCCCCCCCCGCCCGTGTCGTCGCAGGCACCAACCTCAAGGCCAGCGCGGCGGCGCCCCCGGTGGACCTGATCGCGCTGAAACGGGCGCGCGACGGCCTGGCCGGGCGCCCCGCCTGGATTGCCAGTTCGACCCATTCCGGCGAGGAAGAGGTGGTCCTAGCCGCACAAAACCGGCTGCTTCGGGACAGCCGCGACCTGTGCCTTGTCCTGGTACCCCGACATCCCGAACGCGGCGACGAGGTCGAATCCACGGTCCGCGCCGCCGGACTGACGCTCTCCCGCCGCTCGCGGGGCGAAGAGATTGGCCCCCAGACGCAGGTGTATCTGGCCGATACCCTCGGCGAAACCGGCACCTGGTATGCGCTCTCGCCGATCGTCTTTCTGGGTGCAACGCTTGTGCCAAAGGGGGGGCACAACCCGTATGAACCGGCCATGTCCGGCTGCGCCATCATGGCGGGGCCCTACCGCGACAATGCCGCCGACGCCTATGATGGGCTCGCGCACGCCGGCGGTCTGGCGGACGTGAAGGACGCAGAAACCCTGGCCCGGCAGGTCGCCCTCTGGCTCGACGACGCAGATGCGCTCGAAGCCGCCCGCGCCGCCGCCAAGGCCCACGCAGCATCCCTCGACGCCGCACTGGACGCGGTGGTCGGAAAACTCTGTATCGCGCTGCACCTCGACCGTGCAGCACCCTGACCCAAGACGCCGCCAGGCAAGCGCCCGCGGACACACCCCGCCTCCTGCTTCTTTCTGGTTACCAATACCCCGGGGGTGAGGCCCGAAAGGGCCGAGGGGGCAGAGCCCCCTCCGCCCCCTCCGGCGCCCATTCAACCCGCTGGCCTACCCCATCCAGCGGCGAACCGGCGCCGCAGCTTCTTCCAGCGGCTGCACCGCCACATCAACCAGGGTCGGCCCGCCATGCGCCACGGCCTCGGCCAGAACCCGGCCCAGTTCGGAGGGATCCTCCACCCGCCACGCCCTGATCCCGTAGGCCGCCGCCACGGCCGCATTGTCCGCGCGACCGAAATCGACATTGTAGAACCGCCCCCCCTTGTCGGCGGCCTGACTGGCCTTGATCCAGCCGAAACTGGCATTGGAAAACACCACATAGGTGATCGGCGCGCCGCACCGGGCGACGGTTTCCAGCTCACCGCAGGTAAACCCGAACGAGCCGTCCCCCATCAGACCCACGGCCTTGGCCTCCGGCCGGCCGAACCACGCCCCCAGCGCCGCCGCCAGCGCATAGCCCAGCGCCCCGTGCGCGCGATTGGTGATGAAATGCCGCCCCGGACGCGGCAGCTGATAATGGGCCGAGAAATAGGGGCAGCTCGTGCCCGGATCCGACACCACCACCGCGTCCTCGGGCAGCACGCGCATCAATTCCTTCACAACGCGCTCGGGCCGGATCGGGGCGGCATCGCTGGCCGCCAGCCGGTCGAAGGCCGCGATCTTGCGGCGTTTGCGATCCTCCACCGCCGCCGCGCCGCCGAAACTCTGCGCCCCCTGCCCGCGCGCATCCAGCACCGCGTTCACCTGGCCAAGCGCCAGCTTCAGGTCGCCCACCACCGCAACTTCGGTCCGGTAATTGGCATTCATCACCATCGGGTCGGAATCGAAATGCACCACCCGCGTGCCAGGGCGCGGCGCCTCCCATCTCGCGGTGGTGGTCGATCCCGCGCGGCAGCCCATGAACACCACCAAATCGGCCGCCTCCATCATCTCCCATGTCTCGTCGGTGCCGCCGTTCGAACCCACCACGCCCAGGCAGTTGGGATGGGTTTCCGCCAGCGATCCCTGCCCGGAAATCGAGGTCGCAACCGCCACGTCCAGCCGCTCGGCCAACCTTTGCAACTCCTCCCAGGCGCCCGCGATCACCACCCCGCCGCCGCACACGATCAGCGGGCGTTTCGCCGACAGGATCGCCTCCACCGCCGCCTCGGCCGCGCCGGGCGGCGGGGCCTGGCGATAGGCGGGATAAGTGGCGGTTTCCGGATCGGCCCAGATGTCAAACGGGTTCACCGGATCATACTGCACATCATGGGGCAGCCCGATATGCGCAGCACCCGGCCGCCCCGTGGTCATCGCCCGAAACGCCGCGCGCACCATCCGCGGGATGTGATCGGCCCGCCGGATCACCGTGTTCCATTTGGTCAGCGGGCGCATCAGCGCCTCCTGGTCCACCTCGGTCAGGGGGTATTTGCCGTAAGACCCTACCGAGATGTCGGTGGTGATCGCCAACAGCGCATAGGAGCTTTCCGTCGCCTCGATCAGCCCCGGCAGGATATAGGTCGCCCCCCCGCCCGACGGCCCCTCGGCCACGCCCACGCGCCCGGTCACGCGGGAATAGCCATCGGCCATGTAGGTTGCGCTGCGCTCGTCGCGGGTCAGCACATGGGTGATCCCGTGATCCAGCCCGCGCATCGCATCGTAGAACGGCAGCGTCGTATCCCCACAGAGGCCGAACATGTGCCGCACCCCCTGCGCCTGAAGCATCCGCACCATCGCCTCGGCCCCGTTCATGGCGTTCTCCATCGCGTCCGTCCCTTCTGCGCGCAAAATCGTATACAGATTTGCATTACATATTGCACACGAGTCAACCACCCATTAGTGTGACCATCGAAGCAACCGAAGGGATCGCCCGTGGCCAAGGCCGAAAGCAACGTGGACCGCCTGTATGACGCGCTGCGCGGCATGGCGGCCGAGTTTGCCTTCAAACCCGGCGAACGGATCAACGAAAGCGCATTGGCACAACAGCTGAACGCCAGCCGGACCCCGATCCGCGAGGCGCTGAACCGGTTGGTGGCCGAGGGGTTTCTGACCTTCCAGAGCGGGCGCGGTTTCTTCTGCCGCCCGCTCAGCCCCGAAGCGGTGCTGGATCTCTACGAGGCCCGCGTCGCGATCGAATGCGAAGCCGCCCGGCTGGCCTGTGCGCGGGCATCGGATGACGATCTGGCCGAACTGGCCGCCTGGCTCGACCGGATCGCGCCGGACTATGTCACTGCAACCGATGCAGTGCGGCTGCTGGAGATGGACGAGGGATTTCACCGCCGCATCGTCGCACTCTCGGGCAATGGCGAACTGGCGCGGCTGCTGGACAACCTCAACGACCGGGTCCGGTATGTTCGCATGATCGACCTGCGCGCGATGCAGCGCGGCAACGCGGCCCGTCCCGACATGATGGCCGCGCATCGGCGCATTCTGGACGCCCTGACAGCACGCGACGCGGAGGCGGCCGCGCAAGCCATGCGCGCCCATATCGCCCGCCGACGGGACGAGGCGGCGCAGGCCGTGCGCGAAGCCTATGCCCAACTCTATGTTCCCGATCTGTAAGAGGATCCCATGACCACGCAATCCGGCGGCAAGACGGTTTATGGTGCGACGGTCGGCATCCTGATGCTGGAAACCCGCTTTCCGCGCATCCCCGGCGACATGGGCAACGCGCGGACATGGCCCTTTCCGGTGCAATACCGGGTGGTGCGCGGGGCCTCGCCCGACCGGGTGGTGCGCGGCGATCCGCGCGCGCTGCTGCCGGCCTTTGTCGCGGCGGGCCGCGATCTGGTGGCGATGGGCTGCGACGGGATCACCACCAATTGCGGGTTCCTGTCGCTGGTGCAGGAAGAACTGCGCGAGGCGCTCGGCGTGCCGGTGGCCACCTCGTCTCTTATGCAGGTGCCTATGGTGCAGGCGATGCTGCCGCCGGGCAAGCGCGCGGTGATCCTGACGATTTCGCGCGCAACGCTGAGCCCGGACCATCTGAAGGCCGCCGGCGTGGCGCCGGACACGCCGATCTACGGCACCGATGGCGGCTGTGCCTTCACCCGGGACATCCTGGGCGATGCGGCCGAGATCGACTTTGCCGCCTGCCGGCAGGACATGCTGGACGCCGCCGACGAGATCATGGCCGACTGCCCCGAGGCCGGCGCGATCGTGCTGGAATGCACCAACATGGTCCCCTATGCCACCGATATCCGCCGCCGCACCGGTCTGCCGGTCTGGTCGATCGAAAGCTTCGTCCATTGGTTCCAGGCCGGCCTGCTGCCGCGGCGCTTTCCGACGGAACTGGACGACCCCCGCCATTGAAACGAAAAAGGCCCCGGCCGCAATTGCCGGGGCCCTGTCCCGCGTCGTGAGTGGTGGGCGCAATCTTGCGCTTGCGGAATCCTTAACCGAATGCCCGGAGGCGCTTGATGAGGCTGGACGTGTCCCAGCGGCCGCCGCCCATCTTCTGCACATCCTTGTAGAACTGATCCACCAGCGCCGTGACCGGCAGCGAGGCACCGTTTTCGTTGGCGGTGGACAGGCAGATGCCCAGATCCTTGCGCATCCAGTCCACGGCAAAGCCGAAATCGAACTTGTCGTCGATCATGGTTTCATAGCGGTTCGACATCTGCCACGACCCGGCCGCCCCGCCCGAGATCACCTCGACCACCGCGCGGCCGTCCAGCCCCGCCTTTTCGGCAAAATGCAGCCCCTCGGACAGGCCCTGCAACAGCCCGGCGATGCAGATCTGATTGACCATTTTGGTCAGCTGGCCGGCGCCGCTCTCGCCCAGCCGCTTGATCGACCGGCCATAGGCCTGCATGACCGGCTCGACCCTTGCATAGGCCTCTTCGTCGCCGCCGCACATGATTGACAGAACGCCGTTCTCGGCCCCGGCCTGCCCGCCGGAAATGGGCGCATCCACGAAGGAAATCCCCCGCTCCCCGGCGGCGGCATAAAGCTCGCGCGTGACCTTGGCGGAAACGGTGGTGTGATCGACAAAGACCGTGCCCGCGGCCATCCCGGCAAAGGCGCCATCGTCGCCCAGGCACACCGCGCGCAGGTCGTCGTCATTGCCCACGCAGGACATGACGAAGTCTGCCCCTTCGGCCGCCCTGGCCGGGGTCGGCGCCATCGCGCCGCCATGCTCGGCCACCCATTTCTCGGCCTTGGCGGCGGTGCGGTTGTAGACGGTCACGTCATGCCCGGCTGCCTTGAGGTGCCCCGCCATCGGGTAGCCCATCACCCCAAGACCCAGAAACGCGACTTTTGCCATTTATTCGTCCCTCTAAAAAGGCGACCGAACGCCGCTTCCTTTTTTGTAGCTGGCGACAATTGGTAAGGATATCAAACCAGAAAGCAAGTCCCCGATCGGGAACAATCGGAATTAAATTTCGCCCCGGCAGGATTTCGCCGCGGGACAGGCGACCAACCCTTGGCGCGCAAAAAGAAACCGGCCCGCAGAGGGGCCGGCCAGTCAGTGCCAGCGCCCGCCGGACCCGGCGAGCGCGACGGGGAGAATTGCGTCAGATGGCGAGGTATTCGGCGCGCAGCTCGGCATTGCCCAGAACCTCGGCGGCGGAGCCGTCGAACGCCACGCTGCCGGTATCGAGGATCACCGCGCGGTCGGCCAGTTCCAGGGCCCGCACCGCGTTCTGTTCGACGATGATCGTGGTCATGCCCTGTTCCTTGATGTGGATCAGCGTCTTTTCGATCTCGTCCACGATCACCGGGGCAAGGCCTTCATAGGGTTCGTCCAGCAGCAGCACCTTGATGTCCCGCGCCAGCGCGCGGGCGATGGCCAGCATCTGCTGTTCGCCGCCCGACAGCGTCACGCCCTCCTGCTTGCGCCGCTCGCCCAGACGCGGGAACAGCTCGTAGATGCGATCCAGTTCCCACCCGATCGGCGGCGCGATCTGGGCCAGTTGGATGTTTTCCTCGACCGTCAGGCCGGGAATGATGCGCCGGTCCTCGGGCACCAGCCCCAGCCCCGCCTGCGCCGCCTCATAGCTGGTCATGCGGTGCAGCGGCTGGTGATCCAGCCAGATCTCGCCATGCGTCACCAAGGGCGAGCCGATCCGAGCGATCGACCGCAGGGTCGAAGTCTTGCCCGCACCGTTGCGGCCCAGCAGCGCGAGGATCTCGCCTTCGTGCACGTTGAAGTTCACCCCCTGCACGATGTAGCTTTCGCCGTAATAGGCGTGCATGTCCCAGACCGACAGATAGGCCGGGGCCGTTTCGGCCATGTTGGCGTTTTTGGAAAAGTCCGGTTTCACGTTCATGTCGCGGTCTCCTTACGCCGACTCGCCCAGATAGGCTTCGCGCACCTTGGGGTGGCCCTTGATGTTCTCGGGCGTGTCCTCGACCAGCGGCGTGCCCTGCGCCAGCACCGTGATCCGCTCGGCCAGAGAAAACACCACATGCATGTCGTGTTCGATGATGGCGATGGTGATGTCGCGTTCCTCCTTGATCTGCTTGAGCAGGTCGATGGTGTTGTTGGTATCCGCCCGCGCCATGCCGGCGGTCGGCTCGTCCAGCAGCAGCAGGCGCGGCTCCTGGCTCAGGCACATGGCGATTTCCAGCCGCCGCTTGTCCCCGCGCGAAAGCGAGCCGGAATGGAAATGGCGCTTGTCGGCCATGCTCATCTCTTCCAGCATGTGCTCGGCGCGTTCGATGACGTCCTTCTGGCTGCCGATGCTGGTCAGCGCGTTCAGCTCGAACGTGCCGTCGCGCTTGGCCAGGATCGGGATCATCATGTTTTCCAGCACGGTCAGATCGCCGAAGATCTCGGGCGTCTGGAACACGCGGGAAATGCCCATCTGGTTGATCTCGTAGGGGTGCCGCCCCAGCACCGACTGGCCGTCGAACATGACGCTTCCGGTGTCGGGGATCAGCTTGCCCACCAAGCAGTTCAGCAAGGTGGATTTGCCCGCGCCGTTCGGCCCGATGATGGCGTGAACCGTGTTCTCCCGAACGCTCAGGTTCACGTCGCTCAGCGCCTTGAGGCCGCCGAAGTTCTTGCTGACATTCTTGACTTCGAGAATACCCATGTCAGGCGCTCCTTCTCATTCGGCCACGTGGGGGGCGGGCTTGGGGTGATGTTCAGGGTCGCCCGAACCGCCTGCCGGTTTCTTGCCCCGGCCGCGCAGCCAGGCCGCGATCCGTTGGCCGCCTTCGACCAGGCCGCCGGGCAGGAAGATCACCACCAGCATGAACAGGATGCCCAGCGTCAGGTGCCAGCCCTTGCCGATGAAGGGGTGCACGATGAAGACCATGAAATCCTCCATCCCGTCGGGCATGAAGCTGAACCATTGGTGCAGCACGCTGTCGTTGATCTTCGAGAAGATGTTTTCGAAATACTTGATGAAGCCCGCGCCCAGCACCGGCCCGATCAGCGTCCCGGCCCCGCCGAGAATGGTCATCAGCACGACCTCGCCGCTGGCGGTCCACTGCATCCGTTCGGCGCCGGCCAGCGGGTCCATCGCCGCCATCAGGCCGCCGGCCAGCCCCGCATACATGCCCGAGATCACGAAGGCCGCCAGCGTGTAGGGCCGCGTGTTCAGCCCGGTATAGGCCATGCGCTGCTGGTTGGACTTGACCGCGCGCAGCATCAGACCGAAAGGCGACCGGAAGATGCGGATCGCCAGGTAGAAGGCGACCAGCATGAAGATCGCGCAGAAATAGTATCCCGCCGAGAAGACGAAGGACCACGGCCCGATGTCGAGCGTGTAGGCCGAACCCATCTCGAGCCCGAAGAGGTGGGTCACGTCCGGCCCGTCGCCCTTCAGGATCTGCGGGTCGTTGGAATAGACCTGCAGGCCGGTTTCGCCGTTGGTGATCGGCGTCAGCACCGAATAGGCCAGGTTGTAGGACATCTGCGCAAAGGCCAGCGTCAGGATCGAGAAGTAGATCCCCGACCGGCGCAGCGAGACGTAACCGATCAGCACGCTGAACAGCCCCGCCACGATCACCGCCAGGACGATCGCCGGCACCACGTTGTAGCTGAGCAGCTTGAACATCCACACCGCGGCGTAGGATCCCACGCCCAGAAAAGCCGCGTGGCCAAAGGACAGATACCCGGTCAGGCCAAACAGCAGGTTGAAGCCGATCGCGAAGATCCCGAAGATGACAAAGCGCTGCATCAGGTCGGGGTAGCCCGCGTTGAACTGCGCCAGCGCGCTGTCGGCGGGGAACGGGTTGAGGATGAACGGCGCCAGCACGACGAGGGCCGTCACCACGATCAGAAGGGTTGTGTCTTTCTTGTCCAGTCCGAACATGGGAATTAGTCCTCCATCACGCCTTTGCGGCCCATCAGGCCCCTCGGACGGGTGAGCAGAATGATGATCGCGACCAGGTAGATGATGATCTGGTCAATGCCGGGCAGCAGCGCCTTGACCTCGTTCATCGAGGCAAAGCTTTCGAGAATGCCCAGCAGGAAGCCCGCGGCCACCGCGCCTGGCAGGCTGCCCATGCCGCCGACCACCACCACGACGAAGCTGAGCACGAGAAAATCCATGCCCATGTGGTAGTTGGGCGAGTTGATCGGGGCGTACATCACGCCCGCCAGGCCGGCCACGGCGGCGGCGATGCCGAACATGATGGTAAAGCGGCGGTCGATGTTGATCCCCAGAAGCCCCACGGTTTCGCGGTCGGCCATGCCCGCGCGCACCACCATGCCGAAGGTGGTGAACTGCAGAAAGGCGAACACGCCGCCGATCACCAGCGCGGCAAAGCAGAAATAGACGAAGCGCCAGGCCGGGTAGACCACCGCGTTGACGTCGAGACCCACCAGCACGCCAAAGTCGATCGAGCCCTTCAGCGCGTCCGGCGCGGGCGTCGGAATCGGATTGGCGCCGAAGAAATACTTGACGATCTCCTGCATCACGATGGCCAGGCCGAAGGTCACGAGGATCTGATCGGCATGCGGACGCTTGTAGAAATGCTTGATCAGACCGCGCTCCATCGCATAGCCGACGGCCAGCATGATCGGGATGGAGAACAGGATCGCCAGCGGCACCGACCAGTCGATGATGGCATTGCCGAAGGCATCACCGAAGATGCCCTTGACGTAGGGCACATCGACCTTGAGCGGATTGCCCAGAAAGTCCTTCTGGGTTTCGTCCACGACCGTATACGAAAGGTTGAGGATCCGGTTGAGCGTGACGGCGCAGAAGGCGCCGATCATGAACAGCGCGCCGTGGGCGAAGTTCACCACGCCGAGCGTGCCGAAGATCAGCGTCAGGCCCAATGCGATCATCGCATAGGCCGAGCCCTTGTCGAGCCCGTTCAGGATTTGCAGCAGGATTGCGTCCATGAGTGTCCCACCTTCGGGTTTGCAGATGCGAGAATTCGGGTTACCGGGCGCGGTTCGGGTCACGCCGCCGGATAGAGATTGGCCGGCCGCGCGGCGCGCACGCGGCCGGCCGGTCCGGATGCGCCGTCAGGCGCCCGGGTTGCACTCGCCGAGATCGCCACCGGCGAACATCGGGTGATCCGGTGCATATTCCACCTGGGCCCGCGGCGTGATGTCCACGATCTCGAGGATGTCGAACTGGTTGGTCGGGTTCTCTTTCCCCTTCATGACCAGCACGTCCTTGAAGCACTGGTGGTCGTCGGCGCGATAGAGCGTCGGCCCGTTGCCCAGCCCGTCGAACTCGAAGCCTTCCAGCGCCTCGACCACGGCGCAGGGGTTGAACGACCCCGCCCGCGCCACGGCATCGGCATAGAGGACCGTCTGCACATAGCAGGTCTGGGCCGAGTTGGACGGCGGACGGCCATACTTTTCGCCGAACGACTTGACGAACGCCTTGGTGCCCTCGTCGGTCAGCTGCCAGTTCCAGTTCATCGAGCCATAGACGCCCTTGATCGCCTCGCCGGCACCTTCGGCCATCAGTTCCGAATAGAGCGGAACGACGATCTCGAACTGCTTGCCGTTGACCATCTTGTCACGCAGGCCGAACTGGACCGCCTGGTTGATCGAGTTGATCATGTCGCGGCCATAGTGGTTCAGGATCAGAACGTCGGCGCCCGAGTTCAGAACCGGCGTGATGTAGGACGAATAGTCGCCCACGCCGAATGGCGTGCGCTCCTTCTGCACGGTTTCCCAGCCCAGCGCCTCGGTGGCGGCCGCGATCGACTCTTCCTGGGTCCAGCCCCAGGTGTAGTCGGCGGTCAGGTGATAGGCGCGGCGGTCCTTGCCATACTGCTTGGCCAGCACCGGCGCCAGCGCGGCACCGGACATGTAGGCGTTGAAGAAGTGACGGAAGCCGTTGCGCTTCTTGTCCTTGCCAGTGGTGTCGTTGGAGTGCGTCAGACCGGCCATGAAGATGATCCCGGCGTCCTGGCACAGGCCCTGAACGGCGATGGCCACGCCCGAGGACGAGCCGCCGTTGATCATGATCACGCCGTCCTTTTCGATCATCGACTTGGCCGATGCGCGGGCGGCGTCCGACTTGGTCTGGGTGTCGCCGGTGACGAACTCGACCTTCTTGCCCAGCAGGCCGGTGCCGTCCAGCGCCTTGGAGCTGAAGGTGTTCAGCATGCCGCCGTCGCCCATGCCGTTGATGTGCTCGACGGCCAGTTCCTGGGCGCGCAGCTCGTCCATGCCTTCATCGGCATAGGGGCCGGTCTGCGGCACGTTGAAGCCGAACTTCACGGTGCTGGCGCTACCGGGATCGTTGGTAAAGGCAGACGCGCTCGAGGTGAAGATCGTCGGCAGCGCGACGCCGGCGCCGGCAACCGCACCGGTCTTCAGGACGCCGCGGCGCGTGAGATTGCTTTTGGACATCAATATCCTCCCATTGAGACTGACGCACGCGCGGCTCCTCATTCCGCGCGGTGCGGGCACGATTGTGCAAACAAAGTATGCTGCGGTTTCCGAAAATTTCGCAATAAACCCCTTGAAAAACACGATAATTCTGTAAACAATTCAACAAGCGGCCACCGAAGATTGTAAATCTTCTTATGTTGCAGTGCAGAAAGTGATTGAAATAACGTGAAAATCGGGACGAGCCGGACATGCCACGGGACACGCTGACAGGCAGCCGCATCCGCGAACGCCGCACGATCGCCGGGCTGCGGCAGGCGGATCTGGCGCGACAAGTTGGCATATCCGCCTCTTACCTGAACCTGATCGAGCACAACCGGCGCAGAATCGGCGGCAAGCTGCTGGTGGACATCGCCCGCGCGCTGGGGGTGGAGCCATCAATGCTCACCGAAGGGGCCGAGGCGGCGCTGATCTCGACCCTGCGCGAGGCGGCCGCCGACGCAGGCACCGTCAATGCCGAACTGGACCGGGCCGAGGAATTCGCCGGCCGCTTCCCCGGCTGGGCCGAGGTACTTGCTGCCGCCCATCGGCGCATTGCCTCGCTGGAACGGACGGTCGAGATCCTGTCCGACCGCCTGACCCACGATCCCCACCTGGCCGCCTCGCTGCACGAGGTGCTGTCCACCGCCGCCTCGATCCGTTCCACCGCCGCCATTCTGGCCGAAACCGACGAGCTCGAACCGGAATGGCGCGACCGGTTCCACCGCAACCTGAACGAGGACAGCCAGCGGCTGGCGGAAAGCTCCAAGGCGTTGATGACCTATCTGGACGAAAGCGATGCGGGAAAGGAACGCCGCGGCGTGCCGCAGGAAGAGGTCGAAGCCTTCTTGGCCGCCCGCAGCAACCACTTCCCCGAGCTGGAAAACGGAACCGCGACGGTCGAAAAGGTGATCGAGGCGGAATCCTCGCTGGGCTCGAAGGCCGCGCGCGCCCTGGGACGGGCGGTGCTGGACGTCTATGCTGCCGACGCCCGCGCGATGCCGCTGGGGCCGTTCCGCGAAGCATTGGACCGGCTGGGGCTCGACCCTGTGGCCTTGGCGCGGGCGTTCAACGCCGATCTTCCGGCGGTGTTCCGGCGGCTGGCGGCGATGCCAGAAGGCGTTCTGCCGCGCGGCTGCGGGCTGGTGATCTGCGATGCCTCGGGCAGCATCCTGTTCCGCAAGCAGGTCGCGGGCTTTGCCATGCCGCGTCACGGAGAATCCTGCCCGCTCTGGCCGCTTTACATCGCGCTGAGCCGCCCGCTGGTGCCGATCCGCCGCCGGGTGACCCAACTGGGAAGGGTTCGGCACGCGTTCGACTGTCTTGCCGTATCCTGGCCGATGCAGCAGCCCGATTTCGACAGCGATCCGGTGTTGCGGTCGTTCATGCTGATCCTGCCGGCCGCGGACGACCCGGGCCAGGAGGCCCAGCCCGTGGGCAGCAGCTGCCGGGTCTGCCCGCGCCGGGGATGCGGCGCCCGGCGAGAGCCGTCCATCCTGAGCGACGGCGCCTGATGCAAGGGTTTTGACACCGTGGCCGGGCCGGGGATAGTCTGCACCAAGGCAAGAATGTTGCGCCAAGGCGGACGTTCGCGCGGGGGAGGAAAAACCGAACATGAGCCGACACGTTCTGCTGGTCGAGGACGAACCCAATATCGTCGAGGCGATCCGTTTTCTGCTCAGCCGCGAAGGCTGGCAGGTAGATGTGCACTCCGAGGGGTCCGATGCGCTTGACGTCATCCGCGACAAGCGCCCGGATCTGGTGATCATGGACATCATGCTGCCGGGCAAGAGCGGCATCGACATCGTGCGCGAACTGCGCAGGATCGAGCGGTTCCGGGACCTGCCGGTTCTGATGCTGACGGCCCGCGGGCAGAGCCGCGACCGCGAGATGGCCGAAGAGGCCGGCGTCACCCGCTTCATGACCAAGCCGTTTTCGAACGCCGAGGTGCTGGCGGCGGTGCGCGATCTGCATGCGCAGGCCTCCGGGTCATGACGACCGGCCCCATCGAAGATACGCGCGCCGCGCCGCCGGTCTTTCTCGAACGCCAGAGCTATCGCCGGCGGCGCCTGCTGGACGCGGCGCGCCTGCTGCCGATCATGGGCGCGGCCCTGTTCGCGGTTCCCCTGCTCTGGCCGCGCGCGAGCGCGGTCGGTGACGGCGTGCCAACGTCTTCGGCGATCCTTTACATCTTTTCCGTCTGGGCCGGTCTGATCGTCGTCAACGCGGCATTCGGCCGGCTGACCAGGGGCATGAACCAGCCATCCGACCGGCCGGACGGAACGGATCGGGACGGAGACGCCTGATGGCGACGCTCAACCTGCTGGTGGCGGTGTCGTTGGCTTATGTGGCGCTGTTGTTCGGCGTGGCTTTCGCCGCCGACAGGCTGGCCGCAAAGGGCCGCAGCACCTGGCTCCGATCGCCCCTGATCTATACCCTGTCTCTGTCGATCTACTGCACCGCGTGGACATTCTACGGCGCCGTCGGCTATGCGGCGCGATCGGGTCTGGAGTTCGTGACCATCTACCTTGGCCCGACGCTGGTCATGGTCGGCTGGTGGTGGGGACTGCGCAAGCTGGTGCGGATCGGCCGCAGCCAGCGCGTGACCTCGATCGCCGATCTGATCTCGTCCCGCTATGGCAAGTCGAACCTGCTGGCAATCTGTGTCACCGTGCTCGCCGTGCTGGGGATCACACCTTACATATCACTTCAACTTCAGTCCATAACTCTTTCATTTTCTATATTTTTCGACGAAACCAACATGCGAGGATTCAGCGAAACCCGGCTGGTGTTGTGGATCGCCGTGGGATTGGCTGTGTTTGCCATCCTGTTCGGCACCCGCAACCTGGACGCCAATGAACGCCACCACGGGGTCGTGACGGCCGTCGCGCTCGAGGCAGTGGTCAAGCTGGTGGCGCTGCTTGCGGTCGGGATCTTCGTGGTCTGGGGTGTGGCGGGGGGCGTCGGCCCGGCGCTTGCGCGGATCGACGCCTCGCAGATCGGGCAATGGCAGGTGAATGGCGGGCGCTGGGCGGCGATCACCTTTCTGTCGGCAGCGGCCTTCGTCTGCCTGCCGCGGATGTTTCAGGTCATGGTGGTCGAAAACGATGACGAACGCCACCTGCGCACCGCGTCCTGGGCCTTTCCGCTCTACATGCTGCTCATCAGCCTGTTCGTGGTGCCGATCGCCGCGATCGGGCTGGAGCTGATGCCGAAGGGCGCGAACCCCGACCTGTTCGTGCTGACCGTGCCTTTGTCGCAAGGTCAGGACGGGCTGGCAATGCTGTCCTTCCTCGGCGGGTTCTCTTCGGCCACCTCGATGGTCATCGTCGCCGCCATGGCGCTGTCCACGATGGTGTCGAACCACCTGGTCATGCCGATCTGGCTCAGCCGCCGGGGCAGCGGCGCCTCGGTGTCCGGCGACGTGCGCCACATCGTGCTGGTGTCGCGCCGCATCGCCATCGGCGTGATCATGGCGCTGGGCTATTTCTATTTCGAGCTTTCGGGCGGCGGCTCGGCGCTGGCCTCGATCGGGCTCATCAGCTTCACCGGCATCGCCCAGATCCTGCCGGCGCTGGTGGGCGGGCTGTTCTGGCGCGGGGCCACCCGGACCGGGGCGCTGGCGGGGCTGACGGTCGGGTTCTGCCTGTGGGTCCATACGATGCTGCTGCCGGGGATCGGCAGCGAACTGATGCCGCCCTCGGTCTTCGAATCCGGCCCGTTCGGGATCGGCTGGCTGCGGCCGCAGGCGCTGTTCGGCATCGAAGGGCTGGACCCGACCGTGCATGCGGTGATGTGGAGCCTTGCGTTGAACGCCGCGGTGTTCAGCCTAGTGTCCCTGCTGACCTTCCCCAGCCCGCTGGAGCGGCTGCAGGGTGCGCAATTCGTCAATGTCTTCGACCATTCCGCCGGCCCGCGCGGCTGGACCGGCTCGGTGGCGCAAAGCGAAGACCTCATGATCATGTCCCAGCGGATCATGGGCGGGGGCGAGGCTCAGGCATTCTTTCGCGAGGAGGCGGCGCGCCAGGGCATCCATGCCGGTCTGCCCGAACCGACCCCGGCCTTTCTTGAGCGTCTCGAACGCAAGCTGGCCGGCTCGGTCGGCGCGGCCACGGCCCATGCCATGATCGGCCAGATCGTGGGCGGGTCGTCGGTATCGGTCGAGGATCTTCTGGCGGTGGCCGACGAATCCGCGCAGCTGATGGAATATTCCAGCCGGCTCGAGGCGAAATCGGCCGAACTGACCCGCACCGCCGCCAAGCTGCGCGATGCCAACGAAAAGCTCTTGCAGATCTCGCAGCAGAAGGACGCGTTTCTCAGCCAGGTCAGCCACGAATTGCGCACGCCGATGACCTCGATCCGCGCATTTTCCGAGATCCTGCGCGACACCGAGGGGCTGGCCGCCGAGGAGCAGACCCGCTATGCCGCCATCATCCACGACGAGGCGCTTCGCCTGACCCGGTTGCTGGATGATTTGCTCGACCTGAGCGTGCTGGAAAACGGCGAGGTGTCGCTGAATCTCGGCACCGGAACGCTGGCCGAGGTGCTGGACCGGGCCATCTCGACGGCGTTGTCGGGCCTGGAGCGGCCGATCGAGATCCGCCGCAGGCGGTCGGCCGAAAACATCGTCCTGCACACCGATCTGGACCGGCTGGCACAGGTGTTCATCAACCTCATTTCCAACGCCCAGAAATACTGCGATGCGCCACGGCCCGAACTGGTGATCGCGGTGCATGACCTGAAGGGGCGGATCGCGGTGGACTTCATCGACAACGGCAGCGGCGTTCCGCCCGAGGCGCAGAAGATGGTGTTCGAGAAATTCGCCCGCGTCGTCCATGACAAGGCCGGCGGCGCGGGGCTGGGGCTGGCGATCTGCCGCGAAATCATGAACCGGCTGGACGGAGAGATCGTCTATCTGGCCGACCGGACCGGCGGCGCATTCCGGGTAATCCTTCCGGCTGCGGCGGAAATGGCGGCGCAATAGGCCGCGTCAACTTCTCGGCAACCATTCCTGCGCTAGGAGTGCATGGGCAGGAACCGCAACGGCAGGGCGAAGGGAATGACAGCGGCGAAGGCTTCGGAATCGGTGCTCGCACGCAAGCTCGCGGCAGGGGGCGGGACGCAACGGGCGGCCCGGTCGCTGCTGCGCGTGCTGCGCCTGGCCGTGGCCCGCACGGCCGCGGACGAGGTCGGCGCCCCGGCCGCCGTGATCGGCGCCACAGAATACCGGGGCGCGCTAGACGAGCTTTCCGAAAACCTGCCCGAAACCGGGATGCCGGTTCTGCTGGCGGGCGACGACGGCCGGTTGGGCGGCGCCATCGTTGACGGGCAGCTCGTCTCGGCGCTGGTGCAGCAACTGACCACCGGCCAGATCCTTGCACCGTGGCCCGACAGCCGCCGCTTCACCCCCACCGACGCCGCGCTGATCGCGCCGTTTCTGGACGGGATCCTCGCCCGGCTTGTCGATCTGGTCGAGCAGGCCGAAGACCGCGATTGCGTGGCCGGGCTGCGGTGTGCCGGCATGACCGAAGACCCCGGCGGCCTGTTGCTCGCGCTCGAGGACGGCGCGTTCCGCGTTCTCGAACTCTCTCTGGACATCGGCGGAGGCGCGAGACAGGGCGGACTGGTGCTTGTGCTGTCCGAACCGGCCGGCGGGGCCGAAAGCGGCACCGCGCCGCCGCCGCACTCGCACGGGATGGAACGGAATTTCGGCGCGATCCGGGCCGAACTGACGGCCGTGATCGAACGGCTTCGGCTACCGCTTGCGCAGCTGGCGCGGATGCAACCGGGGGAATTGCTGCCGCTGGCGCGCGGCCGTCTGAACCAGACCGAACTGGTGGCGCTGGACGGGCGGGTGATCGCCACGGGCAAGCTGGGTCAGGCGGGGGGATTGCGGGCGATCCGGCTACGGCTGGCACCGGGGGGCGAGGCGGCGGCGCCGCCGGATCTCCCCGCGCGTTTCGTCGAACATCCCGGCCCGGACGAGGCCGAGCCGCAGACGCCCGCGCCGGCCGAAACCGGACCCGCGCCCGCGCCCGCGCCGCAGGAGCCCGTAGACGAAGACGGCTACCACGACCGCCTGTCGCAGATGACCCCCGATCAGGCGCTGGCCGAAATCTCCTCGCTGGCGGGATTGCCGGAGGCGGATTCCGCGCCCGCGAAGACCGGGACGGACGATGCGTCGTGACGCCTGGGACCGCCGCCGTTTCAGACGGGATTCAGCGCGACCTGCTGAAACAGCGGCAAATAGCTGTCCAGATTGTACCCGGCGGCGCGGGTCGCTGCCATGACGTCCTCGACGCTGCGCGGGCCGATCTGCCCCATCGCCCAGATCACCGAGGACCGCGTGCCGGACCGGCAATAGGCCAGAACCTTTTCGCCGCCGTTCTGGACCAGTTCGCGGTGCAAAACCGCGTTTTCGGGCGTGAGCGTCTGGTGCACCAGTTCCAGCACCTCAAAGCGCAGCCCCGCGGCCTCGGCCGCCGCGCGCATCGCTGCTGCCTGCAGGTCCGGCGTCACCTCGGCATCGGGCCGGTTGCAGATCACCGACGTGAACCCCGCTTGCGCGAGCACGGGCATGTCCGCGGGCGCGATCTGAGGCGAGACGAAATAGTTCGGGGCAAGCTGTCGAAGATCCATGCCTCACGTCCTAACCGCGCATCCGACGGCTGTCCAGTGCGGCTCCGCGCCGCAATCAGAGCACGTTGATCGGCAGCTTGAGGAACACCTTGCCATCCGGTTCCGGCGGCGGGAAATGGCCCGCGCGCATGTTCACCTGCAACGACGGAACGATCAGCCGCGGCATGCCCAGCGTGGCATCGCGTTCGTTGCGCATCCGGACGAACTCTTCCTTGCTGCGGCCGTGCCCGATATGCACGTTGCGCTCCTTTTCCTCGGCCACGGTGGTTTCCCACGCGTACTCGTCGCGCCCCGGCGCCTTGTAGTCGTGACCGACGAATATACGCGTCTCGTCCGGCAGCGACAGGATCTTCTGGATCGAGTCATAGAGCACCTCGGAAGATCCACCGGGAAAGTCGCAGCGGGCGGTGCCGAAATCCGGCATGAACAGCGTGTCGCCGACAAAGGCAGCATCGCCGATCACATAGGTGAGACACGCCGGCGTATGCCCCGGCGTGTGCAGCACGTCGCCGCGCAGCTGGCCGATGTGGAAACTGTCGCCTTCGCGGAACAGCGCGTCGAACTGGCTGCCGTCGCGCTGGAACTCGGTGCCTTCGTTGAACACCTTGCCAAAGGTTTCCTGAACCACCGTGATCCGGTCGCCGATGCCGATGCGCCCGCCCACCTTTTCCTGCAGATAGGGCGCGGCGGACAGATGGTCGGCGTGAACATGGGTTTCCAGGATCCATTCGACGGTCAGCCCTTCGGACCGGACATGGTCGATGATCCGATCCGCCGAATGCGTCGCAGTCCGCCCCGCGGCGTGGTCGAAATCCAGCACGCTGTCGATGATCGCACAGGCCCGCCCCTGCGGTTCGCGCACGACATAGGAAACCGTGTTGGTTTCTTCGTCGAAAAAGGCTGTCACATCCGGCTTCATCGAAATTCTCCATTGCAGTCGCGCCCCTTCAAATTAGCTGTTTGGAATGTGTTTTCAAGGCGCGTCTCTCGGCGATCCGCATCCGCCCGTGCGCTGGGAATTGACCTCGGTCAATGCGGCTGGTGGCGAAACCGTGCAGAATTCGAGTGAATCCGGCATGATCCTGACAGCCCGAAGGGGATTGCCCGGCGTGGCGGATCCCGGCGCGCCGTCTGCACAGCGTCATGACCGGGCCGGGGCGGAGACGGTACCGGAAAGAGGAGGAGTGCCATGACCGAACGGAACCTGCTGGATACGGCTCTGCGGCTGGAGCGGGAAATCCTTGACGCGGAACCCGACCGGCGCCTTGCGATGCAACCTGAATTTTCGCGCGTGCTCGACCGGCTCCGCATGGAGCGGGTGGAGATTCCCCGGCGGCTCTTGCAGCTCGAGGCTGAGCTTGCCGACGAGGCGATCGAGGCCAGGTTCGACAACCTGCCGCTCTGAACTGCCGGCCCCGGCCGCCCTCTGGTTCGGCCTGCCCGGCTCAGCTCAGGATGATGCCGACTACCACGAGCATCAGACCGATTGCCGACAGGAACAGCGACCCGAGATTGAGCGGCAACAGCGCCATCAGGGCCTGTTTCAGGTCTTCATCGGCCAGATTCTGCCGGCGCACGCGGTTGGCGCGGATGACGCACCAGATCAGGCCGACAAGCCCCAGCAGGGTGACGGCGGTGCCCGCCCAGATCATGATCTCGAACATCCGTGTCTCCACTGGTCAGAATCCTTTCGGCCCGGCGTCCTTGCCGAGGGCATCCGTGCGCGGGCTCTAGCCGATCGGCGCCCCCCGCACAAGGCCGCTGCGGCGCGCCCCGCGCCGATCCCGTCTTGCAGCCGCACCGGCACCCTTGTATCCCGTGGCTTCACGTCACCACCCTAGCAGCCAGACGGAGCCTGTCCATGGACGAACATTCCACCGATGCGACCTATCGTGTGACCGCTGACGAACTGCGCAGCTTCATCGAGCGCATCGAACGGCTGGAGGCCGAGAAGAAGGACATCGCCGATCAGCAGAAGGAGGTGATGGCCGAGGCCAAGGCGCGCGGCTATGATACCAAGGTGATGCGCAAGATCATCGCCCTGCGCAAGCGCGACAAGGACGAAATCGCCGAGGAAGAGGCGGTGCTGGAGCTCTACAAGGAAGCCCTGGGCATGTAGCCGGGCCTCCTGTCGCCCGGCGGATTCGCCCCGCTGACCCCATCGGGCCGCGTCGGACGCCACGCGGCCCTTTGTTTTGACCTGAGGGGGGCCCGCAGCTCCGCGCAGCCCGATCGGCCGCACATTGCCACATCCCGCGCCGCCCCCGCAGGCGCGGCGTTGTCCGAGAATCGCCCGATATGGCAGGAATCGGGGCGCAAGGGCTGGACAGCGGGAAAAATATCCTTACCCACATGGGCAAGTTTCGGATCGAACGGACTGGAGGGATCCCCTTGTCGCTGTTCCTGATCGTCGCCCTGCCCTTTCTGGGGTCGGTATTGCCTGCGCTGCTGATCCGCGCGGGGCGCAATTCGGCCTATCTGTCCACCGCCGCCGTGACCCTGCTGGCGCTGGTGGGACTGCTCCTCAACGCCCCGGCCGTGATGCGGGGCGAAACCGTCACGGCGCGGCTCGACTGGCTGCCGGGTCTGGGGCTGAACGCGAATTTCTTTCTCGACGGGCTGGGCCTGCTGTTTGCGGGGCTGATCCTGGGCATCGGCCTTCTCATCATCATCTATGCGCGTTTCTATCTCTCGCGCGAGGACCCGATGGGCCAGTTCTACAGCTATCTGCTGCTGTTTCAGGGCGCGATGGTGGGCATCGTCCTGTCCGACAACGTCCTGCTTCTGCTAATCTTCTGGGAGCTGACGTCGCTGTCGTCCTTTCTGCTGATCGGCTATTGGCGCCACCTGCCCGAAGGCCGGCAGGGCGCGCGGATGGCGCTGGCGGTGACTGGCGCGGGCGGGCTTGCGATGATCGCGGGAATGCTGCTCCTGGGCCATGTCGCGGGCAGCTATGACCTGACCGCGATCCTTGACCAGCGCGAGGCGATCCAGGCCTCGCCGCTCTATCTGCCGGCGCTGGTGCTGATCCTGCTGGGATGTTTCACCAAGTCGGCACAGTTCCCGTTCCATTTCTGGCTGCCGCACGCGATGGCGGCGCCGACGCCGGTTTCGGCCTATCTGCACTCGGCCACGATGGTGAAGGCCGGGCTGTTCCTGATGGCGCGGATGTGGCCGGTGCTGTCGGGCACGGAGGCGTGGTTCTACCTGGTCGGCACCACCGGCCTGCTGACCATGCTGATCGGGGCGGTGATCGCGCTGTTCAAGGACGATCTCAAGGCGCTTTTGGCGTTTTCGACGGTCAGCCACCTGGGACTCATCACCATGCTGCTGGGCTTTGGCACCAAGGCCGCGGCGATCGGCGCGGTGTTCCACATCATCAACCACGCCACCTTCAAGGCGGCGCTGTTCATGACCGCCGGCATCGTCGATCACGCCGCGCATACCCGCGACATCAAGCGGCTGGGGGGCCTGCGCAAGCTGATGCCGACGACCTTCACGCTGGCCACGGTCGCGGCGCTGTCGATGGCGGGTATCCCGCCGCTCAACGGTTTTCTCAGCAAGGAGATGATGCTGGAGGAAGCCGCGCATACCGTCTGGGCCGATTATGGCTGGCTGGTGCCCACGCTGGCGACGCTCGCGGCGCTGTTTTCGGCTGCCTATTCGTTTCGCTATGTGGCCCATGTGTTCCTGGGGCCGGTGCGCGACGACTATCCCACCGAGCCGCACGACCCCGGCGCGGGCATGTGGATGCCGCCGGCACTGTTGACGCTGCTGGTGGTGCTGATCGGCCTGTTCCCGATGGCGATGGCCTCGACCCTGGTCGAGACCGCCGCCGGCGCGGTGACCGGCGGGCAGGTGCAGCAGGTCCATCTCAAGCTCTGGCACGGGATGACGCCGGCACTGGTGATGTCGATCATCGCCATTGCCGGCGGCGTCGTCCTGCTGGGCGCGCATGGCTGGCTGGACCGCGTCTGGAACGCGATGCCAAGGCCCGAGGCCAAGGAGATCTTCGACGCGCTGGTGGGCGCGGCCACGCGGGCAAGCCGCGCCGTGACCGATACGCTGCATGACGGGTCGATGACCCGCTATGGCGCGATCCTGCTGGCCTTTGTTCTGGCGCTCACGGGATATGCTTGGTTCAGCGGCACCCTCGCCGCACCGACCCGCCGGACGATGGAGATCGCGATCATTCCCTTGCTGGGCTGGATCGGCGTGATCCTGGCGACCGCGCTGGTGGTGATCTTCCACCGCAACCGGCTGGTGACGCTGGTGCTGATCGGCGTGGTCGGGCTGGTGGTGTCGCTGGCCTTCACCTATCTGTCGGCGCCCGATCTGGCGCTGACCCAGATCTCGGTCGAGGTGGTGACGGTGGTGCTGATGCTGCTGGCGCTGAACTTCCTGCCGCGCGAGACGCCGCTGGAAAGTTCGCCCATGCGGCGGATGCGCGACGCGGCCCTTTCGATTGCGGCCGGTCTGGGCGTCGGCGGGCTGATCTATGCGCTGATGGTGCGAGACTTCGCCTTCCCCACCATTTCCGACTATCACCTGGCCAATTCCTATTCCGGCGGCGGCGGCACCAACGTGGTGAACGTGATCCTGGTCGATTTCAGGGGCTACGATACCTTCGGCGAGATCACCGTGCTGGGCATCGCCGCGATCGTGATCTTCGCGGTCACCCGAGCGGTGCTGAACAGCCCGGTGCGCGCCTACCTGCTGAACCGCAAACCGTCCGAGCCGCAATCGGGTGACGCCCACCCGATGATCATGGTGGTTGCGACGCGGATGATGATGCCCGTGGCGCTGATGGTGGCGACCTATATCTTCCTGCGCGGCCACAACCTGCCCGGAGGCGGCTTCATCGCCGGGCTGATCGCCGCCATCGCCCTGGTGATGCAATACATGGCCTCGGGCTTTTCCTGGGCGGCCGAGCGGCTGCGGTTCCCCTATTCGGCGCTGATCGGGTCGGGGGTGCTGGTGGCGGCGGCGACCGGGATCGGATCCTGGCTGGCGGGCAAGCCGTTCCTGACCAGCGCCTTCGGCTATTTCCACTTCCCGCCGCTGGAAAAGTTCGAACTGGCCACCGCAATGCTGTTCGACCTGGGCGTGTTCCTGGCCGTGGTGGGCGCGGTGCTGCTGGCGCTGGAGAGCCTGGCGCGCTTTGCCTGGCGGCCGGGCATCGCAAGCGAATTCCCGATGGACATCAACCCGGCCCGCGAAGTCGAGGAAACCACCGCAGAGGAGGCGCGCTGAGATGGAATTTCTTGTTGCCTCGGGCATCGGCGTGCTGACCGCCGCCGGCCTTTATCTGATCCTGCGGCTGCGCACCTTTCCGGTGATCGTCGGGCTGTCGCTGCTGTCCTACGCGGTAAACGTGTTCCTGTTCGCCTCGGGACGGCTGGCGGCCAACGCCCCGCCGATCCTGAACCCCTACAAGGCGGATGCGACCTATACCGATCCGCTGCCGCAGGCGCTGGTGCTGACCGCCATCGTGATCTCGTTCGGCATGACCGCCGTGATCGTGATGATCGCGCTGGCCGCCTATCTGAGCGAAAAGGACGACCGCATCGACATGACCGAAGAGACGGGAGAGGACGCATGAGCCACCTTGTCATCCTGCCCGTGATCCTGCCGGCGGTGATGGGACCGTTCATCGTGATGGTGCTGCGCCACCACCTGTCGCTGACGCGGATCTTTTCGGTGGGCGCGACGGTGGCGCTTGTGGCGGTGTCTCTGATGCTGCTGGCCAAGGCCTCGACCGGCGCGGTTCTGACCTATGAGTTGGGCGACTGGCCGGCTCCCTTCGGAATCGTGCTGGTGCTGGACCGGCTGTCGGCGCTGATGGTCGTGCTGACGGCGGTGCTGGCCCTGATCGTGCTGCTTTACGTGATCGGCTCGCGCTGGGACGCGCGGGGACAGCTGTTCCATGCGCTCTACCAGTTCCAACTGATGGGCCTGATGGGCGCCTTCCTGACCGGCGATGCCTTCAACCTGTTCGTGTTCTTCGAGGTGCTTCTGATCGCCTCTTACGGGCTGATGATCCATGGCGGCGGCGGCACGCGGTTTCGCGCCGGGGTGCAGTATGTGGTCTACAACCTCGTGGGCTCGGCCATCTTCCTGTTCGCGCTGGGCACCATCTATGCCGTCACCGGCACGCTGAACATGGCCGATCTGGCCGAAAAGGTCGCGGCCCTGCCCGCAGGGGACAGCGCCCTGATCCGGGTCGGCGCCGTGCTGCTGCTGCTGGTCTTTGCCATCAAGGCAGCGGTGCTGCCGCTGCATTTCTGGCTGCCGGCGACCTATGCCAACGCGCCCCTGCCGGTGGCGGCGCTGTTTGCGATCATGACCAAGGTCGGGGCCTATTCGATCCTGCGCATGTATACGCTGGTGTTCGGCCCCGACGTGGCCGTGACGGCGGGCCTGGCCGGAGACTGGCTCTTGCCGGCGGCGCTGGCGACTCTGGCGCTGGGATCGGTCGGCATTCTCGGCGCGCGCGAGCTTGGACGGCTGGTCGCCTTTGGCGCGATCGCTTCGGTGGGCACGCTGCTGGTGGCGATTTCGATGTTCACGCAAACGGCAGCCGCGGCGGGGATCTACTATATGATCCATTCGACGCTGGCGACGGCGGCGCTGTTTCTGGTCGCCGACCTCGTGACCGAACGCCGCGGCTCCGCCATCGCCGTGGCCCGGCCGATGCCGCAGACGGGGCTGATCTCGGCCTTCTACTTCGCCGGCGCGATCGGTCTGGCCGGGATGCCGCCGCTGTCGGGCTTCATCGGCAAGCTGTTCATCATGGATGCGGCGCGAACCGATCCGATGATGACCACGATCTGGACCGTGATCCTTGTCACGTCGCTCATCACGCTCGTCGGGCTGGCGCGCACCGGCAGTATCCTGTTCTGGCGCCCCTTCGACCCGGCCAACGGGTTCGAACCCCGCGCCGAGGAGCCCGAGGAAGAGGACAACCATCCCACATGGGTAATGCGCCCGCACCCGCGCACTCTGCCCTTCGTGGCGACGGGCGCGCTGTTGACCACCTTGGGTCTGCTGACGGTCTTTGCCGGGCCGGTGATGTCCTATGCGCAGGCCACGGCCGAGCAGCTGTTCGAACCGTCCGCCGTGATCGACACGGTTCTGAGGAGGCCCTGACATGAAGATCCTCGCCCGCCTCATCCCGCATCCGCTGCTGACGGCGCTGCTGACCGTGGTGTGGCTGTTGCTGGTCAACCGCTGGTCGCTGAACTCGCTGTTGTTCGGTTTCTTCCTGGGGCTCGTGATCCCGGTGGTCACCGCCCCGTTCTGGCCCGACCGCCCCACCCTGCGCGGGCCACTGAAGATCGCCGAATACCTGGCCATCGCGCTGTGGGACATCTGCGTGGCCAACGTGATCGTCGCCCGCCTGATCCTGTTCAAGCGGGCGCAGGATCTCGAACCCCATTTCATCGCCATCCCGCTCGATCTGCGCCATCCCGAGGCGATCACCGCGCTGGCCGCCACGATCACCCTGACGCCCGGCACGGTGTCGGCCGACCTTTCGGCCGACGGGCATTATCTGCTGGTGCACTGCCTGCACGCGCCCGATCCCGACAGCGTCGTCGAAGAGATCAAGGACCGCTACGAGCGCCGCCTGAAGGAGATTTTCGAATGATCACCTACGCCGCCTATTTCGCCTTTGCCTGCTATGGTGCGGCCATGCTGATGTGCCTGTGGAAAGTCGCCGCCGCCGACCAGATCGGCGACCGGATCTTGGCGCTCGACACGATGGTCATCAACGCGCTGGCGCTGCTGGTGCTCTACGGCCTCGCCTTCGGGACCGAGATCTATTTCGAGGTGGTCCTGATCATCGCCATGCTGGGGTTCGTCTCGACCGTGGCCTATGCGCGGTTCCTGCTGCGCGGCAACATCATCGAGTGAGGATGCCATGGAAAGCCTTGCGGAAATCCTGATCTCGGCCGGACTGGTCATCGGAGGCATCTTCGGGCTGGTGGGCTCTTTCGGACTCATCAAACTGCGCGACCCGATGTCGCGGCTGCACGCTCCGACCAAGGCGACCACGCTGGGCGTGGGCGGCACGCTGATCGCCTCGATGATCCACGCCCCGCTGTTCGAGGGGCATCTCTCGTTTCACGAACTGCTGATCACGCTGTTTCTGTTCCTGACCGCCCCCGTCACCGCCTTTTTCATCGCCAAGGTGCACCTGCACCGCAACGAACGCCCCGAAACCCTGCCGACGCCGGGCGAGGACCGGCTGTGGGCGACCCATGACGCGGACCGGGACGGGAACCGGGACTGACCCACACTGACACGGGGAACGCGCCCGATGCACGCCATGCCACGCCTTCCGCTGACCCGCGATCTCGTTCTGGTAGGAGGCGGTCACGCGCATGCGCTGGTGCTGCGCAAATGGGGGATGCAGCCCCTGCCCGGCGCACGGGTGACGGTGATCAATCCCGGCCCCACCGCGCCCTATTCGGGCATGCTGCCGGGTTTCGTCGCGGGGCACTATACGCGGTCGGATCTGGACATCGACCTCGTGCGGCTGGCGCGGTTCGCCGGGGCGCGGGTGATCCTCGGCGCGGTCGAAGGGATGGACCTCAAGACCCGGCAGATCCACGTCGCCGGGCGGCCGCCGATCGGCTATGACGTGGCCTCGGTCAATGTCGGGATAACCTCGGCCATGCCCGACCTGCCCGGCTTCGCCGAGCACGCCGTCCCGGCCAAGCCGCTGGGCGAATTCGCCGCGCGATGGGCCGATTATCGAGACCGCACCGGTCCGGCCCGCGTGGCGGTGATCGGCGGCGGCGTGGCGGGGGCCGAGATCGCGATGGCAATGGCATTTGCCCTGCGCCAGCGCGGGCGCGAGACCGAGATCCACCTGATCGACGCCGCGCGGGCGCTGTCGGCGCTGGTGCCCCGCGCCCAACGGCTGATCCGCGCCCGGATGTCCGAACTGGGCGTCACCCTGATCGAGCACGCTCCCATTGCCCGCATCGCGGAGGATCATGTCGAACTGGCCGACGGCCGACACATCGCCGCCGATTTCGTCACCGGGGCGGCGGGGGCACGGCCGTACGGGTGGTTCAGGGACACGGGGCTTGCGCTGCATGACGGCTTCATCGCCGTGGACGAAACCCTGCGCACATCCGACCCGGCCGTCTTTGCCGCCGGCGATTGTGCGCATCTGACCCACGCCCCCCGCCCCAAGGCCGGGGTCTATGCGGTCCGCGAGGCGCCCGTTCTGTTCGACAACCTTTGCGCGACGCTCAGTGGCCACCGACTGCGCCCCTACCGGCCGCAAAAGGATTACCTGAAACTGGTCTCGCTGGGCGGCAAGGAGGCACTGGCCGAGAAGTTCGGCACTGCCTACGCCGGCCGCCTCATGTGGCGGTGGAAGGACCGGATCGACCGGCGCTTCATGGAGAAGTTCCGCGACCTGCCCGCGATGGAGCCGCCCGAACTGCCGCCGATGCACGCCGAAGGTTTGCCCGAGGCCATCGGCGACAAGCCGATGTGCGGCGGCTGCGGGGCCAAGGTGGGGCGCGCGGCGCTGCGGGCGGGTCTGGCGCCCGTGGCGGGGGCGGCGCGGTCGGATATCGAGCCGCTGCCGGGCGACGATGCGGCGCTGCTGAAAACGGGCGGCGCGCGGCAGGTGATAAGCTCGGACCACCTGCGGGCGATGGTCGAGGATCCGGCGGTGATGACCCGCATCGCCGCCGTCCACGCGCTGGGCGACGTCTGGGCCATGGCGGCGCAGCCGCAGGCCGCCACGGCGTCGCTGATCCTGCCGCGCATGTCGCCCGAGTTGCAGGAACGCACCCTGGCCGAGATCATGGCCGCCGCGCAGGAGGTCATGGGCGAGGCCGGCGCGGCGATCGTGGGCGGGCATACCTCGATGGGCGACGAGCTGACGGTCGGATTTACCGTCACCGGCCTGTGCGACGGCGACCCGGTGACGCTGGCCGGGGGACGGCCGGGCGATGCGCTGATCCTGACCAAACCGCTGGGCAGCGGCGTTCTGATGGCGGCCGAGATGGGCGGGCGCGCGCGCGGCGACTGGGTGGCGGATGCGCTCGCGCTGATGTGCCAGCCGCAGGGCGCGGCCTCGCGGATCCTGTCGGGCGCGCATGCGATGACCGATGTCACCGGCTTCGGGCTGGCCGGGCATCTCATGGGACTGTGCGAAGCATCGGGCTGCGCGGCCGAACTTTACCTCGACGACATCCCGCTGATGCGGGGGGCGGCTGAGCTGGCCGAAGCGGGGATCCGCTCCATCCTATTCCCACAGAACCGGGCGCTGGCGCTGTCCCTGCCGGCGGGGGGGCGCCACGACCTGCTGTTCGACCCCCAGACCGCCGGCGGTCTGCTCGCCGCGGTGGAACGGGCGCAGGCGGCCGAACTGCTGGCCGCGCTGCATGAGGCGGGCTATCACGCCGCGCTTGTCGGCATGCTGCGCGAAGGCGACCCGCAGATCACGGGCGCCTGACCCGTGCAGCGGAAATCCCCTGCGGATGGCCGCCGACGTCGCGCCTTTCTCTTGCATTCTCCCCCCGGATTGAGTCAGGAATGCCATGACCCAAACGCCTGCTCCCGTCGCTGCCGCGGCGGGGGCGTTGCATTTTCACATGGACGAACATCGACAGGATTCGCATGGAAAAGATCCCGATGACGCCCGCCGGCTATGCCGCGCTCGAGGCAGAACTGAAGCAGTTGAAGACCGAAGAACGCCCCACGATCATCAAGGCAATCGCCGAGGCGCGCGAACATGGCGACCTGAGCGAGAATGCCGAGTATCACTCGGCCCGCGAAAAGCAATCCTTCATCGAGGGCCGGATCAAGGAACTCGAATCGATCCTGGGCCGCGCCGACGTGATCGACCCTTCGACCCTGACCGGCGCGATCAAGTTCGGCGCCACCGTGACCCTGGTGGACGAAGAGACCGAAGAGGAAAAGACCTGGCAGATCGTGGGCGAACACGAGGCCAATGTCGAAAAGGGCCTGCTGAACATGAAGTCGCCCATCGCCCGCGCGCTGATCGGCAAGGAAGTCGGCGACAGCGTCGAGGTGCGCACGCCGGGCGGCGAACGCTATTACGAGGTCGTCAAGATCGTCTATTCCTGACGGGGGATCCCGCATGACCGCGCCCACGTCCGGCCCCGGCAAGAGCCCGCTGTCGCCCCTGGGCCGGGGCGGCGAGTCCGACCGCCCCAGGATCACCGGGATCGAAGTCGCCGCCGTGCTGCTGACACTGCTGTGGCTGGTGGTGGCAACGCTGTTTCTGGTGCTGTCGCCCGAAGATCAGGTCGCGGGCTTTTCGGGTCTGCGGTTCGGCATCACGATGCTGGCGGTTTTCCTGCCGGTGGCGATGATCTGGGTGGCGGCGGTGGCGGCGCGCACCGCGCGGATCATGCGCGAGGAAAGCCAGCGCCTGCAGACCGCGATCGAGGCGATCCGTCAGACGCAGATTGCTCAGGCCCAGCGCGGCGCCATTCCAGCCGAGCCTTCGGTTACGCGCAAGCTGGACGAAATCGCGCAGGCGGCGAAAAAAACCGAGACGGCGCTGGCCACCTTTCATTCGGTGCGCCGCGATGCCCCCCGCCCCGAGCCGCACGCGCCGACCGAGCCCGACCCGCAGGGTCAGGCGGCGCTGGCGCTGGGCACCCCGGCGGACAGCCTTGACCCGCCGCTGACGCACGAGGATTTCATCCGCGCGCTGAACTTTCCCGAAACCGCCGAGGACGAGGAAGGCTTTGCCGCCCTGCGCCGGGCGCTGCGCGACCGCAAGGCGGCGTTGCTGATCCGGGCGGCGCAGGACGTTTTGACCCTGCTGAGCCAGGACGGGATCTACATGGATGACCTGCGCCCGGACATGGCGCGCCCCGAGATCTGGCGGCGCTTTGCCCAGGGCGCGCGCGGGCGCGAGGTGGCCGCGCTGGGCGGGATCCGCGACCGGAGCTCGCTGGCGCTGACGGCCGGGCGGATGAAACAGGATCCGATCTTTCGCGATGCCGCCCACCATTTTCTGCGCCGTTTCGACAAGACCTTTACCGAGTTCGAGCAGACCGCAACCGACGCCGAGATCACGGCCCTGGCCGACACCCGCACGGCGCGGGCGTTCATGCTGCTGGGACGGGTGGCGGGCACGTTCAGCTAGGGGCGTCCTTGCGCCCTTCAAGGGACAAGCCGTTTCGGATCGCTCACGCGATCCGACCGAGGCGGGGGGCTTTGCCCCCCGCACCCCCCAGAGTATTTCGGGCAAGATGAAGGGCGGCCCGGCGGTTCCGGCGCCAGCTCAGCTACCGGGCCTGCACTGGGCAAAACCGGCGGCGAGGTTGCGCAGGAGGGAGTCGTAGAATCCCGGCCCCGGTTCGAGATCGCGGCCCAGTGGATCAAGCACGCCAATGCGCAGGTCGAGCCCCTCCAGCGCGGCCTGCATCAGGCGGGGGTCGAGTTGCGGTTCGCGAAAGGCGCAGGCGACGCCCTTTTCGGCAAGATGCCGTCGCAGCGCCGACAGGTGGGCCGCACCCGGGTCGGCCGCGTCCCCGGCTGCGATCACGCCGGCAAGCTTCAGCCCGAAGCGGGTTTCGAAATACTGAAACGCATCGTGATAGGCGAGATAGGGGCCGGTATCGGCCAGCCGCGCCGCAATCTCGTCTTCGAGCGCGTGCATGCGATCGGCGAAGGTGCGCGCGTTCGCGCGATATCGGTCGGCATTCGTCGGGTCGATCCGCGACAGCCGTTCGGCGATCGCTCCGGCCCACAGGGCGGCGTTGCGCGGATCCAGCCAGGCGTGCGGATCGGGTCCTCCGGCATGATCGTGGCCGTGGTCGTTCTCACGATCTTGGTCATGGTCGTGGGCGAGCGGGCGGGCCGCGCCCTGCGCATGGTCGTCGCCGTGGCCTTGGGCGTGCCTGTGCTCCTCACCGTGTTCGCGGTCCTGCGCGTCATCGTCATGGTCCCGAAAGGGCAGCACGATCGTGCCCGGCAGTTCGAGCAGCGCGATTTGCTCGCCCCGCCTGAGCGATTCCAGCGCCTTTTCCAGCCATGGGGTCAGCGCCGGACCGATCCACACCACCAGATCCGCCTTTTGCATCGCCCGCGCCTGCGACGGACGCAGCGTGACGTGGTGCGGCGAGACGCCGGGCGACAGCAGCAGGTCGGGTGAGCCGACGCCTTCCATCACCTCGGCGACGATGCCATGAACCGGGGCGATGTCGGCGACAACGCGGGGCGTCTCTGCCCGCAGGGGGGCAGCCAGCAGAAGGATCAGGGTGGCCAGAAGAAATTTCATGATCGATGAACCTTGGATATTGTCGGGATCGGCGCGCATTGATAAGTGTTACATTATAACATGTCAATCTTGATATTGCGGGAACCCCATGTCTGCCGTCGGATTCGAACGCCACGACCACAGCCATTGCATCTCGCAGGCGCTGGACGCAGCCGAAGCGCGCTGTGCCGTGGCGCGTGTGCAGCTCACCCCGGTCCGCCGCCGGGTGCTGGAGATTCTGTTGCAGGAGCACCGGGCGATGGGCGCCTATGACATCCTGTCGGTGTTGACCGAGGACGGCATGGGCTCGCAGCCGCCCGTCGTCTATCGGGCGCTGGATTTTCTCGTGCGGCACGGGCTGGCGCACCGGATCGAGCGGCTGAACGCCTATGCCGCCTGCAGCCATCCGGGAGAGGCGCATGTGCCGGCCTTTCTGATCTGCCGCGAATGCCGAGCCGTGGCCGAAGCAGAAACCGCGCTGGAACAGGGGCGGCTGGGGGCCGTGGCGCGGGCGGCGGGCTTTGCCATCGAACGCGTGGTGGTCGAAGCCGAAGGGCTGTGCCCCGGCTGCGCGGCGGAGACAGGCCGATGACCGCGCCGCTGATCCGTGCCGAAAACCTGTCGGTCCGGCTGGACGGGCGCGTGGTGCTGCAGGACGTCGATTTCGAGATCCGATCCGGCGAGATCGTCACCATCGTCGGCCCGAACGGATCGGGCAAGTCCACCCTGCTGCGGGCGTTGATCGGCGCCATCGTGCCGGCGCGGGGCCGCGTGGTCCGCGCGCCGGGTCTGCGGATCGGCTACGTCCCCCAGAAGCTGGCGATCGACGCCTCTCTGCCGATGACCGTGCAACGGTTCCTGAACCTGCCGCGCCGCATTGGCACGCGCGAGGCCTTGGCCGCATTGGACCAGGCGGGGGTCCCCGACCTGCATGACCGGCAGATGGCGGACCTGTCGGGAGGGCAGTTCCAGCGCGTGCTTCTGGCCCGCGCCCTGCTGGAAGATCCGCAGATTCTTATGCTCGACGAGGCGACGCAGGGGCTGGACCAGCCCGGTTCGGCCGCCTTCTACCGCCGGATCGAGGCCGTGCGGCGGGATACCGGCTGCGCGGTGCTGATGGTCAGTCACGACCTGCATGTGGTGATGGCGGCCTCGGACAGGGTGCTGTGCATGAACGGCCATATCTGCTGCGAAGGCACGCCCGAGGTGGTCGCCAGCGCCCCGGAATACCGCGCCTTGTTCGGCACCGGCACGGGCGGCACGCTGGCGCTCTATCGCCACGAGCACCACCACAGCCACGATCACGACCACCCGAACCCGCATCCGGGACACGCGCACGAGACGGAGACCTGAAACCCATGCTGGACGATTTCCTGATCCGGGCCGCGCTGGCGGGTGTCGGGGTGGCGCTGGCCGCCGCGCCGCTGGGCTGTTTCGTGGTATGGCGGCGGATGGCCTATTTCGGCGAGGCCACGGCGCATGCGGCGATCCTGGGCGTGGCGCTGTCGCTGGCGCTGTCGCTGCCGCTGGTGCCGGCGGTGCTGGGGGCGGCGCTGGCGATGGCGCTGGCGGTTTCGGCGCTGTCGGGGCGCGGCTATGCGATGGACACCCTGCTGGGCGTGGCGGCGCATACCGCGCTGGCCGCGGGGCTGGTGGCGGTGGCGCTGCTGGCCGACCGGGGCGCCGCGCGGCTGGACCTGATGGCCTTTCTGTTCGGCGACATTCTGGCCGTGAACCGGGCCGATCTGGCGGTGATCTGGGGCGGCGCGGCGGTGGTCGCCGGGCTGACCGCGTGGCGCTGGCCGTCGCTGCTGATGTCCACGCTGAACCCCGATCTGGCCCGCGCCAGCGGCTTTGACCCGCGGCGCGAGGAGTTGGGATTGACGCTCGCGCTTGCCATCGTGGTGGCCGTGGCGATCAAGGTGGTTGGCGTTCTGCTGATCGCGGCCATGCTGGTGATCCCGCCCGCCGCCGCTCGGCCGCTCGTCCGCACGCCCGAGGCAATGGCGATAGGCGCCGCCCTGCTGGGGGCCGTGTCAGCGCTGGCGGGGCTTTGGGTATCCTTTCTGCTGGACACGCCCACCGGACCCAGCATCGTCTGCGTGGCGGCGGGTCTGTTCCTGTTCACCACCGCCGCCGGCGGCCTGCGCGGCCGGGTCTGATATCGGGCGGGCTACATCGCCAGCGACGGCAGCCACAAGACGATGGCTGGAAACGCCACCAGCAGCGCAATGGTCACTGCATCGGCGATGAAGAACGGAGTCACGCCCCGGAACACGTCCTGAACGCTGAGATCCGGCCGCACGCCAGCCACGACAAAGCAGTTCAGCCCGATCGGCGGCGTGATCAGGCAGAACTCGGCCATCTTCACGACGAGGATGCCGAACCAGATCGCGCACATCGGGCCGGACATGCCAAAGGTGCTGTCGGCGGCGCTCACCGCCTCTCCGCCATTGAGCGCCATAACCGCCGGATAGACCACCGGCAGGGTCAACAGCAGCATCCCGATCGCGTCCATGAACATGCCCAGCACCGCATAGGCCAGCAGGATCATAACGAGGATCAGCATGGGCGACATGTGCAGCGAGGTGACCCAGTCGGCAAAGGCCCCCGGCAGGTCGGCGAACCCCAGGAAACGGACATAGATCAGCACGCCCCAGATGATCGAGAAGATCATCACGGTCAGCTTGGCGGTTTCGATCAGCGCCGATTTCAGCTCGGACCAGCGCATCCCCTTCCAGACTGCCATGCAGAACACCACGAAGGCGCCCAGCGCGCCGCCCTCGGTCGGGGTGCCCCAGGCATCGCCGCCGAAGGGGTTGTAGACGAAGAAGATGATGATCACGACCACGAAGACGATCGGCAGCGCCGGCGGCAGCGACACCAGCCGTTCCCGCCAGCTGAAGCCCCCCACGGGGGGGCCGACGCGCTTGAACAGCATAGCGGTGCCGACGATCAGGATGCCGTAGATCAGCGCCGAGAACGCGCCGGGGATGAAGCCCGCGAGCAGCAGTTTTCCCACGTCCTGTTCCACGATGATCGCATAGATCACCAGGATCGCCGAGGGCGGGATCATCGAGGCCAGCGTGCCCGCCGCCGCCACGACACCGGCCGCGAACCGCTTGTCATAGCCGATGGATTGCATCTCGGGGATGGCGATGCGGGCAAAGACCGCCGCCGTGGCCACAGAGGCCCCCGACACCGCGGCAAAGCCCGCGGTGGCAAAGACGGTGCTGACCGCCAGCCCCCCCGGCAGCCAGGCGATCCAGCGCTTGGCCGCCTCGAACAGCGCGCGGGTCAGCCCCGCGTAATAGGCCAGATAGCCGATCAGGATGAAGGTCGGGATGAGGCTCAGTGCCTGGCTGGACACCTTGGAATGCGGCACCTGGCCCGCGATCTTGACGCCAACGGTCAGCGCCTTGCCAAACTTGTCGGGGGCGTATCCGAACTTGGCCCAGAAAATCCATATGAGCCCCGCCAACCCGGCCAGCCCGGCGGCAAAGGCCACGCGCATTCCCATCACGACCATCACCAGCATTCCGCCGGTCACCCAAAGGCCGATTTCGATATTGTCCATCTATTCGTGCCCCTCGAGCTGCTCTGCCTCATGCGCTGCGACCGCCGCGGTGTCCTCGATCAGCGGCACCGCCACGGGATTCGCCAGCCCCAGCAGGAAAGCGCGCCCGAAGCCCCATATCTGCAGCAGCAGCCGCAAGCACAGCACCGAAAACGCCACCGGCGCCAGCAGCTTGGCCGGCCAGATCGGCAGCCCGATGTCGATCGAGCTGTCATTGCTCCACATCGGCGCTTCGAAATCGAAGCTGCGCTGGAAATGCGCCCAGCTGCCCCAGACCAGCGCCGCCATCAGGACAAGGATCAGGATGACCGATATCAGTTCGAACAGCCACAACGCCCGGCCCCGCAGCATCCCGATCACGATGTCCATGCGGATATGGCCGCCCTCGCGCTGGACAAAGGAAATGCCCATGAAGGCAATCAGCGGCATCAGCTGCTCGATCCAGTCCACGTAACCGGCCAGCGGGCGGTTGAACAGGTTGCGTCCGCCCACCGACACCACCGCCAGCACCATCAGGCCGAACACGGCAAGGCCGCTGACCAGCGCGAGGAAGCGTTCGAATTTCAGCAGGTGACGGTCAAGACGGCTCAGCAGGCTGCCGTCTTCGAGAACCGAAGAATGTCCGGCCATGTCCGTGGCGCTCCGTGGATGGGGGAAAGGGCGCGTGAGGCCGGGCGCGACCGCCCGGCCTCGTCACTTCGCCGGGCGCGGATCAGCTGCCGCCGCGCACCTTTTTCAGGGTGTCCTGCACCAGATCATAGAGTTCCTGGGCGGGCAGCCCTTGCGCGGTCATGTCCGCGATCCACTGGTCCTTGACCGGGGCGGCCGCCTTCTTGAACTTCTCGATCTCGGCATCGGCGATATGCACCTTCTGCACGCCCTTCTCGGCCAGGATGGAATCCCACTTCTCCAGCAGCTTGCCGTAATTGTCGAGGTAATGGGCGATCGCCTCGTCGATCGAGCTGTCAAGCGCCTCGCGCTCGGCATCCGACAGCGCCTCGTATGCGTCGATGTTCACCACGACGGGGCAGTTCACCGTGCCGGGGTTGAGGTTCTCGGTCCACCAGTCGGCGATGTTGATGGTGCCAAATGCCAGATGCGCATGCGGGGCAAAGGCCACCGTGTCCACCACGCCCGATTCCATCGCGTTGTAGGCCTCGGTCGCGGTCACGCTGGTAGGCACGGCGCCGATCGCCTCGAACGCCTTGCCCAGCCCGCCGGTGGCACGAACGCGCATCCCTTTCATCTTTTCCAGCGTGTCGCGCGGCTCGCCGGTGCCGACGAGGTTGTATTGCGGCATGGGCGAGGTCATCAGCAGCTTGGCGTTCCACTTCGCCATTTCCTTCTGCACCGCCGGATGGGCATAGACCGCATTGGAAACGGCCACTTCCTCCTCAAGATTGCTGACGCCGAGGAAGGGCAGCTCGAGCACGGTAATGGTGCGGTTCTTGTCGCGGTGATAGCCCGCGCAGAACTGCGCCATCTCGAAGGCGCCGATGCTGATGCCGTCCAGGTTTTCCTTGTTCTTGGACAGGCCGCCATAGCTGATGTTCAGCGTGAACTCGCCATTGGTCTTTTCGGCCACCAGCTCGGCCAGCTTCTCGACATGCTCGGTAAAGGCCCGCCGCTTGCCCCACAGCGACACGTTCCACTCGGTCGCAGAGGCCTCGGCGGCGAAGGCAACGGTCAGGGCGGCGGCAATCGCGCCGGTCAGGTGCTTGTTCATGAATGTCCTCCCGGTTGTGCCGGACCGTTCATCGGCCCGATTGGTCCGCAGGCTAGCGGCTTGCCTCGACCATGCCAAGCCCCCGGCGCCCCGGGGATCCGCGCATCCGCGCGAAATTCCGGTGCCGGCCCGACCGAGGCGGCGGGGCGAGTCGGACAGGGCCCGAGCGCGCCGAAACAAAATGTCACACCGACTTTGGTGTCGGCACTATTCTTTCCCGGCGCGGTTTCGCGCCCCACAGAGATTGACGCCCCCGTCCCGGTTGACAGCCAATGCCTTATGGCTGAACGGATTTTCCGACCATTTCCCGAGTGGTTTACAGATTTTTCAGAAACCCCGAAAAACTTTTACAAACAAATCGTTACTTTACGGCAGGTTATTCACATATTTTCACCCCCCGCTATTATCCCTGCCGGGGTGGAACCGTTCCGGGTATCCCTGCCGGGGTGGAACCGTTCCGGGCGGGATTGGCGCAGATTGCCGCGCCGCCATGCGCCCGCGGTTGCCGAAGGCCATTGAAACAGTCAGAGGGAGGAGCCTCCAATGACCCACAGCGAAAACGAGGTGTATCCGCCGTCGCCGGAATTCGTCGCACAGGCGCATATCGACGGGGCAAAATACGAAGAGATGTATGCCGCTTCGGTGAACGACCCCGAAGCGTTCTGGGGCGAACAGGGCAAGACGCTCGACTGGATCAAGCCCTATACCAAGGTCAAGAACACGACCTTCGAATACCCGAATGTATCGATCAAGTGGTTCGAGGACGGCGTGCTGAACGTCGCCGCCAACTGCATCGACCGCCACCTTGACACCCGCGGCGACCAGACCGCGATCATCTGGGAACCGGATGATCCGAACGCGCCGGCCAGGCACATCACCTATCGCGAACTGCACGAACAGGTCAGCAAGCTGGGCAACGTGCTCAAGGGGCTGGGCATTGCCAAGGGCGACCGGGTCGTGCTGTATATGCCGATGATCCCCGAGGCCGCGTTTGCCATGCTGGCCTGTGCCCGGATCGGCGCGATCCATTCGGTGGTGTTCGGCGGCTTCAGCCCCGACGCGCTGGCCAGCCGGATCGAGGATTGCAGCGCCAAGCTGGTCATCACCGCCGACGAAGCCCCCCGCGGCGGGCGCAACACGCCGCTCAAGGCCAATGCCGACAAGGCGATGGAAATCTGCGGCGACGTGCCGATGCTGGTGGTGTCTCGCACCGGCGGCGGCCCCGGCATGAAGGAGGGCCGCGACCATTCCTACGAGGCGCTGATGGCCGAGGCCTCGGCCGACTGCCCTCCCGAACCGATGGGCGCGGAGGATCCGCTGTTCATCCTCTACACCTCCGGCTCCACCGGCAAGCCCAAGGGCGTGCTGCATACCTCGGGCGGCTACCTTCTCTATGTCTCGCTGACCCACAAATACGTGTTCGACTATCACGACGGCGACATCTTCTGGTGCACGGCGGACGTGGGCTGGGTGACCGGCCACAGCTACATCGTCTATGGGCCGCTTGCCAATGGCGCCACCACGCTGATGTTCGAGGGCGTGCCCACCTACCCCGATGCCGGCCGGTTCTGGGCCGTGTGCGAAAAGCACAAGGTCAACCAGTTCTACACCGCGCCCACCGCGATCCGGGCGCTGATGGGCCAGGGCCCGCAATTCGTGGACCCCTACGACCTGTCGAGCCTCAAGGTTCTGGGCACCGTGGGCGAGCCGATCAACCCCGAGGCCTGGCACTGGTACAATGACCATGTCGGCAAGGGCCGCTGCCCGATCGTCGATACCTGGTGGCAGACCGAAACCGGCGGGCATCTGCTGACCCCCCTGCCCGGCGCGATCCCGACCAAGCCCGGTTCGGCGACCAAGCCCTTCTTCGGGGTTCAGCCGGTGGTGCTCGATGCCCAGTCGGGCGAGGAAATCACCACCACCGAGGCCGAAGGCGTGCTGTGCATGAAGGACAGCTGGCCGGGCCAGATGCGCACCGTGTTCGGCGACCACGAACGCTTCGTGAAGACCTATTTCAGCGACTACAAGGGCTATTACTTCTCGGGCGACGGCTGCCGGCGCGACGCGGACGGGTATTACTGGATCACCGGCCGCGTGGATGACGTGATCAACGTCTCGGGCCACCGCATGGGCACCGCCGAGGTCGAAAGCGCGCTGGTGGCGCATCCCAAGGTGTCCGAGGCCGCCGTGGTCGGCTATCCGCACCCGGTCAAGGGCCAGGGCATCTACTGCTATGTCACCCTGATGGCGGGCGAGGAATATACCGACGAACTGCGCGAAGAGCTGCGCCAGTGGGTCCGCAAGGAGATCGGTCCGATCGCCACGCCGGACGTGATCCAGTGGGCGCCGGGCCTGCCCAAGACCCGGTCGGGCAAGATCATGCGCCGCATCCTGCGCAAGATCGCCGAGAACGACTTCGGCAACCTGGGCGACACCTCGACGCTGGCCGATCCGTCGGTGGTCGATGACCTGATCGCCAACCGGGCCAACACCTAAGGGGGCGGGCATGGACGCTGCCGTGAACACCACTCCCGCGGTTCTGATCCTTCTCGGCCCTCCGGGCGCCGGGAAGGGCACGCAGGCGCGGATGCTTCAGGATCGGTTCGGACTGGTCCAGCTCTCCACCGGCGATCTGCTGCGCGCGGCCGTGGCGGCGGGCACCGAAGCCGGCCGCGCGGCACAGGCGGTGATGGAGGCGGGCGAGCTGGTCAGCGATGATATCGTGATCGCGATCCTGCGCGACCGGCTGGCCGAACCGGACTGCGCCCGCGGCGTGATCCTCGACGGGTTCCCGCGCACGACCGTCCAGGCCGAGGCGCTGGACGCGCTGCTCGCCGAAACCGGGCAGAAGATCAACGCTGCGGTGTCGCTCGAAGTCGAAGACGCGGCGATGGTCACGCGCATTTCGGGCCGCTACACCTGTGCGAACTGTGGCGAGGGCTGGCACGACAGCTTCAAACAGCCGGCGCAGAACGGCATCTGCGACAAATGCGGCGGGACCGCGTTTACGCGCCGCGCCGACGACAACGCCGAAACCGTGGCCAGCCGTCTGGCCGCCTATCACGCCCAGACCGCGCCGCTGATCGCCTATTACCGCGACAAGGGCGTGCTGCGGGAAATCGACGCGATGGGCGAAATCGACGCCATCGCCGCCGACCTGGCGCGGATCGTGGAACAGGCCACCTGCTGACCGCCTTCCGTTGCGATTCGGACGCCGCGCGCTTCTGCGCGGCGTCTTTTCTTTTTCGGCCCCCTCCCGACCGTTGCCGTTGCGGGCATGGACAAACCCGGCCGTCCATGGCACCCCAACAGGTCAGGACCACTACGCACGAAACCCATGAGCGAAAAGACCATCATCCCCGGCCCGGATACCGCCCGCGCCTATCGCGAGGCGCTGGCCTGTTTCGGAACGGGTGTCACCGTGGTGACGACCATGACGGAACGGGGCCCTCTGGCGATGACGGCCAATTCCTTCGCCAGCGTCTCGCTGGATCCACCGCTGGTGCTGTGGTGCCCGGCCCGCGCGTCCTTGCGGCACGACGCCTTCGTCGCCGCGGACCGCTACGCGATCCACGTCATGGCCGAAGAGCAGCAGGACATCGCCATGCATTTCGCCCGGACCGGGGATGACTTCCACGGCATTGACTGGACGCTCGCCAACGACCTGCCCATCCTGTCGGGTTGTCTCGCCCGTTTCGAATGCCGCCGCACCGCCGTGCACCCCGGCGGGGACCACTCCATCGTCGTGGGCCAGGTGCAAAGCGCCACCTTCCACACCGGCAAGGGGCTGATGTTCAAGCACGGCGCCTATGGCGGGTTCTTTCCGCTGGACTGAACGAACTCAGAACCGCCCGATCCGCCGGGTCAGCTTTGCCATCTGCCGGACCCGCCGCGCGGTCTGCTTCGCCTGCCGCCGTTGCGCGCGCTCGTCCGGCGCGGGCCGGCGTTCGGGGTCACGCGCCTGCCCACGGCTGGCATAGGCGTCGATCCCCGCATTTATCCCGAAGTTGATGAAACGCCGCAGAACCTGGCGTATCACCATGTTGATCAACCGGTTCGCATTCATGACTGGTCCTCTCGCTGCCCACACCCCTTATATCATCCGATTGCGCCGATTGCTGGGCAGGTTTCCGGCAAACGGTTGGCCCCCCCTGCCTGCCAAAGCCGCATCCCAATAGCCGCTCCTGCTTCTTTCTGGGCGCAAATACCCCGGGGGGCGCGGGGGGCGGCGCCCCCCGCCTCGGTCGGATTGGCGCAGCCAATCCGAAACGCCCGCTATTCGTCGAACAACTCGGGCTGACCCTCGCCGCCCGCCTCCTCTTCGTCCTCTCCCCCGACGCCCAGCGGCATCGCACCCGGTGGCGGACGGCTTTCCAACAGCCCCGCGGCACGCAACTCCTTCAGCCCCGGCAGATCCCGCGCGCTCTCCAGCCCGAAATGATCCAGAAATTCCGGCGTCACCACAAAGGTCACCGGCCGCCCCGGCGTCATCTTGCGCCGCCCAAACCGGATCCAGCCCATCTCGAGCAGCTGGTCGATCGTGCCGCGGCTAACGCTCACACCGCGGATCTCTTCGATCTCGGCGCGGGTGCAGGGCTGGTGATAGGCGATGATCGCCAGCGTCTCGATCGCCGCGCGGGACAGCTTGCGCTGCTCCACCGTCTCCTTCTGCATCAGAAAGCCCAGATCCGGCGCGGTGCGGATCGCCCAGGCGTCGCCCACACGCACCACCCGCACGCCGCGCCCCTCGTAGCGCCGGCGCAGATGCGCCACCGCCTCTGCCGCGTCGCAGCCATGCGGCATCCGCGCCTCCATGTCGCGGATCGTCACCGGCTCGGCGCTGGCGAACAGCATCGCCTCAACCATGCGCTCCTGTTCGGCCATCGGCGGGGCCTCGAACAGGCTCTCGGTGATGTCCTCTTCCCGTTCGTCCATCAATGCTTGTCCTTCCTGCGCAGCTGGATCGGCGCGAACATCTCCGCCTGCCGGATCTCCAGATGCCCCTCCTTCACCAACTCCAGCGAGGCGGCAAAGGTCGCTGCCGTAGCCGACCGCCGCCGCACAGGGTCCGTCTCCCATCCGTCGGGCAGATAACTTGTCAGATCGGTCCACGTGCCCGCAAAGCCGATCAGCGGCCGCATTCGTTCCAGCGCCTGTTCCATGGTAAAGACCGAATCGCGATCCATCACGAAGGGGCGGAACTCGTCACGGGTGCGGATTCGGGCATAGGCCTGCATCAGTTCGAGAAGCGTCGCCGAATAGGTCACGCGCCGCACGCGCGTCACGTCCTCGGACTGGCCGCGGGCGAAGAAATCCCGCCCCAGCCGGTCCCGCGCCATCAGCCGCGCGGCCATGTCCCGCATCGCCTGCAACCGCTCCAGCTGAAAGGCCAGATGCGCCGCCAGTTCCTCGCCCGACGGCCCTTCCTCGGCCGGGTCCGGCGGCAGCAGAAGGCGGGACTTCAGAAAGGCCAGCCAGGCCGCCATCACCAGATAGTCGGCGGCCAGTTCGATCCGCAGCGCCTTGGCGCGGTCGACGAAGGCCAGATACTGCCGGGCCAGTTGCAGCACCGAGATCCGGCGCAGATCCACCTTCTGCGTGCGCGACAGCGTCAGCAGCACGTCCAGCGGCCCCTCGAACCCGTCCACATCGACGATCAGGGCCTCGGCGGCCAGCCGCTCCTGCACCGACATCTGATCTTCGCGAAAGAGGTCTTCGGTCATCTGGTCATCCGCGCATGAGGTCGGAAAGGTCCGACTCGGCCGCGCGAATGTCAAGCGGAAGCGGCGCGCTCCGGCAGGCCAGCGCCGCCTCGGCCCGCGCCTGCGCGGCGGGGGTCATGCGTCCGGCGGCTTCGGCCACGGCGGCGCGGTCGGCCAGCGAAGCGTTGCACAGCAGCACCACGTCACAGCCCGCCGCCAGGGACTGACGGGCGATATCCGCAAGGTTCCCGCGCAGCGCCTTCATCGAAATGTCGTCGGTCATGATCAGCCCGCCAAACCCGATCTCGTCACGGATGAGCCGCATCACCGCCGGCGACAGGGTGGCAGGCACCGGGTCGATCGCGTCATAGACCAGATGCGCCGTCATCCCCATCGGCAGATCGTTCAGCGCGCGGAACGCGGCGAAATCGCTCGCCGCCAGATCTTCGGCCGGCGCGTCCACATGCGGCAGGTCCAGATGGCTGTCCTGTTGCGCCCGTCCATGGCCGGGAATGTGCTTCAGCACCGGCAGAACCCCGCCATCCAGCAGCCCCCGCGCGACCGCCCGTCCCAGCCGGACGACAGTTTCGGCGTCAAATCCGTAACAGCGGTTCTTCAGAAAGGGATGCGTCTCGGGCCGCGCCACATCCGCCTGCGGCGCGCAATTGGCGTCGATCCCCAGCGCCCGCAATTCCTCGGCGATCAGGCGATAGCGCAGATACATTGCCCGTTCCGCCCGCGCCCCGGCGGCCTGCGCGAAGTCCAGCGGCGGGGTCCAGTCGCGCGCCAGCGGCGGGCGCAACCGCTGCACCCGGCCGCCTTCCTGGTCGATCAAGATCGGGCAATCGCGGCCCACGGCCTCGCGAAAGTCGCCGCACAGGGCGCGGACTTGATCCGGACCGTCGATGTTGCGGGCGAACAGGATGAAGCCGAACGGGTCAGCCTCGCGGAACAGCGCGCTTTCTTCGGCCGACAGCCGCAGCCCCTCGGCATCCAGGATCGTCGCGCCGAAACTCACCGCACCGTGACCGGGACACAGTCGGCGCCCTCGGCCACCAGCGCGGCACAGAATCGGCGCGAGTCGGCGAGATCCTCGAACCCCATCACCCGCAACCGATAGAAGGTCCGTCCACCGCTGCTGGCCTGTTCGACTACGCGCCGCTTGCCGGCCATGTAATCGCCAAAGCGCGCCTCGAACCGGCCCCAGGCCTCGCGGGCCATCTCGGCCGAAAGATAGGCGCCCAGCTGCACCAGCCGCGTGCCCTTGGGCAGCGAGGCCGGGTCCACATCCAGCGCCACCTCTGGCTCCTTCACGGCGACCCGGGTTTCGACCGGCACCTTGCGAGCGGGCCGGGCCATCGGGCGCAGCGACAGCTTGACCCCCGGCGCGTCCAGAACCGCCGGCCGCGGTTCGGACGCCGGGCTGGCCACGACACGGGCGGCGACCCGCTTGGCACCGGTGCCATCGGCCAGTGGCGCCGGGTGCTCTATCCGGGCCGAGACCTTGATCGGCTTCACCTTGCCCGTCAGTTCGTCCACCAGCTGCGCGACTTCGGCATCCGACATGGTTTGGGCCGAAGCGGGCGCCTCCGCCGCGACCGGCGACAGTTTCGCCTCGGGCAAGTCCTCGTCGGTCAGCGCCACGGGCCTGGGCGCCAGCACCACCCGTTCGGGCGGTTCCGCCGCCGCGCCTTCGGCGGCGATCCGGTTCACGGCCAGCCCCTGGTAATCGGCCGCCTCGCCTCCGGGATCCTTGGGCTGCACCCGCATCGGCCCTTCGAGCGCCCGCACCACGGGAACACCGCTCACGTCGCGCATCATCAGCTTGTAGCCCCAGACGCCGATCCCGACCACAAGCGCCAGAGACGTCAGGGCGCCGGCGATGCTGATGAGGTTGCCAACCGCGTTGCCGTCTGATTCCGGACTCCCGTCCTGCGGGCCGTAATTGCCCGGGTAATCGATATCCGCCATCTCTGCCTCACTGCCCTCTGGCGCGGAAATCGCCGCGCCACGGGTTCATTGCCTGTTTGCCACGAACCGGCAGTCCGGCGGCTTGGGTTACCGCATCTCTTGGGCCGGTTCGACGCCAAGAATACCAAGACCGGCGGAAATGACAACGGCCACGGCCCGCGCCAGCGCCATTTTGGCCTGGCTCGTGGCCGCGTCGCCCTCTTGCAGGAACCGCAGTTCGGGCAGATCGTTGCCCCGGTTCCACAGCGCGTGGAAGTCGCCCGCAAGTTCATAGAGGTAGAATGCGATCCGGTGCGGTTCATGCAGGCGCGCGGCGATCTCCACCAGCCGCGGCCACTCGGCCAGTTTCTTCGCCACCGCGATCTCGGCCTCGTGCGAGAGCTTCGACAGATCCGCCGCGCGCAGGGTCGCGTCGTCGGCGGCGATCCCCGCCTCGGCCGCCTTGCGCATCACGCTCATCACCCGGGCATGGGCGTATTGGACATAGAAGACCGGGTTCTCCCGGCTCTGCTCCAGCACCTTGTCGAAATCGAAGTCCAGCGGCGCGTCGTTCTTGCGGGTCAGCATCACGAACCGCGTCACGTCCGGGCCCACCTGGTCCACCACGTCGCGCAGGGTGACGAAGTTGCCCGCGCGTTTCGACATCTTGAACGGTTCGCCGTTCTTCCACAGCTTGACCAGCTGCGTCAGCTTGATGTCCAGCGGCACACGCCCGTCCGACAGCGCCGACACCGCGGCCTTCATCCGCTTGACATAGCCGCCATGGTCGGCGCCGAAGACGTCGATCAACTGATCGAAGCCGCGCGTGATCTTGTCATAGTGATAGGCGATGTCGGGGGCGAAATAGGTCCAGCTGCCGTCCGATTTCTGGATCGGCCGGTCCACGTCGTCGCCATGCGCGGTGGACCGGAACAGCAACTGCTCGCGCGGCTCCCAGTCCTCGGGCATCTTGCCCTTGGGCGGCTCCAGCACGCCGCGATAGATCAGCCCCTTCTCACGCAGCGCCTCGATCGCCGCCTCGATCCGGCCCGTGCCATAAAGCGACTTTTCGCTGAAGAACACGTCCATCACAACGCCCAGCGCGGCGAGGTCTTCGCGGATCAGGGCCATCATCTCGTCGGTGGCGAATTCGCGGATCTCCGCCAGCCACACGCTTTCGGGCTGGCCGACCCACCGGTCGCCCTTCATCTCGGCCAGCTTCTGCCCCACCGGAATCAGATAGTCGCCGGGATAGGTGCCTTCCTCGAAGGCGACCTCCTGTCCCAGTGCCTCCAGATAGCGCAGATAGACAGACCGGGCGAGTACATCGACCTGCGCGCCACCATCGTTGATGTAATACTCGCGCGTCACGTCGTGGCCGGTATAGTCCAGCAGGCTCGCCAGCGCATCGCCGAACACCGCCCCGCGCGTGTGCCCCACATGCAGCGGCCCGGTCGGATTGGCGCTGACATATTCCACGTTGACCTTCTGGCCCGCGCCCATGTCCGACCGGCCGTAATCGATGCCATGCTCCAGAATGCCCGCGACGATCCCCCGCCAGACGCCCGGCGCCAGCCGCAGGTTGATGAAGCCGGGTCCCGCCACCTCGGCCACCTCGATCCGCGCGTCCGTGGCCAGACGCGGCGCCAACGCCTCGGCGATGTCGCGCGGCTTGCGCCTTGCCGCCTTGGCCAGCACCATCGCCGCATTGGTCGCCATGTCGCCATGGGCGGTATCGCGCGGCGGCTCCACCGACACGTTGTCGAACGCCACATCGCCGGGCAGTTCGCCGCCCGCCTGCATCTGCTCGAGCGCCCCGATCACGAGGCCCCGGATTTCCGCAAAAAGGTTCATCTATCAGATCCCGTCAGTTCGCCGCGCGGTTTAACACGGGCAGCGGCAAGGTCAATCACCCGCCGGCCTGCGCCCGGTCCTTCATCTTGCCCCAAATACTCCCGCCGGAGGCATGGCGCGTCAGCGCCATTCCCCCGCCTGCCCGGGCCCCGACGCGCGCCTCTCAAGCACCCTCCCGCCGGTCAGCCGCGCATGCTCCTGCAGCGCAAAGCGGTCCGTCATGCCCGAAATGTAATCCGACACCAGCCGCGCCAGCTGCGTCTCGTCGCAACACGCCGCCACATCGCCTTGCCAGCGCGCGGGCATCAGGGCGGGATCGTCCATATAGAGCGCGAACAGCTCCTCCACCACCTTCGCCACCCGCGCCCGGATCTCCATGACCGAAGGCGCGCGATACATCCGCCGGAACAGAAAGGCGCGGATCGCCTTCAGATCCGACCACAGCCCGCCGGAAAACTGCACCACCGGCCGCCCCGCCGCGCGGATCTCCTCGACGCTCCGCGCGTCCACCCCGGCCAGCAGCGCCTTTGCCGTCTCGATCACGTCCTCGACCATCACGCCAAAGAAGCGCCGCAACGCTTCATGCCGCCGCCGCCCGGATTCCAGCCCCGGATACCGCGCATCCACCTCGGCATAGGCGTCACGCAGAACCGGCAATTCCGCCAGTTCGTCATCCGCAAACAACCCCGCCCGCAGCCCGTCATGCAGATCGTGGTTGTTGTATGCGATGTCATCCGACAGCGCCGCCACCTGCGCCTCTGCGCTCGCATGGGTGGCCAGTTCCAGGTCGTGCCGGGCATCGTATTCCGCCAGCGCCCAGGGCAGGTCGCCCACCACCGGCCCGTTGTGCTTGGCAATCGCCTCCAGCGTCTCCCATGTCAGGTTCAGCCCGTCGAACTCGGCATAGTGCCGCTCCAGCGCGGTCACGATCCGGATCGCCTGCGCGTTGTGGTCGAACCCGCCATATGGGGCCATCAGCGCATGCAGCGCATCCTCCCCGGTGTGCCCGAAGGGCGTGTGACCCAGGTCATGCGCCAGCGCCACCGCCTCGGTCAGTTCGGCGTTCAGCCCCAGCGCCCCGGCGATGGTGCGTCCCACCTGCGCCACCTCGATCGAATGGGTCAGACGCGTGCGGTAATAGTCGCCTTCGTGTTCGACAAAGACCTGGGTCTTGTGCTTGAGCCGCCGGAAGGCGCTGGAATGAATGATCCGGTCTCGGTCGCGCTGAAAGCAGGTCCGGAAGTGGCTTTCCTCCTCGGGCACCAGCCGCCCGCGGCTGCGTCCCGGATCCGAGGCATAGGGCGCCTTCATCTGCGGTTGTGTCCTTGTCGCCTGTCCCGGGCGTTTCTATATTGCACCCCGCGACAGATGGAAACCGGAGACGCACATGCAACTTCCCCCCAAGGTCACCGACCGCGCCTTTGCCCGCCTGGCCGAAATCGGCGCGGCACGACAGGGCAAGGCGCTGCGCGTCGCCGTCGAGGGCGGCGGCTGCTCGGGGTTTCAGTATCTGATCGACCTCGACACGCCGAAAGAGGACGACCTCGTGCTCGAAGGCAACGGCGAAAAGGTGGTGGTGGACGCGGTTTCGTTGCCGTTTCTGTCCAACGCGGTGATCGACTTCTCGCAGGAACTGATCGGCGCGCGCTTCGTGATCGACAACCCCAACGCCACTTCATCCTGCGGCTGCGGCACATCGTTTTCGATCTGACCGTGCCTCACTCCGAAGCCGGCGGCTGGCCACCCGACAGGCACATCTCCATCCACTGCGCCCCCAGATCGACCTTTCGCAATTCGCGCTTCTTCATCCCGTAAACCGCGCCCGCGAAAATCGGGATGGCGTTGTTGTAGCGCGCCGGCCAGTCCGGCTTGCTCCGGGCGATCGCCTCGGCCACCTTCTTTTCCCGCACCCCGTCCAACCGCGCCTTCTGCACGGCTGCGGCCACCTGCGCCTGATAGCGGCAGTCCTCTTCCTTCGACAACTGCGCCTCCTGCGCCATGACGGCACCGGCCAGCAAGGCCGGAAAAACGGCAGCGGTGACGAACTTCATCCCTTCGATCCCCGGATCTGGTTGCGATGCTCGGACCGACCCTAAACCATGACGCGGATCGATGGAACCGCCGCGGTGCACGGATCGATGCCACGCCTCAGGGAAATCGCCTCCCTCCCCCGTCCTGAAATGGCCCGGCGTCCCGCTTCTTTCTGGTGCGAAATACCCCGGGGGGCGCGGGGGGCAGCGCCCCCCGCATCGGTCGGATTGGCACAGCCGATCCGAAACCCTCCCATCACCCTTCCAGCACCCCACGCGCGGCAATTGCTTCCATCGCCGTCCGCACCTCATGCACCAGCGTCGCCGCCATCGACCGGAACACAATTAACTGAAACGCCCGCGGCCCCACGCGCGTGACCGATCCGGCCATGTGCCCGATCAGCGTCCGGGCGGTATGTCCCCTTTTGAACAGCCGGACCCGCAGATCGACCGGCACCAGCCGCGCCAGCACGTCCTCGACCCGTTCGCCCTCGATCCGCACCAGCGCCCAGGCATCCGACTGATCGGTCAACGCCGCATGTTCCGCCAGCGACGGATCCGGCTCCGGCCCGACCAGCAGGGCCTGCCCCCGACCGAACCAGATCGCCCGCGCACCCGCCCTGACCGCACTGCGGTTCGGCGCGGGAAACGCCACCCCATGCGCCGCCCGCATCGCCTGCGCCAGCGCCGCCTCGCGGCCTCGGAACGGCGCGACGACGGTCATCACGCCGGGGTTCTCCTCGGTCAGGCTCACGCCGCCGACGGTCAACGGCAGCAGCCCCTCGCAGGGGGTCTTCGCAATCAGCTCAGCCACGCATCCGCCCTCCCTCGGGGTCGTAGAAGACCGGGTTCACCACCTCGCATTCCGTGTCGATGCCGCGCAGGTGATCGACCAGCCGCACCACTTCACCGATCCGCTCGGGCCCGCGCCGCAGGAAAGCCAGCCCGATCATGTGCCCCAGCGTCGGCGAGAACCCCACCGAAGTCACATAGCCCTGGTCGTTCACCCGCACCGGCGCCTCGCCCCGGTTGAACAGATGCGCGCCCGCGGTGATCTGCTTGACCGCGCCCACCGGTTTCAGCCCCACCAGACGTTCGCGGTCGGGATCCATCAGCCCCGCACGCTGCGACAGGGTCTTGCCGATGCAGTCCTTCTTCTCCGACACCATCCCCTGCATCCCGATGTCATAGGCCGTGGTGCGGCCGTGGATCTCGGCATGGGTGATGAACCCCTTCTCGATCCGCAGCACGTTCAGCGCCTCCATCCCGTAGGGCCCGCCGCCCAGCGCCTCGGCCCGCGCCACCAGTTCGCGGAACAGACTGTCGCCGAAACGCGCCGGCACCGCGATCTCGTATCCCTGCTCACCCGAGAAGGAAATGCGGAAAAGCCGCCCCCGAACCCCCAGCACCGACACCGCGCCGCAAGCCATGAAGGGCCAGTCGGCTTGCGCCAGCGGCGCATCCAGAAGCCCGTTCAGCAACTCGCGCGCCTTCGGCCCCGCCACGGCGAACTGCGCCCATTGCTCGGTCACAGAAACGAAGCGCAGATCCAGATCGGGGCGCAGCGCCTGGTGCACCCATTCCAGGTGCCGCATCACTTCGCCCGCGGCGGCGGTCGTGGTGGTCATCAGCCAGCGGTTCTCGCCCAGCCGTGCGCAGGTGCCGTCATCCATGACGAACCCGTCCTCGCGCAGCATCAGCCCGTAACGCACCCGGCCCACCTTCAGCGTGCTGAAGGTGTTGGTATAGACGAAATCCAGAAACGCCCCCACATCCGGCCCCTGCAGGTCGATCTTTCCCAGAGTCGAGACGTCGCAGACCCCGACCGCCTCGCGCACCATCCGCACCTCGCGGTCGCAGGACTGCCGCCAATGGGTCTCGCCCGGTTTCGGAAAATAGCTCGGTCGATACCACAGCCCCGCCTCGATCATTGGCGCGCCGTGCTCCACGCTCGCGGCGTGGCTGGTGGAGAACCGCTCTGGCGCGAACCCCTTGCCCTGCGCGCCGGCGCCCAGCGCCGCGATGGAAACCGGCGAATAGGGCGGGCGAAAGGTCGTCGTGCCGGTCTCGGGGATCGACCGGCCCGTGGCATCGGCCAAAACCGCCAGCGCCGCGACGTTCGAATTCTTGCCCTGATCGGTCGCCATGCCCTGCGTGGTATAGCGCTTCATGTGCTCGACCGACCGGAAATTCTCGGCCGCCGCCTGTTTCACGTCCTTCACCGTCACGTCGTTCTGGAAATCGAGCCAGGCCCGCCCCCTGCCCGGCACCGACCACAGCGGCGCGATGCGGCAGGGATCGTCCTCGGCCTCCGGCAGATCCGGCACCGCCGCCCCGAACCCGAGAGCTTCCGCCGCCCGCGCCCCGGCCTCGGCTCCTTCGCGCAGACAGGCGGCGGTGGAGAACGCGCCATTGGCGGCGCCGACGGCCTCCAGCCCCGGCACCGCGCCGGGCAAGGGCACAAAGGCGGCGATGTCGCGCCGCCAGACGGGCCGCCCGTTCATGTGGCAGGCCAGATGCACGCTGGGGTTCCAGCCCCCCGACATGGCCAGGCAATCGGCCTGCAGCTTCTCCTTGCCGCGCGCGGTACGGATGGTGATGTTCTCCAGCCCCTTGCGTCCGGCGCTGTCGCACACGACCGCGCCGCGCCAGACCCGGAAATCGCGCGCCCGGGGCGCGTCATGGCGGCTGTCGATCAGCCCGGCCACATGCACCCCCGCCGCCACCAGATCTCGCGCCGTGCGATGCGCGTCGTCGTTGTTGCCAAAGACCGCCACCCGCCGCCCCGGCGCCACGCCCCAGCGGTTCAGATAGGCCCGCACCGCCCCTGCCATCATGATGCCGGGCCGGTCGTTGTTGCGAAACGCCACCGGCCGCTCCAGCGCGCCCGCTGCCAGCACCGCGCGCCGCGCCACGATCCGCCAGAAACATTCCACCGGCCGCGCCGAACCCGACCGGGGCAGATGCTGCCCCACCCGCTCCAACGCGCCATAGGTGCCTTGATCATAGGCCCCGACCACGCAGGTGCGCGGCATCAGGCGGACATTTTCCATCGCCGCCAGCTCGGCCAGAACATCGTCCACCCACAGATGCGCGGACCGGCCGCCGATCTCCCAGCTCTCGGCCAGAGCCCGCCCGCCCATCCGGGCATCCTCGTCGGCCAGGATCACGTCGGCCCCCGCGCGCCCCGCCGCCAGCGCCGCCATCAGCCCCGCCGGCCCCCCGCCGATCACCAGTACGTCACAGAACGCGAACGCCTTTTCATACCGGTCCGGGTTGGCCTCGCGCGACAGCGCCCCCAGCCCGGCCGAGCGCCGGATCAGCGGCTCATAGACCTTCTCCCAGAAGGATTTCGGCCACATGAAGGTTTTGTAATAGAACCCCGCGCCCAGAAAAGGCGCGGCCAGATCGTTGACCGACAGCAGGTCGAATCCCAGCGACGGCCAACGGTTCTGACTGCGCGCCTCGAGCCCATCATAAATCTCCTGCACCGTGGCGCGCACATTCGGCTCCTGCCCCGCGCCGCGCCCGATGGTCAACAGCGCGTTGGGCTCCTCCGACCCGGCGGTCAGCACCCCGCGCGGGCGGTGATACTTGAACGACCGCCCCACCAGCCGCACCCCGTTGGCCAGAAGCGCCGAGGCCAGCGTATCCCCCTCCAGCCCCCGATACCGCACGCCGTCAAAGCTGAAGGTCACCGGCCGCGCGCCGGCCAGCAGCCCCTTGCCCGCAACCCTCATACGTCCGCCTCCCCGGCCAGTTCGGCGCCGAATATCTCATGGCTCACCGTATCGCGCGTCACCACCAGCCAGGCGCCACAGCCGCCCTCGTGATACCACAGCTCGCGGGTCCGCCCCGCGGGGTTTTCGCGCAGATAGACATAGGCGTCCCACGCCGCCTCCCCCGCGTCGGGACCGGGCCGATCCAGCGCCACCGCCGCGCCCTTGTAGTAGAATTCGCGCCGGTCGCGCTCTCCGCAGATCGGACAGGGAATCCTCATGCGCCCGCCCCTGCTTCTTTCTGGTCACAAATACCCATTGCCGAACCTCTCCGCCCGTGCCTCAGTGCAGGTTGTGCTGCGCCCCGGTTCCTTCCTCGTCGATGATGCCGTATCCCGTGCGGAACCGGTCCAACCGGAACCCGGTCGCCGCCTCGTGATAGCGGTCCGTCGCCATCAGATGCGCGAAACAGTGCCCCGAGGCCGGCACCGCCTTGAACCCGCCATAGTTCCAGCCGCAGTTCAGATAGAGCCCCTCGACATCCGTCCGGTCGATGATGGGAGAGCCATCGGGGCTCATGTCCATGATCCCGCCCCAGCTGCGCAGCACGCGCGCCTTGCCGATCATCGGCATCAGCGTCATGCCCGCCTCCATCACATGCTCGACCGCCGGAAGGTTCCCGCGCGCGGCGTAAGAGGCATACATGTCGATGTCGCCGCCAAAGACCAGCCCGCCCTTGTCGGACTGGCTGATGTAGAAATGCCCCATGCCGAAGGTCACCACATGGTCGATCACCGGCTTCAGCCCCTCGGTGACAAAGGCCTGCAGGACATGGCTCTCGATCGGCAGCCGCATCCCCGCCATCGCCGCCACCTGCGACGACCGCCCGGCGACCACGATCCCGACCTTTCCGGCCCGGATCGCCCCGCGCGTGGTCTGCACGCCCCGGACCCGGCCGTTTTCGATATCGATGCCCGTCACTTCGCAGTTCTGGATCAGATCCACGCCCCGCCGGTCCGCGCCGCGCGCATAGCCCCAGGCCACCGCGTCGTGGCGCGCCGTGCCGCCGCGGGGATGGAACAGCCCGCCATGGACCGGAAACCGCGCGTTGTCGAAATCGAGATAGGGCACCAGCCGGCGCACGCCCTCGCGATCCAGCAGGATCGCGTCGTCGCCCTGATTCACCATCGCGTTGCCGCGCCGGGCAAAGGCGTCGCGCTGCCCGTCCGAATGGAACAAGTTCAGAACGCCCCGCTGCGACATCATCACGTTGTAGTTCAGTTCCTGCTCCAGCCCTTCCCAGAGCTTGAGCGAATGGCTGTAGAATTCCGAATTGCCCGGCAGCCCGTAATTGGCCCGCACGATGGTCGTGTTGCGCCCGACATTGCCGCCGCCAAGGTAACCCTTTTCCAGCACCGCGACATTGGTGATCCCATGCTCGCGCGCCAGGTAATAGGCGGTGGAGAGCCCATGCCCGCCGCCGCCGATGATGACCACGTCATATTCGGACTTCGGCGCGGGGTCGCGCCAGTGCGGCTCCCACCCGCGGTTGCCGGTCAGCCCCTCCCACAGAACCCTCAATCCCGAAAATCGCATGCTACACTCCCCGCCGCATCGGCGCGATGAAACCAGCTTGCTCCATGACTATCAACGCCCGCCCCGCCCGCGCCCGCCCTTTTCGACAAAAGCAGGTCAGCCAGCGACCCGTTGCCGGACCGCCGCCGCTCAGACCCCCAGCCATGAATGGGCGATCTCGGGGGACAGATCCGCCATCGGCCCTGACCAGACGGTTTCGCCCCGCTGCAGGATCACGGCCCGGTCGGCAATCCGGCCCAGTTCCTTCAGCGACTTGTCCACGATCAGGATCGACAGCCCCGCCTCGCGCTTCAACCGCTCGATCGCCGCCCAGATTTCCTGCCGCACGATGGGGGCGAGCCCCTCGGTCGCCTCGTCCAGCACCAGCAGCCGGGGGTTGGTCATCAGCGCCCGCCCGATCACCAGCATCTGCTGTTCGCCGCCCGACAGCGACGCCGCAAGCTGTCCGCGCCGCTCGGCCAGCCGGGGGAACAGCTCGGCCACGGTCGCCAGATCCCAGAAGCCGGGCCGGGCGGTGGCGATCAGGTTTTCTTCGACGGTGAGGTTGGGAAAACAGCGCCGCCCCTCGGGCACCAGCCCGATCCCCAGCCGTGCCGCGCGGTGGCTGGGCAGCGGCCGCAGGTCGTGGCCGTCGAACAGTATCTCGCCCCCCGCCACCGGCAGCATCCGGCAGATCGTCTTGATCGTGGTGGACTTGCCCATCCCGTTGCGGCCCATCAGCGCCACCACCTGCCCCTCTTCGACCTCGAGGCTGACCTTGAACAGCGCCTGCGCCCGCCCGTAAAAGGCCGACACATCGACAAGCCGCAGCAGCGTCATGCGTCCTCTCCCAGATAGGCGCGGCGCACCTCGGGGTGGGCGCGGATCTCTGCCACGCTGCCGGTAAAGATCACCCGGCCCTGCACCAGCACGCTGACCCGGTCGGCCAGCGAGAACACGGCGTCCATGTCGTGTTCGATCAGCAGGATCGGCGCCTGCGCCTTCAGTTCGCGCAGCAATCCGGTCATGCGCTGCGATCCACTCGCCCCCAGCCCGGCCATGGGTTCGTCCATCAAAAAGGCGCGCGGCGACAGCGTGAGCGCCACCGCGACCTCGAGCGCGCGGCGCTGGCCATGGCTCAGATCGCCCGCGCGCATCCAGCGTTCCTCCGCCAGGCCGACCTGTTCCAGCGCCGCCTCGGCACGGGCACGAAAGGCGCGGTCCCGCAGCGCAGAACGCAGGAACCGGAACGCCCCGCCGGCCGCGCCCACCGCGCCCAGCAGGACGTTCTCGATCACGGTGTCCTCCATCGCCAGCGCCGAAATCTGGAAGGTCCGCGCCAGCCCCATCCGCGCCCGCTGCACCGTGCCCAGCCCGGTCACGTCGCGGCCAAGAAAGGTGATCCGCCCCGCATCCGGTTCCAGCCCGCCGCAGATCTGTTCGATCAGCGTGGATTTCCCCGCCCCGTTCGGCCCGATCAGCGCGTGGATCTCGCCCGGCCGCAGGTCCAGCGTCACGTTGTCCGAGGCCCGGACCATGCCGAAGCTCTTGCAGACCCCTTCGACGGCGAGAACCGGCTCAGCCACGGCGCGCCTCCTGTCCGGCAAGGATGCCGACCACTCCGTTGCGGCCAAAGAGCACCACCAGCAGCAGAAGCGCGCCCAGAAAGACGTGCCAATAGTCCGACACGCCCCCCAGAAGATGTTCCAGCGCGATGAACAGCGCCGCCCCCGCCACGGGGCCAAAGAGCCGCGCCGTGCCGCCAAGGATCACGAACACCATGATCTCGCCCGAGGTCTGCCAGCTGAACATGGCGGGGCTGACGAAGCGGTTGAGATCGGCAAAGAGCGCCCCGGCCAGCCCCGTGATCGTGCCCGAGATCGCAAAGGCCGCCAGCCGCAGCCGGTAGGGTGAGATCCCCACCGCCCGGACCCGTTCCGGCGCCTGCCGCGCGGCATTCAGCGCCAGCCCGAAGGGTGCCCGCCGAACCAGCGCCGCGACCGCGATGGTGGCCAGCATCAGGGCATAGACCAGCGCAAAGAACTGGATCGGATCCAGCGTGTTCAGCCCTGGAAAGCCGTTGCGCACATAGATCGGCAGCCCGTCCTCGCCGCCATAGGCCGGCCAGGAGATCGCGAAATAGTAAAGCATCTGCGCAAAGGCGAGCGTGATCATGATGAAATAGGCGCCCGAGGTGCGCAGGCTGAGCGCCCCGATCGCCAGCGCCGCCAGCGCCGAGGCCAGCATCGCCACGATCCAGATCACCGGCATGGATTTCGTGCCCTCGACCAGGAACGGCCACTCGAGCAGCGGCGTGTAAGTCTGCGCGTGACTGGCGAGAATCCCCATCGCGTAACCGCCGATGCCGAAAAACGCGGCATGGCCGAGGCTGACCAGCCCGCCATAGCCCAACGCGATGTTGAGCCCCACCCCGGCAATGGCGAAGATCGCCGCGCGGGTGGCCAGCGTGATGAGAAACGGCTCCTCGGCCATCCACGCCCACAGCGGGAAGACCAGGAACCCGGCGGCGAGGATCAGGTTCAGGACCGCTTCCCGGCTCATGCCCGCGCCCCGTAAAGGCCCGTGGGCCGCCAGATCAGGATCGTCGCCATCAGCACGTAGATCAGCATCGAGGCCAGCGCAGACCCAACCGAGGTCGCCGCCGAATTGTCCATGAACAGCCGGAAGAATCCCGGCAGCAGGAACCGCCCCAGCGTGTCGGTCAGCCCCACGAGGATCGCGCCCACCAGCGAGCCGCGGATCGAGCCGATCCCGCCGATCACGATCACCACGAAGGCCAGGATCAGCACCGGCTCTCCCATGCCGACCTGCACCGACTGGATCGCCCCCACCAGCGCCCCGGCCAGCCCCGCCAGCGCCGCGCCCAGCGCAAAGACCACGGTATAGAGCCGCGAGATGTCCACCCCCAGCGCCGCGACGATTTCGCGGTCGGCCTCGCCCGCGCGAATGCGGATGCCCAGCCGGGTGCGGGTGATCAGAAGATAGAGGCCAAGCGCGATCACGAGGCCCACCCCGATGGTCATGAGCCGATAGAGCGGATACCGGATCCCCCCGGGCAGCGTGACCGGCCCGGCCAGCGCGTCGGGGATGCTCAGATAGAGCGGGAAGGAGCCGAACAGCCACCGGGTGCCTTCGGAAAAGATCAGGATCAGCGCAAAGGTCGCCAGCACCTGATCCAGATGGTCGCGGGCGTAAAGCCTGCGGATCACCCCGACCTCGATGATCGCGCCTGCGGCGGCGGCGGCCGCGATGCTGGCGGCCAGTGCCAGCAGAAAGCTGCCCGTCGCCGCGGCGGTCGCGGCGGCGGCAAAGGCGCCCACCATGAACAGCGACCCGTGCGCCAAGTTGATGAGCCCCATCACGCCGAATACGAGCGTCAGCCCGGACGCCGTCAGAAACAGCGTGACCCCGAACTGCATCCCGTTCAGGATCTGCTCGACAAGAAGTGTAAGCGACATGCGCCCGCCTGCCCTTGACGGCGGAGCGCACTGCGCACGCCCCGCCCCGGTTCATTACATCTTGCAGTCTTTGGCGTAGGCGTCGGCGTGGTTTTCCAGCGCCACGCCGATCGTCTTGTTGGTATAGACGTCGCCTTCCTTGATCACTTCACGGACATAGATGTTCTGGATCGGGTGATGGTTCGGCCCGAACTTGAACGCGCCGCGGACCGAGTCGAAATCGGCCGCTTCCAGCGCCGCGCGGAAGGCATCGGCATCCTTCACGTCGGCCTTCGCCATCGCCGAAAGGATCAGGTTCGCCGTGTCATAGCCCTGGCTGGCATAAAGCGACGGCAGCCGGCCGTATTCGGCCACGAAGGCCTCGACAAAGGCCTTGTTGGCCGGGTTGTCCAGATCCTTGTTCCACTGGCTGGTGTTGCGCACGCCAAGTGCGGCGTCGCCCACCGCCTGCAGAATGTCCTGGTCAAAGCTGAAAGCCGGCCCGATCAGCGGAATGTCCACGCCGCTTTGCGCATATTGCTTGAGGAACGCGATCCCCATGCCGCCGGGCAGGAAGAAGAACACGCTGTCCGCCCCCGAGGCGCGGATCTGCGCGATCTCGCTGGCATAGTCCTTCTGCCCCAGCTTGGTAAAGACCTCGCCAGCCAGTTCGCCCTTGTAGAACCGCTTGTAGCCGTTCAGCGCATCCACTCCGGCGGGGTAGTTCGGCGCCATGATGAAGCTCTTCTTGTAGCCGGCTTGGTTGGCATAGGCGCCGGCGGCCTCGTGCAGGTTGTCGTTCTGCCAGGCGGCGTTGAAATAGTTCTTGTGGCAGCCCTTCCCTGCCAGCGCCGAGGGACCGGCATTGGGCGAGATGTAGAACTTGCCCTGCGCGGTCGCGGCGGGCACCACGGCCATGGCAAGGTTCGACCAGACGATGCCGGTCAGGATGTCCACCTTGTCCGACTGGATCATCCGGTCGGCCAGCTGCACCGCGATGTCGGGCTTGCGCTGGTCGTCCTCGACGATAACCTCCAGATCCTTTGCCCCAGCCTGCTTGACCGCCAGCATGAAGCCGTCACGGATCGCCACGCCAAGGCTGGCGCCGCCCCCCGACAGCGTAGTGATCATCCCCACCTTCACCGCCTCGGCCGCGGCCGAGCCCGCGATCAGCGCCGCGGCGCAGGCCGCCAGCAACAGGTTCCTTGTTTTCATCGTCGGTCTCCTCCTCCCAAAAATCTCGGTCTTCTCGGCGTGCGGTGTTTCTCCGCGCGCCCCTTCTGGCCATATGACCCGGAGATTTCCGCTGTGGCAACGGTCAGATGTCGGCGCCGGCACAATATTCCGCGGCCGACCGAATTGACACGACGCCGCAACCCGGTCCGCCGCCGCGCCTTGGAAACGGCGTTGCGCATCCGACGCCGAGAAATAGCCGAAAGTTGGAAATGGCCCCTGAGGGGCGGCATATCATGGCGGTGTTCACGCGCCGTCAATTCTCTGGTGAGAAAGGGATATGCCACACGACGAAGCCTACCATCACGCCGTTGCCTGATCCATCGGGATTTTCGCGTGACCCGTTGACGGAGATCCTGCGCTCCGGCGCGCGCCGCCTGATCGCGCAGGCCGTGGAAGCGGAGTTGGCCGCTCTGCTCGCCGCCCATACCGACGACAAGACCGAAGATGGCCGCTCGCGCCTTGTGCGCCATGGCTATCTGCCGGAGCGCGAGGTGATGACCGGGATCGGCCCGGTGCCGGTGAAGGTGCCCAGGGTTCGCGACCGAGCCGCCGGGCGAGAAGGTTCGGTTCACGTCCTCGATCCTGCCGCCCTATCTGCGAAAAGCGAAGTCGATCGAGGAACTGCTGCCGTGGCTTTATCTCAAGGGCATTTCCAGCGGCGATTCTCAAGAGGCCCTTGCGGCGCTGCCGGGCCCGAATGCGGCAGGGTTGTCATCAACCACCATCTCGCGGCTGAAAGCAGAATGGTGGACGGATTGCGAACGCTGGCAACGCCGCGATCTCGGGGCCCGGCGGTTTGTTCATGTCTGGGCCGACGGCGTCTGCTTCCGGCCGCGCATGGCCGAGGGAAAACAATGCGTTCTGGTGCCGATCGGCGCGGATGGATGGGGCCGCAAGGAGGTTCCGGGCCTCGCCGGCGGCTACCGGGAGAGCACCCGAAGCCGGCGCGAATTGCCGCTCGACCTCAAGCGGCGGGGCATGGTCCATGCGCCCGATCTTGCCACCGGCGATGGCGCCTTGGGGTTCCGGTCTGTTTTGCGGGAGGTGTTCGGCGGCGCGCGTGAACAGCGTTGTCGGGTCCACAATACCGGGAACGTGCTGAACGCGATGCCGAAATCCGTGCAGCCCAGGGCCAAGGGCCGCCTGCACGACATCTGGCAGGCTGAAACGAGGGCGGAGGCGGAAGCGGCCTTCGATTGCTTCGTCGAGACCTACGGGGTGAAATACGACAAGGCGGCGGCCAAGCTGGTCAAGGACCGGGACGTCCTGCTCGCATTCTACGATTTCCCCGCCGAGCAACGGAAGCATATCAGAACGAGCAACCCCATCGAGAGCACCTTCGCCACCGTCAGGCATTGCAAAATGCGCACCAAGGGCTGCCTGAGCCGCAAGACCGGGCTGGCCATGGCCTTCAAACTGATAATGTCGGCACAGACCAGACGGCGAAAGCTCGACGGTGCAAACCGCTCGCCCGAACTCGTCCAGGGGATCGTCTTCAAGGAGGGGGGGCAAGCAACTTCGAACCGCTGCCTGATCACGCCGTCACCAATTTTCAGGCATAGCTCTCCGACGCGAGGCATCTGCCCACTGCTATCCGGCCAAAGATCGAAGCGCCGCGAATCTCCATTGTCGCCCATTGATCGCCATCGCGCACGGAAACGCCGGGATTCGGCCATCGAAACCGCCGAACCTCCGCGCACGAACATAACTTAAGCACCTATTTTCACTACATTAATTCAGCATCACCCCCTGAACGCAGGAAAAAGTTCGAAAAAAAATAGAAATGCGTTTGACACCCCTCGAAACTCGCATTAAACGCCCTTCTCACGACACCTGCCCAGGTGGCGGAATTGGTAGACGCGCTAGCTTCAGGTGCTAGTGTCCGTATGGACGTGGAGGTTCGAGTCCTCTCCTGGGCACCAGATACTTTATCCCAAAAACCGCACGTCGCTGAAAAGCTTATGCTTTTGAGCTTACCGCGCCCATGAGCTACTCCCCAATGTCTGGACAGTTTCCGGCGTGATTTAAGCTACTCTTTGCTCCTGCTGACCGGGTTGGGTTTCGTCTTTTCTCAGCCAGTAGACCACGGCTGGGGGTTTGCCGCCAAGGGCGGAATGGGGGCGCTTGCGG
>NZ_FNVD01000036.1 GCF_900108275.1 Jhaorihella thermophila
CGTGGAAGAAGCCGGGAAACATCTGCCCCAGCACGATCCCCGCCACGATGCACAGCGCAACCCAGAGGGTCAGGTAGCGTTCGAAGGCGTTCATGCCTGATCTCCTTTGCCGCGGTCTCCGGACCTGTCCTATTCCATCGAGAACGCCACGACCGGGCGACCCCTGCGGGTCCATTCGTTCATCGACCCGTCATATAGGCTGACTTGACTGTTGCCTGCCAATTCGTGAAGGGCAAACCAAGTGCCTGCGGCGAAATGGCCCGTGTTGCAGTTGCAATAGACAATGGCCGGCCCGTCGGCGCCCAGTCCCGTCATGGCTCGGCGCAGCGTGGTGTCGTCCAGGAAACGCTTGACCGGACCGGGGGTCAGAAAGGCATCGCTGGGGGCGAAACCCGCGCCGGGAATGTGGCCGCCCGTCGTGACCGTCGCTGAATGGTACAGGCCGAAATAGGGACCGAATTCACGGGCATCGTACAGCGCGGCCGATCCGGTATCGAGAGCCGTGTCCACGTCCGCCAGTGTCGCCAGGAACTCGGGCCGCCCGTCGCCGATGGCAAAGGTGCCGGGAGGCGGGGCAACAGGGGCGTCGTGGCTGATCGGCAGGCCCGCCTGTTTCCACGCCGCCTTGCCGCCGTCCAGCAGCGCCACCGCATCGTGCCCGTAGTATTTCAGCTGCCAGTAAAGCCGCGCGGCGGCGGTTACCTGCGCGGAATTGCGACCGCCGTTGACGATCACCACCTGCGTGCCGTCGCTTATCCCAGCCCGGCGCATCAACTGGGCAAAATCTTCGGGGCCCGGCAACATGCCGACCAGTTCCACTCCGTCCTCGATCCGGGTCGCGCGAATGTCGTGCCAGTCGATGAACACCGCGCCGGGGATGTGGCCGAGCTCCATGAACGCCTCGGAATTGTAGCGCACATCGACCACCGCGACCGCATCCCGGTGGCTGGCGAGCCACGCGGTATCGACCAGCGGGCCGGGCAGATCGGCGCGGACGGACGAGCCCAGAACGACACCGGCAAGGAAAACGAAGAGACGGGCGATTCGGTTGGGCGTGGTCACGAGGCCCCCAGTTTCACTCGGGTTTTCGCTGCGGCGCAGAAAAATTTGGTCTATGTCAATCAATGTGTTTCCGCGATGCAGCAGGCTCTACTTCGCGGTTGCGAAAGTGATCTGTCGTTGATCCAGATCGACGTCACGCACGGCGAAGGTGCTATTCACGAACGCGTGATGCCGCTCGCTCGGTGCCGCGACCAGCAAAGGCCCGCGTGTGTCGAAACCGGCCGCGTGCTTCAACGAACGGCATCCCGTCATCTGGCGACCAGAGGAGGGAGCCGTGAAGGACTATCCCGACAAACCAGGCATCAGCCGGCGTGCGTTCCTTGGCACGGGGGCGGCTGGGGCCGCCGCGGCGGGAACGCTGGCCGGCGGCGATGCCAATTCGGCCGTGGAGTCGAAGGCGAAAAAGAAATATGTGATGGTGATCGACGCGCGGCGCTGCTACGGCGTTCACGCCTGCACCGTGGCCTGCAAGGCGGAATACAAGGTGCCGCTGGGCGAGAACCGGTCCTGGGTCGAAGAGATCGAGAAGGGGAATTACCCCAACGTCTCTCGCAGCTTCCTGCCACGGCTGTGCAACCACTGCGACGAACCGGCCTGCGTTTCGGTTTGTCCGACCGGCGCAACATGGAAGCGCGACGAGGACGGCATCGTCGTCATCGACAGGAACATTTGCATCGGCTGAAAATACTGCGTGCAGGCCTGCCCCTGTGACATGCGTTTCGTCAACGAGGACACCGGAACCGCCGACAAGTGCGATTTCTGCATTCACCGTGTCAGCCAGGGGCTGCAACCGGCCTGTGTCGAGGCCTGCCCGTCGCGGGCGCGCATTTTCGGCGATCTGAACGATCCCGAAAGCGAAGTGTCGAAACTCATCGCCGAGAACCCGGTGACGGTTCTGCGCCCCGAAAAGGGCACCGGACCCAACGTCTACTACATCGGCGCCGACCATACGGACGAAAAGGATCCGCGCCCGGACGGCATGTATGTCGATGTCAAGACCAACCGCCGGCATCTTGAGCGGAGGTAACCATGGAACACGAACTCTATTGGGGACTGCCTGTCATCCTCTATCTCTTTCTGGCAGGCATGGGTGCGGGCGCGACGGTCGTCGGCGCGTCGATGATGCTTCGCGGTGGCGGCGGCCCGCGCGGTGTGCACCATGAAATCGCCCGCTATGGCGCGCTTCTGGGTCCGATCCCTGTGATCGTCGGCGTCGCCGCGATCGTGTTCGAACTGGGGTCGTGGCAGGCGGGACACTATTTCCGCTTCATAAACCTCTTCCTGATGGCCAACCTGTCGCCGATGTCGGTGGGGTCGTGGCTGCTGGTGGCCTTCATCGTCACCAGCCTGATGTATGCCTACACCTATCTGCCGTTTCTTCCGATGCTGTTCGGCGACCGGCTGAAATGGCGGGTGTGGCTGGCGTGGATCAACATTCCGCTGGGGATCGGCGTGGCCGTCTATACCGGCGTTCTGCTGGGGTCGATGCCGTCGCGGCCGTTCTGGAATTCGCCCATGCTGGCCTTCCTGTTCCTGATTTCCGCGCTTTCGACCGGCACCGCGCTGATCATCTTTGCCCGGTCGTTCATCACCCGTGGCGGTCTGAGCGAAGAGCAACGCGAAGTCGTGCACAAGTCGGGCTATGTGCTGGCCAGTGCCGACGTGACCATGATCGCCTTTGAAATCCTGGCCGTGTTCCTGTTCGTGATGTTCGCCTATCTGACCGTGGGCGACGTGCGCTATGCCATCGACACGATCCTGCCCGGCGGTCCGCTGGCCGGTCTGTTCTGGGGTGGCGTGGTGCTGATCGGCCTGGCGATCCCGGGGCTGGTGGAGCTGTATCACGTCGCGCCCAGCGTCATCTACAAGAAGAAATACGAGGTCTCCCGATACACGGAAATGGTGCTCGCGATCCTCGTGATCGTTGGCGGTTTCCTGCTGCGCTATGTCGTGGTGGTTGCCGGCCAGATCACCGGTCCGGTCGGAGTGTGAGGACAGAACCATGAAAAACAGACGCGAATTCCTGAAACTCGGGGCGACGGCGTCCGCGCTTGGCCTGGTCGCAGGCACGGCAAGTGCGCGGCAGGTGCCCGGACTGAACTGGAAGGTCAACGGCATCGACAAGCACCTGGTGAACGCGCCGGTGTTTGAAGGCCCGCTTTTGAAGGCCCGCTGCTGCATGGCGGCAAGGACTTTTCGCCGATCACCTACGAAGAGCGCAAGGCGGTGCCTTCGGCCTGCTACCAATGCGTCACCCGCTGCCCGATCGTGGGCTATGTCGAGAATGGCAAGCTCGAAAAGATCTCGCCGCAATACAACTCGATCCGCACCGAGGGCACGCTGTGGGCCAAGGCGCAGGCGGGCGTGAACCACGTCTACGATCCCGACCGGATCCTCTATCCGCTGCGGCGCGTCGGCAAGCGCGGCGAAGGCAAGTGGAAGCGGATCAGCTGGGACGAGGCGCTGGACGAGATCGCCGCACGGCTCAAGAAGCTGCGCGACGAGGGCACGCCCGAGAAGTTCATGTTCCACTATGGCCGGATGAAGTCCTCGACTTCCAAGATGGTCAAGAGCGTGTTCCTCGCCACCTACGGCACCGGGACGATCGGCAACCACACGGCGATCTGCGAAGGGTCGAAATGGGTGGCGCAGGAGCTGACCTGGGGTGGTCACTATGACAACTGGGATTTCGACAACACCCAGTTCATCCTCAACTTCGGCTCGAACGTCTACGAGGCACACACCAACCACAACCCCGTGGCGCACCGGCTGACGCGGGCCGTGGTCGAACGCAACCTGCGCATGGTGACCTTTGACGTGCGGCTGTCCAACACCGCGGCCAAGTCGTGGGAATGGGTGCCGATCAAGCCCGGCACCGACATCGCCGTGATCCTGGCCATGTGCAACGTGATCATGTCCGAAGACATCATTCCCATCGAGGGGCGCAACTTCCTGCGCTTCTGCCGCGTGACCAAGGACGTGAACGCCAGCACGGACGAAAAGATCGCCGCGCTGAAAGAGCACCTGAAGGACTACACCCCGAAATGGGCCGAAGGCATCAGCGGCGTGCCGGCGCAGAAAATCGTGGAGATCGCCCGCGAGCTTGCGATCAAGCATCCGGCGGCGATCATCAGCTATCGCGGCGCGGTGACCCATGCCTATGGCGTGGAAACGGAACGGGCGCTGATGATGCTGTCCTCGATCACCGGCAACGTCGACGCGCCCGGCGGGCGGCTCAAGGCGGTCGGACCGCACTGGAAGTATCCCAAGGGCCCGAAGGAAAAGCCTAAGGCGCGCAAGCTGGGCGTTCTGGACGGGTTCCCCGGTCAGGTGGCCTTCCCGAACCACCATGTCAGCCAGCTTACTTTCGAATTGATCCGGGATGGCTCCTATGGCCGACCCGAGGTCTACATGTGGATGAAGTATCAGCCCGTGTATTCCAACGGCGACTGCAAGGCGAACGAGGAAATCCTCAAGGACGAGAGCATCCTGCCGTTCACGGTGGCGGTGTCCCCGTTCTACGACGAATCTTCGCACCTGGCCGACATCATCCTGCCCTAAGCCACCTATCTGGAGCGCTGGGACTGGGAGGACATGGTGTCGCCCGATCAACGGCCGGAATACTACATCCGGCAGCCGATCGTGCCGCCGATGGGCGAAACCCGCGATTTCGGCGATGTGGCCTGCGACCTGGCCGAACGCATGGGCATGCCGCTGGGCTTCAAGACCAAGGAAGAGTTCGTACGCCTTTCCTGCGAGATGACCCCCGAGGTGAAGGAGGCCGGCGGGTTCGAATACATGAAGGAGCACGGGGTCTATCACAACCCCGAGACCAAGGCGGCCTGTTTCTCCTACATGCGTACGATCCCGCCGTCCGCCTTCGCGGCCGAGGACGTCATCTTTGACGAATGGCTCGGCGTCTACTGGAACTGGAAGAAGTCCAGGGCCAAGAGCCGCGAAGAGGCGATGGAAAAGGGCTACATGCACACCAAGAAGGCCTACACGGGCTATGTCGGTCAGCAGATCGGCGGCGCGGTGTATCGTGGCTTCCCGCCCGACAAGGTGAACAAGACCGGGTTCATGGAACTCTATTCCGAACTGATGGAAGAGAAGGGCTTCAACCCGCTGCCCAGCTATTATCCGAACCCCGAGCACCAGAAGATGGGCGAGGACGAGTTGATCTTGACCACCTACAAGGTCAACGTCCAGTCGCATTCGCGTACCCAGAACTGCAAGTGGTTGACCGAGATCTACCACACCAACCCGGCCTGGATTAACCCCGAGACCGCGGCCAGACGCGGCATCGCGAATGGCGACCTGATCAAGGTGAAATCCGAAGTCGGTGAAATCACCACCAAGGCGCGGGTGACGCCGGGCGTGGTGCCGGGTGTGATCGCCATCTCGAACCACTGCGGTCACTGGAAATATGGGCGCTATGCCTCGGGCAATGCCACGCCGGAAGACATCCGGGGTGACCTCGAGGACCGCGACGCGCACCGGATCTGGTGGAACGACGACCATGGCGCGCACCCCAACTGGCTGATCCCGAACAAGCCCGATCCGATCGGTGGGGAACAGCGGTGGAACGACACGGTCGTCACCGTCGAGAAGGTGGCCAGCGCATGACCCTTTCGGCATCGGCACAGGCGGCGGGGGCCCGGTCGCAGATGTACGCGCTCCTGGCTGCGGTCTTTCGCCGTCCGCTTGATGCCGGGCAGATCGAGGGGCTGCGCAGCCCCGAGATGCTCGCCGCCCTCGCGGCGGCGGGCATCGACCCCGGCGAAGCGTTCCGCGATGACGACGTTGATGTTCTGCGCGACGCGCTCGCGGTGGACTTCACCAACATCTTCCATCACCCCGAGGGCAAGATCATGCCTTGCGAGGGGCTGATGCTGGCCCACGAGGATGAGCTTCACGGCCGCAAGACCGAAGAGGTTGAACGGTTCCTTGCCAATGTCGGGTATCGCGTCCCGCCCGAACGCGGCGAGATGGCCGATCACATTGCAGTCGAACTGGAGTTCATGGCCGACCTCGCCCGACGCGAGGCCGAGGCTTGGGAGGCCGGGGACGAGGAAACCGCGCGCAAGGCGCATGACGTTCAGCGCGATTTCCTCGACCGGCACCTGGGCCGCTGGGCGGGGATCTTCGCGCTGCGCGTCGCCATGCGGGCCGAGGCGCCGTTCTATGCGGCCTTTGCGCAGGCCGTGGCGGATTTCGTCGCGGATGACATCGAAGCCTTTGCGGCAGAGGCGCGGGAGGTCGACTGATGAAACGCCCGCTCCCCTTCATCGTGGCTTTTGCGGCGGCAATGCCGGCGCAAGCCGTGGCCTGCGGATGGTGGGGCGAAAACCTTGACGAGAAATCGTCCGATGCCGTCATCGTCGAAAGCATGACGGACAAGCCCGACCTGTCCACGCCCGAGGGCATGGCGCGGATGGCGCGGGCCTGCCGGATCGGCGACGGGGTGCCGCAGGACGATCTCGTCGCCCGCCGCTGGGCCGGGCCGGCGGCAAGGGGCGGTCATGTGGGCGCGATGAACGACTATGCACAGATGCTGGAACAGGGCATCGGCGGCCCGCAGGATCTTGCAGCGGCGGCCGAATGGTATGAAAGGGCGGCCGAGGCGGGCAATGCCCAGGCCATGCACAGCCTTGCGCATATGCATTTCGACGGGCGCGGCGTGGCTCGTGACTGGGCGAAGGCGGCAGACCTGATGCGCCGCTCGGCCGCTGCCGGTCATGCTTCGGCGGCCGAAGAGCTGGCGCTAATGCTTTGGCGGGGGGATCTGGGCGAACGGGAGCCGAACGAAGCCTGTCTGTGGTGGCTGACTGCCGACCTGAAGACGCCATCGGACGGCGCGGATACCTGCCGGGCGCACGACCCGGGCCTCACCGACGGTCAGATCGCGGAACTGCGCCAAAGGGCGGTCGATCTGGTTGACGGCGCATCGCATCGGGGGCCGGGATCATGAACAGGGACGACGGATCAAATCGGAGGAAGCAAGGGTGAAACTCGCAATCACGACACTCGCGGCGGCTCTTTTGGTTCTGGCATACACCGTTCCGGGTCACGCCGAGGGCGCGAAGGAAAAGGGCGAAGTCGCGGAGATCCTGGTCAGGGTGATGACGCCGGACGGCCCGCGCTGGTACAAGCCGGGCGCCGACCTGAGCAAGGTGGACGTCAGCGAGGGCAAGATCATCGAATTCAGCTACGAAGGCGACACGATCGAAGCCGTGACCGTCCTGCGCGAAGAGGAAGGGCAAAAGAAGCAGGGGGACTGAAGGCGCGTTATCCAGGCGCGTCTCCATACCCTTGTTTCTGATCGTTCCCGGCCCGGCGACACGTTGCCGGATCCGTGTTCCTGAAGGCCTTTCCGAACCGGGCCGTGCAATCTTCGGCTTCGCTGGCGACCGGCAATGTGTCACGACCGCGCCGATGGCCAGGTCACAAGGCAGCGTCCCGCCAGCCACTCGCGCGGGCTATCGCCTGCCGGTTCTGCTTCGCTCGCGGGCGGCGCTTCGACCACCGCCCCCGACAAGGTTCGTGGTGGGATGCCTTGTGGCCCGGTAGGTGGACCATGCGCAACAGGCAGCCGGGCAGCGCCCGCTCCCCAGCCTTACAGAACGCGGCCCGCGACGGCGTCCAGCTTGGCCACCAGGTCGGGGTCGCGCCTTTCCGGGGCGGTCAGGATCGCATGATCCAGCGCCCGGTCGCAGCCATGTGGGCAGGGCGCGCGGTCGGCTCCCAGCAGCGCGGGCAGCCGCGACACCATCGCCCGGCCCTTGTCGGCATTGCCCATCAGGATCGCGATGATGTCGCTGATATCCACCTCGCCATGATGCGGGTGCCAGCTGTCGTAATCGGTCACCATCGCCACCGAGGCATAGCACAGCTCGGCCTCGCGGGCCAGTTTCGCCTCGGGCATGTTGGTCATGCCGATCACGTCGGCGCCCCAGGCCTCGCGATACATCCTGGATTCAGCCAGCGTGGAAAACTGCGGCCCCTCCATCGCCAGATAGGTGCCGCCGCGATGGACGTTGATCCCGGCCTCGCGCGCGGCCGTCTCGCAGGCATCGCCCAGCCGCGGGCAGGTGGGGTGTGCCACGCTGACATGTGCGACGCAGCCGGTGCCGAAAAAGCTTTTCTCTCGGGCAAAGGTGCGGTCGATGAACTGGTCCACGATCACGAAATCGCCCGGTGCCATCTCCTCGCGGAACGACCCGCAGGCGCTGACGCTCACCACGTCGGTCACGCCCAGCCGCTTGAGCGCGTCGATATTGGCGCGATAGGGCACTTCGGTCGGCGAATGAACATGCCCGCGCCCGTGCCGGGGCAGAAACACCATTTCGACCCCGTCGAGCCGCCCGGTCAGAACCTCGTCCGACGGTGCGCCCCAAGGCGTCTCCACCTTGACCCAGACCGCATCCTGCAGCCCCTCGATCTCGTAAAGCCCCGAGCCGCCGATCACGCCGATTTTCGTCTGTGCCATGGTCTGTCCCCTTCGGTTCCGGGCGCGACTGTAGCGTTCCGGGGCGCAACTGCAATATCCCAGTTGTATCTGTCGGCGCCCGGCGCGTGTTGCACGTCACTTGTTGGGCGCATGGCGGGTATCCCGCAGCCGGCACGGCCTCCGCGCCGATCGACCCGTATGACGGGGATTCGCGCGAACAACAAACCCGATGGACCACCGACAGGAGCCCCGATGAGCCGAACCCTCACGGCCTGCATTTCCGATCGCCTTGCCATTCCCGACCTCCGCTGGGTGCCCGATACCCGGCTCAGCCCCGCCCTGATGCGGGTCGAACTGCTGTCGGGGCTGACCTTGGCCTTGGCGCTGGTGCCCGAGGCAATGGCCTTCCCTTCGTCGCCGGGGTCCACCCGTTGGTGGGGCTTTGCGCGGCCTGACTCGTGGGGCCGATCACGGCGCTTCCGGGCGACCGGCCCGGCACAACCTCGGGTGCGACCGGGGCGCTGGCGGTGGCGATGGTGTCGCTGGTGACGCAGGACGGGGTCGAATATCTCTTCGCCTCCGTCGTGCTGATGGGGCTGTTGCAGCTCTTCGCCGGCGCCATGCGCCGGGGAAAGTTCATTCGACTGGTGCCGCACCCGGCGATGCTGAGCTTCGTGAACGGGCTGGCCATCGTGATCTTCCTGGCCCAGTTTGGCCAGTTCAATGTCCCCGGCAGCGGTCAAGGCGGTGGCCACGGCATTGGCGGCGGCGAATGGCTCTCGGGCCCGCCGCCGGTCATGATGATCGCGCTGGTGGCGTTGACCATGGCGGTGATCTGGGTGATGCCGCGCATCACCCGTCTGGTGCCGGCGCCGCTGGCCGGGATTGCAGTGGCGGCCGCGCTGGTGATCGGGGCCGGGCGGGACGTGCCTCTGGTCGGCGATCTCGCCTCGATCCAGGGCGGTCTGCCGCGCTTTCACGTGCCGATGGTGCCGCAGTGCCGCTGACTTTCGAGACCCTGCGGATCATCCTGCCCTACGCGGTGATCCTGGCGGCAATCGATCTGATCGAAAGCCTCCTGACCCTTCTGTATCTTGGCTTTGCTAATCTGCCCCCGTCACCGCCCTTGGCCGAGGGTGATGACGGGGCGGTGTATGGCGTCTGAGCCTTGT
>NZ_FNVD01000015.1 GCF_900108275.1 Jhaorihella thermophila
GGCGCCGGCATAGCTGACCGTGTCATAGCCCGCGTCGCCGAAATACCAGTCGCGGCCGGGAGTGGCCACGAACATGTCGTTGCCGCCCAGGCCGCTCAGTCTGTTTTCCCCCTCGTCGCCCCGCAACCGATCGGCAAAGGCCGAACCTTCGACGGCCTCGATGCCCACCAGAACATCGCCAAGAGCGGCAAGGCCGTTGGTCCGGCTGTTGCCAAGATCGGCCACCACCCCTTGTGGGGCATCGGCATAGCTCATGGTGTCGAACCCGGCCCCGCCGTCGATCGTGTCCGGTCCCTCTGCCCATCCGAACCGGTTGTCGCCATCATCCCCGCGCAGCGTGAACGGGTCGGGCAGATCGACCCGCTGGGTGGCAAAGTCCACCGCGTCAGACAGGTCGCTCCACCCCAGGCGGGCGCCGTCATGCGACATCAGGGTCAACGTCTCGTCGCCCCAGCGCAGCACCGCCCCGCCCGTGATCGGGCCGAGCGCAATGTCGCCGGGCCCGGTCACCCCGGCAAAGGCGCCCAGGTCGATGCGGTCCTCGAACCGGTTGAAATCGGCCACCGTATCGGCCTGCGCATCGGGCGAAAAGACAAAGACATCCGCGCCGGCCGCCCCGAACAGGCGGTCGGATCCGGGGCCGTCGATCAGGATATCCGCCGCCCCCGTGCCGTGCAGATCCCCCCCGGCCGCGGCGCCCTGCAGGACCGGCCCCAGCCCGCCGGTGTCAAGCGCCAGCCGGGTCAGCCCGCCGTCCCGGGAGGACAACGCCCACAGTTCGGTCAGGCCATTGTCCTGCACAAAGCGCAGCTGGCGCACCCCGTCCAGGGCGGTCGCGGTGCCGTCCACCAGGGTTTCGCGATGGATCAGCCGCCCGCCGGGGATCAGCTGGAACAGGGATATCCCGCCGTCATTGCCGCCCGCGGCGATCAGCACCCCGTCCCCCACCGTCACCGCATCCAGCGCCGCAACCCCGTCAAAGCGCGTCTGCAGGCTGTCATTGACCTGATCGGTGGCGATCAGCCTGCCCTCTCCGGTCAGTTCGAACACGTTCAGCGACCCGCTGCCGAAGGCACCCGCGATCACATGCGCCCGACCGTCAAGCACCGCCGTGACAAGGGCCGTGGGCCGGTCGATCGCCAGCCCCTGGGCGACCCCGATCGCCGAACGGGGGGTCAGCACCTGTCCCGGATCCGCGCCGATCTCGAAACTGCTCAGACCGTTTTCCGTGGCCGAGGCCGCCACCAGATAGCGGCGGCCCCCGATCTCGACGCTGTCCAGCGCGGACAGCCCCGACAGGCAGAAGCCGGCCACGGGCTCCACCCTCTGCACCGGCTGTGGCAGACCGGACCCCGTGCGAAAGACGTCGATGCCGCTGCCATGGGGACGGGTTGCGAACAGAAATGCGTCTCCGCCCGGCGTGGCGTGATGCAGAACCACCAGGTTGCCGGCAAAGGCCACCCCATCGAGATAGGCGCTGGCGGTGCCGCCGGCCTGCGTCAGCCGCGCCAGCGTGCCGGCTTCGATCTGGCGATCCTGACCGTCGATGCGCAGCGGGACCATCCCGCCGGCATTGCCCGTCGCCTCGAGCCGAAAGGACGAAAGCGGCACGGGCGCCCTGCCGAATGCCGCGCCCAGGTCGGCACGCGCCAACTGGCCCGTGGCCGGATCCTGCACCACGAGCGTCGAGCCCTGCGCCCCCTGCACCACATCCAGGCGCGCCACCTGGCTCAGCACCGGCAGGTCGCGCACCCAGACCGTCTGGATCCTCGACAGACCCCCCATGTTCCCAAGCCCCACTCCCGGGCCCCCACCCGGTCGCCGGAAAGGGTGGGATGCGGGAGCGGATCGGGTGGTGTCGCGATCGCGGCGAAAGCGGGGTATTCAGAAAGGATTCAATGCAAATCCGCGACTTTCGGCGGGCCTGTCCGCCCGGCCCGGATCATCTGCCGAAGCCCTTGCGCAGAATCCGCCGAGCGCGATCGGCGATCGTTGTCTCGTCGCGCGGCGGATCGGCGTAAAGCCGCGCCGCGATCTCCAGCCATTTCCATTCGGTCACATCGTCGCGATAGAAGAGTTTCCCGGACGGAGCGGTGTCCGACAAGGTGAATCCGGGCTGCCAGGGCTGGACCCGGTCCACGAGACGGGCGTTGACCGGGGCATACACGCTGTGGAACCGGGCGTATTCGGCGCGGCTCAGCAAGGATGTCGGCCGGGGCGGATCGGTGCGCAGGATATCGGTCACCGCCGTCACCAGCGCAGCGGGCGGCGGCGCGCTGCCGGCGATCCGGCTGGCCAGATAGAATCCCAGCGGGTCGGGCGAGATGTTGGCGCTTTCCGGCGGCGGCTGGCGCAGGTCGGAAACGGACAGATCCGCCCCCGCCAGATCCAGAAGAGCCTGGGCCAGCCCGCCCCGGGCCCGGCGGACATGCTCGTAGTCGAACAGATGGATCCGGTCCGGCGAGAACCCTTCCAGCAGCCGATCATAGATCCGCTCGTGATCGATGCTGACGCCATGGCACAACCCCTCGGTCCAGGCCCGGTTCAGATAGGGGCGCAGCGTCAGGGCCCGCCCCTTCCTGGCCACTTCCAGCCAGACCGACTGGGCCAGTTCGGCCTGCCGGCGCAGGGTGCAGATCACCCGCACCTCTTCGAAAGGGGCCAGGCGCCGGGCAAGGTCGGCATAATCGATGGGTTCCCGCCCCTGGCGCGAGAACGCTTCCGAGGACAGGATCACCGTGCCCGGTCCCCGGGCATGACGTTGCACCAGATCTTCCCACAGCCGGTCCGGGCCGCCCTCCCGGAAACGGTCCGGCGGCAGGTCCGGGATCTCGAACCACACTTCGACCAAGGCGTGATGGGCGCTGTCCGAGCCGATGCGGGGATAGTGGAGCCCCGCCTGTTCCAGCCGGTCGCGGTTCAGATGGAACAGGTGCTGAAGATAGCTGGTTCCGGTCTTGTGGGTTCCGATGTGAAGAAAAAGCCTGGCCATCAGCCCGTGTCGTCCTGCCCGTTCTTCCCGGTCACACGCCGGGGTTCGTCGATTTCGATCCTCCCGGCGCCGGGCGCCGGCGGTTTCCGGTCCAGATCGCGGCTTTCCAGCTGCCCCAGCCCCGCGGCATCCGCCAGCACGCCCAGGGCGCGTTCGATCGCATGCGCGGTGGTGCCGTCCACCAGCGCCTGTTCGGGTTCGAAATCCTCCGCCTTGAGGTTCAGCGCCGCCAGCCGCGCGATCAGCGTGGGCTTGATCCAGTAGATCGAACCTGCGGCGAAACGCAGCACCCGGCCCTCGGTGCTCAGGCCGGCGCGGTTCAGCAACGCCTCGGCGCGGAGGCGATTGATGCCCCACCACGCATCGCCCTCGACCAGTTGACCGTCGGCCACCCACAGCGCCGAGGCGGTGTCGGCCAGAAACGCCTCCAGCCGCGCCTGCGTGCGATCGGGATCGCCCAGCACCCCCCGCGCCAGACGCTGCCGCCAGGCATCGCCATCTCCGCGATGGGGGGATTTCTTGCCGTGCAGCTTGCAGACCGCGGCATAGGGCGCCAGCACCCCCGACTGCGCCAGGTGCAGGAACGGCAGGATATCGCGCCCGCGATTCGGCATCGCCCAGACCCGCGCGCGCGGAAAGGCGGTCCGGATCGCCGCCGCCGTGGGGGCGGTTTCCTCCGGCGAGCCGGTCAGCGTCACATAAAGGTCGTATGCAAAGCGCTGTGCCCGCAGCAGCGCGGCGAATTCCGGCCACATGTCGTGGTAGTAGAGATGCAGCACCACCGCCACCGGGGCGGGCGGGTCCGGCCGGTCGGCCGGAGCGATCGCAGGCAGATCCGGCAGCGGCCCGCCGCCGGTCCGCAGCATGACGGTGCGTCCCTCGCCCCGCCCCTGCCGCAGATAGTGCAGCAGCGGCGGATGACCTGCCGCGGCGACATCGGGGTTGTGAAACAGATAGGCCCGCGGTGAAAAGCCGGGATTGGGGCACAGGCCGGCCGGTTCGCCGAACTGGACATAGTGACGTTCGGGCGCCAGGCGGAACAGCCGCCGCAGACGCGGGTTCGAGGCCAGATAGAAGGCGCGATCGAATTCCGGCCGCCCGCGCAGCAGACGGGCATATTCCCGCTCGGCCGGGGTCGGAAACAGAAATCGCAGCACGATGCGCACCCGGCGCAGGAAACCGGCGGCAAGGGGCTCAGATCCGCCGGGAACGGTGCGGGACGGCGGGGTCATCCCGACTGCCGGTCCATCCGATCACGGCCAGCCATGTCCGGTGCCACCCCGCGCGGCGCGCCGCGGCGGTGTGCCAGAAAAACCGGGATGCGAAACCCATGAAGCATGACCGAAAAACCTCGACCTGTCCGGCGCGCGCACCGACAGGGGCACGATAGGCGGCCCACGCCGGAAAGAGAAGAGCCCCGCGTTCCGGCGGATGACATCCCCCCCCGTGCTTGCTATGCAAACGCAATGGTTTTTGACGTCATTGAGGCCCATGCAGATTGAAGAAACCCCCCTTCCGGGCGTCCTGGTCCTGACGCCGAAACGCTTTGGCGACGCGCGCGGCTTTTTCAGCGAAAGCTGGAACCGGCGGGTGCTGGCCGACCACGGGATCACCCTCGATTTCGTGCAGGACAACCATTCGCTCTCGCGGGCGGTGAACACGGTGCGGGGGCTGCACTACCAGGCGCCGCCGCATGCCCAGGACAAGCTGGTGCGCTGCGGGCGGGGGCGGCTCTTCGACGTGGCGGTGGACATCCGCCGCGGCTCGCCGACCTTCGGGCGCTGGTTCGGCATCGAGCTCTCGGCGGAAAACGGCCGGCAGTTGCTGATCCCCAAGGGGTTCCTGCACGGTTTCGTCACCCGCGAGCCGGATACCGAGATCTGCTACAAATGCACCGACTACTACGCCCCCGACTGCGACGGCGCGGTGCGCTGGGACGATCCCGACATCGGCATCGACTGGGGCCTGACCGGCGATCCGATCCTCAGCGACAAGGACGCCGCCGCCCCGCGCCTGGCCGACTTCGACAGCCCCTTCAGGTGGGAGGAATGAGCCGCATGAAACTGATCGTCACGGGCGGCGCGGGCTTCATCGGCTCGGCCGTGGTGCGCCGGGCGGTGCGCGACGGGCACCGGGTGGTGAACGTGGACGCGCTGACCTATGCGGCCTGTCTGGACAACGTGGCCGAGGTGGCCGATCACCCAGATTATGCCTTTGTAGAGGCTGATATCCGCGACCGCGCAGCGATGGACGCGGTGTTCGCCGAACACCGGCCCGACGCGATCATGCACCTGGCCGCGGAATCCCATGTGGACCGCTCGATCGACGGGCCGGGCACCTTCATCGACACCAATATCGGCGGCACCTACACGCTTCTGGAAGCGGCGCGCAAATACTGGACCGCGCAGGGCCGCCCCGACACGTTCCGCTTTCACCACATCTCCACCGACGAGGTCTATGGCAGCCTCGGCCCCACCGGCCAGTTCACCGAAGACACCCCCTACGACCCGCGCTCGCCCTATTCCGCCTCCAAGGCCGCCAGCGACCACCTGGTGCGGGCCTGGCATCACACCTACGGGCTGCCGGTGGTGCTGACCAACTGCTCCAACAATTACGGCCCCTTCCACTTTCCGGAAAAGCTGATCCCGGTCACCATCATCAACGCGCTGGCGGGCAAGCCGCTGCCGATCTACGGCGACGGGTCGAACGTGCGCGACTGGCTCTATGTCGAAGACCATGCCGAGGCGCTGCTGCTGGTGGTGCAGAAGGGACAGGTAGGCCGGTCCTACAATATCGGCGGCGAGAACGAACGGACCAATCTCGAACTCGTCCAAACCCTCTGCGCCATCCTCGACGAGCTGCGCCCCCGCGCGGACGGGCGCCCTTATGCCGAACAGATCACCTTCGTCGCCGACCGCCCCGGCCATGATGCGCGCTATGCGATCGACCCTTCCCGCATCCGCGCCGAACTCGGCTGGCGCCCCTCCGTGACGGTCGAGGAAGGGCTGCGCCGCACGGTGCAGTGGTATCTCGACAACGAACCCTGGTGGCGCGCTCTGCAGACCCGCGACGGCGTCGGCCGGCGCCTCGGAACGGGGGGGTGACGGTCCCATGCTTCTTTCTGGTCCCAAATACCCCCGCCGGAGGCTCGGGTTTCCGCAGGAAACCCGATCAATTCCCCCGCACAGAGCCTGTTTCTGGCAGGCCGGGGGTGTCGCGCCATGACCGTTCTCGTCTTCGGCCGCACCGGACAGGTGGCCCGCGAACTGGCGCGGGCGGGCGGCGTGACCTGCCTTGACCGCGCGGCGGCGGATCTGGCCGATCCCCAGGCTTGCGCCGCCGCGATCCGCGCGATCCGGCCCCAGGCCGTGATCAACGCCGCCGCCTGGACCGCCGTGGACGCGGCCGAGGATCACGAGGAACTCGCCACCACCATCAACGGCGCCGCCCCCGGCGCCATGGCCGGGGCCTGCGCCGATCTCGGCATCCCTCTGGTCCACATCTCCACCGACTACGTCTTTGCCGGCAACGGCACCGCGCCTTGGCGCCCGACCGACCCGACCGGCCCGCTGGGGGCCTATGGCCGGTCGAAACTGGCCGGCGAACGGGCCGTCGCCGCGGCGGGCGGGACATGGGCGGTGCTGCGCACCTCCTGGGTGGTGTCGGCCCATGGCAGCAACTTCGTGAAGACCATGCTGCGGCTGGGGCGCGAACGGGACGAGTTGCGCGTCGTCGCCGACCAGATCGGCGGGCCGACACCGGCCCGCGACATCGCCGCGGCCTGCCTGAAAATCGCCGAAACCCTCCGTGTAGAGCCTGATAAAGGCGGCATCTACCACTTCGCGGGCGCCCCGGATGTGAGCTGGGCCGATTTCGCCCGCGCGATCTTTGCCCAGGCCGGGATCGCCTGCCGGGTCACCGACATTCCCAGCGCGGATTACCCCACCCCGGCCCGGCGCCCGCTGAATTCCCGCCTTGATTGTTCACGAACCGAAGCCGTTTTCGGCCTGAAAAGGCCCGATTGGCGTGCAAGCCTGCGCGACATCCTGACCGAGATCGAAGAGGCGAGGACATGAGACAGAGCAGCACCGGGCGCAAGGGCATCATCCTGGCGGGCGGATCGGGCACGCGGCTTTACCCGATCACCATCGGCATCTCCAAGCAGCTTCTGCCGATCTATGACAAGCCGATGGTCTATTACCCGCTTTCGGTGCTGATGCTGGCGGGCATCCGCGACATATGCGTGATCACCACGCCGCAGGACCAGGACCAGTTCCGCCGCACCCTGGGCGATGGCAGCCAGTGGGGCGTGTCGCTCACTTACGTCGAACAGCCCAGTCCCGACGGGCTGGCGCAGGCCTATGTCCTGGCCGAGGATTTCCTGGACGGCGCCCCCAGCGCGATGGTGCTGGGCGACAACATCTTCTTCGGCCACGGCCTGCCGAAGCTGCTGGCCCAGGCCGACGCGCAGACCGCTGGCGGCACCGTGTTCGGCTATCACGTGGCCGACCCCGAACGCTATGGCGTGGTGGGTTTCGATGCCGAGGGCCGGGTGGAGACCATCATCGAGAAACCCGCCGTGCCGCCGTCGAACTTTGCCGTCACCGGGCTCTATTTCCTCGACGGCACCGCGCCGGAACGGGCCCGCCGGGTGACGCCCTCGGCGCGGGGCGAGCTCGAGATCACCTCGCTGCTCGAGATGTATCTGGCCGAGGGCGCGCTCAACGTGATGCAGATGGGGCGGGGCTATGCCTGGCTGGATACCGGCACCCATGGCAGCCTGCTGGATGCGGGCAATTTCGTGCGCACGCTGGAAACCCGGCAGGGCCTGCAGACCGGCTGCCCCGAGGAGATCGCCTTTGAAAACGGCTGGATCAGCGCCGAAGAGCTGGCCGCCCGCGCCGAGATGTTCGCCAAGAACGGCTATGGCGCCTATCTCGCGGGGCTGCTGAAGTGAGATCCCCCGCGTCCGCGCGTCCTGCCGATTGCATCCGGACCCTGCCCCGTGCTTGTCTTTGACCGCACCCCATGACGAAGGAATGTCCATGAAGATCCTGTTCGTTCACCAGAACATGCCCGGCCAGTATCGCGAACTGGTGCAGTGGCTGGCCGCGCGGGGCGGACACGAGATCGTCTTTCTCACCCAGCGCAAGAAGGGGCCGGAATACAAGGGCGTGACCAAGGTCGTCTACACGCCCCATCACCGCCCCGCCAAGGATGCCTATGGGCTCTCGAAGGTCTGGGAAGAGGCGACCGGCACGGGCTTTGGCGCAGCGATGGCGGCGCGGATGCTGGACCGGGAAAAGGGCTGGCGGCCCGACCTGATCCTCGGCCATACCGGCTGGGGCGAGCTTCTGTTCATGAAGCAGGTCTGGCCGGACGTGCCGGTGCTGGGCTTCTTCGAATATTTCTACCGCATGACGGGCGGCCTGGTGGGGTTCGATCCCGACGAGCCGGTTTCGGATCACGCGCCCTTTCTCAACCACGCCCGCAACGCGGTGCCCTTTGCCAGCATCGAAAGCGTCGATCTGGGCCATGTGCCCACCGAATGGCAAAGGGATCGTTTCCCCGCGAGCTTTCACGACAGGTTCTATGTCTGCCATGACGGGATCCGCACCGATCTGCTGCAGCCCGACCCGGAGGTTTCGCTGAAACTGGGTCGGCTCGACCGGCCGCTGACGCGGGCCGACGAGGTGTTCACCTTCATGGCGCGCAATCTCGAACATGCGCGCGGCTTTCACATCTTCATGCACGCTCTGCCAAAGATCCAGGCGGCGCGCCCCAATGCGCGGGTGATCGTGATCGGCGGCAACGATGTCTCCTATGGCCGCAAGAGCAAGCATCCCGGCGGCCTGCGGGGCGAGCTGACCGAGACGCTGGGCGACAGCGTGGACTGGAACCGGGTGCATTTCCTGGGCCAGGTGCCCTATTCGTCCTTCGTGCAGGTGGTTCAGCTCAGCCGCTGCCACCTGTATCTGACCATGCCCTTCGTGCTGTCCTGGTCGCTGCTGGAATCGATGTCGATGGGCGCGACCGTCGTCGCCACCGATGTCGCGCCCGTGCGCGAGGCGATCACCCATGGCGAAACCGGGATGCTGGTGGATTTCTTCGACGTGGACGCGCTGGCGGATCAGGTGATCGACGTGCTGGCCAACCCCGGTGCCTATGCCCATCTGGGGCCGGCGGCGCGGGCGCATGTGGTCGAGAAATACGACTTTCTCACCCGCTGCCTGCCCGAGCACATCGCGCGAATGAATTCCCTGGTGCCGGCTTCGGCCCGGATCGAACTGCCGGGCTGACCCGCTCGGCGGTCCGGGGTCAGTTCACCAGCCCGATCCGGTTTCCCAGCCCGTAGAAATTGCCGACGATCTGCGAGATCGTGAGCAGGTCGTTGATCGGCGCTTCGGTGGCCAGGATCAGGTCGCCCGAGTTGATCCTGAAATTGCGTGCCGCGAACAGCCCGTCGGCCGAGGTCAGGTCCAGCGCGAACACCACCCGCGGCTGGCGCGGCCCCTGGTTGCCCGGCCGGACGGCCGAGGCGGGGTATTCCCGCAGCACCAGCAGACCCTGCGGGTCGGCGCGGCTGTCGTTCACGCCGCCCATCGCCGCCACCGCGTCCATCGCCGACATCTCGTCCTTGTTGAAGATGTGCATCGCCTCGGTGCCGGTGGCGCCGAAGGACAGGAAATAGCGCTCGTCCTCTTCGACGAAGACCCGGTCCCCGCCCCGCAGAAGCGTGTCGGCCTGCGGGTTGGCCAGCAGATGATCGACCGAGGTGCCGTAGAGCCGCCCCCCCCGCATCAGGCGGATCTGCGGGTTGTTGAGGTTCGGGTTGATCCCGCCGCCGGCGGCGATCAGGCTCATCACCGTGTAGTTGCGGTCCGGCATCGGATAGGTGCCGGGGCGCGGCACGCCGCTGACCAGATCGACCGAGTTGTTGCGCCCCTCGGTCATGCTCAGCTGCACCTGCGCCGAGGGGATGATCGCCTCGAGCGCGGCCTGCAGCTGTTCGCGGGCCAGGTCGGGGGTCAGGCCGACCACGCTGATATTGCCCACATAGGGCATGAAGATCGACCCGTTCGCGGCCACCTTCACGTTGGGCAGCGCGATCTCCTTTTGATCCAGCGAGGTCAGCAGCGAGTTTTCCGAACTGTCCCAGACGCGGATGTTCAGCGTATCGCCGGGCTGGATGATCTGGGTGCGCGCGCCGCTGCTGTGGGAAATCCAGCTCAGCCGCTGCTGGGTGCCGGTGTCGGGCCAGCGCGCGACGATGGGCAGAAAGGCGCGCGTCACCTTGTAGGCGGCGAAATCGGCATCGGCCCGGGTGGCTTCGCGCAACAACTGGCGGCTGTTCGGCCCCCCGCCCGGCAGTTCCGAGGAACAGCCCGAAAGCGTGCCCAGGACCAGTCCGGCCACGACCGCTATGTGCAGAAGAATCCTCATTCGCCGGAAGGGCCTGCCCTGGGAGTTGCCGTTGTCGTTTTCCGGCCGCAAGATACCCCCGGCGGGAAACGGGTCAACCGAAATGGGGCGGGCAATGCATTTTCCACGGATTCTGGTCCTGGGGGCCACAGGTCGGATCGGCGCGATCCTGCGCCGGTTATGGCTCCGAAGCGGGGCACGAACCGGGGATCATGTGCTCTGGCAGGCCCGCGCCGCGCGGCACGGCAACTGGGCGGTGTTCGACCCGCGCGACCCCGATGCGGTGGCGCGCGCGGCACGGGGCTGCGACACGATCCTGTGTCTGGCCGGCGTCACACCCACGCGCGCCGCGCGGGGCGCGGCCATGGCCGACAACGTGAGGCTGGGCCTGGCAGCGGTGCGCGGCGGCGCGGCGGCGGGCGCGCGGGTGCTGTTGGCGTCCTCGGCCGCGGTCTATGGGGGCGGCCAGGGTCTGTTGGCCGAAACCGTCCCCCCTGCCCCGCTGTCCGACTACGGGCGCGCCAAGGCCGAAATGGAGCATCGCGCCATCGCGCTGGGGGCCGAGCTGGGCGTATCCGTGACCTGCCTGCGGATCGGCAACGTGGCCGGGGCCGATGCGATCCTGGGCGACTGGCGTCCGGGATTCCGGCTGGACCGTTTTGCCGACGGCCGCACCCCCCGGCGCAGCTATGTCGGCCCCGCAACGCTGGCGCGCGTGCTGAAGGATCTTGCCGCCGCCTCCGATCTGCCGCCGGTTCTGAACGTCGCCGCCCCCGGCTCGGTCGAGATGGGGGCGCTGCTCGATGCGGCGGGGCTGGCGTGGACGCCGCGGCCGGCTCCGGAAGACGCGATCGCCCGGGTGCAGCTTGACGTATCGGCACTGGAAAGGTTCACCTCGTTTGCGCCAAGGGATAGCCTGCCCCGGACAATGGTGGCGGAGTGGCGTGAATTGGCTTGTTTAGAGACTTATATTTCCTGATGACCCCCCAGAAACGCCTGCTTGATCTGGTCTTTGCCCTGCTGCTGGTCGCGCTGCTCTGGCCGGTGATCCTGGGGCTTGCGCTCTGGCTGTGGGCGAAACAGGGCCGGCCGATCTTTCATGTGGCCGAACGGATGAAGGGCATCGACCGGCCCTTCATGCTGTGGAAATTCCGCACCATGACCGTGGCCGAAGATGATTCCGGCGTCTCGGGCGGGGACAAGGCGGCGCGGATCACGCCCGCCGGCGCCTGGCTGCGGGCGCGGCGGCTGGACGAGCTGCCGCAGCTGTGGAACATCATCCGCGGCGATCTGAGTTTCGTCGGGCCGCGCCCGCCGCTGAGGCAATATGTGGAACGCTTTCCCGACCTCTATGCCCAGGTGCTGAAATCGCGGCCCGGCGTGACCGGGCTGGCCTCGCTGGTCTATCACCGGCACGAGGCGCGACTTCTGGCGCGCTGCACCGCGCCGGAAGAGACCGATGCGCTCTATTCCCGCATCTGCGTGCCGGCCAAGGCACGGCTGGACCTGATCTATCAGCGCCACCAGTCGATCTGCTACGATTTCGATCTGGTGTTCCAGACGATCGGAAATCTGCTGCGACGCGGCGGGTAGAGCGAAGGGCGCGCCCGGTGAGGCGAGAAAGGGGGCGCTGCCCCCGTCGCCCTGCGGGCGACTCCCCCGGAGTATTTTTCGCAAGATGAAGGAAGCGGGTCCGCGTCGATTTCGGAAAATGCCTTTTCAGAGCCTGTTTTTCACAGCCGCTTCAGCAGCGCCGCCAGCCACAGCGTGGCGTGATTGATCCGCCCCTTGCGATGCAGCCCCGTCTCGCGCAAGAGCGCCAGGCGGGCGCGCAATCCCCCCTGCCGGTCGCGGGCGAAGCGTTCCAGCAGGGCGCGCGCGTCATCGGTCAGCAGATCCGCATTGGCCATGAGCGCTGCGACGTTCAGATCGTTCCAGTGCCGGTAGGTGCCCCGCAGCATCGCCACGAAGCGCGCCAGCTTGGAGCCAAGGCCCCGGTTGGCGCCGATCTGGTTGCCCGGGTGCTGGCGATAGAGGATCCGGGGCTCCTGCCCGAACAGGATCGTGCCGCCCGCACCCGAGATCAGCTGGTAGAGCCACCAGTCATGCACCGCCACGTCCCGCACCCGCGGCACCGCCCGCTGCACCAGCGCCATGCCCGCGCGGTTCAGCACCATGGTGTTGCCGCCTGCGAAGTTCTGCACCAGCGCGTGGCGGAAATCGTGCGGCCCCGGCACCGGGCGCGACAGGTGGCGGCGGCCGGTGGCCGAATCCCATTCCCAGCTGCGGGTGCCCAGCAGGGCCGGGGCGGATCCGTGCGGGGCCAGCAGGTCAGCCGCCTGGCGCAGCTTGTCCGGCAGCCAGATGTCGTCCTGATCGGCCAGGGCGACGTAATCGACCGCGGCCGCTTCGGGCCGGCCCAGCAGGTGCAGAAAATTGGCGCTGGCGCCCCGGCGGGGGCCGTCGATCACGGTGACGGCGATTCCGTCGCGGCCGGCCTGCGCGGCAAAGGATTTCAGCCGCGCCCGGGTGCCGTCGGTCGAGCCGTCGTCGGAAATCACGATCCGCGCCGGTTTCAGGCTCTGCTCCAGAAGGCTTTGCAACTGGGGCATCAGGTCTTCTCCGGCCTGAAAGGTCGCCATCAGCACCGCCACGCGCGGGGATTGGGGATCCTGATCCGTCACGCCCCGCCCTAACGGTTCATGGCATCGCGGATATGCCGGTTGAGCATCAGCAGCCCGACCGCGAACAGGATCCCGGACACGCCCATGACATAGACCAGCGACACGTAGGGCGCGTCATAGGTGGCGTAGATGCCCGATCTCAGCAGGCCGACAAGGTGGATGAGCGGGTTGAACCACAGGATGTCCCGATAGGGCTGGGGCACGATGTCGAACATGAAGAAGATGCCCGAGACCAGGAACATCGGGCGGTTCAGGATCGCCCAGACCTGAACATAGGAGGGATAGGCCGCGAACAGGTAGCAGTTGAAGGTGCCGATCCCCAGCGTGAAGGCGCCGGCGGCAAGGTAGGCCAGAACGATGGTCGGAAAATCGAGAATGAGCCGCAGGTCATAGATCGCGATGATGCCGCCGAAGATGATCACGGACACCATCAGCTGGGTGAGATAGTTCAGCAGGAACCGGGCCAGGATCGTGTCGAGCGGGGTGACGGCGGGAAATTCCAGCAGGGGCTTGGAAAAACTCACCGCCTGCGCCACCTTGTTGCCGACATTCATGTAGAGATTGAAGACCAGGTAGCCAGACGCATAGAACAGGGGAAAGTTCGTCCCCAGGGAGGGGTGGCGCAGAAACAGCGCGAACGCGATCGACAGCAGCGCCAGCGCGGCCACGGGTTCGATGATCGCCCACAGATATCCGGCCGCGGATCTGCCATAGGTCGTGCTCATCTCGCGCAGCATCAGCGCGGTGATGGTCCGAAGGGGGCGAAACCAGCGGAAGCGGAGGATCTGGACCGAATTGGACATGGGATGAGGCCGGGAACTACCCAATCGGGCGGATGTGGTATAAGACCCAGACTTATATCGGATTTCAGGAAGGCACAACGATTTGACCGAACCGGCAGTCAAGCCCGCAGCCTCGGCGACCGACGAAGGCAAGCCCGACAAACCGACGCCCAGGGTTGACGTGGTGAAGTCGGGCGATGCCCCCCGGCCCGCGGCCGGGGACGCGCGGGAGGGCGCGGCAAGGGTCCAATCCGAACCGGCAAGACCGGCCAAGGGGGCCGACAAGGCCGGGAATGCCCCCGACCATGGCAAACCGGCTCCGAAACAGCCGGAACGGAAACCGCCGCCCCCGGCGAAACCGGCGCAGCCGAAGGTGATCGAGGTCGCCCCGATGGCCCGCCACGCCCGCACCCACCGGCGGCACTGGGGCATCCTTCTGAGCTTTCTGGCGCTGGTGATCCTGCCCACGGCCCTGACCGGATGGTACATGTATGCGATTGCCGACGACCAGTACGAGTCCCGCGTCGGGTTCTCGGTGCGGTCGGCCGAAAGCCAATCGGCGCTGGACATGCTCAGCGGGTTGGGAGGGCTGATCGGAGCGACCTCGTCCTCCAGTTCGGATCCCGACATCCTTTATGAATTCATCCAGAGCCGCGAAATGGTCGAGCGGGTCGATGCCAGAATGGATCTGCGCGCGGTCTTCACGCAGCCCTGGTTCGACCCGGTCTTTTCGCTGCCGGACGATGCCAGCATCGAGGATCTGGTGGACTACTGGTCGCGCATGGTGCGGGTCTATTACGACAGCGGCACCAAGCTGATCGAGGTGCGCGCCTTTGCCTTCACCCCCCAAGAGGCGCACCGGTTGGCGCAACTGATCTACGAGGAGGCCGAGGCCAAGATCAACGAGCTGTCCTCGGTGGCCCGGGATGACGCCACCCGCTATGCCAAGGAAGAACTCGACAAGGCGATCGACCGGCTGATCAAGGCGCGCCAGGCGATGACCGAATTTCGCGTCCGCACCCAGATCGTCGATCCGCAGGCCGACATCGCCGGGCAGATGGGGCTCTTGAACTCGTTGCAGACCAAACTGGCCGAGGCGCTGATCGAACAGGATCTGCTGGAACAGACCGCGCGCAATGGCGATCCGCGGCTCGACAAGATCGCGCGCGAGATCGCCGTGATCGAGGAACGGATCGCCGAAGAGCGGCGCAAGCTGGGGGTTGGCGGCCCGGACGCGTCGGCCAATGGCGAGCCCGAAGAGGGCTATGCCAAGGTGATCGGCGAATATGAGAGGCTTCAGGTCGAACTGAAATTCGCCGAAACCGCCTATGTGAGCGCGCTCGGCGCCTATGACGCGGCGCTGGCCGAGGCACAGCGCACCAGCCGCTATCTCACCGCCTATCTGCAGCCGACGTATCCGGAAACCCCGACCGCGCCGAACCGGCCGCTGGTGGTTGCCCTGATTGCGGGCTTTCTGTTCATCGGCTGGTTCAGCCTCGTGCTGGTCTATTACAGCTTCCGTGATCGCAGGTGATCGGGGGCGAACATGATCCGGCTGGAAAACCTCAACAAGCGGTTCCACTTCCGGGGCCGGGACAAGGTGGTTGCGGACAATCTGAACATCACCCTGCCCTCGGGCGTGGCGATCGGGCTGCTGGGCCGCAACGGCGCGGGGAAATCGACCCTGTTGCGGATGATTGCCGGAACGGTTCTGCCGGATTCGGGACGCGTCCGCACCACCGGCACGATCTCCTGGCCGGTGGGGCTGGCCGGAGGGTTCCATCCCGACCTGACCGGCGCGCAGAACGTGCGCTTCATCGCCCGGATCTATGGCGTCGATACCGACGAGCTACTGGATTTCGTTGCCCATTTCGCCGAGCTTGGCATTCATTTCCACCAGCCGGTGCGCACCTATTCGTCGGGGATGCGGGCGCGGCTGGGGTTCGGGGTGTCCATGGGCATCCCCTTCGACACCTACCTGGTGGACGAGGTGACCTCGGTGGGCGATGCCAACTTTCGCGCGAAAAGCGAGGCGCTGTTTCACGAACGCATGTCGCGGTCCGGCGCGATCCTGGTGTCGCATGGCGCGGAGATGATAAAGCGGGTCTGCCGGGCCGGCATGGTTCTGGAAAACGGCAAGCTGCATTATTTCGACGACGTGAACGAGGCGATCGCCTTTCACCTGGACAACATGAAGGTCGCCAGAAGCGAAGAATAGCCCAAGGGCGGCCTCACAGAGGAGAGCGCAGATGAACATTACCGTGGTCGGGATCGGCTATGTCGGCCTGTCCAATGCCATTCTTCTGGCCCGCCGCCACCGGGTGGTGGCGCTGGACATCGACGCCGATCGCGTGGCGCGGCTCAATCGGCGCGACTGCCCCATCGTGGACCCCGAGATGGAACAGTCGCTGGCCAATGACGCCCTGGATCTGACCGCGACCACCGACGCGCCGGCCGCGCTGCGGGAGGCGGATTTCGTGATCGTCGCCACCCCCACCGACTATGACCCCAAGGCCAATTTCTTTGACACCTCCAGCGTCGAGGCCGTGATCGGCCAGGTTCTGGACATGAACCCGGATGCGGTGATCGTCATCAAGTCCACCGTGCCGGTGGGGTTCACCCGCGAGATCAGCGCGCGTCTGGGCACCGACCGGATCATGTTCAGCCCCGAATTCCTGCGCGAGGGGCGCGCGCTTTACGACAACCTGCACCCCTCGCGGATCGTGGTGGGCGAGGAGACCGACCGCGCCCGCGCCTTTGCCGAGATGCTGCGCGACTGTTCGGAAGAGCCCGACGCGCCGATCCTGCTGACCGGCCCCTCCGAGGCCGAGGCGATCAAGCTTTTTGCCAATACCTATCTCGCCATGCGGGTGGCCTATTTCAACGAGCTGGACAGCTATGCGCTGACCCATGGGCTGAACCCGCGGCAGATCATCGAAGGCGTCGGGCTCGATCCGCGGATCGGCACCCATTACAACAACCCCTCCTTCGGCTATGGCGGCTATTGCCTGCCCAAGGACAGCAAGCAGCTTCTGGCCAACTACGCGCAGGTGCCGCAGAACCTGATGCAGGCCATCGTCGAGGCCAACCGCACCCGCAAGGATTTCATCGCCGACCGGATCATCGAAAAGGCCCCCCGCAAGGTCGGGGTCCATCGGCTGGTGATGAAGGCGGGGTCCGACAATTTCCGGCACAGTTCGATCCAAGGGATCATGAAGCGGATCAAGGCCAAGGGGATCGAGGTGATGGTCTATGAGCCGACGATGGAGGAGGAGAGTTTCTTTGGCTCGGAGGTGACGCATGATCTGGATCGGCTCAAGCGGGAATGCGACGTGATCATCGCCAACCGGCGGGCGCCGGAGCTGGAGGACGTGGCCGACAAGGTGTTCACCCGCGACCTGTTCGGGTCGGATTGACGGAGCGGAAGGCGAGGGGCGCTGCCCCTCGCGCTCCCCGGGGTATTTCGGACCAGAAAGAAGCAGGGGGCCATTTGCGGAAAGATGGGGCCCTGCGCTGCTGTCAGAGCGTGAAAACGGACTCTAACCGGTCCGTTTCTTCACCCAGCCCAGAAATGCCGCGTCGGGCTTGCGCAGGCGGGGATGGCCGGTGCGGGCCCAGACCCCGCGCCATTCGGCCTCGAGCGCGTGCACGTCCGCGCCCGGCATCAGGGCACGCGCGGCCTCGAGCGTCTCGGCGCGCAGAACCGGCGGCGGGGGGGCGGATTCGGTCAGCCGGGCGCGCGGCGTGAACCGGATCAGGTCGCCGGGTACCTCTTCCATCGCATAGTCCGGCAGGTGGTCGGCGGCGATCATCTCGCGCAGCATGGCGCGGAACACCCGCCGGGGCGAGGCGGAGCCCGATTTCTTCAAGAGCGTGTCCACCGAGACGGTCCAGCCGTCCTGCCGGCCGCAATGCTTGCGCGCCAGTTCGTAGATGCGCCGTTCCAGCGGTTTGCGCAGGCGGAAATAGTCGCGGCTGAGCGTCAGCACCGATTTCGACAGCACCGCGCGATAGAGCCAGTCGCTGAGCGTCACCGCCACGCTGACCATGCGCCCGCCGCGGGTGCGCCGGACGATCTCCCAGCGTTCGATCAGGCCGAACCCGGTGGTGGTCTCGGTGTCGCCGGTGGTGATGTTGGTGGTGATGCGGGTGCCGGCCAGCCGCTCGAACGCCTCGCGCAGGCGACGGTAGGCATCGCCGCTGGTTTCGCGATTGGTGGCAACCAGCAGGTCATGCGCCTTGAGCGTGAGCGTGCGGCTCACCTGCCGCCCCGCATTCAGCGCCGCCATCAGCTGACTGATGCAGAAGATCAGGATGTCCTTGTCGTGGATCGTCGCCAGTCCCTTGACCGAAGGCGTGACCTCGATCCGCACCCCGTTGTGTTCATAGCGCAGGATCCGCCGGTCGGGCCGGGTGGAGAGCGAAAACACCGGATGCTCCATCGTCGCCATGTCGTCCTTGGGGATCGCATCCAGGATATCGCAGACGAAGAAATCCCCCTGAGGATGCCTCAACGGCAGCAACCCGCCCGATCCGCCCGTCACCGCGCTGTTCATGTGCCCTGCCCGACTCGATTTTTTTTCGTGGTTTCGTTGACGCCCACCCTAGAGTTATCCACAGCCTGCCGCAACGTGGCTTTGGAGTCGCGCAATCGTGGGATCGGAGTCGGTTTATCGTGGGTTCAGAGTCGGAACGCGCTGGATGAAGCTATCAAACGTATTGAAATCAAATGAAATTGTTTCACGACAGGCGTGCTTTAACACTGAAATAACACAAATCTAACCAAGAAAAAAATTGCAGCTCGCACCGCCAAACCGCAGAAATCCTCCTGCCAACGCCCAAAATTGCAAAGAAAAGACGCCGATCTGTTCGTGTTTTCCTTTCATGTCGCGGGTTTCGTGGTATCATGCGAAAAATACGGCACATCGGGCAAAAATCATGGCACGCGACAGCGCAAGCGGACAGGCGGGACTTCCTCCCTATTTCAACATCGATCCCGACGCGGCACTGGCGGATCTGGACCCGCCGACCGATACGGGCGGCTTCGCGCGGATCGCCGAATCCTGCGCCCGGGGACGGGCGGATCTGGCCAGCCGAGGGCTGGACGAACAGGGTCAGAAACAGCTGCGGCGGTTTTCGACCTGGGAGATCTGCCGCTATCTGATCCCGGTGGCGCAGGCGCATTTCCGGCGCGTGCTGCGGCAGAACCCGGATCTGCCGCAGGGCATGTCGGAAACCGAAGGCGGGGCCAAGTGGTTCACCCTGGACGAGGTGCTGCGGCTGCGTGCGTTCTTCGGCGCCCAGGGGTCGAAGGCCAAGAACTATCTGCCCTACCGGCCGAAGGGGTTGCCAGCCAAGATCGTGGCGGTGGCAAATTTCAAGGGCGGCGTGGGCAAGACCTCGACGGCCGCGCATCTGGCCATGTCCGCGGCGCTGGACGGCTACAAGGTGCTGGTGATCGATCTGGACAGCCAGGGCTCCATGACCTCGATCTTCGGCGGGCGGGTCGAGGATGAATGGCAGACCGCCTTTCCGCTGCTGGCGCGCCATTACGGCGAGCATCTGCGCGCCGAAAACCAGCTGCGCGTCAGCCGGGGCGAGCCGCCGCAGCCGCTGGACGAGGCGCTGGAGACCGCACTGGGGATGACCGCGCGGGACGTGATCCGCCCCACCCACTGGCCGAACATCGATCTGATCGGCGCGCAGCTGAACCTCTACTGGGCCGAGTTCCAGATCCCGGTCTGGCGGATGCAGGCGCGCGGCTGGAAGCTGTGGGACGCGCTGACCGACCGGCTGGCGGCGGACGGGGTGCTGGACGACTATGACCTGGTGTTCGTCGATACCCCCCCTGCCCTTGGCTATCTGACCATCAACGGGCTGGCGGCGGCGGATATCCTGCTGGTGCCGTTCGGGGCCTCGTTCCTGGAGTTCGACTCCACGGGGCGGTTTTTCGACATGCTGCATTCGACCTTTGCCAGCATCGAAGAGGGAGAGAACACCGCCGCCCGCGCCCTGGGCCGGCCCGGCATCGCCTTTGAATGGGACGCGGTGCGGGCGGTCATCACCCGCTATGACGGCGCCCAGCAGGGCGAGCTGGCGGCGCTGATCCAGGCCTATATGGGGCGCACGCTCAGCCCGCACCGGCAGGATTTCACCGCGCTGATCGGCCAGGCCGGGGAACAGGTCAACGGCATCTACGAGGCCGACTATCGCGACTTCAACCGCGAAACCTATGCCCGCGGGCGCGAGACATTCGACGCCACCTATGCCGCCTTCAAGCGGTTGCTGCTGGGAATCTGGCGGCGCGACGAATTGGCCGCGCGGGAAGAGGCCGCCATGCAGGGCGCGTGAAAGCAGGCTCTGGCAAGGCGAAATCGCGCGGAAACGAGGAGGACGAGACATGGCCAGACGCAAACGGCTCACCCCGGCGCAACCGGATTACCTGAGCGGAGACCGCGCGCCGGGAACGGCCCTGTCCGGACCGCTCGGCGCCTCTGCCCCGTCGTCAGCGGCGCCGATCGCCCAGGTCGCGGGCGAGGCATCGGTGCATGCCGCGCTGGAGGAGCTGTCGCGCGAGGTCGAGGCCGCGCGGGCGGATGGGCGGATGATCGAGGCGCTGCCGCTCGAGGCGGTGGACGAAGGCTATCTGGTGCGCGACCGGATGGTGCAGGACGAAGAGGAAATGGCCGCGCTGATGGACAGCATCCGCGCCCGCGGCCAGCAGACCGCGATCGAGGTGGTGCCCCTGCCCGGCGGCGGACGCTACGGGCTGGTGTCCGGCTGGCGGCGGCTGACGGCGCTGAAGCGGCTGCAGGAGGAAGAGGGCGGCGCGCGCTTTGCCACGGTGCTGGCCCGGATCGTGTCGCCCGAGACGGCGCAGGCAGCTTATGTGGCGATGGTCGAGGAAAACGAAATCCGCGCCAATCTGAGCTTTTACGAGCGCGCCCGGATCGTCGTGCAGGCCCTGCGCGAGGGGGTCTATCCCACCCGGCGGGCGGCGCTGCAGGGGTTGTTCGGTTCCACCACCCGGTCGCGGCGGTCGAAGATCGGCAGCTTCATGGCCTTGGTCGAGGCATTCGACGGAGATCTGAAGCACCCCACCGCGATTTCGGAAAAGCTTGGGCTGGCGCTGGTCAAGGAATTGGCGCGCGATCCCGGCTTCGACGATCGTGTCCGCGGGCTGCTGCGGCAGCGGCCCGAACGGACGGCGGGCGAAGAGATGCAGATTCTGGTTTCGGCGCTCAGGCCGCCGGAAGCGGCGGGGGGAGAAAAGGCGGACGCCGGCGCAGCTGGCCAGCCGAAGGCGGAGCGCCCCGCAACGGACGCGGTGTCCGACGTGGCGCGGGAGCATGTCGCCCCCGGCCTCACGGTCAGCTTCTACCCCTCGAGAGGAAAGATCGAACTGTCCGGCCCGAAGGTGGACGAGGGGTTGTTGGCGGATCTGCGCGACTGGCTGGCGGCGCGGGCCGGCTGAGACTCGTTTCGGGAAAATGTTTCGCGTGCGAAACAATGGCGGCCCGCGCCAAGGCTGGGATTGCGCGGAAACCTGCGGAAACTCCGGGCAGGATACTGCCTGCGGCGGTCTCTTCGAATCGAAGTTTTGCAATGGCTTTTGAAATCGGTAAGGTTTCGGGGTGACATTGTTTTTGGGTAGCGTTTTCGCCGAGGGCACGGCGCCAGGGAAAAGGCTGCGTTCGGGGCGGAGATTCCAGGTGGCATGCTGAACTTGATTCGTGGATTGTCTCGGCGGCAGAAGGGCTATGTTCTGCTGATCCTTGACCTGCTTCTGATCCCGGTCGGGTTGCTGTTCACCTATGCCGTGCAGGGGATCGGGGGTTCGCCGCTCCGGGCGCTCGAGGCCGCGTCGGCGGTCTTGCCTTACCTGCTGCTGATCGGGGCTTCGGTATCCATCTGGCTTGGCCTTCCCTCGATCCGGCTGAACGCCTACGAAGGCCGCGCAATCACCTTGACCGCTATCCTCTCCCTGGTCCTTGCGGCCGGATCGGCCGGGCTGTCGGGGCTGGTTCCTCTTCCGTTGGTGCCGGGCACGCATGTGGTGTTCGGGATCATCTATTTTCTGCTGGTGGTGTCATCCCGTGTGGTCTTGTACCAGATCGTGACGGCGCTTTACCGGCGGGCCCAACCACGACGACGCGTGCTGATCTACGGGGCGGGCACCACGGGAACCCAGCTGGCGCAGGCGCTGCGGGCCCATGAAAGCATCGATCCCGTGGCCTTTGTGGACGACAACAGGTCGTTGCAGGGGCTGTTTCTCGCGGGGTTGCCGGTCTTTTCCCCGGCCCGGATCACGGAAATTGTCCGGGAAAAAGCGGTCGATCGGGTGCTGCTGGCAATGCCGTCGCTGTCTCATCCCCGGCAGGCGCAGATCGCCCGGCAGCTGCAGGAGTTGGGAATCGAGGTCCAGGCCCTGCCATCCTTTGCCCAACTGATCGGCGAAGAGCCCCTGCTTGACAAGCTGACGCCGGTGGCGCCGCAGAGATTGCTGGGGCGTGCGAGCTGTGATCTCGATCTCGGCGATGCCTGCGATCAATATGCGGGCCGCACGGTGATGATCTCGGGGGCCGGCGGAACGATCGGCGCGGAACTTTGCCGCCAGGTTCTGAGCTGCCGGCCGCACCGGCTGGTGCTCTACGAATTGTCCGAGCATGCGCTCTACACCGTGCACCAGGAACTCGAACTGCTCACCGAGGGGACCGGAGTCGATCTGGTTCCGGTGCTGGGCTCGGTCGCCGACGACCGGCAGGTGCGCAAGGTGGTGGCGGATCATGGCGTACAGGTCGTGCTGCACGCCGCCGCCTACAAGCATGTGCCCCTGGTCGAGGCCAACCCGCTGCCGGGGCTTTCCAACAACGTGCTGGGCACCCAGGTTCTGGCCCGCGCCGCCGCGGATGCGGGGGTCGAGCGGTTCATCCTGATCTCGTCGGACAAGGCCGTGCGGCCGGCGAACATGATGGGCGCCTCCAAGCGGCTGGCGGAACTGGTGGTGCAGGATCTTGCGGCCCGCAAGCCCGGCACGATCTTTGCGATGGTGCGATTCGGCAACGTGCTGGGATCGTCCGGTTCGGTGGTGCCGCTGTTTCAGGATCAGATCAGCCGGGGCGGGCCGGTCACCGTGACCCATCCCGAGGTCAAGCGATATTTCATGACCATACGCGAGGCGGTGAACCTTGTGCTCAAGGCCGGGGCCGAGGCCAAGGGCGGTGAGGTCTTCGTGCTGGACATGGGCGAGCCCGTGCCGATCATCCGGCTTGCCCGCCAGGTGATCGAAAGCGCCGGCTACACGGTGCGCGACGCCGACAATCCCGACGGAGACATCGAGATCGTCATCACCGGATTGCGACCGGGCGAGAAGCTTCAGGAAGAGCTGTCCCTGTCCGACGAGCGGATCGTGACCCGCCATCCCAAGATCTTCTGGGTGCGCGAAGCCGGCCTGTCCGAGATCGAAGTGGCGTCGATGCTGCGGGCTCTCAACGAGGCGCTGGAGGCAAATGACGTGGCCGCGGCCCGGGCCGTGGTCGGCCGGTGGGTCGAAGGCTTTGCCCAGGTCGAGGCGGCGCGCCAGTCGCTGTGAGCCGGCGCCGCCGCGGGGGTGTCCGATTGCTCCATCTCCATTGATCCAGGCCGGCGAACCGTGTTCTAACCGCCAGGAAGGCCCGCCTGTGCGGCGGGGCGGGGCGGGCAGGTTCACAGGTGATGCGGCGCGTGTTTCAGGCAGTCAGGAAGAGGACCGGTGCGCGGATCGTCGCGGGCACGATCTGTCTGATCTCCCTGTGGGGCCACGGGCTTGGGGCGCAGGAACACGGGCAGGAACACGGGCAGGAACACGGGGCGCAGGATCCGGGGCCGCCCTCCTTCGCGCCGCTGCCCCCGCCGACGCTGAGTTTTTACGGGGCGCCGGGGCTGATGGACATGCCCACCGGCGAGATGATGCCCGATGCGCAGTTCGGGGCCAGCCTGGGCGGGTTTGCCGGGCAGTGGCGCTATACGCTGACTTTTCAGGGCCTGCCCTGGGTGTCGGGCAGTTTCCGCTACAACGGCATCCGCGGCCTGAACCTTTTCGGGTTCAGAACCTATTACGACCGCAGCTTCGATGCCCGGTTCCGGCTGCGCCGGGAAAGCCGATACTGGCCGGCCATCGCGCTGGGGCTGCAGGATTTCGCCGGCACCGGGATCTATTCGGGGGAATATATCGTCGCCACCAAGACCCTTGCCGTGCCGGGGCTCGGCAAGGCCAGCCTGCCGGGGCGGTTGAAGATCACCGCGGGGCTGGGCTGGGGGCGGCTGGGGTCCTATCGGTCGATCGGGTCGATCGGCAGCCGGCCGGCTTTCGATCCCGGCAGCACTGGCGGCCAGCTGTCCTATGACCAGTGGTTTCGCGGCCCCTTCGCTCCGTTCGGCGGGGTCGAATGGCAGCCCGATGACCGCTGGGGGGTGAAGATCGAATATTCCTCGGATGCCTATGTGACCGAGACGCGGACCAGTTCGGTGTTCGAGCGCCGCTCGCCGTTCAATTTCGGGGTGGAATACCAGGTCTCGCCGCGCACCCGGCTGGGCCTGTATTACATGTATGGAACGGAACTGGGATTTTCCGCCCAGATCCAGCTGAACCCGAAGGACACGCCGGTCAAGCTGGCCGTGGCGGCGCCGCGACCGCTGGCCGTGCGTCCGCCGCGGCAGGTCCAGCCCGCCGCATGGGGCACCGAATGGGTCACCGTGCCCGGCAGGCCCGCGGAAGTGCGCGACGCACTGGATGCGGCGCTGAAGGGGCAGGGGCTGATCCTTGAAACCCTGACCATCAGCGCCCACGAGGCCGAACTGCGGTTCCGCAATCCGAACTATCATTCCTTCACCCTGGCCGCGGGGCGGGCCGCGCGGGCCATGGCGGCGGTGCTGCCGGCCTCGGTCGAGACCTTCCACCTTGTGCCGGTGTCCCAGGGCATGGCGCTGTCGCGGGTGACGATCCGCAGGACCGATCTGGAGACGCTTGAATTCGACGGCAACGCCGCAGAGGCGCTGGGGGCGGTGGCCGGGATCTCGGACGCGCCGCCGCTGTCGGGGCGGGCGCTGCCGGCAGAGGGGCTGTATCCGGACAAGAGCTGGGCGCTGTCGCCCTATTTCTTCCCCAGCTATTTCGACCCGGCCAAGCCGGTGCGGATGGACGTCGGCATTGCCCTGCACGGGGCCTGGCGCCCGGCGCCGGGCTGGCTGGTGTCGGGGCGGATCTGGCAGCGGCTGGCGGGCAACGTGGCCGGCAGCCCCCGGTCGGGGTCGCGCCTGCCGCCGGTGCGGACCGAGGTGCCGCTTTATGCCCAGGCGGACACGACCCTGCACGACCTGTTCCTGTCCTATCAGTGGCGGCCGGGTGCGGACCTCTATGGCCGGGTCACCGTCGGTTATCTGGAGCCGATGTATGGGGGGATCTCGACGGAACTGTTGTGGAAGCCGGTGGCCAGCCGGCTGGCTCTGGGGGCCGAGATCAACTATGTGCGCAAGCGGGACTATGACCAGCGTCTGGGGTTTCTGGATTATACCGTGGCGACCGGCCATGCCTCGGCCTATTACGAATTCGGCCCCGGCCTGATCGGGCAGGTGGATGTGGGGCGCTATCTGGCCGGCGATGTCGGCGCGACCTTCGGGATCGACCGAGTGTTCAACAACGGCTGGTCGGTGGGCGGGTTCTTCACCAAAACCAACGTGTCGGCCCGGGATTTCGGCGAAGGATCGTTCGACAAGGGGGTCCGGTTCACGATCCCGCTGACCTGGTTCCTCGGTCACGAGACGCGCCAGGCCACGGGGCTGGCGATCCGGCCGATCACCCGCGACGGGGGCGCGCGGGTGGACGTGCCCGGACGGCTTTATCCGCAGATTCGCGCGGCCCATGCCAAGGCGCTGTCGGAAAGCTGGGCGAGGGCGTGGGAATGAGGGTGAAACAGGCTCTGCGCGGGGGAATTGCCGTCTTGTTCCTTGCGGGGCTGGCGGCCTGCAGCGGCGGCAGCGACGCCCCGACCGAAGTGGTACAGCTGACCACCGCCCTGCGCGAGGCCGTGGCCGCCCGGGTCGCCGGCGATCAGCCTGCCGCGCGCCCGCAGCTGACCCGCGCCATGCTGAAAGGGATCGAGGGCGCCTATCTCGAGGCCACGCTCGAGAAGAACGGAAAATGGGCCTATCTTCCGGTCGAAGGCGTGCGCCCCGATGAGGGCAATGGCGCGGTCACGGTCTGGCGCACCGTGGACGACGTGTCGCTGATTACGCGCAATGGGGTTCTGGTGGGCACGCGCGGGCTGGGCGGCGACATCCTGTCCACCGAGATCGACCTGCCGGCGGGCCGGGCCGGCCCGCCCGAGGGCGGGGTGCGCGTGCTGCATGTCCGCGACAGCAATGACGCGACGGTGCCGGTGACGCTGGCCTGTTCGGTGCGGGATCTGGGGCCCGAGACGATCGAGATCGTCGAGTTGCGCCATACCACCCGCCATCTGCGCGAAACCTGCGACGGCGGCGGCGGGCGCGTGGTGAACGACTACTGGATCGATACCCGCCGCCCGATCGTCTGGCAGTCGCGGCAATGGGCGGGGCCCCATAACGGCTATCTCAGGCTGCGGCAGATCACCGAATAGGCCGGGTGCGCACGACGAAAGCCCGCCGATTCCGGCGCGCCGGCCTGCTCTTTCGTTGAAACACAAGGTCAATTACGTTACGAATTCATGTGAGTTGTTCCGAGGGGTTTCGAGAGATGAAAAAGACATTGGCGATTTTGACCGCGGCCGCTCTGCTGCCCGGCGCTGCATTTGCCCAGGCCGACGATGCGATGGAGCAGGCCATCAAGGGCGGCTATTGCGGCTCGGCAACCCCGCTCGACGCGGTGTTCCTTGCCACCGGGCAACTCCAGGTCACCTGTCCGCCCGGCACTGCCGCCGGCGCGGGGGCCGGTGCCGGTGCTGGTGAAGGGGCGGCGGTTCTGGCTGGTGGTGGCCTCGGGTCGGCTGCGCCGGTCATTATTCTGGTCGCCGGACTCGGACTTGCCGCCGGTGGTGGCGGCGGTGGCGGTACGACGACGACCACGACGACCACGACGACCACCACGACCGGTACCAACTGACGGCTGGCTGGTTCGCGTCAACGGGTGAGCGGCCCGGGGCGGGGGGCCGGTTTTCCGTGACCTGCGCGAGACAGCGGGGCAGGTGTCGGGCGCCGCAGGGCTGGCCCAGGGCCATGCTTGGCGCCGTGGCGATGCCTGGGCAGGCAAGAGGATTGACGGGTGACGGGCGGAACGGGCGCTGGCAATCATGTTCTGGTCACCGGCGGAGCGGGCTATATCGGCAGCCATGCCTGCAAGGCGCTGAAGGCAGCCGGCTTTGTCCCGGTGACCTATGACAATCTTTCCACCGGCTGGCGCGACGCGGTGAAGTTCGGCCCGTTCGAGCAGGGCGATCTTCTGGACCGTGCCCGGCTGGACGAGGTCTTTGCCCGCCACCGCCCCGTCGCGGTGATGCATTTCGCGGCCCTCAGCCAGGTGGGCGAGGCGATGGCCGAGCCGGGCCGCTACTGGCGCAACAACGCTGCCGGGTCGCTCAACCTGATCGAGGCCGCCTGCGCCGCCGGATGCCGCGATTTCGTGTTCTCCTCGACCTGCGCCACCTATGGCGAGCATGACGACGTGGTGCTGGACGAGGACACGCCGCAGCTGCCGCTGAATGCCTATGGCGCGTCCAAGCGCGCGATCGAGGACATGCTGCGCGATTTCGGCGCGGCGCGGGGGCTGAATTCGGTGATCTTCCGCTATTTCAACGTGGCCGGTGCCGACGCGGAGGCCGAGATCGGCGAGTTCCACCGCCCCGAGACGCATCTGATCCCGCTGGTGCTGGAGGCGGCGGACGGCCGGCGTCCGGCGCTGACGATCCACGGCACCGACTACGACACGCCCGACGGCACCTGCATCCGCGACTATGTCCATGTCTGCGACCTGGTGGAGGCGCATCTGCTGGGGCTCGACTGGCTGCGTGCGGGGCGCGGCAGCCGGGTGTTCAACCTCGGCACCGGGCACGGATTCTCGGTGCGGCAGGTGATCGACGCCGCCGCCGCGGTGACCGGGCGGGTGGTGCCGGTGGAGGAAGGCCCGCGCCGGCCGGGGGACGCGACGCGGCTGGTGTCGGGGTCGGTGCGCGCTGGCCGGGAACTGGGCTGGACGCCGGCGCGTTCGACGCTGGAGCAGATGATCGCCGATGCGTGGCGCTGGCTCCGGGTGGGGCACTACGCGCGGTGAAACCGGCATTTCGCTCTTTGGGCTTTCAGGGGGGCGGCGCATGTGCATTCCCAGTCTGCCGTCTCCGAAAAGCAAGCTGGAAGGTCCGAAATCCAGGTCATGAACGGCCGGTTCCGGCAAGGGGGGGCGGCGGTGCCGCCATCGGGACTGGTGTTTTGCCTGAAGATGCTTCGGAGCATGGTGCGGCGCCGGGGAAGAAATTTCCCTGTTTTGAATGGAGGTAAACTTGGTGGAGATTGTTTTCCGGATTTTTTGATTCTTACTTCAGTGGAAAATGAACTCATTTCATGAAAATTGATAAGATAAACTTATCGAGCCTGCGAAATACAGCGCCCAATCCGCCCCTTGTGCGATTGTCGAAGGGCTTGGGCGTTGCGGCAAACCGTTAATGCTCCGTCCGCGGGGCTGACATTTTCTTTGCACACTCCGCTTCAAGGTGCGCCCGTTCGCTTAACCGGAACAGGAGCCCCCATGACGGATCTCTCGCCACGTCTCGGCCTGCCTTACCTGCTGCCGTCGCAGGCCCAGAAACATGTCACCCACAACGAAGCGCTGCGCCTGCTGGATGCGCTGGTGCAATTGACGGTCGAGAGCTTCGAGGCCCTCACGCCACCGGCCAGCCCGGCCGATGGCGAATGCCACGCGCTGGGGGCGGCGCCGACCGGGGAATGGGCGGGGCAGGAGGGACGGATCGCCCTGCGTGAAACCGGTCGCTGGCGCTTCATCGACCCGCAACCGGGCTGGTTGGCCTGGGGGCGCGACGGCAGCGGTTTGCGGGTTTACGACTCCGGCGGGTGGATGCCGGTCCCGGTCGGGGTCGAGCAGGTGGACCGGCTCGGCATTTCGACCGCGCCGGATGCGGTCAACAAACTGGCGGTGGCCGCCGACGCCACGCTGCTGACGCATGCCGGTACGAGCCATCAACTCAAGGTCAACAAGGCCGCGGCCGGCGATACCGCAAGCCTTCTGTTCCAGTCGGGCTGGACCGGCCATGCCGAGATGGGGCTTTCCGGCAGCGATGATTTCTCGATCAAGGTCAGTTCCGACGGCGCGACATGGCGCCAGGCGCTGACTGTGGATGCCGCCACGGGGTTCATGGGGCTGTGGGAGGCCGCCACCCCGGGATCTGCGCTGGAAGTGGCGCAGAATGCGGTCGAGCCGACCATTACCGTTCGAAATACCGGCGGCTCCGGAGGGGCATCATTCCGCATGGTCGATGCGGCAAGTCTTGGCGACTGGAAGGCCGGGATCACCGCGGGTGGAGATTTCAGGTTGCGGGACCAGCGGGCGGGACAGGATTGCATCCACATTTCCACCGATACCGGGCATGTCGGAATCTCGAACACGTCACCGACCGCTCCGCTGGATGTGGGGGGCGGTGTCCGGCTGGGCTCCAGCACCGTTGCCACGCTGCCGTCGGCCGCGGATCTGGGGGCCGGGACGCTGATCTACGTCTCGGACGAATCCGGCGGTCCCGTGATCGCATTTTCCGACGGCACGAACTGGCGGCGCATGACCGACCGCGCGGTGGTTTCGTGACGCCCGGCATGTGCCGGATCAGGACGCGCCGGGGTCTGACGCCTCCGGCTGGGCGATCTGAAGGTTCTGGGAAACCCAGTCGTTCGTGCCCGGATAGGCGTTCAGGTAGAACACGTTGTCCGGGGTTACCCGGACGGCGAAGATCCGGTCTTCGGGTTCCAGAAACGGGCGCAGATGCTCGATCAGCGCCCGCGCGCTGTCGGTGTTGACATGGACCAGCGCGGCATTGTTCAGTACCCTGCAGACATTGAGCTTCTGCATCGCTTCCGCAAAACCGGCATAGTGGGGCGGGCCGTCCTCGTGGTTCAGGTCATAGCTGAGAAGGAATATCGGCATGGGCTTCTCCGAATTGTCAGGTTGTCGTTGCGCAATTGATTGAAATGGGGCGGGGCGTCGGCCCCCGCAGGCGTGACATCCGTCCATGCCGGTCCCCGATGGCCGGGCGCGCGCCGGACGCCGCGGGAAGATCGGCCGTCAGTTGACGCGCGAAAGGTCATGCAGATGCTTGGCGGCCCAGATCGCCGCCTGGGTCCGGTTGCGGACCCCGATCTTTCGGTAGCAGGCGCGCAGATGGACCTTCACGGTGCTTTCCCCGATGTTCAGCGCATTGGCGATGTCCTTGTTCGATGCCCCTTCACACAGTTTGCGGATGACGGCGGTTTCGCGGCGTGACAGCAGGGCGCCGGAGGTCTTGCGGGAGGCTGCCCGCCGTGGGCGGCCCACGTCGTCGTCCTCCTCCGATGTTTCCTCGATCGGATCGGGAGCCGATCCGGTGTCGAGATCCCCGGCTTCATGCGGTTCGGCCCGCGTGATCATGAAACCTTCATGTACCAGGGTCAGCACGCCGGACAGGGAGCGCAGGGAACTGTCGTCCAGCACCATCGCCTCGACCAGGCCGGTCGGGAGCGATTGGAGTTTGCCATACATTCGCCGGGAACACAGGATGACGATCCGGGCCTCGCCGTAACGCGCGCGGAAGGCCTCGATTTCCTCTGCCTCCAGACGGTCCCCATGCGCAAGGTGAAGCAGAACGACCGGATCGGACGAAGGGGCGTCGATGTCGGACAATCGTTCTGCGACGCCGTGCACCTTGATGCCTTCGCCGGCACAAAAGGATGCAATCAGATCGCGCAACAAGGCGCGCCGAGAAACAACAAAAAAAATCATGGGCAACACCCCGAACAACACAACTACGGGAAGGAAACGCCAGCACGGACGCGATATGCAAGCGTCCTGGATGCTGCCCCCCCATTCGAATGGGCGAATCCGCCATTCGTTAACGTGACCTTAACACAAAAGCGCGAAGTTGGCATCGGATTCTTCCCTTTCGGACAGGTCGAATTCGAGGGCGGCCGAGCCGAATGGAGAGGGAACCGGTCCCCCGCCTGTTTGAAGATGTGCAACGCAGCCGATTTTTCTTTTTTTATCAATTTATTGATGCCGAATAACCGGCGGGCGCCGCCGCCTTGCGCCCCTGCTTCTTTTGGCCTAGGGTGGGGCATTCGTGATTGCATTGCCCGCTGCGAAAGCAATGCCCACGGAATCGTTCAGGCAAGGCACATCGTCTCCCATTCCAAAAGTATTAGTCCTTTTGGATGATATTTGTTTTCATTTTGGAAACAGATGGCCTGTTTCGGATTCATTGTTTCCAGAAACTCCGCAAAGCGCGAGATATGGATGGCATACCTTACCTCCTAAGGCCGAGTTTTTAGAGGTCCGGTTTCATTGTACCATCCGATCGAGAAAACGAGGGCTGTCGATCGGAGGACATCGAACACCATTATTTTCAAGTTTCCAGTTTCCAGTAGCGAGTTTCATGGTGCCGGGGGGCCAAACCACATGTTGATCGAGAAATGTCGCGGGATCTCCGTTCCGCAGGTGATTCATTGCGACGCCCTGAGCGAGGTGGTGGGAACCATCTCCGACTTTTCCATGGTCTGGTTTGACAGGGGAAATGCCTGCATGCCCGATGGCATGGTGGCGACTTCGGGACAAGGCGGCGACCTGCCTGGCTTGCTCCAGAAGAAGGATATTCCGACACAGGCCAGCGGTTCGTTGTGCGAGGTTGTTCTCCTGGATCCGAATGCCGACGATACGGTGACACGGCTGCGCGGGCTGGTCGCTGATCTGCCCGAAAGCCGGGACAACATCAAAACCGGCGACGGGGCCAATGGCGCGACCGAACCGGATGACGCCACCGAAACGCCGCCGCCCGACGCCGGTCCCGAGCCGGGATGGAAGGCGTTCGAATGCGTCTTTCAGGACGGCACCCGGGATGTGGTCGTGGTCTGGACGGCCGAGCCCGATGACGCTCTTCGCCAGATCCTCACCGTGATCTGGCCGGGCCTGCGGCGGCTGTGCCTCGACGAGATCCGCCGGAGTCAGGCCGGCTTGCCCGACGAGGCGATGCTGTGGCTGGTCCAGCGCAAGGTGAACGCCTCGGTCCTGGTGCTTGACGAGAACTGCAACCTGCTCCAGACGAATGCGGCGGGGGCCGATCTGATCAAGCGGGGCGACCTGCTGCGGGTGTCGGCGGGGCGGCTGTGCAGCGTGAATGAACGCGCCACCGCGGGGCTGCACCGGATGGTGCATGACGTGTTCCGGGCCTCTGAAAAGGATCGGAAGGCACGGGAATACGTCCTGCTGCTGCGGTCGCGCAAGGGGGCGGACGGCCAGGAGCACAAGCAACCCCTGCCGTTGACGCTGACCCCCTTCCAGGGATCGGATGGCCGCAAGGTTCTGATTGCCCTGCTGCCGATGCCGCCCGAACAGGACCGGATCGAGCATCTCGCGCGCAAGATGGGACTGACCCCGTCCGAGGCGCGGGTGGCGGCCCTGATCCGGGCGGGGCTTCCCAGCCGCGAAGCCGCAAGGATCGCCGGTCTGAAGATCGAGACGTTCAACACCTACGCCAAGCGGGCGCTGGCCAAGATGAATGTCAGCGGGCGGGCCGACATGGCGCAGATGCTGACCTGGCAGGCGGCCGTGGAGCGGCCGTCATGACCACGCCGCTGCCTGATCGCATCCTGTCGCCGCCGTCCGGTGGCGCGGTGGGGGCTTTCGATTTGACGAAAGCGAAACCGGCAGGGAACGTTCTTTTGTTTCCCGAGGGGATACAATCAAGAACTACGATCCCGGCCGCCCCGCCTCGGCGCCGCCGCAGGATGTCGTCGGCCGGCCGCCGGGGGCGGCCAGGCCCTGAGAAAGTGGATTTTTCATTTCGCCTGAATTGTTCGGACGAAATTCAAGCCGCCGGCCGGGCCGGCGCAAACACGCAATTGGGGGGGGACCATGCGTGACAGGACTGACAAGATTAGCGAAGACGATCTCATTCGCGGACGGAACGAATTGCGGGCGGCCCGGCGGGCCAGCCGCAGGCTGATTCTGTCGGCCGGATTTTTCAGCATTTTCGTCAATGCCCTGATGCTGACCGGGCCGATGTTCATGCTTCAGGTCTATGATCGGGTGCTGGGCAGCCGCTCCGAGGAAACGCTGGCCGCGCTCTTCGGGCTGATGGCCTTTCTGTTCCTGATGATGGGGGTTCTGGATTGGGCCAGGGGACGGATCCTGGCCCGGGCCGGCGCCCGGTTCCAGGCGCTTCTCGACCGGCGCGTCTTTTCCGCCGTCCTGAAGAAGGCTGCGCGGGGCCAGCCGATCCGCGAGACCGAAAACCAGCTCAAGGATCTCGAAGCCGTGCAGAAGTTCTTCGGCTCGAACGCGTTCGGGGCGCTGATGGATCTGCCCTGGACGCCCCTGTTTCTGGTCGGCATCATGGTGTTTCACCCCTTCCTGGGGGCGCTGGCGATCATCGGCGGCAGCATTTCCATCGCCCTCACCATGCTCAACCAGATCCTGACCAAGAACCCGGTCGTGGTTGCGGCGGCGACCGGCTACAAGGCGGACCGATACGCCGAAAATCTGCAGACCGAGGGCGAAACCATCCGCAGTCTCGGGATGCAGGAGGCCGCGTTCGAGCGCTGGAACCGGGTGCATCGGAACGCCCTGCAGCAAGGCGTGCGCGCCAATGATCTCAGTGGCAGCTTCCTGGTCGGAACCAAGACCTTCCGCCTGTTCCTGCAATCGGCGATGCTTGGCGTCGGCGCCTATGTGGTGCTCAAGGGCGAGGCGTCACCGGGGGTGATGATCGCCGCGTCGATCCTGCTGGGGCGTGCCCTGGCCCCGGTCGATCTGGTGGTCGGGCAATGGCCGATGGTGCAGCGGGCGCGGCGCGGCTGGGAAAAGCTGACCGAGCTGCTGGCCGAGGTGCCGCCGGACGAAACCCGGATCGACCTGCCGCGGCCCAAGGCGCATCTGGAGGTCGAACAGCTGACCGTGGTGCCGCCGGGGGCGCGGCAGGCCTCGCTGCGGCTTGTCAATTTCGAGATCAAGCCGGGCCAGGCGGTGGGCGTGGTCGGACCCAGCGGCGCGGGCAAGTCCACGCTGGCGCGCGCGGTGACGGGCATCTGGCACCCGGCCGGCGGCAAGATCCGCCTCGATGGCGCGGCGCTCGACCAGTATGACCCGGTGAAGCTGGCACGCTATATCGGCTATCTGCCGCAACGGGTGCAGCTGTTCGAAGGCACCGTGGCCGAGAACATCGCCCGGCTTGAGTTGGAGCCCGACAGCGAAAAGGTGGTCGAGGCCGCCAAGCGCGCGGCGGCGCATGACATGATTACCAAGCTGCCGCAGGGCTACAACACGCCGATCAGCATGATCGGCACGCAGCTTTCGGGCGGACAGATTCAGCGCATCGGCCTGGCTCGGGCGCTTTATGGTGATCCGGTCCTGCTGGTGCTGGACGAACCGAACTCGAATCTCGATACCGAGGGGTCCAACGCGTTGAACGAGGCGATCCGCCAGATGAAGGCCAGCGGCGGCGCGGTGCTGATCATGGCGCATCGCCAGGAAGCGCTCAGGGAATGCGACATGCTGCTCGTGCTTGGCGACGGTGTCCGCAAGGCCTGGGGTCCGCCCCGCGAGATCATGGCCGGCGCAACGGCCAGGATCCGTGAAATCCAGACGGCGAGAGCCGCGAACAATCCGGTCGGAGTATCGTGATGGGCAAGACACGCAAGACGAAGGCGACGGGGGACGCCCCCTTGCACAAGATCAACCTGCGCGACGGTTTTCTCGTCCCGAAGGTTCCGTTGCTGATCGGTTTTCTGACCGTTGCCTTTCTGGTGGGCGGGTTCGGCCTGTGGGCCACCCGCACCGAGATCGCCGGCGCGGTGATCGCGCCGGGCCGGATCGTGGTGGATCAGAACCGGCAGGCGATCCAGCATCCCGACGGCGGCGTGGTCGAGGAGATCCGCGTCAAGGAAGGCGATGCGGTGCACGAAGGCGATCTGCTGGTGCGGCTGGATTCGACCCGGCTTGCGTCGGATCTCGCGATCGTGGAGTCCCAGCTGTTCGAGACGATGGCCCGGCGGGCCCGGCTCGAGGCGGAACGCGATGGCGCCGAGGCGATCGCGTTCGATCCGCTGCTGGTCGAACAGGCCCGGACCGATCCGCTGGTGGCGGCCCGGATGCAGGGGCAGGAACGCCTGTTCCGCGCCCGGCGCGAGTCGCTGGACAAGCAGACTGAACAGCTGCAGGCCCAGAAAGAGCAACTGGCGAAGCAGATCGCCGGGATCGACGCGCAGATGGACGCCACCCGCCAGCAGCAGGATTTGATCGAGGAAGAGCTGGCCAACCAGCAGATCCTGCTGGACAAGGGGCTGGCGCGGCAGGACCGCGTGACCGCCCTGCGGCGGGAAGAGGCCCGCCTGGCCGGAATCCTGGGCAGCCTGGAATCGCAACGGGCGCAGGCCGAACAGCGCATCGCCGAATTGCAGATCACCGATCTGCGCCTGCGCGCCCGGTTCCGGGAGGACGCCATCACCCAGCTGCGCGACCTGCAGAACAACGAGGCCCAGCTGCGCGAACAGCGGCGCACGCTGATGACCCGGCTGGACCGGCTCGAGATCCGCGCCCCGATCGACGGGGTGGTCTATGACCTGCGCGTGCTGGGCCGCCGGTCGGTGATCCGCCCGGCCGAGCCGGTGCTGTTCCTGGTGCCGCAGGACCGGCCGCTGATCATCGAGGCGCGGGTGCCGGTGATCAACGTGGACGAGGTGGCGCCGCAGCAGAAGGTGTCGCTGAACTTCTCGGCCTTCCACACGCGGGACATGCTGCAGATGGAAGGCAGGGTCACGCGGATTTCTCCGGATGCGTTCACCGATCCGCAGACCGGCCAGTCGTGGTATCGGGCCGAGATCCAGCTGCCCCAGGAAGAACTGGCCAAGCTGCCCGAGGGCGAAACCCTGGTCCCAGGCATGCCGGTCGAGGCCTTCATCCGGACCCGGGACCGCACGCCGATGGCCTATCTGATCGAACCGCTGACCACCTATTTCAACAAGGCGTTCCGCAGCTGACAACCGGGCCCGCGCCGCGGGCCTTGCGTGCCGGCGAGGTATTGCCTTGCCGGCATTTTTCATGTCGCCCGAACGGACCGGGGATCGTTTCGTCTCGCGCGGGTTCCGGCCATTCGGACCGTGCCGGATCGGCGCGCCGCCCGTGCGGAGTCCATCCGCGCGCCCGCCTTTTCGGACCGGGCAGGCAACGGTTTCGCCCGCCTCCCGTGAGAGCATGGCACGGTGTCAAAATCGGCAACAGTTTGTTTCTGTTTATCAACAATAAATCTCCCGGATTGTCCCCATTTGGGGGTATCGGGACTCCCCTCTTCGACAGAGCATGAATTCGAGGCACTGCGCGGAATGGTCCGCGTCATGTCTTTGTGACCCGGCGGCCGTGTGATTTGGGCCCGGGGGCAATTGTTGAAACTTCTTACGGGGGTAAAAAGAATGTCGCATATTACTTGGTCTTCAGTGAGCGGCGTGTGGAACAACACGAATGGCGGCGCGACACCGAACAGCGACGTGGCCGTGTTCACGCCGTTCGAAAACAAGGCGCGGATGCTGAGCGGCAATGATGTCGCTGTCGGCAACGCCAACACCAACTACATCGCCGGCAATGGCGGCAACGACTTCCTGGTCGGCATGGGCGCCGCTGACCGCCTGCTGGGCGGCAGCGGTCAGGACGCGCTCGTGGGCGATGCCTTCGTCGACCTGATCGGGGTCGCCGGCAACGACGAAATCTCCGGCGGCAGGGGCAATGATGTCATCGCCGGCAATGGCGGCAACGACTGGCTGAACGGCGACTACGACAATGACCTGGTGTTCGGCGGCGCCGGCAACGACACCGTGATCGGCAGCTATGGCAACGACTGCCTGCTGGGCGGCACCGGCAACGACCGGGTCTTTGGCCACACCGGCAATGACCTGATGTTCGGCCAGAACGGCAATGACGCCATGTTCGGCGGCTATGGCATTGACAGCATGTCGGGCGGCACCGGGCACGACACCCTTTATGGCGGTGGTAACCGTGACTTCCTGGCCGGCAACGCGGGCAACGACTACCTGCATGGCGGCAGTGACAACGACACCCTGATCGGTGGTTCCGGCGACGACAACATGCGTGGCGGTTACGGCTGGGACAAGATGTTCGGCGGCAATGGCGACGACGCCATGAACGGCGAGAACGGCAACGACTACATGGATGGCGGCGCCGGCAACGACAACATGAAGGGCGGCGCCCATGACGACACCCTGATCGGCGGCGAAGGCGACGACATCATCGAAGGCAACGACAATGCCGACTGCATCGATGGTGGCGAAGGCAACGACCGGATCTGGGGCGACAACCAGATCGGTCCCGATGCGGCCGGCCGCGCGGCTGACCTGATCGACGGCGGTTCCGGCAACGACACGATCGATGCGGGCCAGGATGACGACGAGGTTCGCGGCGGCACCGGCAACGATTCGATCCTGGGCAACACCGGCAATGACACGCTGGGCGGCAATGCGGGCAATGACACGATCCGCGGCGGCGACGGCAATGACGACATCACCGGCGATGACGCCAACGACAGCGTCGGCGGCAACGACTGGCTGTTCGGCGATGCCGGCAATGACGAAATCGACGGCCGTGCCGGCAATGATTATGTCGACGGTGGCACCGGCTATGACTGCGTCGCGGGTGGCGACGGCAGCGACAGGGTGACCGGCGGCGATGACAACGACACCGTCAATGGCGGCGAAGGCAACGACTATCTGACCGGTGGCGATGGCGATGACCTGGTCAACGGCGGCACCGGCAACGATGTCGTGCATGGCGACAACGGGTTCATCCTTTGGGGTCCGAGCTTCGAGAGCATCTCGGCCAATATCGGCGACGACACCGTTCTGGGCGGCTTGGGCAACGACATCGTCTATGGCGACAAGGGCTCCGACTGCGTGATCGGCGACGAAGGCAATGACCAGCTGTGGGGCGGCGCCGAAGGCGATACCTTCCAGTTCGGCTTCTACGGCAATGGCGTCCATCGTCTGGATATCGGCGATGACAAGATCAAGGACTTCTCGACCTCCAATTCGGACGTGCTGTCCTTTGATACCGATCTCGAGGGCCACCTGAAGGCCAAGATCATCGGCAACGACGTGCTCTTTACCGTCAAGAACAGCGCGCCGGGCACCGACGCCGATGGCGATACCGTCCTCGTCGAAGGTCTGGTGAACCAGGTTCAGGCGCTCAAGGCCGCTGCCCTGCTGCCGCAGGACTCGGACACCACGAGCAACGCGATCATGGCCGCGCTGGAGCAGTATTACGGTGTTGACCCGCTGACCGGCGACGGCAAGGGCGTCATCGTCTACGAGGACAAGTGGGTCCGCCTGCCCGAGTGCAATCCGGATGATCCCCAGGTCGAGTGGGAGCTGATGAAGCAGCCGCATGATTACAGTGGGAAGGCGCTCGAGACCGAGCATATCGGCGACGACATCCCGAACACGACCATGTTGGACATTGCCCAACAGGCCTATGATGAAGACGGTTATGGCGAAGACACGAACGTCTGGATTGATGGTGCGCTGTATTACGACCTGACCACCGAGGGCGTGATCTGAGCCAGCCTCGGGTGACTTGACAGACAACGGAAACCGCCCCGCGGGGCGGTTTCCTCAGAGAAGGAAGGACCGGGTTCGGACCGGTTCACGACTGGCTCCGGGCTCGTCCCCCGGCACCGCCCCTTCACAGGGGCGGTGTTTTTTGTCGGGCAGGGATGTTTCCCGGCGGGATCAGCCGCCGAAAATGGCGGATGCCGGCACCGCGCGGGCCTGTGCGCGCAATTCCGCGCCGCGGGCACGGGCGCGGGCGCTGGCCGTCTCCAGCCCGCCGGGGCCGTCCAGAAGCCGCGCAAGCGCCCGGGCCGCGGCGGTCGTGTCGCCGGTCGGCACCACCGCGCCGGCGCCGCTGTCGCCGATCAGCTCGGGCGGGGTGCCGCGATCCCAGGCGATCACGGGCCGGCCCGCGGTCAAGGCCTCCAGCACCGTGCGGCCAAAGCTTTCGGCCACGCGCGACAGGCTCATTACCACATCCGCCTGCGCCAGCGCCTCGGCCGGGCCGGCGGCATAGCCGGCATGGCTGACATTGGCCGGCAGCGGCTTCAGCCGGTCCAGGTCGGGCGTGTCCGGCCCGATCAGCACGAACCGGGCGCGGCCGCGCGGCGTGGCGCGGGCGACGGCCATGAAATCGGCGATCCCCTTTCTGGCCGAAAGGCTGCCGATCAGCGCCACCCGCGGCGGGCTGGCCGGGGCAAAGGGCAGATGGGCCAGCGCCGGATCCACCGTGTTCGGCACCACCGTGACCGGACGGGCTGCGCCCAGCCAGTCGGCCACCGCGCGGGAATTGGCGACGAAACGGGTGGCCAGGCGGGTCAGATGGTCGCGCAGATCGGCGGCGGACAGGCCCAGATCAAGACAGAGCCGGGGATCCTGGGCGGGCAGTTCGCGCACATGCACCACCGCCGGCACGCCGGCGGCACGGGCCGCCCGCAGGGGGGCGTCCATCACCGCCGTGTTCTGATGGAGCTCGACCGCGCCGCTGTCGCGGATCAGCCGGGTCAGGCGCTCCAGCGTCGCCGGATGGGATGCAACGCCGCCGAACAGCCAGCCCATCGGCACCACATGCACCCGGTGGCTGCGGGCCCGGAGCGCGGCCAGGTAGTCGGCGTTCAGCACATGCGGCAGCACCACCGACGGGGTCCACCCCGCCGCCACCGCGCGGTCGAGCATATCCAGCAGCGACCGTTCCGCGCCATAGACCCGTTCCCGGGCCTGGTGGCCACAGAACAGCAGTCCCCGGCCCGGTGCGGCGGGGGGCAGGGCGCCGGCGAACACCGGCAGCGGCGCCAGCCCGGCGGCGCGGCCCCGGTCCAGGTAATGCTCCAGCGCCGGAGCATCCCCGATCCCGTGGGCCAGCCGGTAGGCCGAGGTCGAGAAATCCGGCCCCGGATCGCGCCCCTCGGTCTCGCCCCGCTCCAGGTAATGGGCCAGCCCGTCCACCTCGGCCGCGCGCAGGTCGTGATAGGTCTGCATGTACCAGCGGTCGTCCCACAGCCCCGAGCCTTCGATGCGTGATTCCCGCGTGGGTGCGGCGGGCGGGTCGCCGATCGCCAGTTCCGGGGGCAGGTCGAAGGGGCGCCGGGCGGGGTGGCGCGGCAGCGGCAGGTCGGGCTGCATCCGGGCATGCCAGCGCCGGCCGGCCAGGTGATAGGCGCGGCGGGGCCCGTAATACTGGCTGGCGATCGAGGTCGCCTTGTCCTGCGTCAGCGAGCCGGGGCTGATCCGTCCGAAAGACAGCGGCAGGCCCGGGGTCACGCTGGCGACGGCGTCGTCTCCGAAGGCCGCGCGCAGCCGGTTCAGATATTCGCTGTCGGCGCCGGCGCGGGCGCGGTCCCAGTAGCCCAGGGTTTCGCGCAGTTCGATGCGGAACATCAGCGACGAGATGTTGGGATAGATCAGTCCGGCATCGCCCCACCACCGGGTAAAGCGCAGATCCGGCGTGGTGCGCACCCAATGCGAGATGCTGGCGGCGCGGGCCGGCGCGCGCAGCAGGGCCGTCACCTGCCGGGCGATCCGCGCCGGATGGGCCCAGTCGTCGGCATCCAGCACGGTGAAGAAGGCCCCGCGCGCGGCCGCGAGCCCCGCATTGCGCGCCGGATAGGCGCCCGGTTCCGCCGCGCCGTCGATCAGCCGGATGCGCGCATCGGCAGCCGCGGCCCGGCGCACCCGGTCGGCGGTGGCATCGGTCGAGCCGTTGTCCACCACCAGGATCTCCAGGTTGCGCCAGCTCTGGGCGCCGAGGCTGGCCAGGGCCGCGTCGATCGTGGCGGCGGCGTTGCGGGCGGGCATGATCACGCTGACCAGGGGGCCGTCGCGCCGCCGCGGCGCCGGCCAGGCCGGGGCGAGCCGGTCAAAGGCCGGGGCGTTGCCGTCGCGCACCGTCACCCCGCCCAGCCCCCGGCGCGCGAACAGAAGCGCCATGCGGCGGCGCCAGGCGGGGCCGAAGCCGAGGGTGGCGGCGGCGATGTTGGCGGCGGCCAGCTCCAGATCGGGCAGCCGGCCGAAGGCGCGCACCGCGCGGCGGCACAGATCCGCAGCCCGCGGGGCGTTGCCGGTCATCAGCGCCGCCTCGATCGCCAGAAGCGCATGATCGGGTTGGCAGAATCCGCCGATCAGGTCGCGGCCGGGGTCGAGCGGCGCCAGCCAGGCATCGGCGGCGGCCCAGTCGTCGCGCCGCGCCGCCGCCCGCGCGCAGGCCAGCGCCGCCTGCACCCGTTCGGCGCGGTCCGGGGCGGCGCGGGCCAGCCGTTCCAGCGCCGCTTCGCCCTCGTCGAGAAAACCGCCCAGCAGATCGCGTTCGCGCCGGGGCGTGTGGATGGCGCAGGGCAGCCGGCCTTCGCGGCGGCCGTGGCGGCGATAGTGGCGCAGCGGATCGATGCCGGCGGCGGCCACGTCGTCATGCACCTCGAGATACCAGTCGGGGTCGAAATATCCGGGCCGGCAGGCGGACATCGGCAAAGCTCCGGTGCGGTTTCTCGGGCGCGCGGGCCGGGGGCGCGGGCCGTCCGGCGGGGGGATCGACAGGACACTGGCACTTTACAACCCGGACAATCAAGGCCATTCAGAAACGGATCCGCCCGCCTTTTCCCAAGTCCCAGAGCCGGCATTCCCGAGCGTTCCATGACCGATCCAGACCGTTCCAGCCCAGACCGGACGGCCGCGCCCGACACGGTCGAGACGCTTCAGGCGCGGGTCGAAGCGCTCTATCTGGAATCCCGGACCCTGCACCGGGAAGTGCGCCGATTGCAGGCGGTCCAGCCGGTGCTGGGGCTTCGTCCCCGCACGCCGTCGCCCGTGATGCGGCTGGCGATGCGGCTGATGCCGGGGCTGCGGCGGCGGCACCATCTGCGCATGATCCGCGAAAGCGGCCTGTTCGATGGCGACTGGTATCTGGCCGCCTATCCGGATGTCGCCGCCGCCGGGCTGGATCCGGCGGTGCACTTTCTGCTGCATGGCGCGGAGGAGCGGCGCAATCCGGGGCCGCATTTCGACACGGCCCATTATCTGGCCCTTTACCCGGACATCGCCGAAAGCGGCCTGAATCCGCTGGTGCATTACTTGCAGGCGGGCTGGGCCGAGGGGCGCTCGATCCGGCCCGGAATGCCTCCCCGCAATGCCGCGGGGGGCGGCCGGTGATGCCGCTTTCGGCGCTGCCGGGGCGGCTGGCCTATGTGGTCGGCGACAGTCATCCCTGGTCGTCCGGCAGCTACGCGGCGCGCGTGCACCGGGTGGCGTGCGCGCTGGCCCGGGCGGGGATCGAGGTGATCGTGTTCGGCCGTCCGGGGCTGCCCTGGGACATGGCCCCGACGTCCGACGACATCGAGCCCGAGCTGCGCATCGACGGGGTGCGCCATGTGTTTCTGCCCGGCTCCGCCCCGCCGGGCGCATCCCGCCGTGATCGGTTGCGCCATGCCGAAACCGCCCTGGCCGAGGCGTTCGGGATCTTCCGTCCGGCGCTGGTGCTGGCGGCGTCGGATTGGGAAAACGCCGAGCCCGCGCTCAATGCCGCGCGGCGGTGGGGCTGCGGCTTCTGGTGCGAACAGTTCGGGTTCTGGGAACGGGTGCCCGGCGCCGAACACCCCGGCTTTGCGGGCACCGAGGAGGCCGCCCGGATCCGCGCCAATGCGCTGCGCGTGGCGCAGGCGGCGCAGGGGGTTCTGGTCCAGAGCGCGGCGATGCGGGATGAGCTGGCCGCCGCCGGGCTGCCGCCGTCGCGGCTGCACATGGCGGCGGACGGGTTTCCCGCCATTCCTCCGACGCCTCCCCGCGCAGAGCGGCTGCGACAGCGCCGGGCGCTGGGGCTTGGCGCGCGGTTCGTGATCGGCCATGCCGGGGCGCTCTGCCCCGAGGATGGCGCCGATGGCCTGCTGGCGCTGCTCGACCGGCTGGTGCGGGCGGGGATCGACGCGGCCCTGCTGTTGCCCGCGCCGCCGGCCATGTCTGCGCCGCAGACCGCGCTGGCGGCGCGGATCCGGGCCGAGGCGGGGCGGCGGGGCCTGGCGAAGCGGCTGGTTTTCGCCGCCCGCCCCCCCGGAGACCGGGCGGCGGGATGGATGCGGATGGCCGATGCGCTGGTTCTGCCGCGCCGGGCGGTGCCGGCAACGGCGCTGGCGGCGGCGCCCGAACCCTGGCTGGCGGCGGCCTGCGGCGTGCCGATGGTATCATCCGACATCCCGCCGCTGAACCGGATCGCCGGCGTCACCGGCGCGCGGCTCTGCCCGGCGGACGACCCCGAGGCGCTTGTGGCCGCCTTGACGGAAATCGCCGAAACGCCCCAGCCAGAGCCTGTTTTCGACCCTGACCCCGCCTTGCGGTGGACGGCGCGGATCGCACCTGCGGCGGCGATCCTGCGGGCGGCCTGCGGCGCGGGAACGGCGCGTCGGGCCGCGGACAGGGTGCCGCCCGCGCCGGGCGGGTTCGACCTGCGGCAGCTGCCGCAGGTGGCCTTGCGCGGCGTGCTGACGCCCGCGACGCTCGCGGTTCTGGGGCCGGGGCGCGGGCTGCCGGCAGAGGCGCGGGCCGCAGGGGAACGGCCGATCCGGCTGACCCGCGCGAACATCCTCGGGACGCTCGCTACCGCCGCGCCGGGACTGTTCGTGATCGACTGGGCCGGCCTGCAGGACGAGCCTGGGGAATGGGACGGGCTCTGGGGCAGCGACCACATGCGTCTGAACCGGCAGGTGATGGATGCCTGCCGGATCGCGCTGGATCGCGGGTGGCGGGTGCAGGTGATCGGGCCGGTGGACCGGGCGCGTGCGCCGCTGTTCCGCACCGTGGCCGGCGTGGTCGAGGAAGTTGCCCCGCAGGAGGCCGCCCGATGAAGGTCGCGATTCTGGCCGAGCAGAATTTCAACCTGGTGGATGGCTCGACCGTCTGGTTGCTGAACGTCTGCCGGTTGCTGGCGATGCAGCCGGGTTTCGAACTCGATCTGTTGCTGTCGCATCGGCTGGAGAACCGTGTTCTCGCCGATGAACTGCCCGTCGCCGCGCGGGTGGTCGAGGCGCCGGAGCTTCTGGCTGCGGCGGGGCTGGTCGCGCCGCGGGTCGAGGCGGAGACGGTGCTGGAGGTTCTGGCCGCGCAGGAAGCCGCGCGGGGGCGGTATGACCGGATCTTCGTGCGCGGTGCGCTCTATCTGGACCGGTTGCTGGCCGAGCCGGAGATCCGCGACCGGGTCGTCGCCTATGCCGCGGGGGTGGTGCCCGACCTGTCCGCCGCCGAACCCCGATGGCTCGGGGCCGCGCGGGCGGCGCGGGTGCCGCTGGTGGTTCAAAGCGCGACCGCGGCGCGGGTGATGGAGACGCTGGCCGATTACCCCCCCTGGGCGATCCATGTGGTGCCCCCGGCGGTCTTCGTGCCCGATGTCCCGCCACCGCCGCGCGACGGGCCGGTGACCCTGTGCTATGCCGGCAAGATCGACGCGGGCTATGGTCTGGACTGGCTGGCCGACCTGGCCGAAGCGATCGCCGCCGATCCCGGCCTGGGCCTGCGGGTGATCGCCGGAAAGGAGGCCTGGCGCGCCCGTCACCCGGCCTTCTTCGCCCGCATGGACGCCTTGCGCAAGGCCGCGACGGCGGGGCGGCTGCCGGGGGTGTCGGTGGTCTCCAACCTGCCGCCGTCGCGGGCGATGCGGCAGATGGCGGAGGCCGATTTCGGTTACTGTCTGCGCGGGCCGGCCTATGACGACGTGCTCGAGGTTTCGACCAAGGCGATGGAATTCTGCGCGCTCGGGGTGCCGCCGATTCTCAACGATACCGCCCTGAACCGCGACATGTTCGGCGCGGATTATCCCTATCTGATCGACCCCGCCGCCGAGGACGTTCCGGCGCGGTTGCTGGAGATCCTGCGGGGCGGGCGCAAGGGGGCCGACCATGCCGCCGCCCGAGCCCGCGCCGCCGAGGCGGCAAAGGCGGCCGCGGCCCCGGTTCTGGCCGCGCGGCTGGGGCGGGCGGTGCTGGGCCGCGACCCGGCGGCGCCGGCGCTGGTCACCGCGCCGCGCCGGATCCTGGTGGCCACCCATCAGCCCAAGTTCCTGGACCGGATGGCCGCGCGGCTGCGGGGCGAGGAAAAGCTGCGGCTTGACTGGCAGATCTGGGCCGGCATGGACGGCCCCGGCGATGCGCTGCGCGCCGAGGTGCCCGCGGGCGTGGACACCGTGTTCTGCGAATGGTGCTGTGAAAACGCCGTCTGGCATTCCCGCAACAAGCGCCCCGGCACGAAGCTGATCGTGCGGCTGCACCGGTTCGAGGCGTTCCAGCCCTTTCCCGGCCGGGTGGACTGGGACAAGGTCGATGCGCTGATCGTGGTGTCGGAATGGTTCCGAGATCACATGGCCGGGCAATACGGAATCGATCCCGCCCGGATTCACGTCCTGCCGCAATATGTCGACTGGCACGCCCTGCGCCGGCCGAAACTGCCCGAGGCGCGCTTTGCCGTCGGGCTGGTCGGGATCGCCCCCTTCGCGCACAAGCGTCCCGACCGGGCGCTGGATTTCCTGGCCGCGCTGCGCGCGCGCGATCCGCGCTTTCATCTGGTGGTGCGCGGCGCCATGCCCTGGCAGATGCCGTGGCTGTGGAACCGCGAGGACGACACGCGCGCCCGCTACGAGGCCCTGTTTCGCCGTGTAGAGACGGATTCCGCGCTGGCCGGCGCCGTCCGCTTCGACCCGCCGGGACCGGACATGGAGGAATGGTATCGCGGCGTCGGCGCGATCCTGTCGAGTTCGGACAGCGAGGGGTGCCATACCGCGGTGCTGGAGGGCATGGCGTCGGGCTGTCTGCCGGTGGTGCATGACTGGCCCGGCGCGCGCGGCCTTTACGGCGAACATGTCCATGCCGATCTGCGCGCGGCCATTCCCGGCCTGATCGCCTTTGCCGAAGGCGACGATATCGATACGGCGCGCGCGGCGCTGTCGCGCCGGGTGGAACGCCACGACGTGGCGCATTTCATCCGCGCCGTCCTGCGGCTGTGAGCGCCCCCCGCGGGGATCGCCTTGCGCCCTTCAAGGGGTTCCGGCATCAATGCGGCACAAGGCATTTGAAACGGAACGGTGATGATGATTACCCCCATTCTCCTTTGCGGGGGCTCCGGCACCCGGCTCTGGCCGCTGTCGCGCAAGAGCTATCCCAAGCAGTTCGCCCCGCTGATCGGGTCGCGGTCCCTGTTCCAGGATGCCGCCCTGCGGCTGTCGGGGGACGGCTTTGCCGCGCCGGTGGTGCTGACCAATGCCGATTTCCGTTTCATCGTCACCGATCAGCTGGCGGACATGGGCATTGCGCCGGGCGCCATCCTGATCGAGCCGCAGGGCCGCAATACCGCGCCGGCGGTGCTGGCGGCGGCGGTTCATCTGGAGCAGACCGATCCCGACGGGCTGATGCTGGTGGCGCCCTCCGATCACGTGGTGCCCGATGCGGATGCGTTCCGCGAAGCGGTCGCCGCGGGGGTCGAGGCGGCGCGCGCGGGCAAGCTGGTCACCTTCGGCATCGCCCCCGACCGGCCCGAAACCGGCTATGGCTATCTGGAGCTCGGCCGGCCGCCGCGGGAGGGCACCGTCGAGGCGATCGACCTGACCGCCTTTGTCGAGAAGCCCGACCGCGCCCGCGCCGAGGCGATGCTGGCGGCCGGGAACTACCTGTGGAACGCAGGGCTCTTTCTGTTCTCCGTCCGGGCGATCATCGGCGCCTTCGAAACACACGCGCCGGGTCTGGTCGCGCCGGTCCGCGCCGCGGTGGCCGAGGGGCAGCGGGATCTGGACTTTCTGCGCCTCGCATCCGGCCCCTGGGCCGAGGCCGAGGACATCTCGATCGACTATGCGGTGATGGAACGCGCCAGCGACATCGCGGCGGTGCCCTATGGGGGGCGCTGGTCCGACCTGGGCGACTGGCACGCGGTCTGGCGCGAGATGGAGCGCGACGGCGACGGTGTCGCGGTCTCGGGGCCGGCCACGGCGATCGACTGCGCCGATACGCTGCTGCGCTCCGAGGACGAGGGGGTGGAACTGGTCGGAATCGGCCTGCAAGGCGTGATCGCGGTTGCCATGCCGGACGCGGTTCTGGTGGCCGATGCCGGGCGCGCGCAGGAGGTGCGGCGCGCGGTGGATGCGCTGAAATCGAGGCAGGCCAAGCAGGCCACGGCCTTTCCCAAGGATCACCGCCCCTGGGGCTGGTTCGAAAGCCTCGTGGTCGGCGACCGGTTCCAGGTCAAGCGGATCGTGGTCCATCCCGGCGCCGCGCTCAGCCTGCAAAGCCACCATCACCGGGCCGAGCACTGGATCGTGGTGCAGGGCACCGCGCGGGTGACGGTGGGCGACGAGGTGAAGCTGGTGACCGAGAACCAGTCGGTCTATGTGCCGCTGGGCGCCGTGCACCGGCTGGAAAATCCCGGCAAGGTGGATATGATCCTGATCGAGGTCCAGACCGGCTCCTACCTGGGCGAGGATGACATCATCCGCTACGAGGACGTCTATTCCCGGACATGAGGGGCCGGCCGGTCACGCGCAGGCGGGGAGGAAAGGGCCGAGAGTGGCAGAGGAAGAACGCGACGAACGGCCGCTGTCCGAGATCGTGCGGGATCTGGAGACCCGCGTGGCCCGGCTCGAGGCGCAACTGCGCCGGGACCGGAGCGAGGAGCGAGCCGAGGACCGGGCCCGGACGTTCCGGGACTTTGCCCTGCAGCTTTACCGGCATGTCGATCAGGTGGCGTTGCACCAGCGCGCCAATTTCGACCGCGAACTGGCCGCGCTGCGGCGCGCCCTGGGCCAGCCGGAGGCCTCGTCCCCTGCCGCGCGGCGGCCCGGCCGGGTGGTGCTGTCCTTCGGCGACGAGATCATCGGATATGGCATCCACGCGGTGCAGAGGACCTCGACCGGCAAGCTGTTCCGCCATGTGCATCCGCGCTGCGGCATCCTGGTGCCGGCGGTGGTGCCGGGGCCCGCGCGGCTGGTGGTGCAGGGGATCCGGCGCAGCCATGACGGCGCGCTGGAGGGGGCGCGCCTGGCCATGAACGGCCAGGCGATCCCGATCCGGCCCTATGTCAATCCGCGCGCGGAAAGCTGGAACATCACCGCCACCGTTCCGGCCGAGGCGCTCAGGCCCGACGGCAACCTGCTGGAGCTGCGCCTGCCCAACGGGCCCGCGCCGGGGGCGACCGGCGCGGCGGCCGAGGCCGCCGTCGGCATTCTCGAGATTTCCCTGGCCGCCGAGGCGGCCCTGCCGGACCCCGATGGCTGAGGCCCGCCCGCCGCTGGTGCACCTGTCGCCGCTGCCGCCGATGCGCAACGGCATCGCCGATTATGCCGCCGCCCTGCTGGCGCGGCTGGCTGCGCATTATCGGCCGATCTGCGTGGTCGAGGATCCGGGCGCGGTCGATGCCGGGCTGGACGGCGTCGGCGAACTCGTGGCGGCCGAGGATTACCTGCGCGACGCCGATCGCTTTGCCGGGATGCGGCATCTGGCACATCTGGGAAACAATCCCGACCACGGCTTCGTTCTGGATGCGCTGCGGCGCAATCCGGGCGTGGTGGTGTTGCACGACCTGACGATCCTGTATCTGCTGCAAAGCCGGCTCCGGCGGCGCGGCGAGGATGCCGCCGCCCTGGCCGGGACGGCGCGGCGCCTTGCCGGAGAGGATGCGGCGCGGCTGGCCGAGGCGGCCTTTGTGGACCGCGTGCCGCTGATGTCGCTGTATGCCGAAGTGCCCGGCCTGGAACTGATGCGGGACGTGGCCACCGCGGTCATCACCCATTCCCGGCAGGGCGAGATCCGGCTGCGGGCTGCGGGCTTTGACGGCGCGGTTTCGGTGATCCCCCATTTCGCCCGCGTTCCGCCCCCGCGGGCGCGGGCCGAAAGCCGGGCCGAATGGCGGCGCCGGCTGGGCCTGCCCGAGCGCGGGTTTCTGCTGGCCTCTCCGGGTTTCGTCAGCCCCAACAAGATCATCGGCGTGGTGCTGCGGGCCCTGGCGCAGCTGCCGCCCGAGGCCGGGGACTGGCGCTATCTCGTGGCCGGCGAGAACCGCGATCCCGGCCTGCGCGGCGCGATCGAGCGGCTCGGTCTCGACAACAGGGTGATGGTTCTGGACTATCTGCCCGAGGCGGCATTCGACGGCGTGCTGGCGGCGGCGGATCTGCTGGTGAATCTGCGCTTTCCCACGTCGGGCGAAGCGTCGGGCACGGTCTGCCGCGCCCTGGCCCATGGCCTGCCCTGCGTTCTGAGCGATCATGGCTGGTATGCCGAACTGCCCGACGATGTGGCCTACAAGATCACGCCGGGCCGCGACGCGGCGGTGGTCGAGGAACTGGCGGCCCTGCTGTGCCTGGCGATGCTCGACCGGCGGGGCAGGGCGGAAAAGGGCCGCCGCGCGGCGGCCTTCGCGGCGGAGATGCTGTCGCCCGTCCGGGCCGCCGCGGGGGTCCGCGCGGCGATCGAGGCCACCCGGGAGCCGGCACGGGGACCTCTGCAAGGGCCACCTCGGCCCTGAGGTCCGGCCTGTCATTTTGCCGACTTGTCAAGCGGCTGGCGATCTGAAACCGTGGGTCGCGCGGAATGGGGCGGCGGCCCGATCGGCGGAGGACATGCGAGGGAGGCGTCTGCCAGATGAGCGAACGGAATACGGTTGACGGGAGCAAGCTGATCGCCGGCTCTCCGCTGGAGTTCTGCACTGTTCTTTATGCCGCCCTGCTGAACCGTTTTCCGGATCGGAAGGCCTGGACCCATTTCCGCTGGCATGTCGGCGACGACCCCGAACGGCGCCTGGCCGAGGTCCGCAAGATCCTGGACTCCGACGAGTTCCGGAAAAAGGGGGGCGTGGAATGCGTCTTCGGTCCGCCGCTGAAGGATCTCTATGACCGGGATCAGAGGATCGACAATTTCCTCTCCTACTGCCTGCCGCTGCTGCCCACGATCTTTCACGACAACAGGGATCTGCTGACCCTCAAGACCCGCGAGATCACCGATCTGCTGCAGGCCATCCTGTCCCGCAGGGAGGGCGGCGGCGATCAGGGGGGCGATTTCCTGTTGTTCGGCTATCTTCTGAGCCAGTTCGCGCCGGCGCCGCCCGAGGCGCTGGAAGACACCCGCAAGACGCTGCAGGAGGAATTCTCCGGGCTGAGCGGCTCGGACCTGGTGGCCAGGTTGACCGAGGTTCTGGCCCGGCAGTCGCAACAGGTCGAGCGCCTTGCCGCCACGGTGCGGCTGCTGGATGCGTTCGAACAACAGCGCGACATCCTGCTGCAGGCCGAGGGGCCGGTGGCGGGCAAGGCTTGGCCGCTGGCCCGCTCGGCAGAGATCCGGGCCACCGACTATCTGCCGCCGGCCGCGGGATTCCACGCGCTACAGTTCACGGCGGGCGGGACGCCCTATCGCTGGTGCGGACCGGAGGGGACGCTGCAATTTGCCGTTCATGTGGATCGCACGCAGGGGGCCAGGCTTCGGCTCGAAATGCGGTTCGCCGTCGAGCCCGAGAATTTCCGGCATGTCGAACTGCTGGACGGCAGACAGCCGGTGCCGGTGGAGATTGCCGCTTCGGGCGAGAGTCGCGCGGTGGTGACCGCCACGCTGCCGCCGCGCGAGGACGAGGGGGGCACATATCTGACCTTCCGCTTTCCCAGGGTCCGCCGGCTGTCGGAAACCGATGAACGCCTGGCCGTGGGGGCCTTTGTCCGCCTGACGGTCACGGCGCTGGACCAGGAGGCAGGCGTGCAATGACGACCCCCCGCATCGCGGCCGCGATCTGCACCTACAACCGGTACGACCTGCTGGGAGAGGCGATCGAATCCTGCCTGAAGCAGGATCTCGACCCGTCCGAATTCGAAATCATCGTCGTTGACAATTCGCCCGATCACGCGGCGGCCGAAAGCTTTGGCCAGGCATATCGGGAACACGCCAACCTGACCTATCTGGTGGAACGGACACCGGGGCTGTCCAATGCGCGCAACGTGGCCGCGCGGAACAGTTCCGCCCCGATCATCGCCTATCTCGACGATGACGCCATTGCCCGGCCCGGCTGGCTGCGGGCCTATCTGGCCGTCTATGACTCCTTCGGCCCGGCGGTCAATGTCGCCGGCGGTCGCATCAATCCGATCTGGGACGTGCCGCGCCCGTCCTGGCTGTCGGATCGCGATCTTGGATATGTTTCCGTGGTGGACTGGGGCGGCAGTGCCCGGATCCTGAAAGAGCACGAGTGGCTGGCCGGGGCCAATATCTCGTTTCGCCGCGCCGCGCTGCTCGAGATCGGGGGGTTCGATACCGGCCTGGGCCGCAAGGGACCCGAGCTCCATCTGCTGAGCAACGAGGAATCGGAGGTCATCGAGCGGCTGACCGAAAATGGCGGGCTGGCGCTCTATGTCCCCCAGGCCGAGGTGGACCACCTGGTCGATCGGCGGCGGCTGACCCAGGAATGGTTCCGGCGCCGCGCCGCGTGGCAGGCGGTGTCCGACTGGGTCGCCGATCCGGCGATGGCCGACCGGGCCGAGGGCGCGCTGAACAAGGCGCTGGACTATCTGCTCAGGCAGCCGCCGCGCTATCGCTCGATCAGCGGCCTGTATCGCGAAATCGACGACCCCGAGGCGTTCCGTGAACAGGTCTATGCGATCTACAACTTCACGATCGCCACCCTGGCGGGGCTGAAGAGCGTGCCATGACAGGAGCCGTCGCCCCCCAGGCCCGCCGCGACCAGTGGCAGGACCGCGTGGTTCTGGTGGTGTCTCCGACCCCGACCCATCCGCAGGATTACGGCAACCGCAAGCGCATCTTTCGCATCTGCCGAATGCTGCAGGATGCCGGCGCCCGGATTCATTTCGTCCACTACGCCTCCGAGGCCGAATGGCGCCGGAAACTGCCGATCCACGCCCAGGCGGCGATGCAGAAGACATGGGACGCCTACTACCTCGTCGCCCCCGGCCGCGATCTGCATTGTGCGCCGGAGGGCACCCATCACCTGATCGACGAATGGTGGGATCCGCAGCTGGAAAAGACCCTGCAATGGCTGGCCGAGCGGATCCGCCCCGATGTCGCCATCGTCAACTACACCTGGTTGTCGGGGGCGCTGGAGCTGATGCCGTCGGGCACGCTGAAGGTGCTGGATACCCACGACAGGTTCTCGGGGCGAAAGGAGATGCTGGAAAGCTATGGCATCGCTCCGGAATTCTTCTACACCACCGAAGAGGAAGAGGCCGAGGCGCTGGCGCGGGCCGACGTCGTCTGGGCGATCAAGGAGGAAGAGCGGCTCCAGTTCGAGGAGATGACCGACCGCCGGGTGATCACGGTGCCGCATGCCGATCCGGCCAGCCCCCTGCCTCTGCGGCCGCTGCCGGCCGATCCTGCGGATTTCGAGATGCGGATCGGCGTGATCGGAGCGCGCAACCAGGTCAATACCCGCAACCTGATCCGGTTCCTGGAGGTGGCGGACAAGGTCTTTCGTGCCCATCTTCCGCCGCTGAAGCTCGTCATCGGGGGCACCGTCTGCGACCTGCTGGAAGGCGTGGATCTGCCCTTTGTGGAAAAGCTGGGCTGGATCGACGACGTGGAGAATTTCTATCGGCAGATCGACGTGGCGCTGGTGCCGATGGAGTTCTCGACCGGTCTGAAGATCAAGGTTTCCGAGGCGCTCAGCCACGGGCTGCCGCTGATCGCCCATGAACATGCCTTCGAAGGCTACCGGCCGTTCCATCCCTGGCATGCCCTGCCCTCCTTCGAGGCGATCGCCGAGGCCTGTGCCGACCTGGCCTTCCAGGGAACGGAGGGGCTCGAGCCCCTGCGCAGGGCCAGTGCGGGCAGCCATCGCGCGGTGGTGCGCGATCTCGAGGCGGGGATCGCGGCGACGGGGGCGGCGATCGCCGCGGCGGCGCCCGCGACGCTGGTGCTGGGGGACCCGGCGATCACCGTCAGGGGGTCGTTCCGCGAACAGCTCGCGCAGGGCATCCTGGGGCGCCTGGCCGAACGCGGCCATCTGCTGCTTTACCTGGACGGGATCGAGGACGTTTCCGGCGCGACCCGGCTGTTTGCCGGCCTGGATCCCTGCCGGATCCATGTCAGCCCCGCCGTCCGCGAGCGGCTGAGCGCGAGCGACATCGCCCGCCTGGAAGACGCCGGCGTCCGCTGGGCGGGGCTGGATCAGGTGATCGCCGGCCATGAGATCCGTCATCTGTGGCTGGACCGGCTGCCGCGGCCGGGCGAGAGACTGGCGCGGCTGCGGGGCGTCGAACGGATCTATCTCAACCTGGCGATGCTGCGGCGGGCCGATGTCGCGGCGGTGCTGGAGGGCGAGGCCGGCGAGCTTCTGACCCCCCTCACCAAGGTCACGCTGGTCGGCGACTGCGATCGCCCGCTGTCTTCGCGGTTGCGGCGCCGGCTGGGGGCGGAACAGGTTCTGGCCGCGCCCCTGGCGGCCACCGGCGATGCGCTGCGCCGCAGCCTGCTGGCCCCGCCCTTTTCCAGCCGCAAGGGCCTGACCGTGATCCTGGAGCACCCATCCGAGGCGATCGTCGAAATGGCGGCCGCGGTGGCGGTCAGCGCCGGGCAGAACCTGGTGAATGTCGTGACCCTGGAGACGGATGAAACCGAGCTGCGAAGCGATCTGCAGGGGGGCGTCCTGCGCCGCCACCTGCCGGGGCATGTGCTCGACCGCGAGGCGCTCAGGCTATTGCGCACGACGCGCCTGACGGCCGGGTTTGCGCCCGAGAGCCTGCGGGCGGGCACGCTTCTGGCTGCTCTCGAGAGCGCGGGGCATGATGTCATGCGGTTCGGCGCCCCGCAGACCCGGACCCTGCTGTCCTGCATGCGCCGGATGCAGGCCCGCCTGATCCGGCCGGGCGAAGACATGCTGCCGGGGCGGCGGCAACATGCGGTATTCTACAGCGAACCCGGCTGGAGGCGGATCCGGGACCACTGGGCCGAGCCGGCGCCATGAGCCCCGCGGCAGGGGCCGCCGCGGGATTCGCGCCGGGGCGGACCGTTTCGCGCCGGCGGCCATGAACCGGAAAGGAAGGACCATGCACACCGTTGGGGAAATGGCGCCGCGCAGCCCGGATTTCTTCTGCATAGGGGCGCAGAAGGCCGGCACCACCTGGCTGTATGAAAACCTGCGCCGCCATCCCGGGATCTGGATGCCGCCGATCAAGGAGTTGCAGTATTTCAACCATGTGCATGTTCCGGGCCATCGGTCATGGACCCAATGGCACCGCGACAGCCATGCCCTGCGCCTGCTCAAGACCCATCTCCAGGCGCCCGATCCGAACCTGCGTTATATCCGCCTTCTGGCCCGGATCACCGACCCGGCGATCGGCGATGACTGGTATCGGTCGATCTTTGCCTTTGCGGAAAACACGACCCTGTGCGGCGAGATGACGCCGGAATATTCGATCCTGCCGGATGAGGGGATCGCGCATCTGCGGGCGGTGGCGCCCACGGCCAGGGCGATCTTCATCATGCGCGACCCGATCGACCGCTGCTGGTCGCATATCCGCATGATTCACCGCAACAACGCCTCGACCGACATGACGCTGGAAGAGGCCGCCCGTTTCGACGATGTCCATGTCCGCGCGGATTATCCGGCCATCATCGACCGCTGGCGCGCGCATCTGGACGCGCGCGATCTGCATCTGTCCTTCTTCGACGATATCGGCACCCGCCCCGCCGCGCTCTTCGGCGAGGTGCTGGAGTTTCTGGGGCTGGATTTCGACGCGGCGATGTTTCCCGAACTGGAAAAGGTGGTGCATCCGGGCCGGCCGCTGGACATCCCCGCCGGTATCCACGACTACATGAGGCAGCGGCTGGAGCCGGTCTATGACGAAATGGCCCGGCGCTTCGGGGGGATCGTGGACACCTGGCGCGCGCGGCATTACGGCTGAGCGCCGCGCTCTCGCCGGTCGGGGGCAGGCTCATCCCCGCGCCAGGGCCTCGATCTCCGCCATGAAGGCGGACGAGATCGTATCGGGGGCGCGGGCGGCCAAGGCCTCCGGCGCGGGCGGCGACGGGGGGGCATCCATCACCCGCGCCATGGCCGCGGCCAGCGCCCCGGCGTCGGCGGAATCGAAGCGGATCGCACCCAGGGCTTCGAGATCCTTCGAGGCGGCGCCTGCGGGCATGATGAAGGGCTTGCGGAAGGTCGCCGCCATCAGCGCCGCGCCGGAATTGAGCGTTTCGCCATAGGGCAGGACCATCGCGTCGGCGGCGCGGTGCAGATACTGGATCTCGTGGTCGTGGATCTTGCGGGTCAGCAGGCGGATGTCGGGCCGTCCGTCCCAGCGATGATACAGCGCGCGCACGGCGTCGTGCTCGACCGGGATGCCGCCCACCACCGCCGCCACGTCGCGGCCCTGCGCCTTCAGCGCGTCCATGGCCTCCAGCAGCGCATCGACACGCTTGTAGCCCTGGATCGAACCGAAATAGCCAAAGACGAACGTATCCGGCGCCAGCCCGAAATGCGCCCGCGCCGCGACCGGGTCGATATCGTCCTGGACCGCCCCGTCATACAGCATGTGCGGCACGGCAAAGGCGGGCGGGGCGGGGCGATCAAAGGCGGTTTCGAGCACGGGCAGGTGATCGGGGTCCATCACATGGATCGCGTCGAATGTGTCGAAGATCCAGCGGCGCAGGCGCAGGAAGGTGTTCGGAAAGCGGTTGCCGTGGGGAAACACGTTGTGCGCCGTCCACAGAAGCCGCGCCCCGGTGCGGTCGCGGAACGCCAGGATCCGGGCGATCGCCTGATCCAGCCGCGCGCCGGCTTCGGCCTCGGTTTCCGCGCCGTTGAATATCCCCGCGAACCAGTGCGCGTGCAGCACCACCGGCCCGGCCCAGCTGACATGTTCCAGCGCATCGGGCAGCGTCACCCCTGCCACCGCCCAGCGATGGCGCGCGGCGGTCTTGTAAAGCAGGATCTGATACTTGTTGGCCCAGGCCGTGGGCATGGCCAGGATCAGCCCCGGCGGCGTTTCGGCGGGGCCGGGCACGGCGCGGTCGATGTCCAGCCACAGCCGCGTCAGGGTCGGTCCGGCATTTTCGGCCGAAAGAACGGGAATGGGCAGCGCCATCAGCCGGCCCTCCGCACTGCGTTGCGTTGCGCGTGAATGTCGCGGGCGGTGGCATAGACCGCGTCATAGCGGCGCGCCACGCTGGCCCAGACCCGTTCGCGCAGCACCCAGTCGCGGGCCGCCGCCGCGCGGGCGGCCAGCGCCGAGCGGTCGGCCAGCGCCGCCGCGATCGCCCCGGCCAGCGCCTCGGCATCGCCCGAGGGGAAGATGCCGGCGCGCTCTTCGCGTTCGCCGGCGATTTCCCGTGCGACGGGGCGGTCCGACATCAGCACCGGCACCTGCTGGGACATCGCTTCGAACGGCTTCAGCGGAGTGACGTAATCCGAGGCGAAATCGGCGATCCGGGGCACGATGAACAGATCGATGGCCCGGTACCAGGCGCGGATCTCGCCGTGATCGACCGGCCCCGGCATGGTGACGCGATCGCCGAGCCGGCGCTGGCGCACCTCTTCGGCCAGTTTCGGCCGTTCCGGCCCGTCGCCGACCATCACCAGGTGCAGGTCATGCCCGGCGGCGACCAGACGGGCAAAGGCCTCCAGCAGCACCCGGTGCCCCTCGCGCAGCGAGAAGTTGGAGATGTAGCCCACCGTGACCGGCCCGGCGAAGCCGTGACGCGCCCGCAGCGCGTCGGCCTCTTGCATCGGGCAGAGCGTTTCGAAGGTCGGCCCGATCGCGTTGGGCACCACGAAAAGCCGGTCGGCCGGCACGCCGCGTTCGCGCAGGTTCGTCTCCATCGCGCGGCTGATGGTGACCACCGCGTCGGCCGCGGCCATGCAGCGGTCTTCCTGCGCCATGCGCAGCCGGGTCAGCCCGTCGCCCAGATGGGTGGCGCTGACCGGCCGCCAGGTATGTTCGTGGAACGATCGCACCTCGTAGACCATCGGCAGACCGTTGGCCTGGGCCAGCGCCAGCCCCTTGAGCGCGTTTTCATAGCCGCGAAAGCCCGAAGCGGCATGGATCAGGGAGGCCCGGTGCGCCCGCAATACGCGATTGTGCAACGCGGTCTCGAAGCGCAGCAGGTCGGTCGCCGGCAGCGCCCTGGGGTCGAGCGCGGAGAAATTCAGGAAATTCACCGAAACCCCGTTGCGTTCGAGACTGACGATCCCGTCGGGACGGCCGGCCATGTCCCCGCGCGGCGCGGCCAGCGGCAGACAGGCCACGGGGCGCAGGCCGGATGCCGCCTGGGACTCGAGGATGCTGGTCGAACGGACCGCGCCGCCGCTGCCTTCTTCGGGACAGATCACCTTGAGCAGGTGCAGAACGGTCCGCGGATCCGCATCGAGCGGCGGTTGCGGGGGCAGCTCCGGCAGCCAGCCGGTATCGAGCTCGGTCAGCTGCCCGGTCAGCGCCTCGGCGCGGCGCAGACGGTCCGCGGCCCGGTCCCCGCCCATCACCCCCAGCGCCCGGCTGATCGTGCGCCAGGCCGGCAGATCCCAGACCGCGCGGGCGATCGTCTCGGCCTGCACAAGGCGCGCACGGTCCATGCGGGAGATGTCGATCGCGTCGAACAGGGTGTGCGGCGCGGCGGGACGGGCAGTCAGCCCTTCCAGCCGGATGCCCGGATCGACATGGTTCGCCACCAGGTAGAACAGTGCACGGGCCGCCCCTTCGGGCGCGCGGAAGGGCTCGCTCAGGCGGGCTTGCGTGGCCCGGTCGTCCTCGGGCATCGGCGTGACCAGCCGATGGCGCCCCAGGGCGGAGGAACTGGAGCAGCCAGGGATGTCCGCCTCCAGCAGCCCGTCCGCGGCGTCGAAGAAGACCGGCAGCAGGAACAGCCGGGCCCGGTCGAGGCGTCCGGCGTCTCGCGACAGGCGGGCTTCGATCGTGACCCATTCCTCGGGCACGACGGTCAGCGCGATCTCGGCCAGAACCGCATCGCCGCGCCGGGCGATGGTGATCCAGGCCGGATCCTGCGGCAGGCGCGCCCGCAACCGGGCAATCTGATCTTCGTCGGGCGCCGACGTGGCGCCCGATGCCGCCCGCAGCCGCGCGCCCCCGGTCCCCGGCGCGGCCGACGCGCCGTTCAGGACGGCAACCGACAGAGCGCCATCGAGCCGGACATCCGCGCCCTCTTCGGCGGGATAGAGAGACCAGATCAGTCTCTGCGTTCCGGTCGGTGGACGGAACCGGACCCGCAGCGGATGCGTGCCCCGGTCGTCGCGGGGCCCGAGCGGATCGGCGGCGATGATGGCGGTATTGTCGTGAAAGCCGTCGCGCCGCAGCCCCTCGGCGGTTGCGATGATCGGCTGCCCGGACCTGTCGAAAAAGCGCAGCCGCAGCCGGGCGAGCGGTTCCTCGGCGCGATCCCCGGCGATCAGGGCACCGGTCAGCGCGACGTGCCCCGCGCCGCGCGGCAGTTCGAGCTCCCCCGTGGCGACGCGGCCTTGCGCGCCGTCATGGGGGTGGATTTCCGCCGCCTCCAGCACCAGCGAATCCCCCCCCGCCCAGGGCAGCAGATCGACATGCATGCGCGCCGCGCCGGGCGGCGCCGCAAAGCCGGTCAGGCCCGTGTTCAGCCGCGCCCCCGCCTCTGCGGACGCGCCGTCGGTTTCGAGATAGCGATAATGCCCGACCGCGTCGGAATGCGGCGTCCCCGCCGGCGGCGGCACGGGATTGCCGCCGGCATCCTCGAAGGCGACCCGCGCCAGCGCGCGGCGCGACACGAAGGGGCCGGCGAAACGGGCCTGAACCACATATTCCGTGCCGGGCGTGACGGCGCAGTCGAGGCGCCGCCACGGGGAGGGGGACGGCGCGGCCCCGCTCCCCTGTCCGGACCGTCCGGGGTGCGTCTCTCTCTGGTAGAGTGCCGTGACGAGGTGGAACAGGCCGATCCGCGTCCCGACCGATACCAGCAGGTAAAGGGTTCCGAAGACGACCCAGGTGCCGGCCGGCACCGGCACCCCGGCAAGCGCGGCACCCGCCGCCGCCGTGACGGCCAGCCCGGCGGCAAGCGCGCCGGTCAGGGCCATCGCCCGGTGCCCGTACTCCTTGAGCGCGATCCGCGGCAGGCCCAGCCACGCCGACAGGCCGCCGCCCACGGCCAGCAGAACAGGCCACACCGGCAGCATGTCTCGCAGGATCCGCCCCGCCGGCACGGGCAGGGCCTGCACGATCAGGGCCAGCCCCAGCGCCACCGGCACGAGCAGCAGGTCCAGGACAAGAAACACCATCGCCTTTCGCTGTCGAGGCAGGTTCTGCAGCACATCTCTTGGCTCCAAGGCGCTTTCCTCCCGCGGTATCGCCAGCCTTGGCGCCACCAACCGCTCAATTCGATTTCTCACGCGGGTTTTATGCCCGTGTTCGGAGGAAAAAAACAGGGCCGGAAACCCGGCCTTGACCGCCCCGTCGCGCCCGGCGGTCACAGCCACAGCAGATCGTCCGCGAATTGCAGGGCCTCGATCCCAACCAACGTGTCCGTTCCATCCCCGGCGGCGGCCAGATGCGTGACGACATGGCCGGTCCCGGTGGGCGTGATCTCATAGGCCGCCCGCACGTCCGAAAAGACGGCAATGTCGGTTCCGCCCCCTCCCGTCAGCAGATCGTTCCCCGCCCCGCCTTCCAGCCGGTCGTCGCCGTCCCGCGCCCAGAACCGGTCATCTCCCGCCCCCCCGCGCAGGACATTCGCGCCATCGGTGCCGACCAGCCAGTCGTTCCACGCCGATCCGGTCGCATTCTCCACCGAGATGTAGCGGTGACCATAGGCGATCCCCGCCTTTCCCCGCCCCAGGTGCAGATCGACTCCCACGGGCTGCGGCGCATCGGCATAGCTGACCGTGTCATAGCCCGCGTCGCCGAAATACCAGTCGCGGCCGGGAGTGGCCACGAACATGTCGTTGCCGCCCCCGCCGCGAAACCCGTTGGCGGCGGCAGAGCCGGTGAAGCGGTCGGCAAAGGCCGAGCCCTCGACCCATTCCACCGAGATGTAGCGATGCTCCGCGG
>NZ_FNVD01000011.1 GCF_900108275.1 Jhaorihella thermophila
CAGCTCAGCGACCGTCTGCTCACCCTTCAGCGCCTCAAGCGCTACCTTCGCCTTGAACTCCGGCGAATGCTGCTTCCGTTTCGACATCTCTGATCCCCTCTTCGTCGAAGATCAGCAGACAGCAATTTGTAGCCTACGTCAGCGTCCGATTTTCGGGGAGTAGCTCACCTCCCCACCGGATCGCCGAATTCAACCCGCTGATCGACGCCTTCGCCCACCGATACAACACCCACCGCCCCCACGATGTTCTTGGCCAGAAACCAACCCTGCATTACCTCTGCCACCACGATTCGGCGGACCCCCTCAAAGCCGCCCGCGCGTCTCGGATGTCTTGAGCCTGTACACACGCTTGATTTTCGCCGCCGAACCAAATATGTCGCGCGCGCAGAGGTAAACCGGGTCGCGTGACCCCCGAACGTCAAAAGGGTGCCCAAGGATGGCAAAGGAAAAGTTTGAGCGGACGAAACCGCATGTGAACATTGGCACGATCGGCCACGTTGACCACGGCAAGACGACGCTGACGGCAGCGATCACGAAGTACTACGGCGAATTCAAGGCCTATGACCAGATCGACGGCGCGCCGGAAGAGAAGGCCCGCGGGATCACGATCTCGACCGCGCATGTGGAATACGAGACCGAGAACCGCCACTATGCGCATGTGGACTGCCCCGGCCACGCCGACTACGTGAAGAACATGATCACGGGTGCGGCGCAGATGGACGGCGCGATCCTGGTGGTTTCGGCCGCCGACGGCCCGATGCCGCAGACCCGCGAACACATCCTGCTGGCCCGTCAGGTCGGCGTTCCGGCGCTGGTCGTCTACATGAACAAGGTCGATCAGGTGGACGACGAGGAACTGCTGGAACTGGTGGAGATGGAAATCCGCGAGCTGCTGAGTTCGTATGAATTCCCCGGCGACGACATTCCGATCATCAAGGGTTCGGCGCTGGCCGCTCTGGAAGGCCGCGATCCGGAAATCGGCGAGAACTCGATCCGCGAGCTGATGAAGGCGGTGGACGAATACATCCCGACCCCGACGCGTGCGGTGGATCAGCCGTTCCTGATGCCGATCGAGGACGTGTTCTCGATCTCGGGCCGCGGCACGGTTGTGACCGGCCGGGTCGAGCGTGGCGTGATCAACGTGGGCGACGAGGTCGAGATCGTGGGCATCCGCCCGACGCAGAAGACCACGGTGACCGGCGTGGAGATGTTCCGCAAGCTGCTGGACCGCGGCGAGGCGGGCGACAACATCGGCGCGCTGCTGCGCGGCATCGGCCGGGACGAGGTCGAGCGCGGCCAGGTTCTGTGCAAGCCGGGTTCGGTGACCCCGCACACCAAGTTCGAGGCCGAGGCCTACATCCTGACCAAGGAAGAGGGTGGCCGTCACACGCCGTTCTTTGCCAACTACCGTCCGCAGTTCTACTTCCGGACCACGGACGTGACTGGCACGGTTCAGCTGCCGGAAGGCACCGAGATGGTGATGCCGGGCGACAACGTGTCCTTCGGCGTCGAACTGATCGCGCCGATCGCGATGGAAGAGGGCCTGCGCTTCGCCATCCGCGAAGGCGGCCGCACCGTCGGCGCCGGCGTCGTCTCGAAAATCATCGAGTAATTGCTGTAACATGCATGGGGCCGGTTTTGATACCGGGTCCGGGCTAGACAAGGAACCCCGTCGCTCTGCGGCGGGGTTCCTGATTCTCATGCAAGTCATGCAAGCCCAGGCTTCAAACGGTGACTGTCACCGGATTGGTGGTGTGCCGGAAACCGCCCACCTTGTGACCGCCTGCCGGCATGATGGCCCAGAACACGCGCCCGGAAACCCGTTAGCCAATCCCAGCATCGGCTGTCGCAGCGCGCCGAGAAGCGAAGATCTGCATGGATCCTTGCTCACCAGTTCTCAGCCACATCTCCTGTGATTGCACGCAAGTTTTCTCGAAGCAAAGCACTTTGCCGCAACAATCGCCTGGCATGCGCCAAGGGGGGAAGCTGCCCGAATTCAGAAACGCCGTTTTGGCGGTCGAAGTCTGTGGGAGCCGGCTGAAGTCGATCTGCACCGCCGGTGGGAGAGTAAGAGGACTCCGGGTTTCCCGCACCGAATTCGCGACCGGCTTGGGTGACCGATCCATAGCTCCCCTTCTGCTCTTGTGCCGGGGGGGGCGCTCTTCGAGGATCCGCGTAATCCTCTTGCGCCACGTCACGCGGGTCGGAATTTTCGTCCGGTGGTTCGGCAACCGCCAGTTTGCGGGCCTCGCCGTCAAGGCCAAGACTCGCCAGTCGATCCGCCATCGAGTGTCGCAAGGATGCCGGGAGCGCGGCAACTTGAAGACTTGTTAACGGAAGCGCGTGCTGCAAGAAATCTATGTCATCGGCCCTTTGAACGAGAAGCGTCAAGACCTGTAGCTGCGCATCTGTGAAGTTATTCAGTTTTTTGACTGTTGGTTGATCCAGTCCGACAACGCGCATGGCCGCGGGAAAGTCACCGGCAAGTGAGAGCGCGACCGCCTGAGTCCGAAGAAGTTCCGGCTCAAGCGTGCTGCCCCTGAATTCGACAACAAATGAAGACACCAGGTCCACGAGTTCCCTTGAAACAGGTCTGGCCGAATGCCTGTTCTGCTCAATCAATTCCATTACGGCACTGGCCGCGGACAATGCGTTTGTCCGTTCGTTTCCTTCCAACCCGGCGTGGTCGAAAAGCTCTGTGCTTTCAGTGCCGAGAAACCTTGCATGCGGCGCGGGTATCACGCCTTTATCCGGAGCATGTTTCAACATACGGGCAACGACGCCGGCTGCCGTTTCCTCTCCTCCATCCTTGAGACGTGTTGCAATGGTGGACCCAAGAACTTCACGAAGGTGCACTGGAAGCTTGGAAAATGCCTGAAGGACTGCCTTGGTGTTGATTTTGGAGTCCTTGTTGACCGTGGCTATGGTGGCCCACATAGCTGACACGCTGTTGCAGTTTGTCTGACCCGCAAAATAATCACCGCGCGCATTTGTATCCTGAAGCAGCTCGGCGATCGCAAGAATTGCCTCTACAATTGAATCATCGTCAGGCAACCGCTCAACAATTCTGGCGGCTTCCTCGCCCAAGCCCCAAAATAAAAAGATTCGAGCCAGATCGATCGCTGCACTCTTGGAAATTTCTCCTGACTGGGAAAAAAGCGCAGGCAGGCGGGATCCGATCTGTGCACTGAAATCTTCTGGCGCGCCCCAAGATGCGATATCGACAAGGTGCGCACCTCCACACCTTGTTTTCTCGGCTTGCTCGAATGGGGCAATGTCAGTCTGCCGGGCGGATTTCACGGACAGATGCGTGCCAGCCGTATTGAACGGCTCGAGCTCGAGATGGGTCTTACTGGCCTGCATGTTTGCCGAATGAATCGGGTTGTCCTTGGGGGCAGGCGGCCGGGTCCGATTCCTCGCATTCTCCGCAGATGAGCGGGAAAGCAGGCCGACCGCCGCCCCGGCCTCGATGTGTTGCCGCAAGTTGCGCCGCCAAACCTTGGCCAAGCCCAATTCGGTCAAAATTGATTCGATCGTGGAGCCTTCACGCGAGTTTCGTGAAATTTCACTGCGGGCGTACTCCGGACTTGGGTGCTTGGGGGCATGCGATTCAGAGTCTTCTGGGGCGGGACCTTCACGGGAAGCGAGAAACCTGTAGGCCGGAGTATTCTGGGGGAGAACTCTGTAAAAGGACGGCTGAGGAGGCCTGGAGGTCTGGTCCTTTATGTCAACAACCAGATAGTTGCCCGATTCCACGAAACTCGAGACCGTGCACGTGCAGGCCAAATCCAGAATCAGGCCACCGCTTTGCTCGAGTTCACGGATACCGGAGATTCTGTCTTTCGAGATTTTCCGGAAAACTTGCGAAGTATCGAATTTGGCGTCGTTGGAAAGAATCCGGATTTCCACCGAGCGATGCTTTTCGGTGACATCCCATACCGCGCCTGAAGGGAGTGGGAGAACCAATCGCGTAAACCCGTCGTGTTCCCCCGACTGAACCTTCAGGCCGGCAGCGGCTGCGAATGTCGGAAACAGCAAAGCAACCAGGATTCTGACAGCGAGTTTGGTCATGATGCAGCTTGCTTGATCGCCTTGAGAGCTTCTTCGACTTCGGCGAAACTGGGTCTGACATGCGCCGGGGCGTTTTGCCGTCCGACTTCGACACACATGGGCGGTGCGTGATTGTGTAGATTCGCGACCAGCACTTCCCTGATCAGATCATAAAAGTGACTGTCTTCTTCGGTGACGGCTCGAACCTTTACGGCAAAGGGTCCAACAAACCCGTAAGCCAGAAACACGCCCAAGAAGGTTCCCACGAGTGCGCCGCCGATAAGCTTTCCGAGAACTTCGGGAGGTTGATCGATGGATCCCATTGTCTTGATGACGCCAAGAACCGCGGCGACGATTCCGAGGGCAGGCAGCGCGTCTGCCAGAGTTTGAAGCGCATGGCTGGAGTGCAAGGCATGCTGGCGCGAACTCTCCATACGTTTATTGAGTATCTCTTCGACTTGCATCGGGTCGTCATAGTTCATTGACGCAGATCTCAGCGTATCGCAGATCAGATCGATTGCTTCTCGGTCCGATTGGATTTTCGGATATTGTCCGAAAATGTCGGATTCACCTGGAGCCTCGATATGACGTTCGATTTCTACGGGGCTCTGCCTTGCAATTCGGATCAACGAGAAAAGCAGGCATAACAGGTCGCGGTAGTCATCCTGCCGCCACTTCGGCCCTTTGAATACTTTCACGATGTCTTTGGCCGTATGTTTTACGACACTGAAATCGTTGCCGATGAGAAATGCACCGATTCCGGCTCCACCAATCATCGCGAGCTCAAATGGCAATGCCTTGATGATGATGGCCATCTTGCCGCCGGCAAGAATGTATCCACCGAAAACCATAATGAAAATCAGTGCGATCCCGACCAATCCGATCATCGTTGCCTCACCTTGTTGACTCCTCTCGCACCCTTGCCCACTGAAAACGTCGAATGTGGGGGTTATCGTTTCGGGACCTTTACGTTTCGTCCCGCCATGACCGCGCTGATCGCGTAAGCAGCCTTCGGGCTCATCCCTGCGAGTATCCCGGCCGCCGTTTCCGGCCGCATCCTCGACAGAAAGCCAGCGGCGAAGAATGGCTCCATTTGCTCGAAGAGGATCGCTGAATCCTTTGGGGGCATTCTTTCGTAAACGCTCACCAAGCGGCCTATGTCCTTTTCGGTCGCGCCATCCGCCTCAGCCAGTGTTGCGCGCAGGGCGCTTTCAGTCTGCTTGAGTTCTGCGAGTTTTGTTTTCAGTTCTCTGGTTGCCGTCTCGAGCTGTTTTTCACGATTGATAACGGCTTGTTCCCGAGCAATCAGATCCCGTTCCTTTTTCTGTAGCGCCTCGAGGACGAGTCGAAGGCTGTCCGGAGTGGGAGTATGAGAAGCAGGCGATGCGGCTTCGCCAACCGGCTCCAATGACGGCTGTGCGTTTTCCGAGAGCGCATTCGAGGTTGCCTCACTCGCGCTTTTCGCCATGGCAGGCACGGCCATCAAGCCAAGCCGCAGGAATGCCGATGACAAGAGCAGAACGGCAGTAACGAGCAGAGCGCGATCCTTGAGTACCGGTTTCATCCGCCAATCCTCAATGGTGTACATCTTCGCCCGAGCGAGAATGGCGCACGAAAATCGGGCCGTTGTCCTCGACGGGCTCTTTTGGGGGTGTCGGCGTGGGCGACGCATCCGAGACGTCGGCGATGTCGTGCATAGAGGCCATCATGATCTCCAGCCGCTGGGCCGCCGCCTCTGCGCGCTTGGTCAGGTCCTCGATCGATTCCCAGGAGTTTTCGGCTGCCTGTTTGGCCTCTACGAGAGACTTCTGCAGGTCGTTCACCTGCGAAGACAGGACTGCAACCGCCCCTCCAACGCCTCTTTCAAGGTCGTTGAAGCGTTTCAGGCGGCGTGCGAGCACCAAGCAGTATAGCCCTGCTCCGATCGCGCCGGCGGCCAGAAAGATATTCGCGACGAGTTCCACAAGAATGCCTCCTGCTAGTTCACGACAAATTCAACGATTAGAAGGTTCCGTGCCGTTTTGCCGTCGCCCAGCAGATTGATACGCCGCAGCAGCTGCGAGCGAATGCGAAGCAGGGCCAGCGGGTCTTCCAGATCGCGGGGTTCAAGCGCCCTGAGGTAACCGTTCAGCATGTCCAGGATCCGCGGCATGACATGACGGAACGTTTCCGCATCCTCGGGGTTTACCTCGAGTTCAGCGCGAAACTTCAGATGCATACGCTCGCGCCCGTAACCTATCGAAACCACCATTGGGTCAATCGACACAAATTCGGTTTCGGGCGGTGCTGCATCTTCCTCGTGCGATGACATGCCGGATTCGTGAGTTGCGGCTGTTGCATGCGGCTTGCCGACAGGCAGAATGCCGGCCCGGACGGCAAAAAAGCCCCCCGTGCCCCCCATTGCGGCCAGAACGAGGCTGAGAATCAACCCGACCGGCAGGGTCGTTCTGGGTTTGTCTTCCGTAACAGTTTCGGTCGCTGACATCGCTTTCCCCGTTCCATGGTGGGGTCTTGATACCCCGTCAGAGACTAACCGAATGTTAATCCGGTTCCGTCAGACAGAGGCTGAGCGGCAGGAAGCCGGACTGACGGAGGAAAGCGTGGAACAGATCAGCAAGGTCTGGAATGGACTCGAAACGCGAAAGCGGGTGATGCTTGTCGCAGCCGTTCTGGCAACGGTGGCCAGCATGGCGTTGCTTGCCACTATCGTTTCTGCGCCGCGAATGAAGCTTCTCTTCGCCGGGCTGGACGGGGCAGCGGCAGCTCATGTTGTCGCTGCGCTGGAACAAAAGGGTGTCGAGTTCGAAGTTCGGGGCAATTCGGTCTATGTCCCTGCCGGGGTTCGGGATGAATTGCGAATGACGTTGGCTGGCGAGGGCCTGCCGGCAAACGGCGAAAAGGGATACGAGCTGCTGGATTCCCTCAGCGGATTTGGCACCACGTCGCAGATGTTCGATGCCGCGTATTGGCGCGCGCAGGAAGGCGAACTGGCGCGAACCATTATGGCGGGGCGGAACATTGCCAGAGCCCGCGTTCATATTGCCCATGACAGGTCCGGGGGATTTCGAAGGGACGCCAAGCCGACGGCGTCCGTATCCGTGGTGCCCGCGATCGGATCGATTTCGGTGGCGCAGGCGGATGCGATTCGGCACCTGGTATCCGCGGCTGTTCCGGGAATGAATGCCGATGATGTCGCGGTAATCGACGCCAACGGTGTGCTGATCGGGCAGGATGGGGAAAGCAAGGCCGGGCAGCAGGGAGAAGAACGCGCAGCCCGCCTGCGGGAAAGAGTTCTCAGGTTGGTCGAGGCCAGGGTCGGGCCTGGAAACGCGGTAGTCGAAGTAAGTGTCGAGACGGTTACCGAGCAGCGATCGGTGCGCGAACGGCGGATTGATCCGGACAGCCGCGTGGCCATCAGCAAGGATGTCGAGGAAACCTCTGACTCCTCGACATCCAAGCCTGCTCCGGTCACCGTCGCCTCGAATCTTCCTGATGGAGAGGCATCCGGGGGCGGGGCGGGGTCAGAACAAGCATCAACGAGCCGGGAACGGGTGAATTACGAGATATCTCAAACAGAGGTGGAGGTTCTCCAGCACCCGGGCGACGTACGCCGATTGACGGTTGCGGTGCTCGTGAATGGCATCAGATCGAAGGGGCCTGATGGATCTCTGGAATTTCGGCCGCGCCCGGACGAGGAACTGGCGGCCTTGCGCGAGCTTGTAGCCGCGGCAGTGGGTTTCGACGAAGCAAGGGGCGACGTCATAACAATCCGTTCCATGGAAATGCCTGCGGTCGATTTGCCGGAAATGACCCCTTCCGTGTCATGGTTCGATCGCTTGAACATAGATGTTACGCAAATCGTACAAGCTGCGGCACTGGCCATCGTGGCGTTGATCTTGGGGCTGTTCGTCATCAGGCCCCTGTTGCTGGCTGACAGGCGCGCAGCAGAGCAACTCACTGGCTTGCCCGCTGCCATCCCCAACGATCCGGCCAACGCATTGCCGGTTCTGAGTGGAGAAATCGACGACACGAGTGACGGAGGAATGTTGAGCGAGACCGGCGCTTCACAGGAATCCGATGTGCAGCTGCCGTCGCCGCGCGCCGAGGACGCTGTCGATCGGCTTCGGGCGATGATCGGCGAGCGGCAGGAGGAAACCGTTCAGATCCTTCGCAGCTGGTTGCAGGAAGAAGAGGAAACCGCATGACGGCCGTATCGCGTCTGCTTGAGGACTTCGTGGCCGCGCGGTCGGATGATGTATCTGGTCGCTGGGTGACGGATGATGAATGGGAAGAGCGGCGTCTGTCCGGTTACGAAGAGGGCTACTCTGCGGGATGGGAGGACGCGCTGTCAGCACAGTCAAAATCACAGGCGCTGCTTTGCGAAGCGCTCGGCCAGAGGTTGTGTGATCTGTCCTTCACGTATCACGAAGCCCTGACGCAGATGCTGGCCGCTTTGGAGCCGGTCTTTCAGGCGATTTTCGAAACCGTTCTGCCGAGGGCATGGGCGATGGGCCAGGCCGCCCGTCTGACCGAACTGGCGATGACCATGGCCAGAGAACGGGCGGAAGGCCCGATCGTTCTGACGGTCCCAGAGGGCACGGCAAACACCATTCGACCGGCGTTTGAAAGGGAATATGGTGCCCCTTTCGAGCTGCGCGAAGATCCCGGGCTTGCTCCGGATCAGGCCTGCATTCGGCTCGGCGACGCTGAGCAGTTTGTTGATGGAGAAGCCCTGCTGCGGGCGCTTTCGGACGCAGTGGATGGATTTGTCCTGCAAATGCGAAAGGATGATGAGCATGAGTGACAAGGAACGCTGCGCGGCGGACTTGGCAAACCCGTTTGTTTCGGTTCCGATCGAGATTCTTGTGACCGTCGGCAAGGCGAGGCCCTTGGTTCGAGATCTGATGGGGCTGACCGAGAACTCTGTCCTGACGCTTGATCGCAGAATCGACGATCCGGTCGAGCTCTACGTTGGCGACCGGCTGGTTGCGCGTGGCCAGTTGGAAGAATTGGAAGGGGAAGCGACCGGGCAGTTGGCCGTCCGCCTGACGGAGATCGCGGACCTGCAAAACGGGTTGTAAGGATGCGCCTTCCCGTTACCCTTTTCCTGGCGTTTGTGGTCTGGTTCTCGGCGGGAGATTCTGCAAGCGCGCAGGACATCTCGTTGACGCTTGGTGACGGAGGATCGATTTCGGCGCGGACAATTCAGCTGATTTTTCTGATAACCGTTCTGAGCATTGCACCCGGCATCGCGATCACGATCACCTGTTTTCCGTTCCTGGTGACGGTCATGGCCATTCTTCGTCAGGCGCTCGGCTTGCAGCAATCGCCCCCGAACATGCTCATTGTCAGCCTTGCGCTGTTTCTGACCTACTTCGTGATGGAGCCGGTCTTTACGGACGCTTGGAACAACGGCATATCGCCGATTCTGGATCAGACCGTTGATACGCAAACCGGGATTGAGCGTGCACTGGAACCGTTTCGAGCGTTCATGGCCGGCCGGGTTGATCCTGACACGTTCCGGGAAATGGCCGCTCTTCGTCCCGATGTCGTCGTGCAAAGTCCGGAACCTACGTCTGAGTTGTCGGTCCTGATCCCGAGTTTCCTTCTTTCGGAAATTGCGCGGGCATTTCAGGTCGGGTTCCTTGTTTTCCTGCCGTTTCTGATCATTGATCTTGTGATTGCGGCGATCCTGATGTCGATGGGCATGATGATGGTGCCGCCGGCTATCGTTTCGCTTCCCTTCAAGCTCGCGTTCTTCGTGGTGGCCGATGGCTGGAGCCTTGTCGCAGGCGCGCTGGTGCGAAGCTACACGCCGTGACGCGGTTTGGGCTTGGATTCCCGGTGGGCGGCGCTAACCTGATCCCCGGCGCTGCGACGGAGGCCATGGTCATGCGAAATCTGCTGTCACTTTTTGTTCTTGCCCTGGCGCTGGCCGTGGCGATGGCGGATCGGACACGGGCGCAGCAACTCATCGACAAGGGATTTGTTCACGGCTGGAACCTGATGGTGGATCCCGCCTTTGGCAACGGCTGTCTGATACAGACCGTTTACGAAGACCATTCGGTCGCCCGGCTGGGCTTTGATGCCCTTGAGAAACGCGGATATTTTGCTGTCTACAACATGGCGTGGGGGGATATTGAGGTCGGGCGCAACTATGACGTGACCTTCGATCTGGGCGGTCAGTGATTCGAGGCCGTGGCGACCGGGTTCAGGCAGGGCAGGGTGCCAGGTGGCATCGTGTTCTTCGATGATCGGGATTTTGTCTTTGCCATTGCTAGGCACAAGGTCATGACCGTCTACGGTCAGAAGGGGCAAAAGGTCATGGCGATCGACCTGACGGGAACCGCGAAGGCATTGGAATACGCGCGGAAATGCCAGGATGCGCAAGGCTGGTAGAGGCACGGACCGCGCCGCTACCGGATCGGTTCGAAGATCGCGTCCTTGAGGGCGCATTCGCGTCCCGCGTCTCGCGCACATGGCACAGGCTCGAGGGTTCGGCTCAGACAGACCCGCACTTCTTCGATATGACCGTCGCGGCAGGTGACTGCGATCATCTCGCGGGTCAGACCGGGGTTAGCGCGCAGAAAAGCCTCTTCAATGACTGAGGCGGGCAGTCTTACGGCCCGTTCAAGTTTGCGAAAGATGTCGGGCCTGCGCACCTGCTCGTATGCATGGCGCGACAGAGCAAAATAATCCCCGGCCGACAGGCCCGAGCAGGTGCCGTGCTTTTTCCACTGGTGCCAGGCAAGTCCCGGGCTGCCCATGATATCGGCCATCGCGCGGGTCATGCGGCGTGACGGCGGCGCGTGTGGCGTGCGGCAATAGGCCGGCCAGCCGCGATGATATTGCGGCCACAGCCCGTGCAGGATCCAGCCGTGATCGTGCTGCGCGTCGCACTGGTCGGCCTCTTGTGCGTCGCCGGTCGTGGCGCACCAGTTCGGCGACCAGCTGAGGCTGAGCACATAATAGTCGAACTCACCCGCCCGCTCGCCATCCGCGATCGCGGGCAAGGCGGAGCAAAGCCAGATCAGCAGCCAGCGCATTCGCCTCTTTCCTTATTCGTTCGGGATGACTATATAGCGCGCAAGTTCCCCGACAACGGAAACCCGTTCCGAGGCCCCGCCCGGAACCGCCTGTTCCAGGCGCCGGGGAAGTCATGTGCAAGGAGATATTGGAATGGCCAAGCTGCTTCACCCCAAGGCGACTGCCGTCTGGCTGGTGGACAACACCACGATTAGTTTCAAGCAGATCGCCGATTTCTGCGGCCTGCATGAGCTCGAGGTGCAGGGTATTGCCGATGGCGAGGTGGCCGTCGGCGTGAAAGGTTTCGACCCCATCGCCAACAATCAGCTGACGCAGGAAGAGATCGAGAAGGCGGAAAATAACCCCCTGCACAAGCTCAGGATGAAGCCGAATCCCGCCGCCGAGGGTGAGGAAAAGCGGCGCGGCCCGCGTTATACGCCGCTCAGCAAGCGGCAGGACCGGCCGGCGGCGATCCTGTGGCTGGTCAAGTTCCACCCCGAGCTTTCGGACGGACAGATTTCCAAGCTGATCGGGACCACCAAGACGACAATCCAGGCGATTCGCGACCGGACCCATTGGAACATCGCCAACCTGCAACCGATCGACCCCGTCGCGCTGGGCCTGTGCAAGCAGAGCGAGCTGGACGCCGCCGTGCAGAAGGCGGCCGCCAAGAAGGCCGCCGAGGGGTCGGTGATGACCGACGACGAGCGCCGCAAGCTGGTCAGCACCGAGCAGTCGCTGGACATGCCGGCGGAGCCGAAGATCCCCACCGCGATCGAGGGACTGGAAACCTTCAGCCTGTCGGGGTCGGATGACGACGCGTCCCGGGAGGACGATCCGATCGTGGATGCGGACAGCTTGTTCAACCTGCCCAAAGGCAGCGATGAGGATGAGGACGAAGACCCGCGTTTCTGATCCTTCGCGGGTTTCTCGTGGAAAGCCCCGGCCAGAGACGGCCGGGGCTTTCCTGTTTCCACGGACGGGCCGTCAGAACGCGTTCATGGTCAGAAGCTCGTATTCCGCGACCTGCTCGTCATCCTGATTGGTCAGCGTCACATGCCAGCGCACCTCGCCGTAATCAGCATTTCGGGGGGTCTTCTGCTTGACCGTCAGGCGCACCTTGATGCTGTCGCCGGCGCTCACCGGTTTCATGAAGCGCAGCCCGTCCAGCCCGGTATTGGCCAGCACCGGGCCTTCGTTCGGTTCCACGAACAGCCCGGCGGCAAAGCTGAGCAGCAGATAGCCATGCGCGACGCGGCCGGGGAAGAACGGGTTCCGCTTCGCCGCGTCCTCGTCCATGTGGGCATAGAAGGTATCGCCGGTGAAATGGGCGAAGTGCTCGATGTCGTCCATCGTAATGGTGCGCGCCGCGGTGTGCAGGGTCTCGCCGATCTGCAATTCGCCGAACCGACGGGTGAAAGGGTGGGCGGGGCCCTGGATCTCGGTCGCGCCGGGCACCCACTTGCCGCCGATCGCCGTCAGCATGTCGGGCGAACCCTGCACGGCCGTGCGCTGCATGTAGTGTTTCACGCCACGGATGCCGCCCATTTCCTCGCCGCCGCCGGCCCGGCCGGGGCCGCCGTGCACCATGTGCGGCAGAGGAGAGCCGTGGCCGGTGGATTCCTTCATCGACACGCGGTCGTTGACATAAATCCGGCCATGATACGCCCCCGCCGCCAGCACGGCCGCGCGGGCGACCTGCGGGTCATGGGTGATGACCGAGGCCACCAGCGAGCCCTGTCCGCGATTGGCGATCTGCAGCGCGTGGTCGAGATCGCGATAGCCCATCACCGTTGAGACCGGGCCAAAGGCTTCGGTGTCATGCACGCGCTGCGCGTTGTCAGGATCGGCGCAGTGGAACAGCATCGGCGGCAGAAAGGCACCCTGATCGGCATTCGCGCCGACAACCTCGAAATTCTCGGGATCTCCAAAGACCCGCTCGGCCTCGGTTCCGATGATCGCGGCCTTTTCCAGAACGTCGCGCTTCTGGGCGTTGGACACCAGCGCCCCCATCCGCGTGGTTTCCACCCGGGGATCGCCGATCACCACCTTTCCCAGCCGCGCCGTGATCGCGTCGATCACGGCCTGCACCTGCGTGTCGGGCACGATGATGCGGCGGACGGCGGTGCATTTCTGGCCCGCCTTGACGGTCATCTCGCGCGTGACTTCCTTGATGAGCAGGTCGAATTCGGGCGTGCCCGGCACCGCGTCGGGGCCGAGAATCGAGGCGTTCAAGCTGTCCTGTTCGGCCACGAACCGCACCGAGTTTTCCAGGATGGTCGGGTTCGAGCGCAGCTTGAGCGCTGTATCGGCCGAGCCGGTAAAGCTCACCACATCCTGGCAGGTCAGCCGGTCCAGCATGTCGCCAAGCCCGCCCGCCACGAATTGCAGCGCGCCTTCGGGCAGGAGACCCGAGTCCAGCATCAGCCGCACCGCGTGTTCGGTGACATAGCAGGTGGCCGTAGCCGGTTTCACGATCGCCGGAACGGCTGCCAGTAGCGTCGGCGCCAGTTTCTCCAGCATCCCCCAGACCGGGAAGTTGAAGGCATTGATATGCACCGCCACGCCCTGCAGCGGGGTGCAGACATGCAACCCCCGGAAGGTGCCGCCGCGCGACAGTTGCTCCACATCGCCGTCGATCAGCACATGCCCGTCGGGCATCTCGCGCCGGCCCTTGGAGGAGAACACGAACAGCGTGCCGATGCCACCGTCGATGTCGATCAGGTGGTCATTCTGCGTCGCGCCGGTGTCGAAACTCAGATCGTAGAGTTCCTGCTTGTGTTCGTTCAGGTGCTGGGCCAGCGCCTTGAGCATCCGCGCGCGCTCGTGAAAGGTCATCTTGCGCAAGGAAGGCGCGCCCACGTTGCGGGCGTGATCCAGCATCGCCTGCACGTCCAGTGCGTTGTTGCCCGCAGTGGCGATCACCTCGCCGGTGATGGCGCTTGCGATGTTGCGGGCGCCTTCGCCGGGTGCGATCCACTGCCCGGCGGCATAGCTCGAAATTTCTCGAACGGTCATGGTGTCATCGGTCCTTGTTGATTTCGGGGCGGGGGCTCAGTGGCCCAGGCCGCCCATCTGGTTGGGCAGAAACAGAACCAGCGTCGGCACCAGCACGATCAGTGCGAGCCGGAAGATGTCGGCCACCCAGAACGGGGTCACGCCGCGAAAGATGGTGCCGGTGCTGACATCGCCGACCACGCCCTTGAGGATGAAGACATTGAGCCCCACCGGCGGCGTGATGAGCGAGATCTCGGTCACCACCACCACCACGATGCCGAACCAGATCGGGTCATAGCCCAGCGACGTGACCAGCGGAAAGAAGATCGGCACGGTCAGCAGCAGCATCGACAGGGATTCGAACACGCAGCCCAGGATGATGTAGATGCCCAGGATCATCAGGATCACGACAAAGGGCGCCACGTCATAGGCGGTGACCAGGCCGATCAGCGCCTCGGGCAGGCCGGCGAGGTTGATGAAGTTGGAAAAGATCTGCGCCCCGATCAGGATCGAGAACAGGGCGGCGGCGGTATAGGCGGTTTCCTTCAGCACCTCCAAGGTCGAAGACACCGTCAGCCCGCCCCGGAACAGAGCGATCAGGAAGGCGCCCATCGCGCCCATGCCGGCGGCCTCGGTGGGGGAAAAGGTCAGGTTCAGCGGCTCGAAGTCGAACACGCCGTAAAGCCCGCCGATCACGAGGAAGAACAGCAGCAGCACCGCCCAGACGTCGCCCAGCGCGCGGAAGCGTTCGCCCCAGGGCGCGCGCTCGCCCGCCGGACCGGCGTCCGGGTTCCGCCAGACGGTCCAGCGCACGGCGAACAGATAGAACAGGATTCCCAGCAGGCCGGGTGCGATCCCGGCCATGAACAGCTTGCCGATCGAGGTTTCGGTCAGCAGCCCGTAGATCACCAGGATCACCGAGGGCGGGATCAGGATGCCCAGCGTGCCGCCCGCCGCGATGGACGCGGTCGAAAGCTCGTCGGAATAGCCATAGCGGCGCATCTGCGGCATGGCGACCTTGGACATGGTGGCCGCGGTGGCCAGCGAAGATCCGCAGATCGCCGAGAACCCGCCACAGGCGGCCACCGTCGCCATGGCGATGCCCCCGCGCATGTGGCCCAGAAAGGCGTTCGAGACGTTGTAGAGCTCGCGCGCCATGCCGCCCTTGTTCACGAAGAGCCCCATCAGGATGAACAGCGGCACCACCGACAGGCCGTAATCCTGCGCGGTATCCATGATCTGGCGGCCCACCATGGACATGGCGGCTTTCATCCCGCGTTCGTCGAAGATCGAGCCGCCGCGTTCATAGGCATAGCCCAGCGTGCCCACCAGCCCCATCGCGAACACGATGGGCAGGCGCATCAGCACCAGAACGAGAACGATTGCGAATCCGATCAGGGCTGCGGTCATTGGCTGGCCTCCGAAAGCAGGCGGGGAGCGAACAGGTGGAGCAGGCCGGCCACGATCATCGCGACGGCGGAGATTGCCGTGAACAGCGTGATGAACCAGCCGATATAGAAGGTCGGGATGCCAAGGTATTCGGTGACGTCCCCGTAGTCGCGGGCGCGGTCGGCCAGCACCCAGACCCGCTGAACCGGCCAGTAGAGCATCGCGCCGCTGAGAATCAGGATCAGACCGTCGCGCAGCCGATGCAGCCGGTAGCGCAGAAAGATGCCGTCGGTCAGGTCAACCGCGATATGCCCGCCATTGACGGAAATCACCGGCAGCACCGAGAACACGATGATCGCCATGAAGATCCGCGTCAGCTCGGTTGCCGCCTCGATCGGGGCGTTGAAAACCGACCGCAGGATCACGTCGCAAAAGGTCATGACCATCAGCACGAACAGGGCGATGCAGGCGATGACCACCGGCACGGCGCTGGCGGCTCTGGCCAGTTTCAGCAGGCTTGGCATGGGGCTCTCCCGGTTGCGCGTGGGGAAACGGAATGGGGCCGGCAGCGTCCCGCCGGCCCCGGTCTGTCGGCCGTCTTACTTGTAGGCGGCCATTTCGGACTTGATCATGTCATAGGCGGCCTGGGCATCGACGCCCTTTTCGGCCACTTCGGCGATCACCTTGTCGCGCACCTTGGCGGCGATTTCGGCGAACGCCGCCTGGTCGGCCTCGGAGGCGACGTTGATCGAATTGTCGCCGGCCTCCATCGTGGCGTCACGGCCGATCTGGTCGATCTCGTCCCAGATCTTGCCGATCTCGCGGCTCAGCGGCTCGCCAAAGACCTTTTCCTCCAGCGCCTTCTGGATGTCGTCGGGCAGCGCGTCAAAGGCGTCCTGGCTCATGATGAAGGCGAACGACCCGCGATAGAGACCGCCGGGCATCTCGTAGACGTTCTTGGCGACCTCGGTCAGCTTGAAGCCCTTGCGCGATTCGAACGGCATCACCACGCCGTCTGCCGCGTTCGAAGCCAGCGTTTCATAGACCTTGGGCGCGGGCACCTTGATGCCGGTCATGCCCAGCGCATCGGCCACGTCGGATCCCACGCCGCCCGGTACGCGCACCTTCATGCCGTTCATGTCGGCCAGCGAGGTGACCTTCTTGTTCGAATGCAGCTGCGCCGGGCCGTGGGTGTGCAGCGCGACGACCTTGAGCCCGCGATGTTCGTCGGCCTTCTTGAGATACTTCTCGTAAGCGCGCCAGTAGGCGACCGAAGCCGCCTCGGCCGAACCTTCGTAGCCGGGCAGTTCGATCAGCTTGGTCGTGGTGAACCGGCCCGGCTGGTAGCCGTGGAAGATGATCGACAGGTCGGCGGCACCGTCCATGATCAGGTCGGGCTGCGCCGGCGGCGGGGCCATGCCCAGCTTCAGTTCGGTGGTCACGCGGCCGCCGGTGGCCTCTTCGACCATCTCAGTGAACTTGGGCCACATCTTGGCGTTTATGCCATGCGTCGGCGGCGCCCAGCTGGAAATGATCAGTGTATATTCGGCCGCCGCGGCAACGGTGCCGGCCACGGCCAGCGCGGCGCCGGCCAGCAGGGCGGAGAGCTTCGAGAATTTCGCCATGGATCGTATCCTCCCAGTTTGATGGCGTGTGAATGATCCCCGGTAGTGGTTGAAATTGTAACCATCAACGGGGGCCTGTTCTGATGTCCCGAATGTTCGGGACGCGGTTTCCTCCTGCGAAGAATCGGGTGTTGCGAGTTATTTATTGACCAACCGTTCGGTTTATGCAAGGAGTTTATCGAAACAATCCAAAAGCGTTGACCCCATGTCTGACACGATTCTTGCGCAAGATCACGGGAATTGGGTGGAAATCACCTTGAATCGCCCGGACCGTCTGAACAGCTTCAATGACGAGATGCACCTGGCGCTGCGTGCCGCGATCGAAAGGGCGCGCGATGAAGGCAAGCGCGCGATCCTGCTGACGGGGGCGGGGCGCGGGTTCTGCGCCGGGCAGGATCTGGGCGACCGCGATCCGCGCAAGATGGACGGCCCGCCTGATCTGGGCAACACGGTGCGCACCTTCTATGCGCCGCTGGTTCGGCTGATCCGGTCGCTGAATTTCCCCGTGATTTGCGCCGTGAACGGCGTGGCCGCCGGGGCGGGGGCCAATATCGCGCTGGCCTGTGACATGGTTCTGGCCGCCGAAAGCGCCAAGTTCATTCAATCCTTCGCCAAGGTGGGCCTGATCCCCGACACCGGCGGATCGTGGCACCTGCCGCGGCTTTTGGGCGAGGCGCGCGCCAAGGGGCTGGCCTTTACCGCGCAACCCTTGCCGGCGAAACAGGCCGAAGAGTGGGGCCTGATCTGGAAGGCCGTGCCCGATGACCAACTGATGGACGAGGCCCGCGCGCTCGCCGAGCAATTCGCCAACGGCCCGACGCTGGGCTATGGCATGACCAAGCAATGCATCCAGGCGGCGGCGGTCAACACGCTTGAGGATCACCTGGAACTGGAAGCCGACGCGATGAAGACCTGCGGCGAAAGCGCCGATTACGCCGAAGGCGTTGCCGCGTTTCTTGAAAAGCGCGCGCCGCAGTTCCGGGGCGAATGATGGATGCGATGACGCCGCAGGAACGCGCCAGACGCTCGGCTCAGGCCATGTGGGCCGAGGACAACGCCTCGAAATGGGCGGGGATGGAGATCACCCATATCGACGAAGGCACCGCGACGCTCGAGCTGACGGTCGAGCCGCATCACTGCAATGGGCACGGTATCTGCCACGGCGGCGTGACCTTCATGCTGGCCGACAGCGCCTTTGCCTTTGCCTGCAACAGCCGCAACCAGTCCACGGTCGCCCAGCACAACGTGATCAGCTTCATCGCGCCGGGGCGGCAGGGCGATCGGCTGCGGGCGGTCGCGCGCGAGGTCAGCCTGACCGGTCGCAGCGGCATCTATGACGTGACGGTAACCAATCAGGACGGCACCGTGATCGCCGAATTCCGCGGCATGTCGCGGGCGATCAAGGGCCAATTGTTCAAGGAATGAAAGGTGCGGAGGACGCCATGAAAGACCTGACCCCTCGCAAGGAAGACCTGGACCCGATCGAGATCGCCTCGATCGACGAAATTCGCGCGTTGCAGCTGGAGCGCCTGAGGTGGTCGGTGCGGCACGCCTATGACAACGTGCCGATGTATCGCCAGCGCTTCGACGAGGCAGGCGTGCATCCCGACGATCTGCAGCAGCTGTCGGACCTGGCCAAGTTTCCCTTTACCTACAAGAACGACCTGCGCGACAATTATCCCTTTGGTCTGTTCGCCGTGCCGCGCGAGCAGATCATCCGCATCCACGCCTCCTCCGGTACCACCGGCAAGCCGACCGTCGTGGGCTATACCCGCAATGACATCGACAACTGGGCGAATCTCGTGGCCCGGTCGATGCGCGCCAGCGGCACCCGCCCCGGCGACATCGTGCACATCGCGTATGGCTATGGCCTGTTCACCGGGGGTCTGGGCGCGCATTACGGGGCCGAACGGCTGGGCTGCACAGTGGTACCGGTGTCGGGCGGGATGACCGAACGGCAGGTCCGGCTCATCAACGACTTCAAACCGACCACCATCATGGTCACGCCGTCCTACATGCTCAACATCCTCGAACAGTTCCACAAGATGGGGCTGGACCCGCGCGAAAGCTCGCTTCAGGTCGGAATTTTCGGGGCCGAACCCTGGACCGATGCGATGCGGAAAGAGATGGAAGAAGCATTCGACATGCACGCCGTGGACATCTACGGCCTCAGCGAGATCATGGGGCCGGGTGTCGCCAACGAATGCGTCGAAACCAAGGACGGGCCGGTCATCTGGGAGGATCACTTCTACCCCGAGATCATCGATCCCGAAACCGGCGAGGTTCTGCCCGATGGCGAACTGGGCGAGCTGGTCTTTACCACGCTGACCAAGGAAGGGCTGCCGATGATCCGCTATCGCACCCGCGACCTGACGCGGCTGTTGCCGGGCACGGCGCGCTCGATGCGGCGGATGGAGAAGATCACCGGGCGGTCCGACGACATGATCATCCTGCGCGGCGTCAACGTCTTCCCCAGCCAGATCGAGGAACAGCTGATGGCGACCGGCGGGCTGGCGCCGCATTACCAGATCGAGCTTTACAAGTCCGGTCGCATGGACGCGATGCGGGTCTATGTCGAGGCCAACCCGGATGCCGCTGACGAACTGAGCAAGACCGCCGCGGCGCGGATGCTGACCAAGCGGATCAAGGACAATGTCGGCGTCTCGACCGAGATCATCGTCGGCGATCCGGGGTCCGTCGCGCGGTCTGAAGGCAAGGCCAAGCGTGTTGTCGACAACCGGGACAAGGGGTAGGCCCTTGGCCAGGACGATTGCAAAGGACCACGACCAGAAGCGCGCGCAGATCCTGAAATCTGCCGCGCGGGTCTTTGCGCGCGAGGGGTTTGACCGCGCCTCCATGACCCAGCTCGCGCGCGAATGCGGGATCTCCAAGGCGAACATCTATCACTACTACGACAGCAAGGATGCGATCCTGTTCGACATCCTCGACACCTACCTGTCGGGGCTGCGCGATCTGATCCTGTCCACCGACACCGAAGGGCTGGATCCCGAGGCGCGGTTCCGTCGCGTGGCGCGCGACATCCTGAATGCCTACAAGGGATCCGACGACGAACACCAGGTGCAGATAAACGCGCTTTCGGCGCTGCCCGAAGAGCAGCAGGAACAGCTGCGCGCTTATCAACGGGACATGGTGCGGTTCATGTCCGAGACGATCAAGGCCGCCGCACCGCAGGCGATCGGCGCGGACCGGGCCAAGCTGCGCGCGATCACCATGTCGGTTTTCGGAATGCTGAACTGGTATTTCATGTGGAGCGCCGATGCCGACACCGCAGCGCGCGAGGCATATGCCGAACTGGTCTGCGACCTGACGCTGAACGGCGTGCGGGGGATGTGACCGCTACAGCCCCGCGATGCGCGGCTTGATGCTGCGCCGGATTTCCTCGCCGACGCTGTGGCGGGTGCGCTCGAGGTCATGTTCGAGCTGCAGCCGGATCCAGAAATCGGGCGCCGTGCTGAAATAGCGCGCCAGCCGCAGCGACAGTTCCGCCCCCACCGGTGACTTGCCCGCCAGAACGTCCGTGATCCGGCCTTCGAACACTCTGATCGCATGGGCCAGCTCCTGCGGCGTGATCTTCAGCGGCTTCAGATATTCCTCCAACAGCACCTTGCCCGGCGGCGGGCACAGGAAGACCGGTTCGGCCGGCTCTTCCACGATCGGCTCCAGTTGCATCTCGGTTGGGTATCCGGCTGCTTTCCACGCCTCGATCCCGCCGGTCATGTGAATCACGTCCTCGTGCCCTTCCTTCAGCAGCATCTTCCCGGCGGCCTCGGACCGTTTGCCCACGGCGCAATGCAGCACCACCTTCTTGCCGGGCAGGGTGGGGAACATGTCCGGCTCGAAGCTCGACAGCGGCAGCAGAACCGCCCCCGCGATGTGTTCTTTTTCGTATTCCGAGGTTTCGCGCACATCGACCAGAAGGATCTCGTTGCGCTCCAGCCAGTCGTTGACCTGATGAACATCGGCGGCCTGCACCGCGGATTTCGGGGCATCGGACATGGGGCCATTCCTCTTGCGGCGCAAAGAGCGTGTTGCCGGCATTGTCCCCCATCGGCTGACCGCTGGCAATGGGTAGGACCCGCGACCTGCGACAGAAATCATCTCGATAAACCGAGTCGGAGCGAGTATTCTGTTCGCTCAGAAACGTCGAGCAAGGAGAGAACGCATGATGCGCGGAATTCTGGCCGCTGCGGTGCTGGCTGTCGCGGGCGCGGCCACACACAGGGCCGAGGCAGGAACGGCACTTGGTTTCGGCTTTACATATGTTTTCGACGGCGACCTGACTGCCGGTGTGCGGGTGTTTTCCGATGACAAGCCTGATCGCGTCGCGTTGTCCGCCGGAATGGACTACAAGTTCGCCACCAGAGCGCTTCGCCCGAATGTCGGAGCGGCCTATCTCAAGAAGAACTATTACCTCGATCTGGGTGTGGGCTACGATTTCGGCACGTCGCTGATGGACTTTGGCGTCGGTGCCGGCGCGACCGCGAACATGCGGTAGGCTTGGAGCCGAGGGTGCGCGCGGTCGCGGCTTTGCGCAGACCTCGATCCGCGAAAACGGCCGCCCCGGACAGGGGCGGCCCTTGTCGTGTCGGTTTCAGCCGGCCTTCAGGTCCAGCCGCTCCAGCACCGCGCCGGCCTCGGCCGTCCAGCGGTTGCGCAGCTCCGCGTTCGAGCTGTGGCGCAGGCCCCAGCCCTTGAGCGTGTCGAACTTCTTGGACTCGGCCGAGCCGAAGCTTGCCGCCACGCGCGGCCACCAGTAATCGACCGACGCCTGGATCGCCGTCTTGTCGCCGTCCTCAAGCAGTTTCGCCAGCCCTTCTTCGGCCAGTTCGGCGTGATGCGCCTCGATCGGGGCGATGGCGCGGAAGGCATCGGCCAGCGGCTGATAGGAAACCATGGAGAATTCGGCCATCTGCACCACCACGGCCCGGCCCATCAGCAGGTTCATCACCACCGCGTCGGCCCAGCCCTGAAGCGGGTAATTGAACACCGCCAGCCGCATGTCGTGTTCGGTCCGGGTGGCGCCGATATCGGCATCCCGCTCCAGCCGCGCGGTCCAGGGGTGGTGGGTGGCGTAACGCGCGGTGTCGGCGCCGAACTCGCCCATGATCCGCAGCACGCGGTCGGCATTGTCGGTCTTTTCCAGCACGATCCTGGCGGCGGCGATGCGCTCCTTGATGCCGGGGCCTTCGTTGATGATGTCGGCAAAGCCCGCCGCGCCGGCCAGTTCGCTGTCCACGAAGGTGGCCATCAGCTTCAGCAGTTCCGCGCGATAGCGCGGCGGCACGTTGGTCGGGTTGGTCAGGACGCCGCCCTGCGCCAGATAGCTTTCGATGCTCATGTCTTCGGCCATGTGTCCCTCCCTCACTGGTCGTAATCGACCACGACCTTGTCCGTCAGCGGGAAGGACTGGCAGCTCAGCACATAGCCCTTCTCGACCTCGTAATCTTCCAGCGCGTGGTTGGCGACCATCTCGACCTCGCCCTCCAGCACCTTGCAGCGGCAGGTGGAGCAGACCCCGGCCTTGCAGGCATAGGGCGCGTCGATATTGTTTTCCAGCGCCGCATCGAGGATCGAGACGTCCTTGCCCATGGTGATGGTCTGCGTCGCGCCGTCCAGCGAGATTGCCACCGTGGCCTGGTTGGCGCTGCTGGCGGAGCCCTTGGACGCGACCTTGCGCTTCAACCGGCCCGGCTGGGCGCTGGCGAACAGTTCGAATTTGATCTGGCCGTCATCCAACCCGTGATCGCGCAAGGCTTTCGCGATGCCCAGCATCATCTGTTCGGGGCCGCAGATGAAAGCCATGTCCACATGTTCGATGTCGATCCAGCCCGACTTGAACAGCTGGGCGCATTTTTCCTCGGTCACCATGCCGGTGAACAGATCGATCTCCTGCGCGTCCTGTTCGAGCACGTGGATGACGTTGAACCGGCCCATGTAGAGGTTCTTGAGATCCTCCAGTTCCTCGCGGAACATGATCGAGTTCACGCCCTTGTTGGCATAGACCAGCGTGAAGTTCGACTTCGGCTCGGTTTTCAGTGCGGTCTTGATGATCGACAGGATCGGCGTGATGCCCGAGCCGCCGGCAAAGCCCAGATACTGGTTCTCGTTCTCGGGGTTCAGGTCGGTGTGAAAGCTGCCCATCGGCGGCATCGCCTGCAGCGTGTCGCCGACCTTGAGCTCTTCGTTCGCCCAAGTTGAAAAGGCGCCGCCATCGACTTTCTTGATGCCGACCTGAAGGATGCCTTCGTCGGTGCCGGCGCAGATCGAATAGGACCGGCGCAGTTCTTCGCCGTCGAAATCGCGGCGGAAGGTCAGGTATTGCCCGGCGAGAAACTTGAATTCCTCGGCGGCCCCGTTCACGGGTTCAAGCGTGACGACGACCGCATCGCGGGTCGTCTTGTGGATGTCTGTGACCCTCAGGTCGTGGAAACGCGCCATCGGTGCCTCCCAAAGCTGCGTTCTGTTACGGTCTGCGGCCGGCCCGGCGGGCCCGGTCGCGGTGAGTCAGTCGCGGTGATAGAGTTTCGCGGTGATGGTCCAGTTGCCGTTCGGCATCAGGACCAGGTGAAAGCGGTTGACGAAGGACATGCCGCCCCAGAGCCCGTCCTCGAGCACTGTCGCCTCGGCGGTGCGGCCTGTGACCTCGACCGAGGACACGCAGGCGCGATAGTCCGGCCCGCAGGCGGTTTCCGACGCGCGTTTGACAAAGCCATCCGGCCCGCCGACCAGCAGTTCGTCCCCGAACCAGCCGGCGACCACGGCCGAAGGGTGGAACAGGCTGGCCAGCAGCTCTCCGTCGCTGTCGCGGGTGCCGCGGATGTAGTCCTCGAGCACGTCGCGCACCGCGTTCGCGTCATCCACTCTTCCACTCATCTCGCGTCCTCCCTCAGATGCACTTGAAGTATTCGAACGGTTCCAGGCAGTCCCGGCAGCGCCACTGCGCCTTGCAGGGGGTCGATCCGAACTGGCTGAGCTTTTCCAGGTCGGCGCCCCCGCAATGCGGGCAGCGGTCCGGCCCGCCTGCGGGCTGGGGTGGGGCGATGCCGTATTTCTCCAGCGCCGCACGGCCCTTTTCGGACAGCCAGTCGGTGGTCCAAGGGGGCGACAGCTGCTGGCGAAGCTCCAGCTTTTCGATCCCCCGGTCGCGCAGGGCGGTTTCGATGTCCATGTTGATCACCGACGTCGCCGGGCAGCCGGAATAGGTGGGCGTGACCTGCACGACCAGCGTGTCGCCCTCCCACGCGACATCACGGATGACGCCCAGATCCATCAGCGAGATCACCGGGATCTCGGGATCGGGAACCGCATCCAACCATTCCCTGATCTGATCGACGCTTGGTTTCTCCGTCATGGCCTCAGCCCATGTCTGACCCGGGAACCGGAGCCGAACGGCGCCCCGGTCCCGACCGTTGCACTGTGCCCCGCGCCGGGCGGGGCAGCGTCACCACTCGCAGCCCGGATAGGCCCTTTGCAGCCACTGCATCTCGCACAGCAGATGGCCCAGATGCTCGGTGTGCATGCGCCCGTCGCGGCCGCCCTTGTGGACGTAGTTGCCCGCCGGGATGGCCAGGGTCGCCTCGTCCAGCACGCGGCCCACCAGCGCGTCGTATTCGTCGCGCAGGTTGGCCGGATCCGGCGCGATGCCGGCCGCCGCCATCGCCAGGTCGATTTCGTCGCTGGCGAACATCTCGCCCACATAGGGCCACAGATAGTCCAGCGCTGCCTGCATCCGGTTGTGGCTTTCCTCGGTGCCGTCGCCGAGGCCCACCACCGTGCCCGAGGAGCGCTCGACGTGATAGGCGGCCTCTTTCGACGCCTTGGCTGCGATCGCGGCGATGCGCTCGTCGGTGCTCTTCTGCAGATGCCCCAGCATGATCGACGACCACGCGTCATAGAGGAACTGGCGCATCATGGTGCGGCCGAAATCCCCGTTGGGCAGCTCGACCAGCAGCACATTGCGGAAATCCCAGGCGTCGCGCAGAAAGGCCAGATCGTCGGCGGATTTGCCTTCGCCCTGCACCTCGCCGGCATAGCCCAGCCACATCTGGGTCTGGCCGATCAGGTCCAGCGCCGTGTTGGCCAGCGCGATGTCCTCTTCCAGCACCGGGGAATGGCCGCACCATTCGCTGACCCGGTGGCCCAGGATCAGCGTGTTGTCGCCCATCCGCAGCAGGAACTGATAGAGCTTGTCCTTGTCCACCTCGGCCATCACATGTGCCCCACTTCTTCCGGAATGTCGAAAAACGTCGGGTGGCGGTAGATCTTGCTCTCCGACGGTTCGAACAGCGGGCCCTTTTCGCTGGGCGAAGAGGCGGCGATGTGTTTCGCCTCGACCACCCAGATCGAAACGCCCTCGTTGCGGCGGGTATAGACGTCGCGCGCGTTCAGGATCGCGGTTTCCGCATCAGGCGCGTGCAGGCTGCCCACATGGCGGTGCGCCAGCCCGTGCTGGCCGCGGATGAAGACTTCCCAAAGGGGCCATTCGTTTTTCATGTCTCTTCCTCCAAGAGATTACTCGGCCGCGACCTTGCGCGCCGCTTTCTTCCGGGCATGTTCAAGCAGGCCCTCGCGCACCCAGGCGCCGTCTTCCCAGGCCTTCCGGCGGTTTTCCATCCGGTCCGCGTTGCAGGGGCCGTTGCCCTTGATGACGTTGAAGAACTCGTCCCAGTCGGGCATAGCGAAATCGTAGTGGCCGCGTTCCTCGTTCCACTTGATCGTGGGGTCGGGACGCTCCAGCCCCAGATAGTCGATTTGCGGCACCGTCTGGTCCACGAACTGCTGGCGCAGCTCGTCATTGGTCTTGACCTTGATCTTCCAGGCCATCGACTGCTCGGAATGGACCGAGTCCTTGTCCGACGGCCCGAACATCATCAGCGCCGGGAACCACAGCCGGTTGACCGCGTCCTGGGCCATCTTCTTCTGTTCGGGCGTGCCAAAGGCCATCTTCATGATCGCCGAATAGCCCTGGCGGGCGTGAAAGCTCTCTTCCTTGCAGATGCGGATCATGGCGCGCGAATAGGGGCCGTAGGAGGTGCGCTGCAGCGCCACCTGGTTGATGATCGCCGCGCCATCGACCAGCCAGCCCACCGCGCCGATATCGGCCCAGTTGAGCGTGGGATAGTTGAAGATCGACGAATACTTCATCTTGCCTTCGTGCAAGAGTTCGATCAGCTCGTCGCGGCTGACGCCCAGGGTTTCGGCCGCGCTGTAGAGATAGAGCCCGTGGCCGGCCTCGTCCTGCACCTTGGCCAGCAGGATCGCCTTGCGCTCGAGCGTCGGCGCGCGGGTGATCCAGTTGCCCTCGGGCAGCTGGCCGACGACTTCGGAATGGGCGTGCTGGCCGATCTGGCGGATCAGCGTGCGCCGATAATCCTCGGGCATCCAGTCCTTGGGCTCGATCTTGACGTCATTGTCGATCTTGTCCTGAAAATGCTGTTCTTCGGGCGACATCTCTTCGCGCGTCTTCACGCGGTTCGATGCCGTCTTGACCATCTGGGCATACATCTGGACGCTCCTCCTTTATACGCGTTCTATGATCAGGGCCGCGCCCTGTCCGACTCCGACGCACATGGTGCACAGCGCATAGCGCCCGCCGGTGCGTTTCAACTGATAGGCGGCGGTCAGCACCAGCCGCGCCCCCGACATGCCCAGCGGATGGCCGATCGCGATGGCGCCGCCATTGGGGTTCACATGGGGCGCATCGTCCGGCACGCCAAGCTCGCGCAGAACGGCAAGGCCCTGGGCCGCGAAGGCTTCGTTCAACTCTATCACATCCATCTGTTCGATGGTGAGACCCGTCCGCGCCAGAAGCTTGCGGGTGGCGGGAACCGGGCCGATGCCCATGACGCGGGGCTCGACCCCGGCGGTGGCCATGCCGACGATCCGGGCCATCGGGGTCAGGCCGTTCCTTGCCGCTGCGGTCTCGTTGGCAATGAGCAGCGCCGCAGCGCCGTCGTTCACGCCCGAGGCATTGCCGGCCGTCACCGTCTTGTCGGGGCCGTTGACGCCCTTGAGCTTGGCCAGCTTCTCGACCGTGGTGCCGGGGCGGGGGTGTTCGTCGGTATCGACGATGATGGGATCGCCCTTGCGCTGGGGCACAGTCACCGGCGCGATTTCCTCGGCGAACAGCCCCGCCTTGTGCGCCGCCTCCCACCGCGCCTGACTGCGGGCGGCAAAGGCGTCCTGATCGGCGCGGCTGATATTGTAGACCTCGGCCACGTTGTCGGCGGTCTGCGGCATGGAATCCGTGCCGTATTTTTCGTGCATCTTCGGGTTGACGAAGCGCCAGCCGATGGTGGTGTCATAGACGGCGTTGGCCCGGGAAAAGGCGTTTTCCGCCTTGGGCATGACGAAGGGCGCGCGCGACATGCTCTCGACCCCGCCGGCGATGCCGAAGTCATAGTCGCCGGCACGGATCGCTCGGGCCACGGTGCCGACCGCGTCCATGCCGGACGCGCACAGCCGGTTGACGGTCGAACCCGGCACGCTGACCGGCAGCCCCGCCAGAAGCGCGGCCATGCGCGCCACGTTGCGGTTGTCCTCGCCCGCCTGGTTGGCATCGCCATAGACGACGTCGTCGAGGCTCTCCCAATCCACCTGCGGGTTGCGCTCCATCAGTGCCGCGATCGGAACCGCGGCCAGATCATCCGTGCGAACCGAAGACAGCGCGCCGCCATAGCGGCCGATCGGGGTGCGCTGGGCGTCGCAGATGAATGCATCCATACCGTGAAATCTCCCTTGTGTCCGGGCATCAATAGACGACCGAATGGTCGGTTTAATATCCCGGCTTCCGATTCGCGGCAAGAAAAATGTTACGCAGAGCTCGGAGCTGCGAAAACGTTGTAACATGACCTTGCCGGCCGTCGCCCGACGGCAGGGTCAGCATGGACCGGCGGACCGCGGCGATGCATGCCATTCGCAAGTTTCGCGGCGTCACGCCCGCCTTGAAAATGCCCCAAGACCCGGTTATGTGCCGAAAAACGACACTCATACCCAGGGGCTAATGACCGATGGCCACGACCAATCCGATCCAGTTCATCCAGCAGGTCCGCGCCGAGGCCTCCAAGATCGTGTGGCCGACCCGGCGCGAGGTGCTCCTGACCACGGTCATGGTCGTGATCATGGCGGCGCTGACGGCGGCCTTCTTTGCCTTGGTGGATCTGCTGATCCGCACGGGGCTTCAGGGCATTCTGGGCATGTTCGGCTGATACCGGCCGCGCGGCCGGTGTTGCCCGCCCTCTTGATCAATCGGTGAATGGCGGGTAGGTGACCCGCAGGTTACGGGACGGGCGTGCGGCGATTCGAGTTGCGCGCCGCTTTTTGTTCCGGAATGTGGTGGTCGGTCCACCGAAGGAAACACTAGGGATTATTGGCGCCCGGCGCGGCGCGCGCCAGCAGATACGAAGGACGGCAGGTTCATGGCGAAACGGTGGTACTCGGTCAGCGTGCTCTCGAATTTCGAGAAGAAGGTCGCTGAACAGATCCGGCAGCTTGCCGCCGAGAAGGGTCTTGAGGACCAGATCGACGAGGTTCTGGTGCCCACCGAAGAGGTGATCGAGGTGCGCCGCGGCAAGAAGGTGACCACCGAGCGCCGCTTCATGCCCGGCTATGTGCTGGTGCACATGGAGATGTCGGACGAAGGCTATCACCTGATCAATTCGATCAACCGCGTGACCGGGTTCCTTGGGCCCCAGGGTCGCCCGATGCCGATGCGCGACGCCGAGGTGAACCAGATCCTCAACCGCGTCCAGGAGGGCGAAGAGGCGCCGCGCACCCTGATCCACTTTGACGTGGGCGAGAAGGTGAAGGTCAACGACGGTCCGTTCGAGGATTTCGAAGGGATGGTCGAAGAGGTCGATGACGATAACCAGAAACTGAAGGTGACGGTCTCGATCTTTGGCCGGGAAACCCCGGTCGAACTGGATTTCGCTCAGGTCACGAAACTGGCCTGACGCGAAGCGCGCCGCAAGGCGCATGAGCCGTGGGAGGCGAGGGGGCCGCGGCCCCCGGACCGGACCACACAACGCAGAACCCGAGGGGCGCGCCCCGAGGGTGTTGGAAAGGAGACAGGCCAATGGCCAAGAAGCTCGCAGGCATGCTGAAGCTGCAAGTGCCCGCCGGCCAGGCGAACCCGTCCCCGCCGGTGGGTCCGGCGCTGGGTCAGCGTGGCATCAACATCATGGAATTCTGCAAGGCGTTCAACGCCAAGACCGCCGACATGGAGCCCGGCGCGCCTTGCCCGACCGTGATCACCTATTACCAGGACAAGTCCTTCACGATGGATATCAAGACGCCGCCGGCGTCCTACTATCTGAAGAAGGCGGCCAAGGTGAAGTCGGGCGCGCACAACCCCGGCCGTGAAACCGTCGGCACGGTGACCGTCGCGCAGGTGCGCGAAATTGCCGAGGCGAAGATGAAGGATCTGAACGCCAACGACATCGAATCGGCGATGCAGATCATCCTGGGCTCTGCCCGCTCCATGGGTATTGAGGTGAAGTAAGATGGCGAAGGTTGGAAAACGCATGCGTGCCGCGCGCGAGGCTTTCGCCGGCAAGGAAAACGTCACCGTCGAAGAGGCCGTCCAGCTGATCAAGGAAAACGCGAACGCCAAGTTCGACGAGACCCTCGAGATCGCAATGAACCTGGGCGTCGATCCGCGTCACGCCGACCAGATGGTCCGCGGCGTGGTCGGTCTGCCGAACGGCACCGGCAAGGAGGTCCGCGTGGCCGTCTTCGCCCGTGGCCCCAAGGCCGACGAGGCCAAGGAAGCGGGTGCGGACATCGTCGGCGCCGAGGATCTGATGGAGCAGATCCAGCAGGGCAAGATCGACTTTGACCGCTGCATCGCGACGCCCGACATGATGCCGATCGTCGGCCGTCTGGGCAAGATCCTGGGTCCGCGCAACCTGATGCCGAACCCCAAGGTCGGCACGGTGACGATGGATGTCGCGGACGCTGTGCGCAAGGCCAAGGCCGGCGAGGTGCAGTTCAAGGTCGAAAAGGCCGGCGTGGTTCACGCAGGCATCGGCAAGGTGTCGTTCGACGCCGAGAAGCTGGCCGAGAACGTGCGCGCCTTTGTCGATGCGGTCGCCAAGGCCAAGCCGGCGGGTGCCAAGGGGACCTATCTCAAGAAGATCTCGCTGAGCTCGACCATGGGTCCGGGCGTCAGCGTGGACGTGGCCGACGCCACCGGCGAATAAGCCGGCGGCCCCATGCAGGCAGAGTGGCGCGTCGCCGCGATCCTGAACGAAAGCCTGGCCGATACCATGCGCTTTGCCGCGTGGTATCTGGCCGAGGGCGCGCACTCGCTGCTGCTGTTCTTTGACAATCCCCGGGATCCCGCCATCGGGATCCTGGGCGATCATCCCCGGATCGAATGCGTGCCCTGCACGCCGGCGTTCTGGGAAAGCATCGGCATTCGGCCCGATGCGCGTTTCGTCAAGCGCCAGAACGCGGCGCTGACTCATGCCTATCGCAACACCGACGAACCCTGGTTCCTGAACGTCGATGCCGACGAGTTCCTGCATGTGCGGGGGCGGTCCATTGGCGCCTTTCTCGCCGATCAGGACGACGGCACCGAGGCTGTGCGCGTGGAAACGGCAGAGGCAGTCGCCGCGCCAAGCCGTGCGCGGGCGCAGTTCCGCCTGCCGATGCCGCGCGATGCGGCCAAGCGGGTCTACCGCGATAACGCCCATCTGTTCGGGCCGCGCCGAATGGGGCTGATCGGCCATCCGCAGGGCAAATCGGCGACGCGGACGGGGATCGAGGGCGTTCAGGTCCGCCAGCACTGGGTGGAGCGCCGCCGGGAGATCGTGAACGAACGCCTTGTGGGCCGTACCGAGGGCTGCTTTCTGCTGCACATGATCGGTCTGGACTACGACACGTGGCGGGCCAAGCTGGAATGGCGTTCGGCCTCGCGCGGGTTCACGGTGCCGCTGACCGAACGGATTGCCGAGGCGATGCGGTCCGACGACCCCGAGTCCCGGTTGCGCGAGCTGCACGCGGCCATGCATGTGATGGATGACGCGGCGCTTGCGCGACTAGAGGCAGAGGGCGCGCGTTTCGAACTCGACTTCGACCCGGATGCCCGCGTGCGCCAAGTATTCGGTGCTGAACCGGCCTGATGTCCGCCGGTTTCCGCCGGGGCGTGGATTTTGTCCTTGGCATCGGGGCCGATTCACCCTAATCAGGCCCGCGAGGTAAAGCGTGCGATTCGTCGTGCGCTTTATTTCATTTCGTCCAAGACGGTGGGTGGCCGCAGCCGTGGCCTTAATTTCCTGCCCGAGACGGGAAAGACCAGATTGGCCAGAGGGCATTCCTTCGGGCGGATCTTGGCTCAGCCCCGTAAAACGGACCTGAACGTCGGGCCTGGCCCGGCAGACTTGAGCCGGGGCGCATCCCGCGTCCCAAACTTGGAGTGAAACTGTGGATAGAGCCCAGAAAGAGAAAGTGGTCGAGGAACTCGGCCAGATCTTCGAAAGCTCTGGCGTCGTGGTGGTTGCCCACTACGCGGGTCTTACAGTTGCCGAAATGCAGGACCTGCGCGCGCGTGCACGCGAAGCGGGCGGGGCCGTGCGTGTTGCCAAGAACAGGCTCGCCAAGATCGCCCTGGAAGGCAAGCCATGCGAACGCATCGGCGAGCTGCTCACGGGCATGACCGTTCTGACCTATTCCGAGGATCCCGTGGCCGCCGCCAAGGTGGCCGAGGGTTTCGCCAAGGAGAACAAGAAGTTCGAGATCCTTGGCGGGGCAATGGGTGAGAACTTCCTGGACCGGGCCGGTGTCGAGGCCGTGTCGAAGATGCCGTCGCGCGAGGAGCTTATCGCTACCATCGCAGGCATGATCGGTGCGCCCGCTTCGAACATCGCCGGCGCCATTGGCGCACCTGCAAGCAACATCGCAAGCATCCTTTCGACCATCGAAGAGAAGGCGGAAGCCGCGTAAGCGACGGCAATGGAACGATCCGCGTCCGGCAGGTTGCCCGACGTTGGAATACACACACTGGAAACGGAAAGAGCTGAACAATGGCTGATCTGAAGAAACTGGCCGAAGAAATCGTTGGCCTGACCCTCCTGGAAGCCCAGGAACTGAAGAACATCCTCAAGGAAGAATATGGCATCGAGCCCGCCGCCGGCGGCGCCGTGATGGTTGCCGCTGCCGGTGGTGACGCCGGTGGCGCCGCCGAAGAGGAAAAGACCGAATTCGACGTCGTTCTGAAGAACGCCGGCGCTTCCAAGATCAACGTGATCAAGGAAGTCCGCGCCATCACCGGCCTGGGCCTGAAAGAGGCCAAGGAGCTGGTCGAAGCCGGCGGCAAGATCAAGGAAGGCGTCTCGAAGGACGAAGCCGAAGAGATCAAGGGCAAGCTGGAAGCAGCTGGCGCCGAGGTCGAACTGGCCTAAGGGGGACGGGCGCCGCCCGGCGCCCATCGCACCTGCAAATACAGGCTGGGCCCGGAGCAGTCCGGGCCCAGCCGAACCTGTCTCGGCAAGGGCTTGTGCCCCAAGCGCTTTCCAAGGCGGGGTTCGCGGATCGGGAAGGTCGCCATTCGGGAAGGCGGCCGCGGATAGATCCGGACCTGCTGTCTCGAATGGTCAGAAGCGCCGGAGCCCGGCGGCGGTTCTGACCGGTGAGAACTGATAGAGGTGACCTCTGACATGGCGCAAAGCTTCATTGGCCAGAAACGTCTTCGCAAATACTATGGCAAGATCCGCGAAGTGCTGGAGATGCCGAACCTCATCGAGGTTCAGAAGTCCTCCTACGACCTGTTTCTGAAATCCGGCGACGGCCCCGAGCCCCGGGATGGCGAGGGACTCAAGGGCGTGTTCCAGTCGGTTTTCCCGATCAAGGACTTCAACGAAACCGCGGTGCTCGAGTTCGTGAAATACGAGCTGGAGAAGCCGAAATACGACGTGGAAGAGTGCCAGCAGCGCGACATGACCTACAGCGCGCCGCTCAAGGTCACCCTGCGCCTGATCGTGTTCGACGTGGACGAGGACACCGGCGCCAAGTCGGTGAAGGACATCAAGGAGCAAGAGGTGTTCATGGGCGACATGCCGCTCATGACGCCGAACGGCACCTTCATCGTCAACGGCACCGAGCGCGTGATCGTCAGCCAGATGCACCGCTCCCCCGGCGTGTTCTTCGACCACGACAAGGGCAAGACCCATTCCTCGGGCAAGCTGCTGTTCGCCTGCCGCATCATCCCGTATCGCGGCAGCTGGCTCGACTTCGAATTCGACGCCAAGGACATCGTCTATGCCCGTATCGACCGGCGCCGCAAGCTGCCGGTGACGACGCTGCTCTATGCGCTGGGGCTGGACCAGGAAGGCATCATGGATGCCTATTACGACACTGTGACCTACAGCCTGCGCAAGCACGAGGGCTGGGTCACCAAGTTCTTTCCCGAGCGTGTCCGCGGCACCCGTCCGCCCATGGATCTGATCGACGCCGCCACGGGCGAGGTGATCTTCGAGGCCGGCAAGAAGGTGACCCCGCGCGCGGTCAAGAAGCTGATCGACGAGGGCAAGGTCACCGACATTCTGGTGCCGTTCGATCACATCGTCGGCAAGTTCGCGGCCAAGGACATCATCAACGAGGAAACCGGCGCGATCTATGTCGAGGCCGGCGACGAGCTGACGCTGGAATACGACAAGGACGGCACGCTGATCGGCGGCACCGTCAAGGATCTGCTGGATGCGGGGATCACCGAGATTCCGGTTCTGGACATCGACAACGTCAATGTCGGCCCCTACATCCGCAACACCATGGCGCTGGACAAGAACTACAACCGCGAAACGGCGCTGATGGACATCTACCGGGTGATGCGCCCGGGCGAGCCGCCCACGGTCGAGGCCGCCGAGGCGCTGTTCGACACGCTGTTCTTCGATCCCGAGCGTTATGACCTCTCCGCCGTTGGCCGGGTGAAGATGAACATGCGTCTGGCGCTGGACAAGCCCGACACCCAGCGCACGCTGGACCGCGAGGACATCGTGGCCTGCATCAAGGCGCTGGTCGAGCTGCGCGACGGCAAGGGCGAGATCGACGATATCGACCACCTCGGCAACCGCCGGGTGCGTTCGGTTGGCGAGCTGATGGAGAACCAGTATCGCGTGGGCCTTCTGCGCATGGAACGCGCGATCAAGGAGCGCATGTCGTCGGTCGAGATCGACACCGTCATGCCGCAGGATCTGATCAACGCGAAGCCGGCCGCGGCGGCGGTCCGCGAATTCTTCGGCTCTTCGCAGCTGTCGCAGTTCATGGATCAGACCAACCCGCTGTCGGAAGTCACCCACAAGCGCCGTCTTTCGGCACTGGGGCCGGGCGGTCTGACGCGGGAACGCGCCGGGTTCGAGGTGCGCGACGTGCACCCGACCCATTATGGCCGGATGTGCCCGATCGAAACGCCGGAAGGTCCGAATATCGGCCTCATCAACTCGCTGGCGACCTTTGCCCGCGTCAACAAGTACGGCTTTATCGAAACGCCCTACCGCGTGGTCAAGGACGGCAAGGTCACCGACGAGGTGCACTACATGTCAGCCACCGAGGAGATGCGCCACACCATCGCCCAGGCGAACGCGTCGCTGGACGAGGAGGGCCGCTTCGTGAACGAGCTGGTTTCGACCCGGCGGGCCGGTGACTATACGCTGGCGCCGCGCGACCAGGTGGATCTGATCGACGTGTCGCCGAAGCAGCTGGTTTCGGTGGCCGCCGCGCTGATTCCGTTCCTTGAAAACGACGACGCCAACCGCGCGCTGATGGGCTCGAACATGCAGCGTCAGGCGGTGCCGCTTCTGCGGGCCGAGGCGCCGCTTGTCGGCACCGGCATGGAAGGCAAGGTCGCCATCGACTCGGGCGCGGCCATCCAGGCCCGCCGCGGCGGCATCGTGGACCAGGTCGATGCGCAGCGGATCGTGATCCGCGCCACCGAGGATCTGGAACTGGGCGATGCGGGCGTTGACATCTACCGGATGCGCAAGTTCCAGCGGTCGAACCAGAACACCTGCATCAACCAGCGTCCGCTGGTGAAGGTGGGTCAGAAGGTCGAAAAGGGCGAGGTGATCGCCGACGGCCCCTCGACCGACCTGGGCGAGCTGGCGCTGGGCAAGAACGTGGTCGTCGCCTTCATGCCCTGGAACGGCTACAACTACGAGGACTCGATCCTGATCTCGGAACGGATCGCCTATGACGACGTGTTCACCTCGATCCATATCGAGGAGTTCGAAGTCGCCGCGCGCGATACCAAGCTGGGGCCGGAAGAGATCACCCGCGACATCCCGAACGTGGGCGAAGAGGCGCTGCGCAACCTCGACGAGGCCGGCATCGTCTATATCGGCGCCGACGTGCAGCCGGGCGACATCCTCGTGGGCAAGATCACGCCCAAGGGCGAAAGCCCGATGACGCCCGAAGAGAAGCTGCTGCGCGCAATCTTTGGCGAAAAGGCGTCGGATGTGCGCGACACCTCGCTGCGCGTCAAGCCGGGCGATTTCGGCACCGTGGTCGAGGTCCGCGTGTTCAACCGCCACGGCGTGGAGAAGGACGAACGCGCCCTGCAGATCGAGCGTGAAGAGATCGAGCGCCTCGCCCGCGACCGCGACGACGAGCTGGCGATCCTCGAGCGCAACATCTATGCCCGCCTGAAGTCGATGATCCTGGGCAAGACCGCCGTGAAGGGGCCGAAAGGCGTCAAGGCGGGGTCCGAGATCACCGAGGAGTTGCTGGAAACGCTGACCCGTGGTCAGTGGTGGCAGCTGGCGCTGGGCGAAGAGGCCGACGCGCAGGCCGTCGAGGCACTGCACGAACAGTACGAGGCGCAGAAGCGCGCGCTGGACGCCCGGTTCGAGGACAAGGTCGAAAAGGTCCGTCGCGGCGACGATCTGCCGCCGGGGGTGATGAAGATGGTCAAGGTCTTCATCGCGGTGAAGCGCAAGCTGCAGCCGGGCGACAAGATGGCCGGCCGTCACGGCAACAAGGGCGTGGTTTCCAAGGTCGTTCCGGTCGAGGACATGCCGTTCCTGGCCGACGGGACGCCGGTGGACATCTGCCTCAACCCGCTGGGCGTGCCGTCGCGGATGAACGTGGGCCAGATCCTGGAAACCCACATGGGCTGGGCCGCGCGCGGTCTGGGGCTCAAGATCGACGAGGCGCTGCAGGAATACCGCCGCTCGGGCGATCTGACCCCGGTGCGCGAGGCGATGCGCCACGCCTATGGCGAGGACGTCTATGAAGATGGCCTCGCGAACATGGACGAGGACCAGCTGATCGAGGCGGCGTCCAACGTCACCCGTGGCGTGCCGATCGCGACCCCGGTCTTCGACGGCGCCAAGGAGGCGGACGTGAACGACGCGCTGGTGCGTGCGGGCTTTGATACCTCTGGTCAGTCGATCCTGTTCGACGGCCGGACCGGCGAACAGTTCAGCCGTCCGGTGACCGTGGGCATGAAATACCTGCTCAAGCTGCACCACCTGGTGGACGACAAGATCCACGCGCGCTCGACCGGCCCCTACAGCCTGGTCACCCAGCAGCCGCTGGGCGGCAAGGCCCAGTTCGGCGGTCAGCGCTTCGGCGAGATGGAGGTCTGGGCGCTCGAGGCTTACGGCGCCGCCTACACTCTGCAGGAGATGCTGACGGTGAAGTCGGACGACGTGGCCGGACGGACCAAGGTCTACGAGTCGATCGTCAAGGGCGAGGACAATTTCGAGGCGGGCGTTCCCGAGAGCTTCAACGTGCTCGTCAAGGAAGTCCGCGGCCTCGGCCTGAACATGGAACTCCTGGATGCGGAGGTCGAGGAATAGGGGCGGCGATGCCCCCGCGGGAGGGCGCGGTCCTGCGCCTTCCCCACGATCTGACCCCCGCACGAGTTTGAGGACATCGAAATGAACCAGGAACTGATCAACAACCCGTTCAACCCGCTGACGCCGCCCAAGGTCTTTGACGAGATCAAGGTGTCGCTGGCCAGCCCGGAACGGATCCTCTCGTGGTCCTTTGGCGAGATCAAGAAGCCCGAGACCATCAACTACCGCACCTTCAAGCCCGAACGTGACGGCCTGTTCTGCGCGCGCATCTTCGGGCCGATCAAGGATTACGAATGCCTGTGCGGCAAATACAAGCGGATGAAGTATCGCGGCGTCGTCTGCGAGAAATGCGGCGTCGAGGTGACTCTGCAAAAGGTCCGTCGCGAACGCATGGGCCATATCGAACTGGCCGCCCCCGTGGCGCATATCTGGTTCCTCAAGTCGCTGCCCAGCCGCATCGGCCTGATGCTGGACATGACCCTGCGCGACCTGGAGCGCGTGCTGTATTTCGAAAACTACGTCGTCATCGAGCCGGGCCTGACCGACCTGCATTACGGCCAGATGCTGACCGAAGAGGAATACATGGATGCGCAGGACGCCTATGGTCCTGACGCCTTCACCGCCAATATCGGTGCCGAGGCGATCCGCGAGATGCTGGCCATGATCGACCTGGAGGCCGAGGCCGAACAGCTGCGCGCCGAACTGGCCGAGGCCACCGGGGAACTCAAGCCCAAGAAGATCATCAAGCGGCTGAAGGTGGTTGAGAGCTTTCTTGAATCCGGCAACCGCCCGGAATGGATGATCATGACCGTGATCCCGGTCATCCCGCCCGAGTTGCGCCCGCTGGTGCCGCTTGATGGCGGCCGGTTTGCCACATCGGATCTGAACGACCTGTATCGCCGGGTGATCAACCGCAACAACCGTCTGAAGCGCCTGATCGAGCTGCGCGCGCCCGACATCATCGTGCGCAACGAAAAGCGGATGCTGCAGGAATCGGTCGATGCCCTTTTCGACAACGGCCGTCGCGGCCGTGTGATCACCGGCGCCAACAAGCGGCCGCTGAAGTCGCTGTCGGACATGCTCAAGGGCAAGCAGGGCCGGTTCCGCCAGAACCTTCTGGGCAAGCGGGTGGACTTCTCGGGCCGTTCGGTCATCGTGACCGGCCCGGAACTCAAGCTGCATCAGTGCGGCCTGCCCAAGAAGATGGCGCTGGAACTGTTCAAGCCGTTCATCTACTCGCGGCTCGAGGCGAAGGGTCTGTCTTCGACGGTGAAACAGGCCAAGAAGCTGGTGGAAAAGGAACGTCCCGAAGTATGGGACATCCTCGACGAAGTGATCCGCGAACACCCCGTTCTGCTGAACCGCGCGCCGACGCTGCACCGTCTGGGCATCCAGGCATTCGAGCCGGTGCTGATCGAGGGCAAGGCGATCCAGCTGCACCCGCTGGTGTGTTCCGCTTTCAACGCCGACTTCGACGGCGACCAGATGGCCGTCCACGTTCCGCTGAGCCTCGAGGCCCAGCTGGAAGCACGCGTGCTGATGATGTCCACCAACAACGTGCTGTCGCCCGCGAACGGCAGCCCGATCATCGTGCCGTCGCAGGACATGATCCTTGGCCTTTACTATCTCACGCTGGAGCGCGAAGGCATGCCGGGCGAGGGCAAGGTCTTTGCCTCGATGGAAGAGGTCGAGCACGCCCTGAATGCCGGCGAGGTGCACCTGCATTCGAAGATCGTCTGCCGCGTGCCGCAGATCGACGAGGAAGGCAACGAGATCGTCAAGCGCTATGAAACCACGCCGGGCCGCGTCCGGCTGGGATCGCTGTTGCCGAAGAACGCCAAGGCGCCGTTCGATCTGGTAAACCGCCTGCTGCGCAAGAAAGAGGTGCAGCAGGTCATCGACACGGTCTATCGCTATTGCGGTCAGAAGGAGTCGGTCATCTTCTGCGACCAGATCATGGTGCTGGGTTTCCGCGAGGCGTTCAAGGCCGGCATTTCGTTCGGCAAGGACGACATGGTCATCCCCGAAGAAAAGTGGAAGATCGTCGAGGAAACCCGCGAACAGGTCAAGGATTTCGAACAGCAGTACATGGACGGCCTGATCACCCAGGGTGAGAAATACAACAAGGTCGTCGATGCCTGGTCGAAATGCAACGACCGCGTCACCGAGGCGATGATGAACGCCATCTCGGCCGTGACCAAGGACGAGAACGGCGCCGACAAAGAGCCGAACAGCGTTTACATGATGGCGCATTCGGGCGCGCGGGGCTCGGTCACGCAGATGAAGCAGCTGGGCGGCATGCGCGGCCTGATGGCCAAGCCCAACGGCGACATCATCGAAACGCCGATCATCTCGAACTTCAAGGAAGGCCTGACCGTGCTGGAGTACTTCAACTCCACCCACGGCGCGCGGAAGGGTCTGTCGGATACCGCGTTGAAGACGGCGAACTCGGGCTACCTGACCCGGCGTCTGGTGGACGTGGCGCAGGACTGCATCGTGCGCGAACAGGACTGCGGCACCGACCGCGCGATCACCGCGACCGCGGCGGTCAACGACGGCGAGGTCGTGGCGTCCCTGGGCGAGCGCATCCTGGGCCGTGTTGCGGCCGAGGATATCATCCGCCCCGGCTCGGACGAGGTTCTGGCCGCGACCGGTCAGTTGATCGACGAACGCATGGCCGATGCGATCGAAGAGGCCGGCATCCAGTCGGTCCGGATCCGGTCGCCGCTGACCTGCGAGGCGGAGGAAGGCGTCTGCGCCATGTGCTATGGCCGTGACCTGGCCCGCGGCACCATGGTGAACGTGGGCGAGGCCGTCGGCATCATTGCCGCGCAGTCGATCGGTGAGCCCGGCACGCAGCTGACGATGCGGACCTTCCACATCGGCGGTGTTGCCCAAGGCGGCCAGCAGTCGTTCCAGGAGGCCAGCCAGGACGGCACGGTCGTGTTCGAGAACGCCAACCTGCTGGAGAATGCCGCGGGCGAGACGATGGTGATGGGCCGCAACATGAAGCTCATCATCCGCGACGAGCACGGGCAGGAACGCGCCAGCTTCAAGGTGGGTTACGGCTCCAAGCTGTTCGTCAAGGACGGTCAGGAAGTGTCGCGCGGCGACAAGCTGTTCGAGTGGGATCCCTACACCCTGCCGATTATCGCCGAGAAGGACGGTGTCGCCAAATTGGTCGATCTCGAGGCGGGCGTTTCGGTCCGTGACGAAACCGACGATGCGACCGGCATGACGCAGAAGATCGTGGTCGACTGGCGCGCCGCGCCGAAGGGCAACGACCTCAAGCCCGAGGTGCTGATCGTCGGCGAGGATGGCGAACCGGTCCGCAACGATGCGGGCAACCCGGTGACCTATCCGATGTCGGTGGACGCGATCCTGTCGGTCGAGGATGGTCAGCAGATCAGGGCCGGCGACGTCATTGCGCGTATCCCGCGCGAAGGTGCCAAGACCAAGGACATCACCGGCGGTCTGCCGCGGGTGGCCGAACTCTTCGAGGCACGCCGGCCCAAGGACCACGCCATCATCGCCGAAATCGACGGCTATGTGCGCTTTGGCCGCGACTACAAGAACAAGCGTCGCATCACGATCGAACCGGCCGACGAGACGCTCGAGCCTGTCGAATACATGGTGCCCAAGGGCAAGCACATCCCCGTGCAGGAAGGCGACTTCGTGCAGAAGGGCGACTACATCATGGATGGCAACCCGGCGCCGCACGACATCCTGTCGATCATGGGCGTCGAGGCGCTGGCCGACTACATGATCAACGAGGTGCAGGAGGTCTATCGCCTGCAGGGTGTGAAGATCAACGACAAGCATATCGAGGTCATCGTGCGCCAGATGCTGCAGAAGTGGGAAATCACCGACAGTGGTGACACCACGCTGCTCAAGGGCGAACATGTGGACAAGCAGGAGCTCGAACTCGAGAACGCCAAGGCCGAAAGGAAGGGCGGTCGTCCGGCCCAGGGCCAGCCGATCCTGCTGGGGATCACCAAGGCCAGCCTGCAAACCCGGTCGTTCATCTCGGCGGCGTCGTTCCAGGAAACCACGCGCGTGCTCACCGAGGCTGCCGTTCAGGGCAAGGTGGACAAGCTGGTGGGGCTCAAGGAGAACGTCATCGTCGGCCGTCTCATTCCGGCCGGCACCGGTGGGGCCACCCAGCGGGTGCGCCGCATCGCGCAGGAACGTGACGCGCTGGTGATCGAGGCCCGCCGCGAAGAGGCCGAGGCCGCCGCGGCGCTGGCCGCGCCGATGGCCGATGACGGCTTTGGCGGGGACGAAGGGTTCGACAACCTCGTGGATACGCCGGAAAGCCGCGACTGATTGCGGTGCGATAATGCGACATGGCCCCCGCGCTGTTGGCGCGGGGGCTTTTTCGTGTGCCGTCGCCGCGCACGGGTTGCAGGTTTGCGGTTTTTGCGCGACCACGGATACTGTCGAACAGGGGCGGTAGCGGAGGAACGGGCATGGAGGTCAGGACGAAGATCGTGGGCCTGCTGCGGTTTTCGGTGCTGACGACCACCTATTACACCGGGGAGCTGGGATCCGTCGAAGCGGTCGAGCAGCACCTGTTTTCGCCCGAACGGATGAAGTTGCGGTTTCACCTGTTCGAGAACCTCTGCCTGCCGTCGCTGAAGGCCCAGACCGATCAGAATTTCGAGATGGTCGTGCTGACCTCGCGCAGGATGCCCGCGCAATGGCTGGACCGGCTCGCGGCGCTGATCGAGCCCTTGCCGAATTTTCGGCTGATCCGCGCCAGCGTTACCCAGCATTACCGGCTCACGCAGCGGGCCTATGCCTCGGTGCCGGCGGGCGACAGCACCCATCTGATCCGGTTCCGGCTGGATGATGACGATGCGGTTGACCGCGACTTCATTGCCCGGACGCGCCGGTATGCCGACGCGCTGCTGGCGATGCAGGGGCCGGCAAAGCCGTTCGTCGTGGCGTGGAACCACGGATTTTATGTCCGCCGGAAGCCGGACGGGAACGATGTTTTCGACGCCGTTGAACGCAGCCCGCTTTCGGTCGGCACGACGCTGGTGGCGCCGGTCGGCCACGGCGTCAATCCCTATCGCTATGTTCACCGCCGGTTGCCGCAGCATTATCCGACCTTCACCGACACCACGATCCCGACCTTCGTGCGCACCATCCACGAGGACAACAAATCCAACCCCTCGCAGTCGGGCCTGACCCGCCAGCTGACCGAGCGGCAGACACTGCGCCGGCTGCGGCGAAACTTCGGCATCGACCTGCACTGGCTGAGGACGCTCTGAGTCATGTCCCCCAACACGCGCGGTGCGCTTCTCATGATGGGCAGCATGGCGGCCTTTACGCTGAACGACACCTGCGTAAAGGCCGCCGGCGGCGCCGTGCCCCTGTTTCAGCTGGTGACGATCCGGGGCGTGCTGACGACGGTCCTGATCTACCTGCTGGCGCGTCGCCTGGGGGCGCTGAGGCTGCGCCTGCCTCGGCGCGACTGGATGCTGATCGCGCTGCGCTGTGCCGCGGAGGTAGGGGCCACGGTGTTCTTCCTGACCGCTCTGATGCGGATGCCGCTGGCCAATGTGACGGCGGTTCTGCAGGTGCTGCCGCTGACGGTGACGCTGGGCGCGGCGCTGTTCTTCGGCGAGCAGGTCGGCTGGCGGCGGATGCTGGCCATCCTGGCCGGGTTTGGGGGCATGTTGCTGATCGTCCGCCCCGGCCCCGAAGGCTTCAGCCTCGAGGCAATTTACGCCCTGGCGGCGGTGGTCTGTGTGACCGCGCGGGATCTCAGCACAAGGCGCATGTCGGCCGAGGTGCCTTCGTTGACGGTGACCCTGTTCGCGGCGATCTCGGTCACGGCGTTTTCGGCCGCCGCATCGATCGGACAGGGCTGGGTTGCGCCGGGGGCCGGCCATGCCGGGCTGATCGCCTCGGCGTCGCTGCTGATCCTCTTCGGCTATCTGCTGAGCGTGATGGTGATGCGGGTGGGCGACGTCTCTTTCACCGCGCCGTTTCGCTACACGGGGCTGGTCTGGGCGCTGGTGCTGGGCTGGGCGGTGTTCGGCGACTGGCCGGACCCGGTGACGATGCTGGGCGCGACGGTGGTGGTGGCGACGGGGCTGTTCACCCTTTACCGCGAACGCGCAGTCAAGGCGGCATCGCGGTAGGCGCGCCGCACCGCGTCGGCGTCGATCGCAAAGGTTTCACGGAAATACGCCTCGCCCTCTTCATCCAGCGGCGCCAGCGGCACCGGCCGGACCTTCGTCCCCTGACGCGAATCGTTGAAGTCGTTGTGCCCGCGCACCAGCATGTCCTCGCCGGTAAAGCTCACGGTCGGCATCAGGCCGGGCAGCTTGTGATGGGCAAAGTTCATCACGCTCAGGCGCACGCCGGGGCGCAGCATCAAGGCAAGAGCGGCCGTGGTAAAAGGCGCCCTGGTCGGCGCCACCGACAGTCCGTCCGGGCCCGGCCGGGCGATATAGCCCTGGTTGAAGTCGATCGCGATATGCCGATGCGCGCGCAACAGGCCGGCGACGTCGCGCGCCGCCTCGCGCAGGCGCTGCACATAGACGCGCGCCACCGCATCGTCATCGTCCATACGGAACTGCAGACACGGGGTGCGGCGCTTTTCGCGCACCGAGTTGATCGCCGCCTGCATCACCTTTCTGTGCGGGCCGGGGGTATGAGCCTGCACGATGGCCTGCGGCATGTCCTCGACCAGCGCCATCAGCCGGTCGCGATAATGGCCGGGCATGGAGTCGCCGATCACGATCAGAAAGGTGAAGTCATCGTCGGTCTGCGCCCGCAGCGGCGGCAGGGTGATGGTTTCGAAGGTGCGAAACCGCTCTTCCATTCGTTCGGGCGCATAGAGATAGGAGATCCGCTCGTGCAGCGAATCGTGTTCGACCTGAAATCCGCCGATTCCGGGCCACGAGAAGCGGCAAAGCCCGATGACCTGCATGCGTGCCCCCTTTTTCCTGTGTTTGCGCTTGCCCGACCGGGTTTCGAGCCACACAGGCACTGTGACAAGGCGCGCCGGGCGGGGCAAGTGTTGCTGGCTGTTGACAGTGGGGACGACTCCGCCTATACGCCCGCTATCTCGGCAACGGGGTCTTTCCCCATGCGCCGACTTCAGTACTGGAGTGGTCACGATCCGGCCTGACGGCCCGATCCTCTGGAAATCCACCGCGTCGGTCCCAGGATGGGGTCGGAGGCGGTTTTTGCGCTTTGCGGACGCGCGGGGCGCCTTGAGTTCAACCGCACGCCTGGCGTGCACAGACACATGTGTTGCGAAACGGGGAAAGAACCGGAATGCCAACGATCCAACAGCTGATCCGCAAACCGCGGCGGCCCAAAGTCAAACGTTCGAAGTCCATGCACCTGCAGGAGTGCCCGCAAAAGCGTGGCGTCTGCACCCGCGTCTACACCACGACGCCGAAGAAGCCGAACTCGGCCATGCGGAAAGTGGCCAAGGTGCGCCTGACCAACGGTTACGAGGTGATCTCGTACATTCCGGGCGAAAGCCACAACCTGCAAGAGCACTCGGTGGTGCTGATCCGCGGCGGCCGTGTGAAGGACCTTCCCGGTGTGCGCTATCACATCCTGCGCGGCGTTCTGGACACGCAGGGCGTCAAAGACCGTAGGCAGCGCCGTTCGAAATATGGCGCCAAGCGTCCGAAGTAAGAGGATTGAGAGATGTCCCGTCGTCACCGCGCTGAGAAACGCGAAGTCCTGCCCGACGCCAAGTATGGCGATCGCGTGCTGACCAAGTTCATGAACAACCTGATGATCGACGGCAAGAAGTCGGTCGCCGAGCGCATCGTCTACAGCGCGCTGGATCGGATCGAGGCCCGCGTCAAGCGTGCGCCGGTCGAAGTGTTCCATGAGGCGCTCGACAACATCAAGCCGTCGGTCGAGGTGCGTTCCCGCCGGGTCGGCGGTGCGACCTATCAGGTTCCGGTCGAAGTGCGCCCCGAACGCCGCGAGGCGCTGGCGATCCGCTGGCTGATCGCCGCCAGCCGGAACCGCAACGAAAACACCATGGAAGAACGCCTCGCCGGCGAGCTGCTGGATGCCGTCCAGTCGCGCGGTGCCGCCGTGAAGAAGCGCGAAGACACCCACAAGATGGCAGAAGCCAACAAGGCCTTCTCGCACTATCGCTGGTAACCCCCGGAAGGACCAGGACTCATGGCACGCGAATATCCGCTCGAGCGCTACCGCAACTTCGGTATCATGGCTCATATCGATGCAGGCAAGACCACCTGCACCGAGCGCATCCTCTACTACACCGGCAAGTCTCACAAGATCGGCGAAGTCCATGACGGCGCCGCCACGATGGACTGGATGGAGCAGGAGCAGGAGCGCGGCATCACCATCACCTCGGCCGCGACGACCACCTTCTGGGAGCGCACCGAGGACGGCCAGACCGCGCAGACCGAAAAGCACCGCTTCAACATCATCGACACCCCCGGCCACGTCGACTTCACCATCGAGGTGGAGCGTTCGCTGGCCGTTCTGGACGGCGCCGTCTGCGTTCTGGACGCCAATGCCGGCGTCGAGCCGCAGACCGAAACCGTCTGGCGTCAGGCCGACCGCTACAAGGTTCCGCGGATCGTGTTCGTCAACAAGATGGACAAGATCGGCGCGGACTTTTTCAACTGCGTCCGCATGATCAAGGACCGCACCGGCGCCCAGCCGATGCCGATCCAGATCCCGATCGGGGCCGAGGACCAGCTGGAAGGCATCGTGGACCTGATCACGATGGAAGAGTGGACCTGGAAGGGCGACGACCTTGGCGCGACCTGGACCCGCCAGCCGGTTCGTGACGAGCTGAAGGACACCGCCGAGGAATGGCGCGGCAAGATGATCGAGCTTGCCGTGGAGCAGGACGACGACGCGATGATGGCCTACCTCGAAGGCGAGGAGCCGGACGCCGAAACCCTGCGCAAGCTGATCCGCAAGGGCACCCTGTCGATGGCCTTCGTTCCGGTTCTGGCCGGCTCGGCCTTCAAGAACAAGGGCGTGCAGCCGCTGCTGAACGCGGTGATCGACTTCCTGCCCAACCCGCTGGACATCGAGGCCTACATGGGCTTCAAGCCCGGCGACGAGACCGAGACCCGCAACATCGCGCGTTCGGCCGATGACGATCAGCCCTTTGCCGCGCTGGCGTTCAAGATCATGAACGACCCCTTCGTCGGCTCGCTGACCTTCACCCGGATCTACTCGGGCGTCCTGAAAAAGGGCGACGCGATGCTCAATTCGACCAAGGGCAAGCGCGAGCGCGTCGGCCGGATGATGATGATGCACTCCAACAACCGCGAGGAGATCGAAGAGGCCTTTGCGGGCGACATTATCGCGCTGGCCGGTCTGAAGGAAACCACCACCGGTGACACGCTGTGCGATCCGCAGAACCCGGTCGTTCTGGAAACCATGACCTTCCCCGATCCGGTGATCGAGATCGCGATCGAGCCGAAGACCAAGAACGACCAGGAAAAGATGGCCCAGGGCTTGGCGCGGCTTGCCGCCGAAGACCCGTCCTTCCGCGTCGAGACCGATCTGGAATCCGGTCAGACCATCATGAAGGGCATGGGCGAACTTCACCTGGACATCCTGGTGGACCGTCTCAAGCGCGAGTTCAAGGTCGAGGCCAACATCGGCGCGCCGCAGGTGGCCTATCGCGAAACGATCTCCAAGCAGGTGGTCCACAGCTACACCCACAAGAAACAGTCGGGTGGTTCGGGTCAGTTCGCCGAGGTCAAGCTGGAAATCACCCCGACCGAGCCGGGCGAAGGCTACAGCTTCGAATCCCGCATCGTCGGCGGCGCCGTGCCCAAGGAATACATCCCCGGCGTCGAAAAGGGCATCCAGTCGGTGATGGATTCCGGTCCGCTGGCCGGCTTCCCGGTGATCGACTTCAAGGTCGCGCTGGTGGACGGCAAGTTCCACGACGTGGACTCGTCGGTTCTGGCCTTTGAGATCGCCGCGCGCATGTGCATGCGCGAAGGCATCAAGCTGGCCGGTCCGAAGCTGCTGGAACCGATCATGAAGGTCGAGGTGATCACGCCGGAGGAATACACCGGCAACATCATCGGCGATCTGACCTCGCGTCGTGGTCAGGTGACCGGGCAGGAGCCGCGCGGCAACGCGGTGGCGATCAACGCCTTCGTGCCGCTGGCCAACATGTTCGGCTACATCAACAACCTGCGTTCGATGTCCTCGGGCCGTGCGCAGTTCACGATGCTGTTCGATCACTACGATCCGGTGCCGCAGAACATCAGCGACGAGATCCAGGCGAAATACGCATAAGCAGCGGTGCGTGGGCAACCACGCACCCTACCCACCCGTAGGGTGCGCCACCCGGCGCACCGCCACTGAAACAAGGAGGCCACAATGGCAAAGGAAAAGTTTGAGCGGACGAAACCGCATGTGAACATTGGCACGATCGGCCACGTTGACCACGGCAAGACGACGCTGACGGCAGCGATCACGAAGTACTACGGCGAATTCAAGGCCTATGACCAGATCGACGGCGCGCCGGAAGAGAAGGCCCGCGGGATCACGATCTCGACCGCGCATGTGGAATACGAGACCGAGAACCGCCACTATGCGCATGTGGACTGCCCCGGCCACGCCGACTACGTGAAGAACATGATCACGGGTGCGGCGCAGATGGACGGCGCGATCCTGGTGGTTTCGGCCGCCGACGGCCCGATGCCGCAGACCCGCGAACACATCCTGCTGGCCCGTCAGGTCGGCGTTCCGGCGCTGGTCGTCTACATGAACAAGGTCGATCAGGTGGACGACGAGGAACTGCTGGAACTGGTGGAGATGGAAATCCGCGAGCTGCTGAGTTCGTATGAATTCCCCGGCGACGACATTCCGATCATCAAGGGTTCGGCGCTGGCCGCTCTGGAAGGCCGCGATCCGGAAATCGGCGAGAACTCGATCCGCGAGCTGATGAAGGCGGTGGACGAATACATCCCGACCCCGACGCGTGCGGTGGATCAGCCGTTCCTGATGCCGATCGAGGACGTGTTCTCGATCTCGGGCCGCGGCACGGTTGTGACCGGCCGGGTCGAGCGTGGCGTGATCAACGTGGGCGACGAGGTCGAGATCGTGGGCATCCGCCCGACGCAGAAGACCACGGTGACCGGCGTGGAGATGTTCCGCAAGCTGCTGGACCGCGGCGAGGCGGGCGACAACATCGGCGCGCTGCTGCGCGGCATCGGCCGGGACGAGGTCGAGCGCGGCCAGGTTCTGTGCAAGCCGGGTTCGGTGACCCCGCACACCAAGTTCGAGGCCGAGGCCTACATCCTGACCAAGGAAGAGGGTGGCCGTCACACGCCGTTCTTTGCCAACTACCGTCCGCAGTTCTACTTCCGGACCACGGACGTGACTGGCACGGTTCAGCTGCCGGAAGGCACCGAGATGGTGATGCCGGGCGACAACGTGTCCTTCGGCGTCGAACTGATCGCGCCGATCGCGATGGAAGAGGGCCTGCGCTTCGCCATCCGCGAAGGCGGCCGCACCGTCGGCGCCGGCGTCGTCTCGAAAATCATCGAGTAATACACTCGGGTTCGACGAGGGCCACCGGGCGGTCCGGTGGTCCTCCTATCAACTCCAAGGCCTGAAAGGGCGAAGAAATGCAAAGCCAAAACATCCGTATTCGGCTTAAGGCGTTCGATTACCGCGTGCTGGATGCCAGCACGCAGGAAATCGTGAACACCGCCAAGCGGACCGGCGCGCAGGTGCGCGGCCCGATCCCGCTGCCGAACAAGATCGAGAAGTTCACCGTTCTGCGTGGACCTCACATCGACAAGAAGTCCCGCGACCAGTTCGAGATCCGCACCCACAAGCGGCTTCTGGACATCGTGGATCCGACCCCGCAGACGGTGGACGCGCTGATGAAGCTCGACCTGGCCGCCGGCGTGGATGTCGAGATCAAGCTGCAGTAACGGACCGGGAGGGTAGTGAAAATGCGCTCTGGTGTTATTGCAAGGAAAGTCGGCATGACCCGGCTGTTCATGGAGGACGGCCGCCAGATCCCGGTGACCGTTCTGCAACTGGACAACGTGCAGGTCGTGGCGCAGCGCACCGCGGAAAAGGACGGCTACACCGCCGTTCAGCTCGGCGCCGGTTCGGCCAAGGCCAAGCGGACCAGCAAGGCCATGCGCGGCCATTTCGCCGCCGCCAAGGTCGAGCCCAAGCGGAAGCTGGCCGAGTTCCGCGTCGCCCCCGAAAACCTGATCGAAGTCGGCGCCGAAATCTCGGCCGCGCACTTTCTCGAGGGTCAAAAGGTGGACGTCAGCGGCACCTCGATCGGTAAGGGTTTCGCCGGTGCCATGAAGCGGCACAATTTCGGCGGCCTGCGGGCGTCGCACGGTGTTTCGATCAGCCACCGTTCGCACGGTTCGACCGGTCAGTGCCAGGAACCGGGCCGCGTGTTCAAGGGCAAGAAGATGGCCGGTCACATGGGTGCGGCCCGCGTGACTACCCAGAACCTCGAAGTCGTCAAGACCGATGTCGAGCGTGGTCTCATCATGGTCAAGGGCGCGGTTCCGGGCTCCAAGGGGGGCTGGGTCACGGTCAAGGACGCGGTGAAGAAGAAACTGCCCGAGGGCGTTCCGTTCCCGGCCGGCCTGAAGGCCGCCGAGACCGCCGCGCCCGCGGAAGAAGCACCCGCGGAAGGGGGTGAAGCATGAAACTTGACGTGATCAAACTGGACGGCGGCAAGGCCGGCGTGATCGAACTGCCCGAGGACATCTTCGGGCTGGAGCCGCGCGCCGATATTCTGCATCGCGTGGTCCGCTGGCAGCGCAACAAGGCGCAGCAGGGCACCCACAAGGTCAAGACCCGGTCCGAGACCAGCTACTCGGGCAAGAAGATCTATCGCCAGAAAGGCACCGGCGGCGCCCGCCACGGTGACCGCAACGCGCCGATTTTCCGCCACGGCGGCATCTACAAGGGTCCGGTTCCGCGCAGCCACGCGCACGACCTGCCCAAGAAGTTCCGCAAGCTGGGCCTCAAGCACGCGCTGAGCGCCAAGGCCAAGGCCGGCGAACTGGTTGTGATCGAGGCGGCCGAGGCCGAGGGCAAGACCTCGGCGCTGGCAAAGCAGGTCAAGGAACTGGGCTGGAAGCGTGCTCTGATCATCGATGGTGCCGAGGTCAACGACGGTTTTGCCCGCGCCGCGCGCAATATCGAGGGTCTGGACATTCTGCCGTCGATCGGCGCCAACGTTTATGACATCCTCCGCCGTGACATGCTGGTGCTCACCAAGGCGGGTGTCGAAGCTCTGGAGGCTCGACTGAAATGAGCGCGAAGCCTGAACATTACGACGTGATCCGCAAGCCGGTCATCACCGAAAAGGCTACCATGGCGTCGGAAAACGGCGCGGTGGTTTTCGAAGTGGCGATGGACAGCACCAAGCCTCAGATCAAGGAGGCCGTCGAGGCGCTCTTCGGGGTCAAGGTGAAGGCCGTGAACACCACGATCACCAAGGGCAAGGTCAAGCGTTTCCGCGGCCAGATCGGCAGACGGAAGGACGTGAAAAAGGCCTATGTGACCCTCGAAGAGGGCAACACGATCGACGTGTCCACCGGGCTTTGACCGAGGGACCGGCGCGAGTCGGCCCCAGAAAAAATGAAGAACCCCTCGTCCGGGCGGGCGGGGGGCTTTTCATTTTCCGCACAACCGGACTGCGGCCCGGGGCGCGCCGAAGTGTATCCCGCATACCGGCCTGCGTCCCAACGTGTCTTCATCTTGCCGCAAATACTCCGGGGAGCGCGTCGCACCTCTGGTCCGCCTCCGGCGCAACGGGCAGCGCCCCTCGCACCGGTCGGATCGGCACAGCCGATCCGAAACGGCAATGCCCGCACGACAGGCTCCGCGCATCCTCTCTGGAACGCCCTCCTGCGCGAAACGATCAGGCCGCCTCGGCCGCCATCCGGTCGCGCAGCACGCGCCGCAGGATCTTGCCCGAGGCGGATTTGGGGATTTCGTCCACCACCTCGATCCGGCGCACCTGCTTGTAATGCGACAGACGGCCGTCCAGATAGGCCTGCACGTCCTCGAGCGTCACCTGCGCGTCGCCGGCCGGCACGATGAATGCCATCGGGATCTCTCCCGCCTCGTCGTCGGGGATGCCGATCACCGCCACATCGGCGATCATGGGGCTGGTCAGCAATTCGGCCTCCAGCTCGGCCGGAGCAACCTGGAACCCCTTGTATTTGATGAGTTCCTTCACCCGGTCGGTGACAAAGAGGTAACCGTCCTCGTCGATATATCCGATGTCGCCAGTGTGCAGCCAGCCTTCGGCGTCGATGGTCTCGGCCGTGGCCTGTGGATTGTTGAGATAGCCCTTCATCACCTGCGGCCCGCGCACCCACAGCTCGCCGGTCTCGCCGGGGCCGGCGTCTTCGCCGGTCTCGGGGTTCACGATCCGCGATTCGGTATTGGCGATGGTCACGCCCGAGGCGCCCTTGCGGTTGGCGTCCAGCGGGGTCATGTGGCTGACGGGGCTCAACTCGGTCATGCCATAGCCCTGCGTCGCCAGCGTCCCCAGCCGTGCGCCCACCGCGTCGGCCACATCCCCGCCCAAGGGTGCCGCGCCCGAATTGACCTGTATCACGCAGGACAGGTCGTAATTGTCCACGATCGGGTGCTTGGCCAGCGCGATGGCGATGGGCGGTACGATATACATGCGCGGCGTGCGATATTTCGCGCTGAGTTCGAGGAACTGTTCCAGGTCGAAACGCGGCATCGTGACCAGCCCGCCGCCCCCCGCAAGATAGATGTTCATCAGAACCTGCATGCCGTAGATGTGAAAGAACGGAAGGAAAGCGACCGTCATCTCGTCGTCGCGCACATCCGTGGCGCTCAGCACCTGATCCACGTTGGCCACGAGGTTGCGGTGGGTCAGCATCACCCCCTTGGGCAGCCCGGTCGTGCCCGAGGAATAGGGCAGCACCACGACGTCTTCGGCGTAGTTCACAGGCACCTGCGCCTGCAGAGGCGAGCCCATCAGATCGGTCAGCGACGTCGCCCCCTCGGCCTCGCCGATCACGGCAATTTCGGTGACGCCGGTGCCCTCGGCCGCCTCGCGCGCGGTGTCGAGAAACGGCCCCACGGTAATCAGCAGCGAGGCGCCCGAATCGTTCAGCTGGTGGCGCACCTCGTGCGCGGTATAGGTGGGGTTGATCGTCGTGATCGTGCCGCCCGCCCAGGCCACGCCGTGAAATATGATGCAGTATTCCGGCAGGTTCGGCGCCATCAACGCGACCACCTTGCCCTTGCCGAACCCGCGTTCGGTCAAGCCGCCGGCCAGCGCCTTCACGCCCTGCGTGAACTGCCCGACCGTTACCTCACGTCCAGACGGGCCCTCGACCAGGATCACGCGGTCGGGGTTGTCTCCCAGCCCCTCGAATACCCGCTCGGTGATCGACATGTCGCGGATCTCGACATCGGGGTAAGGGCTCTTGACGATCCTCATTTGCATCTCCTCCCATTGATCTGGACCGAGTGTAGCGCGCCGGCGCATATTGCCAACGATTATGGACATGACGGGGCGTCACACGGGCCTTGTCACGCAGGGGAAAACGCGATAAGCACGCCCGCGTCGGCAAGGCGAAAACGCCGCAGGGCAAGAGGACGAGCAGGGTCGGATCCACCGGCCCTCTTTGTTTTGTGCGCTGCCTGTCGGCCAAAGGAAACCTGAAAGACCGGCGGAGACAACCGCGTGGCCAGTATAACGCTTGAAAGGAAACCGAGACCATTATGGCTCAAACCGCATCCATGGAGGAATTCGAAGCCCTCCTGAACGAAAGCTTCGAAATGGACACGCCCCAGGAAGGGAGTGTCGTCAAGGGCAAGGTCATCGCGATCGAGAATGGCCAGGCCGTCATCGATGTCGGCTACAAGATGGAAGGCCGCGTCGATCTCAAGGAATTCGCAAATCCCGGTGAAGAACCCGACGTGAAGGTCGGCGACGAGGTCGAAGTCTACCTGCGCGCCACCGAGAACGCCCGCGGCGAAGCCGTGCTCAGCCGCGAGATGGCCCGCCGCGAAGAGGCCTGGGACCGTCTGGAAAAGGCCTATGCCAATGACGAGCGCGTCGAAGGCGCGATCTTCGGCCGCGTCAAGGGTGGCTTCACCGTCGATCTGGGCGGCGCCGTGGCGTTCCTGCCCGGCAGCCAGGTGGACGTGCGGCCCGTGCGCGATGCCGGCCCGCTGATGGGACTGAAGCAGCCGTTCCAGATCCTCAAGATGGACCGCCGCCGGGGCAACATCGTGGTGTCGCGCCGCGCGATCCTCGAGGAATCCCGCGCCGAGCAGCGCGCCGAGGTCATCGCCAAGCTGAAGGAAGGCGACGTGGTCGATGGCGTGGTCAAGAACATCACCGAATACGGCGCCTTCGTCGATCTGGGCGGTGTTGACGGCCTGCTGCATGTCACCGACATGGCATGGCGCCGGGTGAACCACCCCTCCGAGATCGTGTCGATCGGCGAGACGATCAAGGTGCAGGTCATCAAGATCAACAAGGAAACCCACCGCATCAGCCTTGGCCTGAAGCAGCTGCAGGAAGATCCATGGGATCTGGTGGCGGTCAAGTATCCGCTGGGTTCGGTCCACAAGGGCCGCGTGACCAACATCACCGACTACGGCGCCTTCGTCGAACTGGAGCCGGGCGTCGAGGGTCTGGTCCACGTCTCGGAAATGTCCTGGACCAAGAAGAACGTGCACCCTGGCAAGATCGTCTCGACCTCGCAGGAGGTGGACGTCATGGTGCTGGAAATCGACCCGGCCAAGCGCCGCGTGTCGCTGGGCCTCAAGCAGACCCAGCGCAACCCTTGGGAGGTCTTTGCCGAGCAGTTCCCGCCGGGAACCGAGGTCGAGGGCGAGGTCAAGAACATCACCGAATTCGGTCTGTTCATCGGCCTGCCGGGCGACATCGACGGCATGGTGCACCTTTCGGATCTCAGCTGGGAGGAACGCGGCGAGGACGCGATCCAGAACTACCGCAAGGGCGACGTGGTCAAGGCGGTCGTTCAGGAAGTGGACGTCGAGAAGGAGCGCATTTCGCTGTCGATCAAGGCCGTGGGCGGCGACAAGTTCGCCGAGGCCGTGGGCGGCGTGAAGCGTGGTTCGGTCATCACCGTGACCGTCACCGCGATCGAGGAAGGCGGCATCGAGGTGGAATACGAGGGCATGAAGTCCTTCATCCGCCGCTCCGACCTGTCGCGCGACCGCTCCGAACAGCGGCCCGAGCGGTTCTCGGTCGGTGACAAGGTGGACGTCCGCGTCACCAACGTCGATCCCAAGACCCGCCGTCTGGGCCTGTCGATCAAGGCCCGCGAGATCGCCGAAGAGAAGGAGGCCGTCGCTCAGTATGGCTCGTCCGACTCGGGCGCTTCGCTGGGCGATATCCTGGGCGCCGCGCTCAAGCGCGACGAATAAGCGGAACGCTTTCCGCCTGCAGGCCCCGCGGCATTCCTGCCGCGGGGTTCTCTCGTCCGGCATGGCGCACGGGCGAATCAGGCGCGCCTTGTGCGTCGGCCCCGGGTGTTCGGGCTCGCAAATCCGGCCGAAAGGGTCGGGAAACCCGCGGCGCGTGGGCCGAAATCCGCCAAGCGCCTGAAAATACCTCTGATATTCATTCCCTTATGGTTCCCGCCTTCGTGGAATGTGCGTATAGTCGTGGGAAAGAACGGCCCGTAAGAGTGCTGCCTGGGAGGAACTGCAACGATGATCCGGTCTGAACTGATCCAGAAGATAGCCGAACAGAACCCGCATCTTTACCAGCGCGATGTCGAGAGGATCGTGAACACCTTTTTCGAAGAGGTCACCAATGCCATGGCGCGCGGCGATCGGGTGGAGCTGCGGGGCTTTGGCGCCTTCTCGGTCAAGAAGCGCGACGCGCGGATTGGTCGCAATCCAAGGACCGGCGAAACGGTGCATGTGGAGGAGAAATACGTGCCGTTCTTCAAAACCGGCAAACTTCTCAGGGACCGACTGAACGGAAAAGCCTAGATGCGCTATATTCGCTTTGCCTTTCTGGCCGTACTCGGGATCGTCCTGATCTCGGTTTCGCTCGCCAATCGTGGTTTTGTCACGCTGAAACTGATGCCGGACGATCTGGCCGCCCTTGCCGGGTTCAACTTCACCCTGTCGCTGCCGCTTTTCGTGGTGGTTCTGGGCGGGATCGCCGCGGGGCTGGTGATCGGGTTCATCTGGGAGTGGATGCGCGAATTCCGCATCCGGCGCGAAGCTGACGCGAAGGCGCGGGAGGTCAGAAAGCTAGAACGCGAAGTCACCCGGCTGAAGAAGAAGGAAAGCCAGGGGCGCGACGACGTTCTGGTGATCCTGGACGAGGCCAGCTGAGCCCTTCGATGTCTGCCCAAGTCAACGTGAAGATCTGCGGGCTGACGACGGCCGCGTCGGTCGAGGCCGCCGTTTCGGCGGGGGCCCGATATGTCGGGTTCGTGTTTTTTGAGCGTTCGCCCCGCAACGTTACGATCGAACAGGCCGCGGCGCTCGCGGCCGAGGTGCCGCCGGGGGTCTGCAAGGTCGCGCTGACCGTCAACGCCGACGATGCCGAGCTGGACCGCATCCTCGGCGCGGTTCCCCTCGACATGCTGCAACTGCATGGGCAGGAAACGCCTGACCGCGTGGCCGCGATCAGATCCCGCCACGGCCTGCCGGTGATGAAAGCCATCGGAATCGCCGGCTCCGAGGATATGCCGGCGATCGACCTCTATTCCGACGTGGCGGACCAGTTGCTGATCGACGCCAAACCGCCCAGGGGCGCGGATCTGCCCGGCGGAAACGGGTTGGCCTTTGACTGGCAACTGCTGGCGGCCCGGAAATACTGGCGCCGCCCCTGGATGCTGGCCGGCGGCCTGACGCCGGACAACGTGGCTCAGGCGATCCGCGCCACGGGCGCGCGGCAGGTCGATGTCTCTTCGGGGGTCGAGAGCACGCCGGGGACAAAGGACGCGGCCCTGATCCGGGCCTTTGTCGCGGCGGCCCATACCTGACCGCAACCGTTCGCCCGTGGAGCGGGACGCTGCCATTTGCACCTTGTTCACCGCACCGCTTGAGAGTAGATCGGAACCGATCTGGAAAACAGGAGACTGGTGATGTCGAAACTGGTCGCGATCTATGGTGGTTCGGGATTTGTCGGACGTTACATCGCACGGCGCATGGCGGCGGCTGGCTGGCGGGTCCGGGTTGCGGTCCGGCGCCCGAACGAAGCGTTGTTCGTCAAACCCTATGGCGCCGTGGGCCAGGTCGAGCCGGTTCTCTGCAATGTCCGCGACGATGCTTCGGTGGCGCTGGCGATGGAAGGGGCCGATGCCGTCGTCAACTGCGTCGGCGTGCTGAACGAGCTGGGCAAGAACACCTTTGCCAACGTCCATGCGGATGGCGCCGGCCGCATCGCCCGCATCGCGGCGGAAAAGGGCATTCGGCGCATGGTGCATATCTCGGCCCTTGGCGCCGACGCCGAGTCCGACAGCGAATACGCCCGCACCAAGGCGATGGGTGAAAAGGCGGTTCTGCAGCACATGCCCGATGCCGTGATCCTGCGCCCGTCGGTGATTTTCGGCGCCGAGGACCAGTTCTTCAACCGCTTCGCCGCGATGACTCGCTGGAGCCCGTTCCTGTTCCTCGTGGGCGCCGAAACGCGTTTCCAGCCGGTCTTTGTCGACGACGTCGCCCACGCTGCGGAACTGGGCGTTCTCGGCAAGGCCGAGCCTGGCATCTACGAACTCGGCGGTCCCGAGGTCGCAACCCTGCGCAAACTGGTTCATGACATGCTGGAGGTGATCCACCGCCGCCGCATCGTGATCGGTTTGCCCTTCTGGATCGGGCGAATCATCGCCGGCGCCATGGACTTCGTGCAGTTCGCAAGTTTCCAGCTGATCGAAAACAAGATCCTCACCCGGGATCAGCTGCGCAGCCTGCGCCACGACAATGTCGTCTCCCCAGGTGCCAGGGGCTTTGCCGATCTGGGTATCCGCCCCACGGCGTATGAGGTGATCCTGCCCGAATACCTGTGGAAGTTTCGCCCGACCGGTCAGTATGACGACATCACAGCCTCGGCCCGGCGGCTGCGCGGCTGAGGCATCCCGTTTCGTGATCGGATGATTGTTCAACCGCTGCGCCCGACCTTCGTGTTCGGGCGCGATTGTTCGGGCGGCGTTTCACCTTGCCGTGATCGGCTCTGGGGCCTCGGCGCTGATTGAGATTGGGGCGGCCGTCTGTCGTCCGATCAGGCGCCATAAGCGATTGCGAGCAGAACCACCCCCAGCACCGCGCGGTAAATGACGTAGGGTGTAAAGCTGGCGCTGCGCAGAAACCGCATCATCAGCCAAAGCGCCAGAAGCGCCGAGCCGAACGACAGGGCTGCCGCGATGGCCGCGTCCCTCAGCGCCTGCGGCGTCGCGGTAAAGGCCGCCTCGGTTCCAAGAAGCAGCCCCGATGCGGCGATAATCGGAATCGACATCAGCATGGACAGACGCGCGGCATCGGTGCGCCCGTAGCCCAGCCATCGCCCTCCGGTGATGGTAATGCCCGACCGCGACGTGCCGGGGATCAGCGCCAGAACCTGCCACAACCCCATGATCACCGCATCCCGCGTGGTCCAGTTCGTGCTGCGCCGGGTTTCCGGCCCGGTTCTGTCCGCCCAATACAGCACCAGCCCGAACAGCAGTATCGTCCAGCCGATCACCTTGACAGAACGCATGGCGTCGCTGAGTCCGGTGAAATGCAACGCGGTGCCGGCCAGAACTGCCGGAATCGTCGCCAGGGCCAGATTCCATGCCAGGCTTGCCTCGGCCGTGTCCAGCCGCCCGCGCAAAAGCTGCGGGATGCCGCAAAGCGCCAGTCTTACATCGGACCAAAAGTATATAATCACGGCGCCCAGCGTGCCGACATGCACCGCCACGTCGATCAGCTGTCCCTGATCCCGAAGTTCGGTCAATTCGGGCAAGAGAATCAGGTGACCGGATGAGGATACCGGCAGAAACTCGGTCAGTCCCTGAATCAGGGCCACGAGAATCAGTTGAAAAAGCGGCATGTCGTTCGGGAAAACCGTCGTCAAAGGATTACAGGGCGGGTGTATAGGCGTTTCGGGAAAAAGGAAAGACGGTCAGAAAGATCCGAATCGGACCTAAGTTTTCGCCAAACAGACAATTTCAAACGAGGCGCCGCGAAAATTTCTCCAATAAAGGTCAGTATAATTGACTTTTCATTTTCACGCGGTTCTCGTAAACAGGCGCGACCAAGGAATTGAGGGAGTCCAGGCCGTGGCCAAGCAACCGATGCTCAAGTTCGTCGATATCGCGCGCGACATGCCTGAAAAGCGGGACGCGCAAGCGCGGCGCGAGGATTTTCACGAAATCTATGCCGAGTTCTCGGATGCCAAGGCGGCCGAACAGGCCAGCCGGTGCAGCCAGTGCGGCGTGCCCTATTGCCAGTCGCATTGCCCGTTGCACAACAATATCCCCGACTGGCTGCGCATGACCGCGACCGGGCGGCTGGAAGAAGCGTATCGGCTCAGCCAGTCCACAAACACCTTTCCCGAGATCTGCGGTCGCATCTGCCCGCAGGACCGGCTGTGCGAAGGCAACTGCGTGATCGAACAGTCCGGCCACGGCACCGTCACCATCGGTGCGGTGGAGAAATACCTGACCGACACCGCATGGGAGAAAGGCTGGGTCAAGCCGATCGCGCCTGCGCGCGAACGGTCGCAAAGCGTGGGCATCATCGGCGCCGGACCGGGCGGGCTGGCGGCGGCCGACATGCTGCGCCGCGCCGGCGTGCAGGTGACGATCTATGACCGTTACGACCGCGCCGGCGGTCTGCTGACCTATGGCATCCCCGGCTTCAAGCTGGAAAAGGACGTGGTGATGCGGCGGATCGAGCAGCTCGAACAGGGCGGCGTCGAATTCGTGCTGAACTGTAACGTGGACGCCGACATCTTTGCCACGATCCGGGCCGAACATGACGCGGTGGTCATCGCCACCGGCGTCTACAAGTCACGCGATCTGTCCATGCCGGGCAGCGGGGCGCAGGGGATCGTCAAGGCTCTGGATTACCTCACCGCCAGCAACCGCAAGGGGTTCGGCGATGCGGTGGCAGAATATGACAGCGGCATGCTCAACGCCCATGACAAGCGCGTCGTGGTCATCGGCGCCGGCGACACGGCGATGGACTGCGTGCGCACCGCGATCCGCCAGGGGGCGAAGAGCGTGAAATGTCTCTACCGTCGCGACCGGGCGAACATGCCCGGCAGCCAGCGCGAAGTGCAGAACGCCGAGGAAGAGGGCGTGATCTTCGAATGGCTCAGCGCGCCCAAGGGGTTCACGGATCAGGACGGCAAGGTGACCGGCGTGATGGTGCAAAGGATGCGCCTGGGCGCCCCGGACGCCACCGGACGGCAGGCGCCCGAGGTGATCGAAGGGGCCGATTACGTCGAAGAGGCCGACTTGGTGATCAAGGCGCTGGGCTTCGAGCCCGAGGATCTGCCGACGCTCTTCGGCCAGCCGGATCTGCCGGTGACGAAATGGGGCACGATCAAGGCCGCCTATGGCTCGGGCGAGACCGCGATGGACGGCGTTTATGCGGTGGGCGACATCGTTCGCGGCGCGTCGCTGGTGGTCTGGGCAATCAGCGACGGGCGCGACTGCGCGGCCGCGATCCTGAAGCGGTTCGACGCCGCCACCGCCATCGCGGCCGAATGACGCCCCACAGGCCATCGCCGCCTGACGACGGGAACATGCGGGCGGGCGCAGGCGGGCACGAAGGCCCTGCCGCCCCGGACCCGAACGGAACAAGGAGAACGCCAATGACCAAATACGATGCGAACTGGGTCCGCGAGGAAGAGGCCCGCCGCAAGTGGATGGCCGATAACGGCATGTATCGCGAAGAGGACGAGCATTCCTCGTGCGGGGTGGGGCTTGTCGTGTCGATCGACGGCAAGAAAAGCCGCAAGGTGGTCGAGGCCGGGATCGAGGCGCTCAAGGCGGTCTGGCATCGCGGCGCGGTGGATGCCGACGGCAAGACCGGCGACGGCGCGGGCATCCATGTGCAGATCCCGGTGCCGTTCTTCTACGACCAGATCAAGCGCACCGGCCACGAACCCCGCATGGATCAGCTGATCGCGGTGGGTCAGGTGTTCCTGCCGCGCACCGATTTCGCCGCGCAGGAAACCTGCCGCACGATCATCGAGACCGAGATCCTGCGGATGGGCTATTACATCTACGGCTGGCGGCACGTTCCGGTAAATATCGACGTTCTGGGCGAAAAGGCCAACGCCACCCGGCCCGAGATCGAACAGATCCTGATTTCGAACAGCAAGGGCGTGGACGAGGAACAGTTCGAGCGCGAGCTCTATGTCATCCGCCGCCGGATCGAGAAGGCCGCCGCCGCGCAGAACATCAGCGGGCTCTACATCGCTTCGCTCAGCTGCCGCAGCATCATCTACAAGGGCATGATGCTGGCCGAGCAGGTGGCCGAGTTCTACCCCGATCTCAAGGACGACCGGTTCGAGAGCGCCTTTGCGATCTACCACCAGCGCTATTCCACCAACACCTTCCCGCAATGGTGGCTGGCGCAGCCGTTCCGGATGCTGGCGCATAACGGCGAGATCAACACGCTGAAGGGCAACCTGAACTGGATGAAGAGCCACGAGATCCGCATGGCCTCGTCCTATTTCGGCGAAAAGGCCGAGGACATCAAGCCGATCGTGCCGCAGGGGTCGTCGGATTCGGCGGCGCTGGATGCGGTGTTCGAGGTGCTGGTGCGCGCAGGACGCAGCGCGCCGATGGCCAAGACCATGCTGGTCCCCGAAAGCTGGTCCAAGCAGGCGGTCGAACTGCCCAAGGCCTGGCGCGACATGTATTCCTATTGCAACAGCGTGATGGAGCCTTGGGACGGTCCCGCCGCTCTGGCGATGACCGATGGCCGCTGGGTCTGCGCGGGGCTCGACCGCAACGGGCTGCGGCCGATGCGCTATGTGGTGACCGGCGAAGGGCTGGTGATTGCCGGGTCCGAGGCGGGCATGGTGCCGGTCGACGAGACCACCGTGCGCGAAAAGGGCGCGCTGGGGCCGGGGCAGATGCTGGCCGTGGACATGGCCGAAGGCAGGCTCTACCACGACGCGGAGATCAAGGACAAGCTGGCCGCCGCCCAGCCCTTTGGCGAATGGGTCGAGAAGATCAACGACCTGGGCGAGGTGCTGGACAGGGTCACCGAAGCGCCGATGTTCACCGGCGAAGAGCTGCGCAAACGGCAGATCGCGGCCGGCTACACGCTGGAAGAGGTCGAACAGATCCTCGCGCCGATGGCCGAGGACGGTAAGGAGGTGGTCGCCTCCATGGGCGACGACACGCCTGCGGCAGTGCTGAGCAAGCAGTATCGCCCGCTGAGCCATTATTTCCGGCAGAATTTCAGCCAGGTGACCAACCCGCCGATCGACAGTCTGCGGGAATACCGGGTGATGAGCCTCAAGACCCGGTTCGGCAATCTCAAGAACGTGCTGGACGAGGACAGCAGTCAGACCGAGATCATCGTGCTGGACAGCCCCTTTGTCGGCAACGCGCAATGGGCCGAGCTGGTCAAGCAGTTCAACTCGCCCCTGGTGGAAATCGACTGCACTTTCGAGCGGGGCGAAGGCGCGTTGAACGCGGCGCTGGCGCGGATCCGGGCCGAGGCCGAGGACGCGGTGCGCTCGGGCGCGGGGCATCTGGTGCTCACCGATCACCATTCGGGGCCGGACAAGGTGGCGATGCCGATGATTCTCGCCACCAGCGCGGTGCACAGCCATCTGACGCGGCAGGGTCTGCGCACCTTCTGTTCGCTGAACGTGCGGTCGGCGGAATGCATCGACCCGCATTACTTTGCGGTGCTGATCGGCTGCGGCGCGACCGTCGTGAACCCCTATCTGGCCGAAGACACGCTGGCCGACCGGATCGAGCGCGGTCTGCTGGAGGGCACGCTGACCGAGAACATGGCGCGCTACCGCGAGGCGATCGACCAAGGCCTCTTGAAGATCATGTCCAAGATGGGGATCAGCGTGATCTCGTCCTATCGCGGCGGGCTGAACTTCGAGGCGGTGGGCCTGTCCCGCGCAATGTGCGCGGAGTATTTCCCGGGCATGGTCAGCCGGATTTCCGGCATCGGCGTCAGCGGCATCCAGGTCAAGGCCGAGGAGATCCACGCCAAGGGGTGGCACTCCGGTCTGGACGTTCTGCCGATCGGCGGCTTCTACAAGGCGCGCGCGAGCGGCGAAACACATGCCTGGACCGCAACCGCGATGCACCTGATGCAGCAGGCCTGCAACCGCGCCTCCTATCAGCTGTGGAAGCAGTATTCGGCGCAGATCCAAGCCAACCCGCCGATCCATCTGCGCGACTTGATGGACTTCAAGCCGCTGGGCAAGCCGGTGCCGCTGGAAGAGGTGGAATCGATCACCGCCATCCGCAAGCGGTTCGTCACGCCGGGCATGTCGCTGGGTGCGCTCAGCCCCGAGGCGCACAAGACGCTGAACGTGGCGATGAACCGCATCGGCGCCAAGTCGGACAGCGGCGAGGGCGGCGAGGATCCGGCGCATTTCGTGCCCGAACCCAACGGCGACAACCCCAGCGCCAAGATCAAGCAGGTGGCCTCGGGCCGGTTCGGCGTGACGGCGGAATATCTCAACCAGTGCGAAGAGCTCGAGATCAAGGTGGCCCAGGGCGCCAAGCCGGGCGAGGGCGGTCAGCTTCCGGGGCTGAAAGTCACGGAACTGATCGCGCGGCTGCGGCATTCGACGCCGGGCGTGACGCTGATCTCGCCCCCGCCGCATCACGACATCTATTCGATCGAGGATCTGGCGCAGCTGATCTATGACCTGAAACAGATCAACCCGCGCGCCAAGGTCTGCGTCAAGCTGGTCGCCTCCTCCGGTGTCGGCACGATCGCGGCCGGCGTGGCCAAGGCCAAGGCCGACGTGATCCTGATCTCGGGGCACAACGGCGGTACCGGGGCCAGCCCTGCCACTTCGATCAAGTATGCGGGACTGCCGTGGGAGATGGGCCTGACCGAGGCGCATCAGGTTCTGGCGATGAACAACCTGCGCGATCGGGTGACGCTGCGCACCGACGGGGGCCTGCGCACGGGGCGCGACATCGTGATGGCGGCGATGATGGGGGCCGAGGAATACGGCATCGGCACCGCCGCGCTGATCGCGATGGGCTGCATCATGGTGCGCCAGTGTCAGTCGAACACCTGCCCGGTGGGCGTCTGCACCCAGGACGAACGCCTGCGGGCCAAGTTCACCGGCACCGCCGACAAGGTCGTGAACCTCATCACCTTCTACGCGCAGGAGGTGCGTGAGATCCTGGCCAGCCTGGGCGCGCGCTCTCTGGACGAGGTGATCGGGCGGGCCGATCTGCTGGCGCAGGTGTCGCGCGGGGCGGCGCATCTGGATGATCTGGACCTGAACCCGATGCTGATCACCGTCGATGGCGCCGCGGACATCGTCTATGACCGCAACAAGCCGCGCAACGAGGTGCCGGACACGCTGGATGCCGAGATCGTGCGCGACGCGGCCCGGTTCCTGAAGGACGGCGAAAAGATGCAGCTGACCTATGCGGTGCAGAACACGCATCGTTCGGTGGGCACGCGGGTCTCCAGCCACATTGTGCAGAACTTTGGAATGCGCAACGCGTTCCAGCACGACCACCTGCACATCAAGCTTCAGGGCAGCGCGGGCCAGTCGCTGGGCGCCTTCGCTGCGCCGGGGCTCAAGATCGAGGTGTCGGGCGATGCCAACGATTATGTCGGCAAGGGCCTGTCGGGGGGCACCATCGTGGTGCGTCCGCCGATGGCCAGCCCGCTGGTGGCCGATCAGAACACCATCATCGGCAACACCGTGCTTTACGGTGCGACCGACGGCTATCTGTTCGCGGCGGGACGCGCGGGCGAGCGGTTCGCGGTGCGCAATTCGGGCGCCCATGTGGTGGTCGAGGGCTGCGGCTCCAACGGTTGCGAATACATGACCGGCGGCGTGGCGGTGATCCTGGGTTCGATCGGCGCCAATTTCGGTGCGGGCATGACCGGGGGCATGGCCTATCTCTACGACCCCGAGCGCAAGGCCGAGGCGCTGATGAACATGGAGACGCTGGTGACCTGCCCGGTCACGGTCGAGCATTGGGAGCGCCAGCTGAAGATCCTGATCGAGCGCCACGAGGCCGAAACCGGCAGCCGCAAGGCCGCCGACATCCTTCAGCACTGGGATGTTGAACGGGCGAACTTCCTGCAGGTCTGCCCCAAAGAGATGCTGCCGCATCTGCCGGTGCCGCTCACGGTCGAGGAAACGGCAGTGCCCGCCGAGTAACGGTAGAATTTTCTGGAAAGTCTCGATCCGGGGTCCTGTCAGGGGCCCCGGTTTTCGTCTGCGGGAACGAATTTTCAAAACCTTTGGGAGAGCCTGTCACCTGCGAAGACAAAGCGGGCGCGGCATGAGCGGCAAGTTCAAAAGTTTCTGGAACAAGGGCGACCACGCGGTCGAGCACACCGATCAGTTCTGGGTGCTGGATCCGGCGGTTCCCCCGAAACCGGGGGCCGCGCTTGAGGTGCGTGAGCTGACTTTCACCGACCGCGGCGGCGATGGCGAGATCAACCGCTGGGGCTGCGATTCGATCGACGGGCATCGGGTCACCCATGTCTGGAACGGCGATACGGTGACGGTAAAGATCCCCGGCGAAGGGCTGGTGACGGTCAAGGGCGCGACGATCTACGCCAAGGGAATGTCGGCGGTGTTCACGCCGACCGACGGCACGGTGCTGAAGGATGCCGAATTCGTCAGCTCTTCGTTCGTCAAGACCAACGGCACGCTCGAGCTGGCCGATCTGGAACCAGCCTGCTTCACGCCCGGCACGTTGATCGATACCGACTGCGGCCCGCGCCCGGTGGAGGCGATCGGCCGGGGCGACAGGGTTCTGACGAAGGATGACGGATATCTCGCTGTGGTCTGGGTGGGGCGCCGGACGGTGTCCGCCCGTGGGCAGTTCGCGCCCGTTCGGATCGGAGCGGGGGTTCTGGGGAACCGTCGGCCCTTGCTGGTAAGCCCTGCGCATCGGGTGCTCGTCACCGGATGGGCGGCCGAGCTGCATGTCGGTCGGCCCGAGGTTCTGGTCGCGGCGCGCCATCTGGTGGACGGCCGCCGCGTTCGGGTGCGACAGGGCGGCGCGGTGACCTATCTGCACCTCGGGTTCGACCGTCATGCGCTGGTGAGCTCCGAAGGGGTGTGGACGGAAAGCCACTTTGCCAGCGTCGCGGGGCGGGCCGAGGGCGCGGCGCTGTTTCCCGGCCGGGTGCGCCCGCCGAAGCTGGTTCGGCCGGAGGCGGGCCGGGCCGAGGCGCGGATCCTGGCCGAGGCGGTTTGCCGCGGGGCCATGCCTGCCCTATAGGTGGGGCATGGCAAGACGGGCAGGAAACCGGTCCAAAAAGGGCGCAAACCGCCGGGGCAGGACGAAACGGACGAGCGAAAGGAGGCCGGGCCGTCGGGTGGCGCGCTTTCTGGTGCGGGCCGCGTCGATTCTGGCGGTCGGGATGCTGGCGCTGGTGGCGCTGTTTTCGGTGGTGAATCCGCCGATCACCTGGACCATGGTTTCGGAATATCGTCGGCTGGGGACGATCGAACGCGACTGGGTACCGATGGAAAGGATCGCCCCGGTTGCGGCGCGGTCGGTGGTGGCGGCGGAGGACGCCAATTTCTGCCTGCACTGGGGGTTCGACGTGGCGGCGATTCGCAAGGCGATCGAGTCGGGTGCGGTGCGCGGGGCCTCGAGCATCACGCAACAGACGGTGAAAAACGTTTTCCTGTGGCAGGGGCGAAGCTGGTTCCGCAAGGCGTTGGAGACGCTGATCACGCCGGTGGTGGAACTGTTCTGGACCAAGCGGCGCATTCTGGAAGTCTATCTGAACGTGGCCGAAATGGGCGAAGGCGTCTTTGGCATCGAGGCTGCGGCGCGGCATCATTTCGGGGTGGGGGCAGCCGAGCTGACGGCCCCGCAGGCGGCACTGATCGCGGCGGTTCTGCCCGATCCCAAGGGGCGGAGCCCTGCGCGGCCCTCGGCGGCGTTGAACAGGCGCGCCGCCGCGATCATGGACGGGGCGGCAACGATCCGCGTTGATGGGCGCGCGGCCTGTTTCGAGGATTGAAGTCTCCCGCCCGGCAAGGCTATCTGGAAGAACCTTTCCCGATTGTTTCAGGATCATCATGGCCCGACTGTTTCACGTTCCGCTGTCCCCCTTCTGCCGCAAGGTGCGGCTGGTTCTGGCCGAGAAGAAGATCGAGGTGGAACTGGTGGAAGAGCGCTATTGGGAGGGCAGCATGGAGTTCCTGCGCCGCAACCCCGCCGGCAAGGTGCCGGTTCTGCGGCTGGACGGGCAGACCATGGCCGAAAGCACCGCGATCTGCGAATATGTCGAGGAAACGCGCCCCGAGCCGCCGCTGTTGCCCAGGGATCCCGCCCAGCGATACGAGGTGCGGCGGCTGGTGGGGTGGTTCGATGACAAGTTCCACAACGAGGTGACGTCGAAGCTGTTGTATGAGCGGGTGAACAAGAAAATCACCGGCGAGGGCTATCCGGACAGCCGCAGCGTGAAGGCGGGTGCGCGGGCGATCAAGTTTCATCTGGACTACATGGCGTGGCTTCTGGACCGGCGGCGGTGGCTGGCGGGAGATGTGATGACGTTGGCGGATTTTGCCGCCGCAGCGCATCTGAGTTCGCTGGATTACATTTCGGACGTGGACTGGAACCGGCAGTCGGTAGTCAAGGACTGGTATGCCAAGATCAAATCGCGCCCCGCGTTCCGGTCGATTCTGGCCGATCAGATTCCCGGTTTCCGGCCACCGCCGCATTATGCCGATCTGGATTTCTGATTCGAGAGGGCGGCGGGGGGCGCTGCCCCCCGGCCTGCGGCCTCCCCCCGGTGTATTTCGGACCAGAAAGAAGCATGGATGAGCTGAAGAAGAGGTTGGTTGCGCGTGCCCTGGAGGAGGGGTTCGTGGATGTCGGCATCTGCCGGCCGTGGGCGGTGCCCGAGGTGGCGGAGCGTCTGGCTGCGTTCGTTGCGGCTGGCCGGCACGGCCAGATGCGCTGGATGGCCGAGCGGATGGCGTGGCGGGGCAATCCGGCCGCGCTGTGGCCCGAGGCGCGGTCGGTGATCATGCTGGCCGAGAGCTATACGCCGGCGGAGGACCCCATGGCGGTGGTGGGGCGGCCCGGCCGCGGGGCGATTTCGGTTTATGCGCGCAATCGCGACTATCACGATATCGTCAAGAAGCGCCTGAAGCGGCTGGCGCGGTGGCTGATCGCCGAGGCCGGGGGCGAGGTGAAGGTGTTCGTGGACACCGCGCCGGTGCCGGAAAAGCCGTTGGGGCAGGCCGCCGGGATCGGCTGGCAGGGCAAGCATACCAATCTGGTGAGCCGTCGTTGGGGGAACTGGGCCTTTCTGGGGGCGGTGTTCACGACTCTGGAATTGCCCGTCGATCCGCCCGAGCAGGACCACTGCGGATCCTGCCGGGCGTGCCTGGCGGCTTGTCCGACGGATGCCTTTCCGGCGCCCTATCAGCTGGATGCGCGGCGTTGCATTTCGTATCTCACGATCGAACATGACGGGCCGGTGGGCGAGCCGTTGCGGGAGAAGTTGGGCAACCGGATCTACGGCTGTGACGACTGTCTGGCGGCCTGCCCGTGGAACAAGTTCGCTGTCACTGCGAGCGACATGCGTTATGCCGCGCGCGATGCGTTGCGGGCGCCGCGGTTGAGGGAACTGGCGGCGCTGGACGACGTGGGGTTTCGGGCGATGTTCTCGGGCTCGCCGATCAAGCGGATCCGGCGGGGGCGGTTCGTGCGGAACGTGTTGTACGCGATCGGCAATTCCGGTGATCCGGAGCTGCGATCGGCGGCGCAGGCGCTGGTCGGTGATGATGATCCGGTCGTGGCGGATGCGGCGAGATGGGCCGTGAAACGATTGTCCGGGTGACGCAAGCGGGCAAGACGCGGTTGGCGGCCGGGTTGCATCCGGCGGAAGGACTGGAGGATGGCGGATGAGCCTTCTGCTGGGGGTTGATACGGGCGGCACCTATACGGATGCGGTGCTGATCCGCGGCGAAGAAGTGCTGGCCAGCGCCAAGGCGTTGACCACGCGCCACGATCTGGCGATCGGGATAGGCGAGGCCGTGCGGTCGGTGGTGGGGGCGGCGGCGGTCGCGCCCGGTGAAATCGGCATGGCATCGCTTTCGACGACGCTGGCAACCAATGCGCTGGTCGAAGGGCAGGGCGGGCGCGTGGCGCTGATTTACATCGGGTTCGAGGCGGCCGGCCTGGAACGCCACGGTCTGCGCGAGGCGCTCAGGGGCGACCCGGTTCTGGTCATGGCCGGCGGGCACGATCATTCGGGGCGCGAACTGGCGCCGCTGGATCTGGCGGCGCTGGAGGCGTTTCTGACCGCCGAAGGGCGCGGCGTGTCGGGGTTCGCCGTTGCCGGGCGCTTTGCCACGCGCAATCCGGCGCATGAGCTTGCCGTTGCGCGGTTGGTGACCGAGATGACCGGGACCCCCGCGACCTGTTCGCACCATCTTTCGGCCAGGCTCAACGGCCCAAAACGTGCGGTGACCGCGGTTCTGAATGCGCGGCTGATCGGCATGATCGATAGACTCATCGGCCGGGCGCAGCATGTCCTGGCCGAACTGGGGATCGACGCGCCTTTGATGGTGGTGCGGGGGGACGGGGCGCTGATGTCCGCTGCTCAGGCGCGCAGCCGGCCGATCGAAACGATCCTGAGCGGGCCGGCGGCGTCGATCGTCGGCGCCCGCTGGTTGACCGGCGTCGAGAACGCGCTGGTCAGCGATATCGGCGGGACGACCACGGATGTGGCGCTTTTGCGTGACGGGCGGCCGGCGATTGCCCCCGAAGGGGCGCGGGTCGGCGGGTTCCAGACCATGGTCGAGGCCGTGGCGATGCGGACATGGGGGCTGGGCGGCGACAGCCAGGTGCATCTGCGCGCGCAAGGCTTGGTGGGCGGTGTCACGCTCGGCCCGCGCCGGGTCGTGCCTGTGTCCCTGCTGGCGCATGAGGCCCCCGAGGTGGTGCATGCGGCGCTGGACGCCGATCTGCGCGCGGCCGCGCCCGGCGAGATGGACGCCGTCTTTGTCCGCGCTGTTCGGGGCGTGGAGCCCCATGGGCGGAGTGAGCGAGAGGCGCATCTGCTGGAGCGGCTGGCAGAAGGAGTTCAGCCGCTGCGCAAGGTGCTGCGGAACCGGATGGATCGCGTGGCGCTGTCCCGGCTCGAGGATCGAGGTCTGGTTCAACTGAGCGGAATCACGCCTTCGGATGCCGCGCATGTGCTGGGCTGGGCCGAGGCCTGGGACCGCGAGGCGGCCGAGAAGGCGTTGACGCTGTGGGCGCGCAAGCGGATCGGATCGGGTGAGGCGCTGGCGGCCGATCCGCATGGGATGGCGCAGCTGATCGTGGATCAGCTGGTCGAACAGACGGTTCAGGCGCTGCTCGAAGCGGCCCTTGCCGAGGAGGCGCCGTCATTCGGCCCGGATCCGGCGGATCTGGCCCGGCATGTCCTCATGCGGCAGGCGCTGGGCGGGCACAGGGGGCTTTTGCGGCTGGATGCGGCGGTCAATGTGGATATCGTCGGACTGGGCGCCTCGGCGCCGATCTATTACCCGGCCGTGGGCGAACGGTTGCGCGGCCGGATGATCCTGCCCGAGCACGCGGGTGTCGCCAATGCCATCGGTGCGGTGGTCGGGCAGGTGACGATGCGTCGGCGCGGCGTCGTGACGGTACCCGCGCCGGGCAGGTTCCGGGCGCACCTGCCGGACGGCCCGCAGGACTTTGCCGATGCCGACGCGGCCATGGCGTGCCTGGAGCTGGCCCTGCGGCGGGAAGCGGCAGAAGCCGTCGAGCGGGCCGGGGTGGCCGATGCGGAACTCGGCGTTCGGCGCGAGCGGCGCACCGCCGAGGTCGAGGGCCGGCGGGTTCTGGTCGAGGCCGAAATCGTGGTCGAGGCCAGCGGTCGCCCCAGAGTCGCGGTCGCCTGAGCGGGCGATTCCCGACAATTCGCGGGATCGGGATGCGCGGTTAAACCGCTTCTTAATGGTCCGCGCGCTATGTGTTGCAACCGGAGACGGTTCCAGCATCAGAAAGGCGCGTTCATGACAATTTCCTCTTCTCTCAATGCCGGGGTTGCCGGATTGGCAGCGAATGCAAGCCGGCTGGCTTCGATTTCCGACAACATCGCCAATTCCTCGACCTACGGCTACAAACGGGTCCAGACGGATTTCCATTCGATGGTAATCTCCTCTCAGGGCGGGACCTATTCCGCAGGGGGCGTGCGCGCGACTACCCAGCGCCTGATTGACGAACGCGGGGCGCTGGTTTCCACCTCGAACGCGACCGATCTGGCGGTGCGCGGCCGTGGCATGCTGCCGGTTGCCAAGCTGTCCCAGGTGAATGCCGCAAACGGTGTGCCGCAGATGCTACTGACCACGACCGGATCGTTCCGCACCAATTCCGACGGTTTGCTGACCACGGAAACGGGGCTGGTTCTTCTGGGTTGGCCGGCACAGCCTGACGGCACCGTTCCCAGCTATCCGCGCGACACGGCCGAGGGGCTGGAGCCGGTGCAGATCAACGTCAATCAGTTCTCCGGCGAGCCGACCACGCGAATGGCGCTGGGCGTGAACCTTCCCGCGACCGAAACCGATGCTTCCGCCTCCGGCGAAGCGCAGGAGTTGTCGGTGGAGTATTTCGACAATCTCGGCACCTCCGAAAGCATCAGAATTTCGTTCACGCCCACCGTTCCCGCCACGGGTTCCTCCAACGAGTGGACGATGGTTCTGCGCGACACCGCCTCGGACAATGCGGTGATCGGGGAATATGTCCTGACCTTCGACGACAGTCGGGCCTCGGGCGGGACCTTGGCGTCGGTTTCAACCGTTTCGGGCGGCGCCTATGATCCGGCCACTGGAACGATGGTCGTGAACGTGGCGGGCGGGCCGATCGAGATCGACATCGGAAATATCGGAGAGACCGACGGGATAACCCAGCTGTCGGATCGGTTCGCGCCGGTTTCGATTTCCAAGGACGGGTCGCCTGTCGGGAACATGACGAGTGTCGAAGTGGACGCCAACGGTTTCGTTCATGCCTTCTTCGACACGGGGATCACCAGAACCATCTACAAGGTGCCTCTTGTCGATTTGCCGAACCCGAACGGCATGGTGGCGCTGGACCATCAGACCTATGTGCCGTCGCCTGAAAGCGGCACCTATTTCCTGTGGGATGCGGGCGAGGGACCCACCGGGGACATCGTGTCCTATGCGCGAGAGGAATCGGCGACTGACGTTGCCAGCGAACTGACCGAGATGATCCAGACCCAGCGGGCCTATTCTTCGAACGCCAAAGTGATCCAGACGGTGGACGAGATGCTCCAGGAGACCACCAATATCAAGCGATAGGGCCGTGTGATCCGGGCGTGGCAGTCAAGAAACAGGAGTGACGGACATGACGATTTCAGCGGCCCTTCGCAGCGCGCTCACCGGTCTGGGGGCCTCCGCTCGCAGTTCGGGCGTCATCGCCGAGAATATCGCGAATGCGATGACCCCGGGCTACGCGCGCCGCTCGGTCGAGCTGGCGTCCAAGGCGGAAACCGGACCGGGCGTGCAAATCGTTGGAATCGTCCGGCATTCGGACCCGGTCATCGTGGCGAACCGGCGGGCGGCTGCGGCGGAACTGGCCTCGCAAGACGCCGTGGCCGAGTTTCATTCGGAACTGGAGAGGCTGGTGGGCGATGGCACCGACGGCAGTTCGCTCGCCGGGCGCCTCGCGGATTTCCACGCAAGTCTGATCGATGCCGCCAACCGGCCGGAAGCGACGGAACGGCTTGAAACCGTGGCGCGTCGGGCGTCGGACCTCGCTCAGGCTGTTTCAGGCGCCGCCGAGGGGCTCCGCCAGCTTCGCAACCGGGCCGACAGCCGCATCGGGGGCATGGTTGACCGGTTGAACACGCTGCTCGAAGACACGCGTGCACTGAATGTCCGGATCACGGCCGCCGACGTGGCTGGCGCGGAAACGGCCTCCCTGATCGACCAGAGGCAGAGGCTGATCGACGAGATCAACGAAATCGTTCCGGTTCGGATCGCGGAACGGGATCACGGGCAGGTTGCGCTGTATTCCAAAGGCGGTGCGGTTTTGCTGGACGGTCGGCCTGCTCGGTTCGAATTCAGTCCGGCAACCGACACCATGCCGCACATGACGCTCGAAAATGGACTCTTGTCCGGGTTGTCGATCAACGGTGTTCCGGTGCGAACCGGAAGAGAGCGCAGCCCGGTCGCCGGTGGCGCCTTGGCCGCGCAGTTTCGCATTCGCGATGAACTGACGGTCGAAGCGCAGGCGGACCTCGACCTGTTGGCGCGGGATCTGATCGAGCGATTTGCAGGCGGCGGGGTCGACGATACCATTTCGCCGGGATCACCGGGGCTCTTCACCGATGCCGGCGCGGCGTTCGACACGACGCAGGTAACCGGGCTTTCTTTGCGGCTCGAATTCAATCAGGCTGTTGATCCGGCCAGGAACGGCGAAAGCTGGCGTCTCAGGGCCGGGCTGGGGGCGTCGGACCCCGGAGAGCCGGGGGACGGCGCGCTCTTGACCCGACTGGCGGACGCTTTGTCCGCGCCGCGCCTCTTGCCCCAAGATCGCTTGGGGGCCGGAGCAATGACAGCCGAAGATGTTGCCGCCGCTCTCACGTCACGCGCTGTTCAGGGCAGTCAGGAATCGGACGCCAGGTTGAGCTTTCTGTCCGCTCAGAAATTGGAGTTCGAACGCCTGGAATCGGAGCAGGGCGTTGATACGGATGCCGAACTGCAAAACCTCATGGTTGTCGAGCGGGCATATGCCGCGAACGCTCGGGTTGTTCAGGCGGTTGAAACCATGATGCAGGCGTTGCTGGAGCTTTGAGATGACGGTTACTTCCATTGGCGATCTGGCGCGAAGCATGATGTTGCGCATTCAGACCTCGGAACGCAAGGCCGAGCATGACCGTCTGACGGCGGAATTGGCATCCGGGCAGACGATGGACATTGCCGAACGCGTCGGCGGCGACATGTCGATTGTCGTGGACATGAACAGCCGTTTCTCGCGCCTCGATGCCTACGATCTGGCGATTGAAGAGGCCAATATTATGGCTGCGACGATGCAATCGGTGCTGGACGGAATGCGAAGTGACGCCCGAGAATTGGGGACGCTTCTTCTGGGCATGACCGAAGCCAGTATGCCGCAGGAGCGCGCGCAGGCCAGTTTGCAGGCCCGATCTAGCCTCGAGTCGGCGATTTCGGCATTGAACACACGGATTGCCGGACGGAGCCTCTTTGCCGGGGCCGCGACCGATCAACCGGCGCTGGCGGATGCGGACCTTCTGATCTCCGAGTTGAAATTAGTCCTCGGTGGTCTCTCTGACTGGCAGGAAGTCGTGCAAGCGGCCGATCAATGGTTTGAGGATCCGTCGGGCTTTGCGTCGGCGATCTATCGTGGCGGCGAGAGTTCTCTGACGCCGTTCCGGGTCGCTGACGGAGAGGACTTGGGCGTCGCCAAGCGCGCCGACGATCCTGCGTTTCGTGCGCTGTTGCGCGACACCGCGCTGGCGGTTCTTGCGACGGATCCGGACTTGGGGCTGACCGGCGCCGGTCAGAGCGCGCTCTTGAAGCGCGCGGGCGAACGCATATTGACAGATCACGGGAAGATCACGGAAATGGCTGCCGAAATCGGCCACATCCAGTCGCTGCTCGAAGAGTTCGGCGTTCGCAACGCGGCGGCGCGGACGGGATTGGAACAGACCCGCAACGAGTTGTTTGCTGCTGACCCCTACGAAGTCGCTACGCGCTTGAAGGATGTGCAGTTTCAGCTCGAAAGCCTCTACACCGTGACCGTCCGGTCGGCCAATCTCTCTCTGGTGAACTTTCTGAAATGATCCGATTGTTCCTTTTCGTCATCCTGCTTTTCCCGATGATCGCCAATGCAGCGGCCGTTCGCCTGAAGGACATGGTGGAAATCGATGGCGTGCGCGGCAACGACCTGGTCGGCTACGGGCTGGTGGTCGGGTTGAACGGCACCGGAGACGGTCTGCGGAACGCGCCGTTCACCGAAGAGATCATGTCGAACATGCTGGAACGATTGGGTGTTAATATTACAGGCGAGCAGTTCCGGCCCAAGAATGTCGCAGCGGTCATGGTTACAGCGGTTTTGCCGCCCTTTGCCCGGGTTGGGAGCCAGATCGACGTGACCGTGTCCGCGATCGGAGACGCCAAGAGCTTGTTGGGCGGCACGCTGATCATGACCCCTCTGAATGCGGCGGACGGCAAGATTTACGCCGTCGCCCAAGGCGCCGTTCTGGCCGGCGGGGTGTCCGCCGAAGGCCAGGCGGCGAAGGTCGTGACTGGTGTGCCGACGTCGGGAATCATTCCGGCTGGCGCCCGGGTGGAGCGGGAAATCGACTTTGATTTCGGCTCACTTTCCACCGTAAGGCTGGCCTTGCGAGAACCTGACTTTACGACGGCTGGTCGGATCGAAGAAGCCGTGAACCGCGCATTTCGGAAACGGGTCGCAGTAATGCGCGATTCCGGCACCGTCGAGATCGACATAGCCGCAACCGGCATGAAGTCGACGGCCCATGTGATCGGACGGATCGAAAACATACCGGTAGAGCCGCAGCGTAAGGCGCGGGTGGTCATCGATCAGCGGTCAGGTACGATTGTAATGGGCGATGACGTGCGGCTGTCGCGGGTCGCGGTATCGCAGGGGAACCTGACACTGAAGATCGAGGAAAGCCCGTTGGTTGTGCAGCCCAATCCGTTCGCGCAGGGCGATACGGTTGTCGTACCGCGCACCGGGGCTTCGATCGAGCAGGACGGCGGGGTTTCCCTGGCCGAAGTGCCCGAGGGCGCCTCGCTGTCGCAGGTTGTTGCGGGGCTCAACGCGCTGGGTGTTTCTCCGCGCGACATGATTGACATACTGAAGAGCCTGAAGGCGGCGGGGGCGCTACACGCAGAGTTCGTGGTCAGATAATCGGCACAGAGCCTGAAAACGAGAATCGCGGATGCCCGGCCACAAGGGCGACACGCGCGGTGGCGGGGCTCCACTAGAGGGTGGGCGCCAGCGCATCCGGGTACGCGAAGAAACCTCCCGCAATAGCGGAACGGACAGCATGGGGCGCAACTTGGCTGTGGCCCGCATCCAGCGAGGTTGCCGTTTCCGGCGCGGGAGGCGCAGTCTCATCCTTGGCGGACGGCCGCGCAGACCGGGTCACGTTGCCGCGAGAGGCTTGCATCCCAGATGTTAATCCTTGACATTCCGCCTACTGGAAGTCCCAACGTTGACGGTGTAACCCGCCGCGCAACTGAGGAAGCCGAACATGATTCCCGAAGTCGGTCATCTTGCCCTGTCGCTGGCTCTGGCAGTAGCGTTGATCCAGAGCATCTTGCCCATGCTGGGCGCGTCTCGCGGCAACCTCGCCTGGATGCGGTCGGGGCAGAGCTTGGCGCTGGTTCAGCTGGCGCTGGTCGCGATCGCCTTCGGGGCGCTGATGTGGTCCTTTGTCGTCAGCGATTTCTCGGTGCGAAACGTGGCCGAGAATTCGCATTCGATGAAACCGATGATCTACAAGATCGCCGGAACCTGGGGCAGCCACGAGGGCTCGCTCTTGCTGTGGGTGTTGATCCTGACCATCTTTGGCGGCGGCGTGGCCCTGTTCGGCGCCAACATTCCCGATGCGCTGCGGGCGCGCACGCTGAGTGTTCAGGGCTGGATCTCGGTCGGCTTTCTGTCGTTCATGCTGTTCACCTCGAACCCGTTTGCACGGCTTGTCAACCCGCCGCTGGACGGTCAGGACATGAACCCGCTGTTGCAGGATATCGGCCTCGCCCTGCATCCACCGTTCCTCTATCTCGGCTATGTCGGGTTTTCGATCGTGTTCTCATTCGCCGTTGCCGCCCTGATCGAGGGCCGCGTCGATCCGGCTTGGGCGCGCTGGGTGCGCCCCTGGACGCTGGCGGCCTGGACGTTTCTGACCGGCGGGATCGTTCTGGGGTCATGGTGGGCCTATTACGAACTGGGCTGGGGCGGCTGGTGGTTCTGGGATCCGGTCGAAAACGTTAGCTTCATGCCTTGGCTGGTGGGAACGGCGCTGCTGCATTCGGCGATCGTGGTGGAAAAGCGGGACTCGTTGAAAAGCTGGACCATTCTGTTGGCGATTCTGACCTTCTCGCTGTCGCTGCTGGGGACGTTCGTGGTGCGCTCGGGGGTGCTGACCTCGGTGCATGCCTTTGCCACCGACCCCTCGCGCGGCGTTTACATCCTGCTGCTTCTGGGGATCGCGATCATTGGCTCATTTGCCCTGTTCGCCTGGCGTGCGCCAGCAATGGAAGGCGGCGGTCTCTACCGCCCCGTCAGCCGGGAAAGCGCGTTGCTCATCAACAACCTGCTGCTGGCGACGGGCGCGGCAACGGTGCTGTTCGGCACGCTATATCCGCTGGCGCTCGAAGCGGTGACGGGCGAAAAGATCTCGGTCGGGCCGCCCTATTACAACGCGGCCTTCGTGCCGGTGATGCTGCCGATGGTAATCCTGGCCGGCATCGGTCCATTCCTGTCGTGGAAGCGGGCTGACCTGGGCGGCGTACTCGATCGGCTCAAGCTGGTAGCCGGGGTCAGCCTGGTCGCCGGCATCGCCATCTGGGCCGTGACCACCGAAGGGTCGATCCTTGCTGCGGCGTCGATTTTCGCGGCAACCTTTCTGCTGCTTGCCACCGTCCAGGAATGGGCTTGGCGGATCAAGCTGGGCAAGGCGCCTCTTTCGGAATCGCTGCGCCGTGCCCGCAACCTGCCCCGTTCGGCCTGGGGCATGTCGCTGGCGCATCTGGGGCTTGCTGTTTGCATCTTCGGGTTCGTCGGCTCGACAATCTGGAAATCCGAGACCGTCGCCTTTGCCGAGCCGGGCAGCACGGTCGAGGTTGCCGGCTTCGAGCTGACCTTTCGCGGCTCCGAACGGGTTAAGGGCCCGAACTATGAGGCGATCCGTGGGATCCTGGACGTGACCCGCGACGGCAAGCCGGTCACGACGCTTTATCCGGAACGGCGCAACTATACCTTTGCACGGTCGCAGACCACGGAATCGGCGATCAGATCGACCGTTCTCGGCGACCTTTACACCTCGATTCGCGAACCCGCGGATGAAAACATCCGCAACACGTGGACGTTGCGCGTGGTTTATGAACCGCTGGTCCGGTTCATCTGGCTGGGCGCCGCGCTGATGATCCTGGGCGGGCTCGTGTCGCTGAGCGACCGCCGCCTGCGGGTGGGTGCCCCCGCGCGCGACAGACGCCGCGGCATGGCCGCAGCCCCTGCTGAGTGAGAGGGTAGATGAAACGCATACTCTGGTTCCTTCCCTTGATCGTCGCGGTCGCGATCGGCGGCTTTGCGCTCTGGGGCCTTGTCGCGGACCGCGACCCGAGCCGCATTCCGTCGGTGCTGATCGGCCGGCCCGCGCCGGCGATTGCGCTTGATCCGGTGCCGGAGCTTGGCACGCCGGGGCTGAGCACGGCGGATCTGACCGCCGGAGGTCGGCCCGTGCTGGTGAATTTCTTCGCGTCATGGTGCGTGCCGTGCAAGGCCGAGCATGCGGTGCTGAGCCGGCTTGCTCGCGAACATGGCGTCACGCTCTATGGCGTGAACTACAAGGACAAGGCGGATGACGCCCGCCGCTGGCTGAACGATCTGGGCAATCCTTATGCCCGGATCGGGTGGGACAATTCCGGCCGCGCCGGCATCGAATGGGGGATCTCGGGCGTGCCGGAAACCTTTGTCATTCGTGGCGACGGCATCGTGGTTCACCGGTATGTCGGCCCGATCGTCGGTGCCGATGCCCAGCAGGAGATTCTGTCGGCGCTGCGCGAGGCGGGCCTGAAGGAGCCGGCGTCATGACGCGACTGGTCTCGCTTGTCCTGATTGTCGCGCTTGGGCTCTTGCCGATGCTGGCGCGCGCGGTGGAGCCCGACGAAATTCTGGACGACCCGAAGCTTGAGGCCCGGGCGCGGGCGATTTCCGCCAATGTGCGCTGCGTGGTCTGCCAGAACGAACCGATCAACACCTCGAATGCCGGGATCGCGCGGGATCTGCGCATTCTGATCCGCGAACGGCTCAAGGCCGGCGACACGGATCAGGAGGTTCTGGATTTTCTCGTGGCGCGTTACGGCGACTTCGTCCTGTTCAAGCCGCCGTTCAAGCCCGAAACATGGGCGCTGTGGCTGGCGCCGTTCGTGATTTTTGCCGCAGGCGGGGCAGGCATCTTCGTGATGTTGCGTCGCACAGGTCAGCGAGACACGGCCGGCCCGGAAAAACTGAACCCGGCAGAAGAGGAAAAGCTCGCCCGTATCATGCAGTCCGACAACCCGGAGGCAGAGAGTTGAATTTCTGGATCGCCGGCGCGGCCCTGACCGCGCTGACCACGCTGGCTCTGGTGGTGCCGGCCTTGCGCGCCCGATCGCGCCGCGAATTCGCCGGACAGGAACAGGCCGTCTATCGCGACCAGCTTGAGGAAGTGGACCGCGACGAGCAGCGGGGCCTGATTTCAGGCGCCGAGGCCGAGGCCGCCCGCGCCGAGATCAAACGGCGCATGCTCAAGGCGGCCGAGCGGACGGACAAGCGCGCCGATGCCAGTGGCCAGAGCGGAAGATGGGTGATCGTCGCGGCGGCGCTGGCGGTGCCGGTGCTGGGCGTGGCGATCTACGGCCGGCTGGGGCATCCCGAGATGCCGTCGGCGCCCTTTGCCGATCGGGCCGACGAACGCGCCACGGTCGGCGACATGAACGTGCTGGTCAAGCGGTTGCGCGAACGCCTTGTGTCGGACCCGCAGCTGCGCCCCGAAGGGTGGCTGATGCTGGCGCGGACCTATATGGAAATGGGCCAGCCGGAAGAGGCCGAATGGGCCATGTCCACGCTGATCCAGCGTGGCGGCGACCAGCTGGGGCCGGATGTTTACGCCATTCATGCCGAGATCCTCATCAACATGGACGATGGAATCGTCTCTCCCAAGGCCGAGGCGGCGCTGGACAAGGCGCTGGGCATGGACCCCGAACACGTTGCCGCGACCTACTACAAGGCGCTGGCACTGGAACAGTCGGGCGAAATGCAGCGCGCCTATGAGATGCTGAAGGCGCGGGTCGAGGCAGAAAAGACCTTCCAGCCCTGGATGAAGCCCTTTGCCCGTCGCGCCGACATGCTGGCGCAGAAGATCGGGGCCGAACAGGTCGTCGTGCCGCAAGCCGCGCCGGGACCAACCGCGGGGGATGTCGCCGCGGCGAGCGAAATGACGCCCGAAGAGCGGCAGGACTTCATTCGGTCGATGGTGCAGCGGCTGGCGGACAGCCTGGCCGAGCAGCCCGACGATCTGGATGGCTGGCTGAGGCTCGGCAACGCCTACCGGGTGCTGGGCGAGGCGGAAAAATCGCTGGACGCCTATCGCAAGGCGCGGGATCTGGCGAAGGATCTGCCGGCCGATGACCCGCGCCGCAAGGTGATTGCGGACGCCTTGGCGGGGCAATAGGGTCGGGTCAGTTCGCGCGGGCGAGATCGGTGACGGCATCGCCGCCCGCCTTGCGCAGGGCGTCCAGCACGAGATCGGCGGTCAGCACTTCGGGCAGCAGAACGCCGTCCGGGGCCTCGGGGCCATAGACCGCGTTGAACGGGATGCCATAGCGGCCGTGGTCCCTGAGGAAACGCGCGATCCGGTCGTCGGGGCGGGTCCAGTCGGCCTGCATCGGCACGACGTCGCCGCCTCCGTTCAGGATCCCGGCCACCGGGTCGCGATTTATCACCAGCGTCTTGTTCGCCTTGCAGGTGATGCACCAGTCGGCGGTGATGTCGAGAAACACGATCTGTCCCCTCGAGACACGCCGCGCGATATCGCCGCGATCGAAGGGGATCCAGTCGATCTCCTGCCCCTCGGCAATGCGCGAGGCACCGGCAATCCGGGAGTCGATCACCAGCGGGGCGGCAATGGCCAGCGCGGCAAGGCCGGCGACCGCCGCCCCGCGCAGGCGTCGCAGCCCGCCGGTTTCCGGCAGGCGCAATGCCAGCAGGGCGACGGCCAGGGTCAGGGCCGCGGTCACCGCGATGGCCGTTTCGCGCCCGCCGACGCCCGCCAGCACCCACAGCAACCAGGCCGCCGTGCCTGCCAGCAGCAGGCCGAGCGCGGCCTTGACGACGATCATCCACCGTCCGGGTTTGGGCAGAGACGCGACAAGACCGGGACGCGCCGCAACGGCAAAATAGGGCAGCGCCAATCCAAGTCCCATTGCCGTGAAGATCACGAAAATGTCCACCGGCCGGCCCGCCAGGGCAAAGGCGACCGCCGTGCCCAGGAACGGGGCCGAACAGGGCGTGGCCAGCACCGCCGCAAAGGCGCCGGTGAAGAAATCGCCGGCAAATGTCGGCTGTCCCGATGCCGCGGCCAGGCGGCTGGTCCAGGATTGTGGCAGGGTGATTTCGAACAGGCCGAACATGTTGGCCGCGAACAGCACCACCAGCAGCGTCATGATCGCCAGGAAAACCGGGTTCTGGAACTGGATGCCCCATCCGACGCTGAGCCCGGCCTGACGCAGCGCCAGCGTCACCCCGGCCAGCGCCCACATGAAGGCGATGATCCCCGCCGACGCCATCAGGAACCCCGCGCGCACCCGCGCCGCGCCCTGCGCGCCGACTTTCATCGCCGAGGACAGCTTGACCGACAGCACCGGCAGCACGCAGGGCATCACGTTCAGGATCAGCCCGCCGATCAGCGCCACAATCGCCATGTTCAAAAGCGTCCCGAGGCTCGCCCCGGCGATCGCGCGTTCATAGGGCGGCGGGGGAACCTGTGCGCCAAGCGCGGTGCGCTCCAGGCTGGCCGCACGGTGGCCATCGGTCACCGTCACCGCGACGGAGTTCGCCGCGTCGTCGAAATTCGTGAACGGGATCCGCGCCCAAAGCAGGCGGCCGCCGTCGCCCAGCCGGATGTCGGGCGCGGCAAAGGTGGTGTCCTCGGACATCTCGGGAAAGATGTCGGGGGCGCGGAACGGCCGGTCGCTGCGCAGGACAACCACCAGCGCGGGTTCGGGGGCGGTCTCGAGCGCGGCGTGCTGCAACGCGATCCCGGCGCTGTTGCCATCCGTCGGCACCCTGGCCGCCCAAGCGGCGATCCGATCGGCCGAGGCCCGGTCGATCCCGTCGCCGGGGCCAAGGTCGAGCGACAGCGCAAAGTCCTGCGGTATGCAGACCTGCGCACAGGTCAGCATGTTGACCCGCGCCCGCAGCCTTACCGGCTTGCCCGGTTCCTTCAGCGCGATGCTCAGGGGAAAAAGCACTTCGTCCTTGTAACCGAAATTCTCGATTCCGAAGGCACGGAACCGGTGCGGGGCAGGCCACATGAACTGCACCTCGGCCACGTTTTCCGATCCCGACCAGTCGATGGCGGGCGGAATCCCGACTTCTCCGGCCGAACGCCAGTAGGTCTTCCAGCCGTCCTTCAGCGTCACTTGCAGCCCCGCTGATAGGGTTGCCGCGCCGGGGGCGACCCCATCATTGGCGGTAACGAGCCGTGCCGTTGCCGCCTCGGAGGTGAAGGCCTGCGAGGTTGCCGCCTGCGCTGGGGTCAGCAGCGTGGCGAGGATCAGCGTCAGAATTGCCGTGAGCACGGTCATTCCATGTCTCCTGCGCGGGTCGTTCGGACCGCCCGAAGGGCCGGGCCGTTGTTACACCCGGCTCCGCGGGATAGATAGGGGCGGAACGCTCACAAGTACGAGATTGCGACCTCTTGACCGCCCGCGGAACCGGTTCGCCGTGGCTAGCCCCTTGGCGACGGGTGATCCCCCAAGCCGGACCGGTCCACCAATTCAGCGCGCGCCCCAGGTATCGGTCAGGCGATAGCCGCCGGGCCAGGGGTCGTCGGGATCCAGCATGTGCTGGTGAATGCCGGTGATCCATCCGCGTCCGGTGATCTCGGGCAGAATGGCGGGACGCCCGCCCACGGCGGTTTCACCGACGATGCGTCCGATGAAGCGCGAGCCGATGATCGAACGGGTATCGAGCACCTGTCCCGGCCGCATCCGTCCCGCCGCAAGCAGCGCCGCCATGCGCGCCGAAACCCCGGTGCCGCATGGCGACCGGTCGATCTTGCCGGGCCGGATCGCGACCGCCGAGCGCGTCCTGAACCCCTCCTTCGTTTCCGCGAGCGGTGCGGCGAAATTGCAGAATGAAATGTGCTCCCAGCCGGACAGCTCGGGGTGGCAAAACCCCAGCTGTTCATTGGCCGCATCGGTGATGCGTGTGCCAATTCGGGCGATGTCGGCCGCCTCGTCCGGGGTGATCGAAAAGCCAAGCGCCGCTGCATCGACGATCACGAAACTGTCGCCGCCGAATGCGGTATCGACCTTGAGCGTGCCCAGCCCCTCGACCTCGAGCGCCGCGCCCAGCTTGTCGGCAAAGCTGGGCAGGTTGCGCACAGTGATGGATCTGGCCTTGCCCCCTTCGCATTGTGCGCGGACATGGACCAGCCCGCCTGGGGCTTCGAGCACAAGATCGGTCACCGGCTCCTGTATCGGGATCAATCCGCCGTCCAGCAGGACGGTGGCGACGCAGATCGAGTTGGAACCGGACATGGGCGGGGTGTCCTCGGGCTCCATCACGATAAAGGCGGCATCGGCGCGGGGATCTTTGGGCGGGACCAGAAGGTTCACATGCCGGAACACGCCACCGCGCGGTTCGTTCAGGACAAAGTTGCGCAGGGTTTCGTCCTCGGCGATCCAGCGACGCTGTGCCCAGACGGTGTCGCCGGGCGGCGGCATCACGCCGCCGACGATGACGTCGCCGACTTCGCCCTCGGCATGAGCGGAAATGACATGGATGGTGCGGGTGCTGCGCATCTGACGACTCCGTATCGTGACAAGGAAACCGTGAGCGAAGGGGGCGCGGCTGTCCACGAAAATGGTGCTGGCGACACCCCGGGACCGTTGCTGGGATGTCCCGAAACCGACGATCAAGCCCGCGCGCCCGCCGCGTGCACGAGGGCGCGGCCGGAATCTGGTGCGCTTGGGCTTTTCCAAGGCGGTCAAAAGGATATATAAGGAACGCCGCGAAAGACGAACCGCAACGATTTCCAGGGCGCGCGATGTTGCAAGGGCTATTGATGATGTCGGACAAGCCGGACGGCGGGGGCGAGGGAACCTCGGTCGTCGTCGAGACCCGAACGCGCACCCAGCGGCCTCCGCTCTACAAGGTGCTGATGCTGAACGACGACTACACGCCGATGGAGTTCGTGGTTCATGTGCTCGAACGGTTCTTTGGCATGACCCACGCGCAGGCCTTCGAGGTGATGCTGACCGTACACAAGAAAGGCGTGGCCGTGGTGGGCGTGTTCACCCACGAGATCGCCGAAACCAAGGTCGGGCAGGTGATGGACTTTGCCCGCCGCCATCAGCACCCGTTGCAGTGCACGATGGAAAAAGAGGACTGATCCCGAACCCATGGCTGCATCGCGCCTGACCCTTGCCCTGGACGGGGGCGGTCTCGTCTTGCCGGATGACGGCGTCATCTCGGCCATCCTGCCGCAACCGGGCGCGGACCTGTCGGCGCTGCCCCGCGACCGCGTGCAGGTGGTGCAACCGTTCCGGCCGTTCTTCGACCATTTCCGGCAGGCGGGTTTCGACACGGTGGCCGAAGCGGATGGCGACTGCGCCGTCGCCGTGGTGTTTCTGCCGCGCGCCAAGGCGCAGGCGCGCGCGCTTCTGGCGGATGCCTCCGCGCGGGCGTCGGATCTGGTGGTGGTGGACGGAGCCAAGACCGACGGCATCGACAGTCTGCTGAAAGAGGTGCGCAAGCGGGTGCCGGTCGAGGGGCCGATCGCCAAGGCCCATGGCAAGATCTTCTGGTTCCGACCCAATCCCACCGTCTTTGCCGACTGGCGCGCGCCCGATGCGCAGGTGGTCGAAGGCTTTCACACCGCGCCGGGCGTGTTCTCGGCCGACGCGATCGACCCGGCCTCGCGCCTGCTGGCCGAGGCGCTGCCCGCGCATCCGGGGCGCCACGTCGCCGACTTTGGCGCGGGGTGGGGGTATCTGGCTGCGCGGCTTCTGCGGGATGAGCGGCTGGAAACCCTGGATCTGGTCGAGGCCGATCACATGGCGCTGCACTGCGCGCGGCGGAACATCGCCGATCCGCGCGCCCGGTTCCACTGGGCGGACGTGGCCGGCTGGACGCCCGAGCGGCCGCTGGACGCGGTGGTCACGAACCCGCCGTTTCACGTCACCCGCGCGGCGGATCCGGCGCTTGGCCGGGCCTTCATAGATGCGGCGGCGCGGGTGTTGGCGCCCAACGGCGTGCTGTGGCTCGTGGCGAACCGTCACCTGCCCTACGAGGCCGCGCTGACCGACCGGTTCCGCGAGGTGGGCGAAATCGGCGGCGACAAGCGGTTCAAGGTTCTGCGCGCGTCTCGACCCTCTCGCTCGCGCCGCTGATGCCGGTTAAGCTGCGCGCCCAAGTGCGGGGCGATTCCCGCATCCAGAGCCCGCGCAACGGGCCGCAAGGAGGGAGAGTCTGAATGTCCTTTTCCATCGCCGGCAAGACCGCGATCGTGACCGGCGCCGCCAACGGCATCGGCCTGGCGATCGGGCGGCAATTCGCCGAGGCCGGCGCGAATGTCATGTTCGCCGATATCGACGAAGACGGGCTGATCGCCGAGCTGGGCGAACAGATCGAAGAGGGAAACGTCCGCTATTTTGCCGGCGATCTTCGGGAAAAGCTGACCGTGGCCAATCTGTTGTCCGCGACGGTGGATGCGTTTGAAACCATCGACATACTCGTGAACGGCGCGCGCCGGTTCGCGGTTTCGGACCCGCTGGACCCGGAGGACGATTCGGTGATGACGCTGATGAACCAGAACCTGATGTCGGCGCTGCGCCTTTCCCAACAGGTCGCCCGGCGGATGATCCGGCAGGCCGAAGGCCGCGAAGAGGGCATGGCGGGTTCGATCATCAACATCAGCTCGATCGCGGCGGATCACACCCGGCCCGACCTGCTGGCCTATTCGGTTTCCGCCGCGGCGCTGAACCAGATGACGCGGTCGCTGGCCGTGGCGCTGGCGCCGCACCGGATCCGGGTCAACGCGGTCGCCTTCGGGTCGGTGATGAGTGCTTCGTTGCAGGCGACGCTGAAGGAGAACCGCGAATATCGCGCAGCGATCGAGGCCGGCACGCCCCTTGGGCGGATCGGCGCGGCCTCCGAGCTCGCCGATACCGCGCAGTTCCTTGCCTCGGACGCATCCGAATTCATGACCGGCCAGGTTCTGACCGTGGACGGCGGGCGCAGCCTGCTGGATCCGGTGGCCGTTCCCGCGCATTGATCGGAGACACCCATGACCGACATGATGGAAACCGAAAAGGCCACCGCGAGCGCCTGGTTCCGGCGCTTGCGTGACGAGATCGTGGCGGCCTTCGAGGGGCTCGAGGACAGCCACGCCCAAGGGCCGCTGTCGGATCGCGCGCCGGGCCGGTTCGAGGTGACCGAGACGCGCCGCGCCTCCGAGGACGGGTCTGACGCCGGCGGCGGGCTGATGAGCGTGATGCGCGGCGGGCGCGTGTTCGAAAAGGTCGGCGTGAACGTCTCGACCGTCTATGGACAGCTGGGCGAGGCCGCACAAAAGGCGATGATGGCGCGCAAGGGGCTGCCGGGCATGGCGGACGATCCGCGTTTCTGGGCCTCGGGCATCAGCCTCGTGGCGCATATGCAGAACCCGCATGTGCCGGCGGTGCACATGAACACGCGCATGTTCTGGACCCCGCATGGCTGGTGGTTCGGGGGCGGGTCGGACCTGAACCCCTGCATCGAATATGACGAGGACACCGCCCATTTCCACGCCACGCAAAAGGCATATCTCGACCCCCACGGCACCGGGCACTATCCGCGGCTCAAGGCCTGGGCGGACGAATATTTCTACATCCCGCACCGGCACCGCGCGCGCGGTGTGGGGGGCATCTTCATGGATGACTACTGCACCGGCGACTGGCAGGCGGATTTTGCGCTGACGCAGGACATCGGGCGCGCCTTCCTGCCGGCCTATATGCCTCTGGTCGAACGTCGCCGCGCGCAGGACTGGACCGACGCGGACAAGGATGCGCAGCTGATCCACCGCGGGCTCTATGCCGAATACAACCTGGTCTATGACCGGGGGACAAAGTTCGGGCTCGCCACGGGGCACGATGCCAACGCGGTGCTGATGAGCCTGCCGCCGATGGCCAAGTGGCCCTGAGGCGCGTGGCATCAGCAGTCTGTCGCGAGCTGTCTGTCGTGAAAGGAGAGATGGTGGGCGACCTAGGAATCGAACCTAGCATGCGTCTCCGCGAGGGAGTTACAGTCCCCTGCCACACCTTGCGGCCTGTCGCCCATGCCCCGGTGCGGTTGCGCCCGGTGCGATCGCGTGATTACTAGCGTGGAAATGGGTCGTCAACAGCAAATTTTCAACCTTCGGACCCCGCCGGCATCGCGCGGTCCCGCAAGAGGGCTCTGACCATGAAAAAGCCGAAATGGGTGGTCGAGAAAGAGCGCGCGCGCAAGGCCGCCGCGCAGGAAACGGTCTGGCTGTTCGGCCTGCATGCGGTGCGGGATGCGCTGCACAACCCGCGCCGGGAAAAGCTGCGCCTGATCGTGACCAAGAACGCCTTTGACAAGCTGGCCGACGCAGTCCGGGCAGCGGGGATCGCGCCCGAGCTGGCCGATCCGCGCAAGTTCCCCGCGCCCATCGATCCCGGTTCCGTCCATCAGGGTGCGGCGCTCGAGGTGAAGCCGTTGAACTGGGGGGCGGTTGCCGATCACTGCATGGGGCAGGCGCCCCGGCTGGTTCTGCTGGACCGCGTGACCGATCCGCACAATGTCGGCGCGATCCTGCGCTCGGCCGAGGTATTCGGGGCCTCCGCCGTGGTCGCTCCGCGCCAGCATTCCGCGCCCGAAACCGGCGCGCTGGCCAAGACGGCCAGCGGCGCGCTGGAGCGGCAGCCCTATCTGCGGGTTCGCAACCTGGCCGAAACGATTCGCGAACTTCAGGACATGGGGTTCCTCGTTCTGGGGCTGGCGGGCGAGGCAGAGGAAGCCATCGAACAGGCCCTGGAGGGCCAGCGTGAGCGCCCGATCGCGCTGGTGCTGGGGGCCGAGGGGCCGGGCCTGCGCGCCAAGACCCGCGACACCGTGGACAAGCTGGTGCGCATCGACTCTGCCGGGCCTTTCGGGTCGCTCAACGTGTCGAACGCGGCGGCAGTGGCGCTCTATGCGGCGCGGCGCTGAGGTCACGAATCAGCCACCATCATTCACGTCGCTGTCAGGTGGGCTAGGCAACGGCCGGATCAGGGGGCATTCTTTGGGCATCCGCTCAAGAACCGTTCCGTTTGCAATGCCCCTACGCCGCCCGTTCGCCCTTTTTGCCGCCCTTTTCGTGATGACCGTCTCTGCATGGGCCGACCCTCCGGTCGTCAGTGCCGAGGGCGGCGTGGCGATTCGCGGCTATGACACAGTGGCCTATTTCCGGCAGGGCCAGGCCGTCCGGGGCCGCCCCGACATCGCCGTGCAGTGGAAGGGCGCGGTCTGGCGTTTCGCCAGCGAGGACAACCGAGAAACCTTCGAATCCAACCCGCGCGCCTATGCGCCCCGGTTCGGGGGCTATTGCGCCTATGCGGTGTCCCGCGGGCATCTTGCTGCCGGTGACCCAAGGGCATGGCGAATCGTTGGTGGCCACCTGTATCTGATTCACGATCCGGCATTGAAACGGGCGTGGGAGCGGGACATTCCCGGCAACCTCGCGCTGGCAGAGGCCAACTGGCCGGCCGTTCTGGGGCAATAATGGCTGCGGATCGGTAAAAAATCGCCAAATCAATCACAAAAATGCGACCGGTCTCTTTTTTTCTGAGAATGTTTGCCTAAATGACACAGTGACCGCGGATTGGAACTGCCGCAGGTCATTTCACTGTCCCTCGTTCCAAACTTGGCGTCCGGATTTGCCGGACGCCTTTTTCTTTGCCGCTTCCCTTGGCGGCGGGCCGGATTTAGGGTGCGGCCATGCCTGACTACAGTGACGAATTCCTCAAGAAGATCCTGACCCGCACCCGGACCATCGCGGTGGTGGGCGTGTCGATGAACCCGGTGCGGCCCAGCTATTATGTGGCGCGTTATCTGGGGCTGAAGGGGTTCAGGGTGATCCCGGTCAATCCCGGCCACGCAGGCAAGATGTTGTTCGGCCAGACCGTCGTGGGATCGCTCGAAGAGATCGAGGACAAGGTAGACATGGTGGACATCTTCCGCCGGTCCGAAGCCGTGCCGCCGATCGTCGATGCGGCGCTCGAGGCTTTCCCCGAGCTTCAGACCATCTGGATGCAGATCGGCGTCGAACACCCCGAGGCCGCCGCCAGGGCCGAGGCGCGCGGCGTGGACGTGATCCAGAATCGTTGTCCCAAAATCGAATATCAGCGCCTGTTCGGAGAGCTTCGCATGGGCGGGTTCGCCACCGGCGTCATCTCGTCGAAACTCTGAGCCCGCCGGGTTCAGTCGTCGGCGCGTTCGGCCAGCTCCATGTGGCCCTTGCGCCGGTTCAGCACCCGGCGCAGCATGGGTTCGAAGAACTCCAGCGGCCTGGTCGGGTAATCCGGGTCAAAGGCGCACTGATCGTATTTGTGGCAGAAATCCTTGCAGGCCTCGTAATGGGGGCTGTCGCGGTATTTTTCGCGCGCGTGCCGGTCCCCGCCCAGATGGTGGTTGTAGTAATAGCCCTGGAACACGCAGTGGTGTTTCAGAATCCAGTGCGTTCGTTCCGAAACATAGGGCTTCATCATCGCCGCGGCCAGCTCGCCGTGGTTGTAGGGCGACAGGGTGTCGCCGATGTCGTGCACCAGCGCGGCGACGATGATTTCCTCGTCGGCGCCGTCTTCCCAGGCGCGGGTCGCGGCCTGCAGGCTGTGCTGGTAGCGGTTGACCGGATAGGCGGTCCATTCCTCGTCCAGCGCGCGAATCGCGTCGAGGATCCGGTCGGGCAGGGCGTTGTTGTAGGCCTCGTCATATTCCATCACCGCCAGGAAATCCTCGCGGGTGGCGTTTCCGAAACTGGTCCAGGTCGGTTTGCGGGACTTGTCGAGCATCGGTGGTTCCCCGGCTGAAACTGCCCCCTGACGATACCCGCCCCGGTCGGCGTGACGTAGGGAAATCTTGCGCTCAGCCCGCCTGGACCCGTTCGATCAGCGCCGGCAGGTCGGCGTAGCGGTCGAACCGCGCGTTATGGGGCAGCGCCTCGACCGGCGACTTGCGGTAGCCTTCGGTGAACAACAGGAAGGGAACGCCCGCGCGCCGGGCGGTTTCGGCGTCGATCTCGCTGTCGCCGACATAGATGCCCGCCCCGCGGCCCAGCTGACCGAAGGTCCGGTTGAGCGGCTCGGGATCGGGTTTGCGCACCGGCAGGGTGTCGCCGCCGATCACCGCGTCGAAGAACCCGGCAAGGTCCAGCGCGTCGAGGATGTCGCGGGCGGGCGCCTCGGGCTTGTTGGTGCAGATGCCCAGTGCGAATCCGGCCTCGCGCAGTTGCGGCAGCACTTCGCGCAGGCCGGGATAGGGCGCGGTCAGGTCGCACGAGGCGCGGCTGTAGTGGTCAAGCGTCAGCTGCGTCAGTTCCTCATGCCGCGCCATGTCCAGCCCGGTGTGGCGAATCACCCGCTCGACCAGCTTTGGCAGCCCGTTGCCGATGAACGAGGTGATGGTCGGCAGATCCAGCGGCGCAAGGCCCTGGTCGCGCAGCATCGCGTTGGCCGCGGCACGAATATCGGGCGCGCTGTCCACCAGCGTGCCGTCCAGGTCGAAGACGATCGCAGTCACGCGTTTTCCTTCCACTTGATCGAACAGCCCATGGACGGGATCTGCTCTTTGGGTCCGCGGCCCGTCTCGGCGATCTGCTTCATCGCCTCAAAAAGGTCGCGGCGCAGGTCCGGCGGGCCGGCTTCCTTGCGCGAGGCATCCAGCCGCCCCCGATATTGCAGTTCCAGATCGGCGTTGTAGCCAAAGAAATCCGGCGTGCAGACGGCGCCGTAGGCGCGGGCCACGCCCTGCGATTCGTCATAGAGGTAGGGGAAGGTGAATCCCCGTTCCTCGGCCAGTTTCTTCATGTTGTCGAAACTGTCGGCGGGATAGGCAGTGGCGTCGTTCGAGCTGATCGCCGCGACACCGATGCCCAGCTCTTGGAGGTCGCGCGCATCCCGCACGATCCGGTCGATCACCGCCATCACATAGGGACAGTGGTTGCAGATGAACATGATGAGCGTGCCCTTGGGGCCTGCCACGTCCGCCAGCCGCCAGTTGCGCCCGTCGGTGCCGGGCAGGTCGAAATCCGGGGCCTTCAGGCCGAATTCGCAGACGGGAGGGATTGCAGCCATGGGGTGTCCTTTCCTTCAGGCAATGACCGGGAATAGCGCGCGCAGCCGGTCGATCGTGGAAACCTCCGAAAAACAGTCCAGCACCGCGCCCGCCTCGGCAAAGTCCTGATCGGCGGTATAGGGGCCGGGCGAGACGATGCAGCGCAGACCCGCAGCCCTGGCCGAAAGCAGCCCGTTGCGGCTGTCCTCGAAGGCAAGGCAATCGGCGGGGTCCAGCCCGAGCCGCTCAAGCGCCAGCAGGTAGACGTCCGGCGCGGGTTTCTTGGCGGCCACCATGTCGCCGGCGGCGATCACGTCGAACACCTCGTCGGCCGGCTTGCCCCAGCAGGCGCGGGTCAGCGCGTCCACGTTGGGCAGGTTGGTGGTGGTGGCCACGGCGACGCGAACGTCCCGGGCGCGGGCGTCCTCGATCAGCGCGGCAATGCCGGGGCGCAGCGCGATCTCGCCCGCCGCCATGAGGGCGGCGTAGCGCGCGGTCTTGCGCTTGTGGATTTCGGGAATCTTCGCGTCGTCCGGCGCAACCTTCGGCCCGTGGTCGCGGATATCGGCGCGCATCCGCTCCTTTCCGCCGGTCGTTTTCAGTAACTCCCGGTAGAGGTCGCGGTCCCAGCGCCAACCGAGTCCTTCCTCGGCAAAGGTTTCGTTGAACGCACGACGGTGGAGCTCTTCGGTCTCGGCCAGCGTGCCGTCCACGTCAAAGATCAGGGCGCGGATGGAGGACATGGGGTTCCCGTCAGCCGGTTTCGGGCACATAGCGATAGGCATCGCCCAGCCTTTCGACCCGTCCGATGCCGCCCTGGGGAAGGTGAAAACCGATCACGCCCATTTGCGCGTGGGCGATCTGGTCCAGAAGCAGAACGCGGGTATCTGCCCCCATCTGCCGGTCCTGATCCACCGCCGAACCCATTTCGGGGCGTTCGAAGTTGATGTGGTGATTGGTCACCGCGTCGCCCAGGATCATGACCGATTCGGACCCGCCGCGGATTTCGAAACTCATGTGGCCCGGCGTGTGGCCGGGAGTCATGCGGGCGGCGACGTTGGGCAGGATCTCTTCGCCATCGTCGAACAGCGTGATCCGGTCGGCCAGCAAGTCCAGCCGCCGCTTGGCCCCCACCGCCATGTTGGTGCGGGTCGGGGCGATCCGGTTCACCGTGTCCGGGTCGAACCAGTAGTCGAATTCGACGCGGCCCATCATATGCTTGGCGTTGGGAAAGAATGGTTCGTCAAAGTCGTCCAGAACGCCCCACAGGTGATCGGCGTGGCCGTGGGTGAACACCACATGGGTCACGTCCTCGGGGTTCAGCCCGATCGCGTCCATGGCCTCGGGCAGGGTGCCGACGGTGGGCAGAAAGCCGGAGCCCGAGCCTGCGTCGAACAACACCACGCGGTCGCCGTCGCGGAAGAGCGTGACGTTGCATTCGGGGCGAAACTCTTCGGGCGAAAGACCGTGCCTGCGCAGGATCGGCATGTATTCGGCCTCGGGCATGCCGCCGAGCACGAAGTTTCTTGGCTGCACCAGATAGCCGTCCGACAGCGTCGTCAGCTCGGCGCTTCCCAGGTTCAGCGTGGTCGCGGTCCAGCCGGTGCGCGCGGCGCCAGTCACGGCCAGCGCCAGCCCGGCACCGGCCCCATGCAGAAACGTCCTGCGTGTCAGTTCCATTCCGCGACCTTCCGATTGTTCCCTGGTCGCATTCAAGATTGAGCATTCGTGGGAACGAAGCAACAGAAACGGTCAGGCGACGCTCGACAGAACCCCTTCGGCGGCGGCACGGATGGCGCGGATGTTGTCGCCATAGGGCGCGGGGTTCTCGACCGAGCCGCCCTTGAACACCGCCGATCCGGCCACCAGAACGTCAGCACCCGCCGCCGCCACCAGCGGTGCGGTTTCGGGGGTCACGCCGCCGTCGATCTGGATATGCACCGGGCGGTCCCCGATCATCGCGCGCACGCGGCGGACCTTTTCGGTCAGGTCGATGAATTTCTGCCCGCCAAAGCCGGGGTTCACCGTCATCACCAGCACCATGTCGGCAAGGTCCAGAACATGCTCGATGGCCGAGGCCGGGGTCCCGGGATTCAGCGCGACACCCGCCTTGCAGCCGGTGGCACGGATCGCCTGCAACGTGCGGTGGATATGCGGCCCCGCCTCGACATGGGCGGTGATCATGTCGGCGCCGGCCTCGGCATAGGCTTCGATATAGGGATCGACCGGCGAGATCATCAGATGCACGTCCATGAAGGTTTTCACATGCGGCCGGAACGCCTTGACCGCCGGCGGGCCGAAGGTGAGGTTCGGCACGAAATGGCCGTCCATCACGTCCACATGCACCCAGTCGGCGCCCTGTGCCTCGATGGCCCGGATCTCGCGCCCGAAATCGGCGAAGTCGGCAGAAAGGATGGACGGGGCGATCTTGATGGAACGGTCAAAGGTCATGGCAGCCTCGTTTTGGGTGTTGGATGGGGTCGGGCGATACCGCCCGCCCCTCTTGGTTGCAACCCGCGGATCAGGCGGCAGAGTTGATCCGCAGCGCCTCGCGCCAGCCGGGATAAAGACGGTCGGCATCGTGCGGGAAGCTTTCGAAGGCGCGGGCGAATTCCTTGTGGTCCTTGGCGAACTCCAGCGGATCGGCGCCTTCTTTCCAGCATTGTTCCGCCTGGCGCAGGCTGGTGGCACCGGCCGCCGCGCCGTCGATATGGCCGAAGCTGCCGCCACCGGCGGTCAGGATCAGGTTGGAATGGCCGAGGTTCTGGAAAAATCCGGGCATCCGCAGCGCGTTCATCCCGCCCGAGATGATCGGCGTGGTCGGGTTCATGCCCAGCCATTCCTGGTGGAAATAGGGGCCATTCACGCTGTCTTCGGTGATCATGCGGGCGATGATGGTGTCGTCCTTCTCGCCCTCCATCTTGCCGTAACCCATGGTGCCCACATGGATGCCCGACGCGCCCTGAAGCCGCGCCATCTTGGCCAGCACGAAAGGCGGTATAGCCGCGCTTGGACTGGGGCGAGGTGACGGCGCCGTGTCCGGCGCGGTGGTAGTGCAGGTACTGTTTGGGGAAGGTCCGCCGCGCGGTGGTGATCGCCTGCGGGCCGGCCACGTAGCCATCCACCAGGAAGGCGCAATGGTCCGCGTCCGGCCCGAAGGTTTCCAGGATGTATTCGCCGCGGTGGATCATCTCGTGATAATCGTCGGCAGTGATGTTCCAGGAAAACAGCTTTGCCTGCCCGGTTTCGTCCTGCGCGCGCTTCATCGCGTCATGGACCAGCCGCACGGTTTCCTTGAACGGCGCAAACACCTGATTGCCTTGGGGCTCGTCGTTCTTGATGAAATCGCCGCCCAGCCAGAATTCATAGCAGGCATCGGCAAAGGGTTTCGGGCGCAGGCCCAGTTTCGGCTTGATGATGGTGCCGACGATGAAGCCGCCATTCACCACCGGCCGGCCCAGCACGCGCCACAGGTCGGAAATTGTGGTCGAAGGCCCGTCGAACAGACGCAGATAGGCCGGCGGGACGTAGAAATCGTGCATCTTGGCATAGGCCACGTCGCCCATGCCCTGGTTGTTGCCGATCGCAAGCGTCAGGAAGCTGGCGATCATCGCGCGCCCGTCGATCACGTTGCGGTCGAACAACTCGATCGGGTAGGCGATCTTCATCAGCTCCTTTTCCGGGTCGATCTCGTAGACCAGCGCATCGACGCCTTTGGTGAAATCGTCGGTTGTGGACACCTCGACATTGGTGCCGGTCGAGCTTTCGGCGGCGAAGTGGGCGGCGGTTTCGAGATAGCCATAGCCTTCTTTATGATATAAGCCACCAGAACGTGGCGGTCGCCTGCGATCAGGTCGGCCTCGTTCAGGGAAAGATCGGAATAGCGGTCAGACTGGTCCATTGGGGTCTCCTATCGGGTCGTTTGGTCGTTTCGGGGGCCGGCGCGTGTCTTGTGGAAGGGGTGCGCGCCGGCCCCTTTTCGTTTGGCAGCGTTTGTCAGGCGGCCGCTGCCGGGGTCACCGCAGGATCGAGCGCGCCGGAGGCATAGCGCTTCGCCATCTCGTCCATGTCGATGACCTTGATTTTCGACGCATTCCCGGCGGCGCCAAACCGTTCGAACCGGTCGTGGCAGAGCTTTTCCATTTCCTCCATCGCGGGGATCAGGAACTTGCGCGGGTCGAATTCAGTCGGCTTTTCGGTTGCCACCTTGCGGAACTGGCCGGTCATGGCCATGCGGCAATCGGTGTCGATATTGACCTTGCGCACGCCGGACTTGATGCCGCGTTCGATCTCTTCGACCGGCACACCATAGGTCTGGGGCATCTCGCCGCCATATTCGTTGATGAGATCCTGCAGGTATTGCGGGACGCTGGACGAGCCGTGCATCACAAGATGCACGCTGGGGATCTTGGCGTGGATCGCTTCGATCTGGCTGATCGCGAGGATGTCGCCGGTGGGCTTGCGGCTGAACTTGTAGGCGCCGTGGCTGGTGCCGCAGGCGATCGCCAGCGCGTCCACCTTGGTCTTGGCGACGAAATCGGCGGCTTGGTCGGGATCGGTCAGCAGATCCTCCTTGCTCAGCTTGCCCTCGGCGCCCGAGCCGTCCTCTTTCGCGGCCTCGCCGGTCTCCAGGCTGCCGAGCACGCCCAATTCGCCCTCGACGCTGGCGCCGACCCAGTGGGCCATGCGGGCAACGCGTTCGGTGATGGTGACGTTGTATTCATAGGACGCGGGCGTCTTCATGTCCGCCTCGAGGCTGCCGTCCATCATCACGCTGGTAAAGCCGTGGCGGATCGCGGTCATGCAGGTGGCTTCGTTGTTGCCGTGGTCCTGGTGCAGACAGACGGGGATGTGTGGGTACATCTCGGCCAGCGCGGCAACCATGTGCCGCAGCATGATGTCGCCGGCATAGGACCGCGCGCCGCGGCTGGCCTGCAGGATCACCGGCGCGTCGCAGGCATCGGCGGCCTTCATGATCGCCAGCCCCTGTTCCATGTTGTTGATGTTGAAGGCGGGCACGCCGTATCCGTATTCGGCGGCGTGGTCGAGAAGCTGTCGGAGCGTGATCAGTGCCATCTGTGCGTATCCTTCTTCAGGCAGCCTTGGCGGCCCCTTCCAGGGCCGCGATACCGGGAAGCGTTTTTCCTTCGAGCCATTCCAGAAAGGCCCCCCGGCGGTCGATACATAAGTGAAATCGCCGGCCACGCCGGCGAGGTTCAGTGCCGCCACCGTATCACCTTCGCCGGCGACCGTCACGGCCAGCCCCTGCCGGGTCAGATCGGCAGCCGGCCGCGCCAGCAGGATGGTGGACTGGTCAAAGGGCGGCAGTTCGAACGCGCCCAGCGGACCGTTCCACAGGACTGTTTCGGAATCGGTCAGAACGTTTTCGAAATCGGCCAGCGCGCGGGGGCCGGCATCCAGGATCATCGCGTCCTCGGGGCATTCGTGGGCGGGAACGACCTGCTTGCGCGCGCCGGCCTTGCATTCGCGGGCTACCACCACGTCCCGGGGCAGGTGCAGCGCGCAGCCCGATCGTGCGGCCAGCGCGCGGATTTCGCGCACCGTGTCCAGCTGATCGGGTTCATGCAGCGATTTTCCCATCGGCGCGCCATCGGCAAAGAGGAACGTGTTGGCCATGCCCCCGCCGACGATGACCGCATCCAGCCGTTGCACCAGGTTCTTCAGCACCGCGATCTTGGTGGATACCTTGGCGCCACCGACGATCGCGACCGCGGGGCGACAAGGACGGTGGAGGGTCGAGGACAGGGCCTCGATTTCCTCGACCATCAGTGGGCCTGCGGCCGCGGGGAGGAGATAGGCAAGCGATTCCGTGGAGGCGTGCGCCCGGTGCGCGCAGGAAAACGCGTCGTTGACGAAGATGTCGCCCAGCCGCGCCAATTGCCGGGCGAAGGCCGGGTCATTCGCCGTCTCGCCGGGGGTGTAGCGCAGGTTCTCGACCAGAAGGACCTCGCCCGGGCGCAGGGCCTCGGACGCGCGGACCGGTTCGGGGCCGAGTGCGGTTTCCACAAAGGCGACCGGACGGCCCAGCGCCTGCGCCAATGCGGGGCGCAGCTTTTCGACTGAAAAGGCCGGGTCGAACTCGCCTGCCGTCGGGCGGCCGAAATGGGTCAGGATCACCAGCCGCGCGTCCCGCTCCAGCAGCGGGCGCATGACGGCGGCGAAGCGGTCGATGCGGGTGGTGTCGGTCACGGTATCGCCATCCACCGGCACGTTCAGGTCCGCCCGCACCAGCAGCCGCCGGCCGGCGGCGTCGAATTCGGTGATGCGCGCGATGGTCATCATGCCCTCCCCACCAGAACCGCGTTGTCGGCCATGCGGCAGGAAAAGCCCCACTCATTGTCATACCAGGCCAGAACCCGCACAAGGCGTCCGTCCATCACCTTGGTCTGGTCGGCGGCGAAGTTCGACGAATGGGTGTTGTGGTTGTAGTCCACCGACACCTTGGGCTCGGTCTCGTAGCTCAGGATGCCCTGCATCTCGCCGTTGGCGGCCTCTTCCATGATCGCGTTGATGTCGGCCTCGGTAACCGTCCTGGACGACCGAAAGGTGAGATCCACCGCCGACACGTTGGGCATGGGCACGCGGATCGCCGAGCCGTCGAGCTTTCCGTTCAGCTCCGGCAGCACCAGCCCGATCGCCTTGGCCGCGCCGGTCGAGGTCGGGATCAGGCTCAGCGCCGCGGCGCGGGCGCGGTAGAGATCCTTGTGGCGGCGGTCCAGCGTCGGTTGGTCGCCGGTATGGGAATGCACAGTGGTCATGATGCCATGTTCGATCCCCACCGCCCTGTGCAGCACCTTGGCCACGGGGGCCAGGCAGTTGGTGGTGCAGGATCCGTTCGACACGATCAGATCCTCGGGCCGCAGCGCATCGTTGTTCACGCCAAAGACCACGGTGCGGTCGGCATTCTTGGCCGGGGCCGACACCAGCACCTTGCGGGCGCCGCGCGTCAGGTGAACCGATGCCGCCTCTTTCGAGTTGAACTTGCCTGAACATTCCAGCACCACGTCCACCCCGTCCCAGTCCAGTTCGGTCGGGTCGTAGGTGGAAAACACCTTCATCGGGCCGCGGCCCAGGTCCATGTGATCGCCGTCGATGCGGATTTCGCCGGGGAAGCGGCCGTGAACGCTGTCATATTTCAGCAGATGCGCGTTGGTTTCGATCGGGCCGGTGGCGTTCAGTTTCACCACCTCGATGTCGTTACGCCCCGATTCCACGATCGCGCCCAGAGTGCAGCGGCCGATGCGGCCCATGCCGTTGATGCCAACCCGAATGGTCATGCGAAGTCTCCCTGCTCCATGACCGCGCGCGCCGCCTGCGCGACCGCCTGCGCGGTGATGCCGAAATGTTCGTAAAGATCCTTGACACGGACAGAGGCGCCAAAGCCGGTCATTCCGATGAAGGCGTCCCTGTGGCGCAGCATCAGACCCCAGCCCTGACGCACCGCCGCCTCGACGCCGACGCGGGGGGGTTGGCCCAGAACCTCGCGGCGGTAATCCTTGGGCTGCGCGGCGAAGAGCTCGAAGCAGGGGGCCGAAACCACCGCCGCGCGGATGCCGTCGGCGCCCAGCGTCTCGGCCGCGTTCAGCGCAATCTCCACCTCGGAGCCGGTGGCGATCAGCGTCACGTCGCGCGGCCCGCCCGGATTGCGCAGCACATAGGCGCCGCGGGCGACCATGTTCGCCTCGGTATGTTTGGTGCGCACCGTGGGCAGCCCCTGCCGCGACAGGCACAGTGCCGTCGGCGTGCCGGTCGATGCGGCGGCGATCTCCCAGGCCTCGGCGGTTTCCACCGCATCCGCCGGGCGGATCACGGTCAGGTTTGGCATGGCGCGCAAGGACGCGATGGTCTCCACCGGCTGGTGGGTTGGGCCATCCTCGCCCAGACCGATCGAGTCATGGGTCAGGACATAGGTGACCGGAACCCCCATCAGCGCCGACAGCCGGATCGCGGGACGGGCATAGTCGGCGAAGACCAGGAAGGTGCCGCCATAGGGCACGAACCCGCCATGCAGGGCGATGCCGTTCATCGCCGCCGCCATGCCGTGTTCGCGCACGCCGTAGCGGATGTAGTTGCCGGAAAAGTCATCGCGGGTGACGTCAACCATGCCCTTGGTGCGGGTGTTGTTCGATCCCGTCAGGTCCGCCGAGCCGCCCACGGTGTTAGGCAGGGTGGCGTTGACCACTTCCAGCGCCATTTCGCTGGCCTTGCGGGTCGCGACCTTGGGCGCGTCCGCCGAAAGGCGGGCCTTGTAGTCGGCGATGGCACGGCCCAGCGCCGCCGTATCGGGCGCCGAGATGGACGCGGTGAAGGCATCGCGCCGCGGGTTCGCGGCCAGCCGCGCCTCCCATGCCTCGCGGGCGGTGCGACCGCGCGCGGCGATGGCGTGCCAGCTGTCATAGACCTCCTGCGGTACCTCGAAGGGCGGCCAGGTCCAGCCCAGCGCTTCGCGCGCCGCGGCGATTTCCTCGTCCCCCAGCGGCGCGCCGTGGGTGGCCGCCGTGCCCTGCTTGTTGGGGGCGCCAAAGCCGATCACAGTGCGGCAGGCGATCATCGAGGGGCGGTCATCGGCCTGTGCGGCCTTGATCGCGGCGGCGATGGCCTCCTTGTCATGCCCGTCGATCGACTGGACATGCCAGCCGGCGGCCTCGAACCGCTTTTGCTGATCCATCGAGGTGGACACGTCGGTCGAACCGTCGATGGTGATGCCGTTGTCGTCCCAGAACAGGATCAGCCGGCCCAGCCGCAGATGGCCGGCCAGGTCGATCGCCTCGTGGCTGATGCCCTCCATCAGGCAGCCGTCGCCGGCTATGACCCAGGTCCGGTGATCCACCAGTTCGTCGCCAAAGCGGGCATTGTGCATCCGTTCCGCCAGCGCCATGCCGACGGCCGTGGCGATTCCCTGACCCAGCGGGCCGGTCGTCGTCTCGATCCCCTTGGCATGGCCGTATTCCGGGTGACCGGCGGTGCGATAGCCCAGCTGCCGGAAATGGCGCAGCTGATCCATGTCCATATCATCATAGCCCAGCAGGTGGTTGACCGCGTAAAGCAGCATCGACCCGTGCCCGGCGCTGAGCACGAAGCGGTCGCGGTCGGGCCATTTGTCGGCGCTGGGATCGAGCTTGATGAAGCGGTTGAACAGCACCGTCGCCACATCGGCCAGGCCCATCGGCGCGCCGGGATGGCCGGACCTGGCCTTCTGGATTGCGTCCATCGCAAGGGCACGGATGGCGTTGGCCATCAGGTCTTCGTTGGCGGCGTGGATCCGGGTTTGCTGGTTCATGGGGATACCTCAGGCGCGTTTGAATTCGGACACCAGCCGCTTGATCATCGGGGTAAAGATCAGCTGCATGGCGAGATCCTGCTTGTTTCCGGGTATCACGATGGAATTGGCACGGCTCATCCACGACCCGAGGATCATCGAGACCAGATAGGGAAAGTCGATCCCGCGCGGATTCTTGAACCGGATCACCACCAGGCTTTCGTCCGGGGTGGGGATCCAGCGCGCGATGAACGGGTTCGAGGTGTCCACCACCGGCACACGCTGGAAATTGATGTCAGTTTCGGTGAATTGCGGGCAAATGCAGTGCACATAGGCCTGCATCCGCCGCAGGATCGTGTCGGTCACCGCTTCGGTCGTATAGCCGCGCGCGGCCTTGTCGCGGTGGATCTTCTGGATCCATTCCAGGTTGATGACCGGAACCACGCCCACCTTGAGGTCGGCCAGCGCGGCGATGTTCACCGTGTCGTTGACCACGGCGCCGTTCAGCCCTTCGTAGAACAGCACGTCCGAGCCTTCCTCGAACTCCTCCCATTCGGTGAAGGTGCCCGGCGGGCTGCCCCAGCGTTCCGCCTCTTCGTCGTCATGGACATAGTGGCGGGTGCGGCCACGGCCCGTCTCGCCATAGGTGCGAAAGACCTTTTCCAGCTCTTCCAGCTCGTTGGCGTCATAGCTGAAATGGCTGAAGGTTTCGTTGCCCGCGGCCTTGCGCCGGGCGAGTTCCTCCTTCATCGCAGCCCGATCATATTTGTGGAAGGCGTCGCCTTCGATCGTCACCGGGCGAATGCCTTCGCGCCGGAAGATGTTCATGAAGGTCTCCTTGACGGTCGAGGTGCCCGCGCCGGAGGAACCCGTGACCGATATGATCGGGTGCTTTTTTCGACATCTCCCGTTCTACCTCATGATCTGAACAGTCCGCGCGAACCGAAGAGGGCGGATACCTCTTCGTCGGGCAGGTCGTGATAGGCGGTGACGCGATCCACGTTGTCGGGCGAGCCGAATACCAGCGGGGTGCGCGCGTGCAGCTTGTCGGCGGCGTGGTTCAGCAGCCGGTCGGTGCCCGTGGTGGCGCGTCCCCCCGCCTGTTCAACCAGCATCGCGATGGGCGCGCATTCATAGACCATGCGCAGCCGGCCATGTTCATAACCGGGGCGCGCATCGCCGGGATACAGGAAGATCCCCCCGCGCGAGATGATCCGGTGCGTTTCCGCCACGAGCGACGCGACCCAGCGCATGTTGAAATTCTTGCCCCGCGGGCCTTCGGCGCCGGCCAGGCAGTCGTCGATATAGGCCCGGATCGGTTTCGACCAGTGACGGTAGTTCGAGGCGTTGATCGCGAATTCGGTGGAGGTGTCGGGAATCTTCATCCCCGACTCCGCCAGCTTGAACCGCCGGTCCGTCGGGTCGAGCACGTAGAATTGTACGCCGTCGCCGAAGGTCACCACCAGCGCCGTCTGCGGGCCGTAGATGAAGTAACCTGCGGCGATCTGTTCGGTGCCGGGGCGCAGGAAGGTTTCCTCGGCGCCGTCGCGGGCGGGGCGGATCGAGAAGATCGTGCCGATCGACACGTTCACGTCGATGTTGGACGACCCGTCCAGCGGGTCGATCGCCAGCGCCAGCGTGCCATCCTTGTCGATTTCGATCACGTCCTCGCGCTCTTCCGAGGCATACCAGCGGACGCCGGAGCCTTCGAGGCCGCGGACGAATTCCTCGTCGGCCAGCACGTCGAGCGCCTTCTGATTGTCGCCATCGGTGTTCGAACCGACCTCGGCGCCCAACGCACCGCCCAGCGGGCCGCGGGCGATGGTCAGCGCCAGATCCGCTGCCACATGGGCCAGCGTGCGCATGACCGGTCGCAGCGTTTCGGGAATCAGATCGTCGTTTTCAAAGGGATTGCGATCCATTTGGATGAGGCCTCCCAACCTCGGGTTCTGAGAGGGTTGATATTCGGGTGATGGCGTTTTAATAAATTTTAAAGTTATGAAATGGGATTAGAAAAAATTTAATGCGCCGCCTCAACGCCATAACTTTCAAGCAGTTGCGCGCATTGTCGCAGGTCTGCGAAACGGGGACGATTTCGGCGGCGGCGGAAATGTTGTCGCTAACACCGCCGGCCGTGCATAGCCAGTTGAAAGCATTGGAGGAAATCGTCGGCTGCCAGATTCTGAAACGCGGGGCCGAGGGATTCGAACCGACGCCCGAAGGCGAGGCCCTGCTGGGGGCGTGGCGGATCTCGCACTCGGTTCTGGAAAAAGCGATCCGCCAGATCGAGACATTGTCCAAGGGGCTGGCCGGAACGGTTGTTCTGGGGGTGGTCAGCACCGCCAAGTATTTCGCCCCCAGGCTGGTCGTTCTGCTGCGTGAAGCGTTCCCGGACATTGATGTCGTGCTGCGCATTGGCAACCGGGCGCAGATCATCCGCTATCTGCAGAATGAAGAGGCGGACCTGGTGATCATGGGGCGGCCGCCGCGCGAACCTCTGGTTACCGCGCAGTCCATCGGAGAGCATCCGCATCTTCTGGTGGCGCCGCCGGGTCATCCGCTGACGCAGCTGGATACGGTCCGGCCCGCCGACATCCTGTCAGAGCATATCGTCCTGCGCGAACCGGGGTCGGGGACGCGGATCCTGACGATGCGCTATTTCGACGAGATCTCGCCGGGGCACGAATATCGCCATACCGAAATGGAATCGAACGAGACCATCAAGCAGGCGGTGATCGCGGGGCTGGGCATCGCGATCCTGTCCGCGCATACCATGCACGAAGAACTCAGGTCGGGCCGGCTGGTGGCGGTGCCTGCGCGGGGGCTGCCGATCATGCGTCACTGGTTCGTCGTTCATCGCGCCGAAGCCGAACCCAGCCACGCGACCCGGACGGTCAAGGACTGGATCACGGCCAATCCCGACCGGTATCTGCCCAGCATGGATTTGGTGTCGCAACCGGCCCGCTGAGGTCTGAACAGGGGTTCCCAAGCGTCATTTCATCTGCGACTTTGCGGGATCGGGATTGAATAACATTCATAAATGCGCATATGAGGGCGCAGGTATTGCTATGCGAGGGACCAGGCAGATGCACAAGCTCTTCGTTTTCGCGCTGATCGGGGCGCTTGCCCCCTGGGCGGCGGTTGCCGACCTGCCCGTGCGCAAGGTGGCAGTGACGGACTGGAAGGCGGTCTTTGGCCGGGTCGAGGCGCGCGACACGGTTCCGGCGCGATCGCGGATCGGCGGCACGCTGGAGGAAATCCTGATCGAAGAGGGCGACCTGGTCGAACGCGGCCAGCAGATCGGCCTGATCCACGATCCCAAACTGGATTTGCAGATGCAGGCGGTCGAAGCGCAGATCGAGGCTTTGCAGTCGCAGCTCGAGAACGCGAAAGCCGAACTGGCGCGCGGCGAGGGCCTGCTGGAGCGCGGGGTGACGACGCAGCAGCGGCTGGACCAGCTGCGCACGCAGGTCGAGGTTCTCGTCAACCAGATCGAGGCGCAAGAGGCGCAGAAACGGGTGATCGAGGAACAGGCGGCCGAGGGCGCAGTGCTGGCGCCGATCTCCGGCCGGGTGGTTTCCGTTCCCGTGACGGAGGGGTCGGTGCTGATGCCGGGCGAGCCGGTGGCGAACGTGGCCGGCGGCGGATTCTTCCTGCGCCTCGCGGTGCCCGAGCGCCACGCGCGGTTCCTCAAGGAAGGAGTCCAGATCCGCATGGGTAAAACCGGCGAGGGCCAGCCCGGCAGGATCGCCAAGGTCTATCCGCAGATCGAAAACGGCCGGGTGATCGCCGATGTCGAGGTCGAGGGCCTGTCCAGCGAATTCATCAACGCCCGCGTGCTGGTCAGCCTGCCCGTGGCGAAATCCGAGGCGATCGTCGTGCCCGCCAGTGCGGTGACCACCCGGATGGGACTGGATTTCGTGACGGTGAAGGGTGCCGATGGCGAACCCGTGGATCGCGCGGTGGTCGTCGGCGAACGGCACGAGATCGAAGGGGTTGAGATGATCGAGATCCTCAGCGGTCTGACTGTTCAGGATGTGATGGTAACCGGCCATGAGTGAGCAACAGCAGAAGAAGTCGGTACCTCTGGGTATCGCCGGGGGATTGACGCGCGCCTTCATCCAGTCGCCTCTGACGCCCCTGATGATCCTCGCCGCGCTGGCGGTGGGGCTTGTGGCGCTCATCAGCCTGCCGCGGGAAGAAGAGCCGCAGATCTCGGTGCCGCTGGTGGATATCCACATCCAGGCGCCGGGGCTCAAGGCCGAGGATGCCGTCAAGCTGGTGACCGAGCCAATGGAAACCATCGTGCAGGGCATCAACGAGGTCGAGCATGTCTATTCCTCGACCCGCGACGACTATGCGATGGTGACGGCGCGGTTCGAGGTGGGCACCTCGTCGGATGCGGCGATTCTGCGCGTGCATGAAAAGGTGCGCGCCAACATGGACCGGATCCCGGTGGGCATCGACGAGCCGCTGATCGTCGGGCGCGGCATCGACGACGTGGCGATCGTGTCCCTGACGCTGACGCCGAAACCGCATGCGGGCGAGATGACCGCCAATGACCTGACGCGCATTGCCCGCCAACTGCAGGTCGAGATCGCCAAGATCGACAATGTCGGCCTGACCTACATCGTCGGCGACAGTCCCGAGGCGATCCGCATCGCGCCCGATCCCGATCGGCTGGCGCTCTACGGTGTGACGCTGCAACAGCTCGCTGGCAAGGTCGAGGCGGCGAACCGAGCCTTTGCGACCGGGTTCATTCGCGACAAGGGAGAGCAGATCCCGCTGGTCGCGGGGGAAACACTGCGCGCCCCGGCCGAAATCGGCAACCTGCTGCTGACCACGCGCGACGGCCGTCCGGTCTATGTGCGCGACGTGGCGGATGTGAGCTTCGTGTCCGACACTTCGGACAAGATCGTGGCCAATGTCACGCGCGACGAAAACGGAAAGATCGTCCGCACCCCCGCCGTGACGCTGGCCGTGGCCAAGCGTGCCGGCGCCAATGCCGTGGTCGTGGCCGAAGCGATCCTGCACCGGGTCCATGCGCTGGAAGGCAAGCTGATCCCGGAAACCGTGGCGGTCGAGGTCACCCGCAACTATGGCGAGACGGCGAACGAAAAGGCCAACGAGCTGCTGTTCCACCTTGGGCTTGCCACGATCTCGATCGTGTTCCTGGTGCTGGTGGCGATCGGCTGGCGGGAAAGCATCGTCGTGGCGATCGTGATCCCGGTGACGATCCTGCTGACGCTGTTTGCCGCCTGGATCATGGGCTACACGCTGAACCGGGTGTCGCTGTTCGCGCTGATCTTCTCGATCGGTATTCTCGTGGACGATGCCATCGTGGTGATCGAGAACATCGCCCGCCACTGGGCGATGAAGGACGGGGAAACCCGCGTGACCAAGGCGATCCGCGCGGTGGCCGAGGTGGGCAACCCGACCATCGTCGCCACGCTGACCGTGGTGGCGGCGCTGTTGCCGATGCTGTTCGTCAGCGGGCTGATGGGCCCCTACATGTCGCCGATCCCGGCCAATGCCAGCGCGGCGATGATCTTCAGCTTTTTCGTTGCGGTCATCATCACCCCTTGGCTGATGATCAAGTTCGCCGGCAAGGCCGACATGTCGGCCCATGCCCATGACGACGAACCCGGCGGCCACCCCGGCGGCATCCTGGGCCGCATCTACGCCGCCGTGGCGCGGCCCATCCTGCGGACGAAAACGGGGTCGCTGGTCTTCCTGCTGATCGTCGCCGGGCTCAGCTTCGGCTCGATGGCGGCCTTCTACACCAGGGACGTGACCGTCAAGCTGCTGCCCTTTGACAACAAGTCGGAACTGAGCGTGGTGATCGATCTGCCCGAAGGCTCCTCGGTCGAGGCCACCGACGCCGTCGCCCAGGACGTGGCGCGGGCGGTTCTGGAGATGCCCGAGGTGATCTCGACCCAAACCCATGCTGGCACCGCCGCCCCGTTCAACTTCAACGGCCTCGTGCGCCACTACTACCTGCGGGAATTGCCGGAATTGGGCGACGTTCAGATCAACCTCGCGCCCAAGCACGACCGCGACCGCACCAGTCACGAGATCGCGCTGGAGGTCCGCGAACGGATCAACAGGCTCGACCTGCCCGAAGGCACCGTGCTCAAGACCGTCGAGCCGCCCCCCGGCCCCCCGGTGATCGCGACCCTTCTGGCCGAGGTCTATGGTCCCGACGGCGAAACCCGCCGCGCCGCCGCTCGCAAGATCCGCGAGGCGTTCGAGGCGGTGCCCTTCATCGTCGATGTGGACGACAGCTTCGGCCAGCAGAGCCGCCGGTTGCGGGCGGTGATCTCGACCGACCAGCTGGAATTCTTCGGGGTGCAGGAACGGGACGTGTTCTCGACGCTGGCGATCCTCAACGGTGGCCAGACGGTGGGCTACTCCCATCGCGGCGGCGGGCGTCGCCCGATCCCGATCCGGGTGGAGCGCGACAAATCCGACCGCGTGCTTGACGAAAGGTTCCTGAGCACGCCGATTCCGGCCAACGTGCTGCCCGGCGCGCGCGGGGTGGTGGAACTCGGCGACGTGATCGAGATCCGCGAAGAGCGGACCTCCTACCCCGTTTTCCGCCACAACGGGCGCGAGGCCGAGATGGTGACCGGCGAACTCGCCGGCGCATTCGAGGCGCCGCTCTACGGCATGCTGGCGGTGGCCGAGGAGCTGGACAGGATGGACTGGCCCGACGGCACCAAACCGGTCATCTCGCTGCACGGCCAGCCCGAGGATGAATCCCACGTCACGCTGCTCTGGGACGGCGAATGGGAGGTGACCTGGGTTACCTTCCGCGACATGGGCGCGGCTTTTGCGGTGGCGATGCTGGGGATTTACATCCTCGTGGTGGCCCAGTTCGGATCGTTCAAGCTGCCGTTGGTAATCCTTACGCCCGTTCCGCTGACCTTCCTCGGCATCATCGGCGGGCACTGGCTGTTCGGAGCGCCATTCTCGGCCACTTCGATGATCGGCTTCATCGCGCTGGCCGGCATCATCGTGCGCAACTCGATCCTGCTGGTGGATTTCATCCGCCACGAAGGCGGGCCGGACATTCCCCTGATCGACACGCTGATTGCCGCGGGGTCGATCCGGTTCAAGCCGATCCTGCTGACCGCCATCGCGGCGATGATCGGCGCGGCGGTGATCCTTGCCGATCCGATCTTCCAGGGGCTGGCGATCTCGCTGCTGTTTGGCCTGCTGAGCTCGACCTTGCTCACCGTCCTGGTCATTCCCGCGATCTATCGCGTGTTCAAGAGCTGACCGAAATCCATGAAACACGAACGCCGGCCCGCGGGCCGGCGTTTGCCGCGCTCATCCAACGCCGTCGCCGGACAGATGTCGGAACGGAGAAGTCCGTCCCTGCCCGGCATCTTCATCTTGCAAAAAATACTCCGGGGAGCGCGAGGGGCAGCGCCCCTCGCCTTGGTCGGATTGGCGCAGCCAATCCGAAAACCCTCGCCCGCCCGGACAGGCGCCGGCAGCCGATCAGCCGAACACCCGGGTCAGCGCCGCATCGACCGCTTGGGTGATCGCGTCGATGTCGTCCGCGGTGGCGATCAGCGCCGGAGAGAAGCACAGCGTGTTGTTGCGCCCCGGCACCGAGCGGTTGGAGGCCCCGATGATGACCCCCTGCGCGCCGCATTCGGCCACGACCTGGGCCACTTGGCTTTCGGATACCGGCTCCTTGGTCTCGCGGTCGGCCACCAGTTCGGCGCCGCAGAACAGCCCCAGTCCCCGCACGTCGCCGATCACCGCGTGCTTGTCCATCAGCGCCCGCAGGTTGCCCATCAGCCGCTCGCCCATGGCTGTGCAGTTTTCCAGCAGGTTCTCGTCCTCGATGATCCGCATGTTTTCCAGCGCCGCCGCCGGCCCCGCCGCGCAGCCGCCAAAGGTCGAGATGTCGCGGAAGTGGTCCAGCGGATCCTCGGCGTTGTCCTTGAACATCTCGAACACCTCTTCGGTGGTCACGCAGCAGGCAATCGCTGCATAGCCCGAGGCGACGCCCTTGGCCATGGTGACGAAATCGGGCTTGATCCCGTAATGCTGATACCCGAACCAGTGGGTGCCGGTGCGGCCGATGCCGCAGACCACCTCGTCGATATGCAGCAGGATGTCGTATTTGCGGCAGATCTCCTGCACCCGCTCCCAATAGCCGTCGGGCGGAGTGATCACGCCGCCGCCGGCGGTGACCGGCTCAAGACACAGCGCGCCCACCGTCTCGGGGCCTTCGCGCAGGATCACCTCTTCGATCAGGTTCGCCGCTGCAATGCCGAAGTCACGGCCCGACAGATGGCCCAGCCCCAGCTCCTCCTTGCGGTATTCCATGCAATGCGGCACGCGCACGAAACCCGGCGCAAAGGGGCCGTACTGGGCGTTGCGCTCGTCCTGGCCGCCGGCCGACATCGCCGCGAGCGTCGAGCCGTGATAGTCGCGGTCGCGGTAGAGGATCTTGTATTTCTTGCCGCCGTATTTCTTGTGCGCGATCTGGCGCACCATCTTGAACGCCTTCTCGTTGGCCTCCGAGCCCGAGTTGGTGATGTAGACCCGGCTCATGCCCGGCATCTTGGATATCAGCTTTTCCGCGAACAGAGATCCCGGGATCGATCCCGCCGACTGCGCGAAATAGCACAGCTTCATCAGCTGGTCATAGACCGCCTTGGCGATGTTCTCGCGGCCATAGCCGACATTGACGGTCCAGACACCGCCGGACACGGCATCGATGTATTCCTTGCCGTTCTGGTCCCACACGCGCATCCCCTTGCCCTCGAGGATGATTCGGGGGTCGCTGGTCTCGAACGGCTTGTGCTGGGTCAGATGGTGCCATACATGCGCCTTGTCGGCTTCAACGATGTGACGAATGTCGTTCTGGGTGAACGTGCCGTCCATGACATGTCCTTTCCTGTTTGATGTTGCGGCGCGACAGAAAACCCGCTGTCGCGGCCCAGAGTCGATCTGACTCCAGAAACGCCCAAATCTGTCCCGGCTATAGGTCCAGTATCGCAGATGACTTATGGCCAGTTATCGGGCCGCAACCGATGAAAAAGCGGACAATAAATCAACAACACCATGAAATAAAAAGAAAGATTCTGAATGTCGCGCGGCGGAATATCGGATTTGGTTTTCGCAATTCGGTCGTTGCGGCCAGAAAAAACATTGATCGGTGCACGGTTTTGGTCTCCGATCTGTAGTGGGACCGGTTCCGCGGCAGCCCCCGGTTTTTTCGGGCTGTGCCATCGGGGCGCGCCCGGCCGGCCAACTGCCCGCATGATCGGGTGGACGAACAAACAGGGAGACACACGAACATGAAACTCAAGACCAGGCTGATGGGCGCGATCGCCGGGCTCACGGTGCTTGCGGGGGTCGCTCCGGCGATGGCGCAGGACGAGATCACGGTCGGCTATTTCCTCGAATGGCCGATGCCCTTCGAATATGCCAAGCAGATGGGAACCTATGACAAGGAGCTTGGCGTCAAGGTCAACTGGGTCAGCTTCGACACCGGCACCGCGATGAGCGCGGCGATGGCCTCGGGTGACGTGCAGATCAGCGTCAGCCAGGGCGTGCCGCCCTTCGTGGTGGCCACCAGCGCGGGCCAGGACCTTCAGGCGATCGACGTGGCCGTGTCCTATTCGGACAACGACAACTGCGTGGTGCGGTCGGATCTCGAGATCGACAAGACCAATGCCGGCGAACTGGCCGGCAAGAAGGTCGCCGTGCCGCTGGGCACCGCGGCGCATTATGGCTTTCTCAAGCAGATGAGCCATTTCGGCGTCGATGTCGGGTCGATGAACGTGGTGGACATGGCGCCGGCCGAGGGCGCGGCGGCGCTGGCGCAGGGCAATGTGGACATGGCCTGTGGCTGGGGTGGCGCGCTGCGCCGGATGCTTGAACATGGCAACGTCCTGCTGACCGGCGCCGAGAAGGAAGAGGTCGGCATCCTGGTCTTCGACGTGACCAGCTCGCCCGCTTCCTTTGTGGCCGAGAACGGCGACCTGGTGGCCAAGTTCGTCAAGGTGACGGCGGACGCCAACGCGATGTGGAAAAGCGGCGAGCACAAGGACGAGATGCTGCCCGTCATTGCCAAGGACGCAGGCATGGACATCGCCGATACCGAGGCGACCATGGCGACCTTCAAGTTCCCCAGCATCGAGGAACAGCTTTCGCCCAAATGGTTCGGTGGCGGCGCGCAGGAGTTCATGAAGGGCGTGGCCGAGGTCTTCGTTCAGGCCGGCAGCATCGACAAGGCCAAGGACAGCTACGAAGAGAACGTCAACACCGGCCCTCTGGAAGCCGCCAGCAGGATGTAACCTCCGCGTCTCCGGCCCGGATCGGGGGCGTCCCGCCGGGGCCGGATCATCGCGAGATTGGACAGGCACAGGCCGCATCTGCCCGGGCCCGGGTTGGTGCGGCCGCTGCGACAGGTTGGGGACATGTCCGGACTATCTATCGAAAACATTTCGATGCGCTTCGATCTGCCGAATGGCACGTCGGTTCAGGCGCTCAAGAACGTCTCGCTACATCTGAAGGAGGGCGAGCTGCTCAGCGTACTGGGGCCGTCGGGCTGCGGCAAGACCACGCTCTTGAACATCGTCGCGGGGTTTCTTGCCCCGACTGAGGGACAGGTCGTTCTGAACGGCCACAAGGTAACGGGACCGGCGGCGGAACGCGGCATGGTGTTCCAGCAGGGTGCGCTGTTCGAATGGATGAGCGTGCGGGACAATGTCGGGTTCGGCCCGCGCATGAAGGGCATGGCCAAGGCGCAGATGGCCGAAATCGTGGATCATCTGCTGGATGTCGTCGGCCTGGGCGATTTCAAGGACAAGATGGTCTATGAGCTGTCGGGCGGCATGCAGCAGCGGGTGGCGCTGGCCCGCTGCCTTGCCAACGAGCCCGACATTATCCTGATGGACGAACCGCTGGGCGCGCTGGACGCGCTGACCCGGGAAAAGATGCAGAGCCTCGTGCTCAAGCTCTGGAAGGAAACCGGAAAGACCATCATCCTCATCACCCATTCGGTCGAAGAGGCGCTGCTGTTGGGCGAACGGCTGATCGTGATGGCGCCGCGCCCGGGCCGGATTCACAAGGAATACCGCCTGCCCTTTGCCGATATGGGCGTCGGCGCGGATCTGCGCGAGGTCAAGAAGCATCCCGACTATGCGCCCACGCGCGAGGAAATCCTGAACATGATCTGGAACATGGAAGAGGAAATCATGGGCCGGACGGAGGTGGCGTCATGACCAGCCTGATCCCCTTCGCGCTCTATGTCGGCATCTTCGTCGGCTCCTACCTCATCGTGAACAAGCTGATCCGGCGCGCCGCGCGCACCGATTTCACCGCGCTCAAGACGGTGACCTTCGGTGATGAAAGCGCGGTGATCTCGGACCGCACCGCCAGCATCATCTCGGTGGCGACGCTGTTCCTTCTGTGGGGGATGTTTACCGGCTCGGTGCTGGTGCCGCCCTTCCTGCACGCGCCGGGGCCCTATATCGGCGACGGGCAGTTCACCTATGTCGTCGAGGGGCCGGACGGCCAGCGGGACGAGGCGACGGTGTTCTGGAGAGTGCAGGATCCCGAGGGCGAAACGGAGAAACTGACGGTCGATCCGGGCGACGGGCCGGCAAGGAACGACGCGCTGATGATCCGTGCCTATCGCAGCGCCCAGCTGAGCTGGGACAAGAACGACGAATTCAAGCGCAAGGACGGCGCCCGCCTGGTCGAGATCGCCGGCCAGCCGGTCGCCTACGACCCAGCCACCCGGGACGAGGCGGATTCCGCGGCCAAGCCGGTGATCGAGGTTGATCATGCAACCGTCACGCTGTCGGACAAGGGGGCTTTGATCGTCACGCCCTATACCGGCCTGCAGATGGAACCGATCTGGCTGCCGCCGCCCGAGGACGTAGTCAAGCGGCTGGTGGACATCGCCAGCGAAGGTTTCCGCGGCGCGACGCTGTGGGAACATCTGGGGCTGTCGCTGATGCGGGTCGTGGTCGGCTTCTTCTTCGGATCGCTGATCGGGATCCCGCTGGGATATGCGATGGGGCTTTCCAACTGGTTCCGCGGCTGGTTCGATCCGATCGTGGAATTCATGCGCCCGGTGCCGCCGCTGGCGCTGATTCCGCTGGTCATCATCTGGGCCGGCATCGGCGAGTTGGGCAAGATCATCCTGCTGTTCCTGGCGGCGCTGTGGATCATGGCGATCGCCGCGCGGTCGGGCGTGTCCGGGGTCCGTATCTCCAAGGTGCATGCCGCTTATTCGCTGGGTGCCAGCAAGGGGCAGATCATGCGGTATGTGATCGTGCCCAACAGCCTGCCCGAGATCTTTACCGGCGCGCGGGTCGCGATGGGGGTCTGCTGGGGCACGGTGGTCGCGGCCGAACTGGTCGCCGCCGAAAAGGGCGCGGGCATGATGATTATGGTGGCGTCCAAGTTCCAGAATACCGACATCGTAATGATGGGGATCATCATGATCGGCGTGATCGGCTTTGGCATCGACATCCTGATGCGCTGGGCCGAGCGCTGGCTGGTCCCATGGAAGGGCAAGGGCTGATATCCCATCGATCGACGGACCGAACGGGCGCCCAATGGGCGCTCGTTCTTTTCCGGCGCGGGTTTCTCGGTCGGAAACACTCAGTTTCCGCAATGCGCCCAGATTTCGCCATAATTCGGCAACGATTTTTTCACATCTGTGCTGCCTTCTGTCGTCAGGCGCCCATTCGAGGCGAGGCTTTCGGCGAAGGAGGCGGCTTTGGGGTTTATGGCGGACACGGCCTTTGAACGCGTCATCGACGGCGAGACCGGGAACGACGTCCAGCAGGATCATCTGGAGATCGAGCCCATGACTTGCGGGCGGCTTCTGGACGATCTGCTGCCCGATTCTTCAAGGCTATTTGGGATCGCGGTCGGACAGGCAAGGGACGACGAGTCCGAAGACGAACTTGAGATCATCCTCTTGGGCGTTCTTGACGAGACTGCCGCCGGTTGCGAGGAAACGAGCCAACCCGTCTGAGGCGTCGGGATGCTCCGGCCAAGCCGGGGGCGCTGCCCCCGGACAACCGGAGTATTTGACGCAAGATGAAGGATTGGAAGCGTCTTTTCCCGTCCGACGCTCGGTCGTGTTCCTTTAGGTGCGTGCCAGCCGATGCCGCGGCGCCAGAGGCCCTTGGTCCAGTAGGACGCGCCCGCTGAGGAATGGGGGCAGGCACGACCGCCGCGCGTCCTTTCCGCTTGCTCCGTGTCGCGCCAGCCTTGGTGTTTTTCGTTGCGGCGATCTGTGGCTGCCTGCATCATCCATCGCGTCGAACGAGGGAGAACAGGCCGCAATGGTTCAGGACCGACACCCCGAGATGAACGGGGCCGAAAGCCTTGTCCGGACGCTGATCGCCTGCGGCGTGGACACCTGTTTCTCCAATCCCGGCACGTCCGAGATGCATTTCGTGGCGGCGCTGGATCGCGTGCCGGGGATGCGATCGGTGCTGGCGCTGTTCGAAGGCGTGGCGACCGGGGCGGCGGACGGATACTGGCGGATGGCGGGTAAACCGGCCTGCACGCTGTTGCACCTTGGGCCGGGGCTGGGCAATGGGTTGTCGAACCTGCACAACGCGAAAAAGGCCGGGTCGGGCATCGTCAACATCGTCGGTGAACATGCCGAAACGCATCGGCAACTGGATGCGCCGCTGATGTCCGACATCGAGGGCATCGCGCGGCCGGTTTCGCAATGGGTTCACCGTTCAGAGACGGCCGCCGCAGTCGGTGCGGATGCGGCGCGCGCGGTGCAGACGGCGCGGACCGCGCCGGGGCAGGTGGCAACCCTGATCCTGCCCAGCGACACCGCCTGGACCACGGGCGGGCGCGTGGCAGGCCCGCTGACGCCGCCCGAACCACCGGTGCCGGATCAGGATCTGGTGGATCAGGCAGCCGCGTTGTTAAGGGGTGGCGAGGCGTTGCTGCTGCTGGGAAGCGGAGCGTTGACGGCGGAGAATCTGGAAACGGCCGGGCGAATCGCGGCGGCAACCGGCTGTGCCCTGATGTCCGAATGGTCCAACGCGCGGCTCGAGCGCGGCGCGGGCCGGGTCGCGGTCGATAAGGTGCCCTATCCGATCGACGCGGCCATCGAGGTGCTGGCACGCTTCCGTCGTATCGTCCTGGTCGGGGCGCGGGCGCCGATCGGGTTCTTTGCCTATCCGGGCAAGCCCGCCGTTCTGACCCGGCCGGATGCGGAGATCCTGCCTCTGGCGGATGCGTCCGATGACGTGACCGCGGCGCTGGGCGCACTGCGGGACGCGGTCGGCGCGCATGCTTCGGCCGTCGTGAACGGGCTGCGACCCGAGGCTGACGTTTCCGGTCCGCTCGAGCCCGGGGGAATCGCAGCCGTGCTGGCGCAGGAAATTCCCGAGGGCGGCATCGTAGTGGACGAATCCATCACCACCGGGCGCGCCTTCTTTCCTGCGACCCACGGCGCGCGTCCGCATACATGGCTGAACAATTGCGGCGGTTCGATCGGCTATGGCCTGCCGGTTGCCGTGGGTGCGGCGGTCGCCTGTCCTGGACGCAAGGTTCTGGCGCTGATCGGGGACGGGAGTGCGATGTACACCGTGCAGGCGCTCTGGACCATGGCGCGCGAGGGGCTGAGTGTGATCACGGTGATCTTTGCCAACCGCAGCTACAGAATCCTGCGCGGCGAACTGGACAATGTCGGGGCCGGCAATCCGGGCCCGCGGGCGCTGGACATGCTGTCGCTGGACCGACCACACCTGGACTGGGTGCAGATGGCGCGGTCCATGGGGGTAGAGGCCGCGCGGGTCGAGGATTGCGCCGCGCTGGCGCGGGCGATTCGCAACGGTATGGACGCGGATGGCCCGACTTTGATCGAAGCGGTGATGTAACAGGCCGGAAAACGGACCGGAGGGATGGTGGAGCCTGATCTGCCAAACTTCTTTTCTGGAACGGTCGCGGCTTTTCATTGTTGGTTCAAAATCAGCGGACTTGTCTGTCAAAGTTTCCCATCATCTCCTGCGCTTTCCTGATTATTCCTCCACGTTTTAGTATCGATTTTGGTAGATTCTTGCGATTGGGTTACGCAACCTGATGTCTGGAAATTCGGATATGGCGTGATCACCCATCCCGGCATCGCCATTTGATATTGGCCTTGGTGTCGACGGCCCATTGTTCGTCGATCTCGACCAGCACGGCGGTGACGAGGCGTTCCAGCGATTTTTCGTTGGGGAAGCCCCTGACCTTGACGGTGCGTGGTTTGGGCTCCTGCCGGATGGCGCGGTCGATCAGGTTCGAGGGGCGCAAGCGGCGGCGGTGATGCTCGGGAAGGGCAAAGACGGTAAGGCCCTCGGGCACGTTTTCCTCCAGCCATTTGGCAAGTTTCGTGGCGCTGTCGCGGCATGTTTCGACCAAGCCCGCCAGTGCGCCTCCGCCTCGGACAGGGCTATCGAGACGCCGAGTCCCCGACGGCGCTCATCCGGTCCGATGCCGATAGCCGAAAGCACGGCGGCATTACGCACCGCGCCGTCCATGCGCCCCTTCTCGTAGCGCGCATCGAGGAAGAGATTTCGCCAGGCCTCCGGTTCCTCGTCCAGCAGCCGGGTGGCGCGGCTGACCTGGCTTGAGGAAAGGCTCTCTATGCCGAACTCGCGCATCACCGTCCTCGACTTCGCGGGCGCACACGCCCTTGATGTACATCTCTGCCACCGCCAGCATCAGCGCCCGTGCCGAGCGGCGGCCGCGCTCCAGCGATTGGGGGAAGAACGGTTCGCCCTCACGCCCGGCGGTCTTCGGGATCTGAACGCTGATCCAGCCGGCCGGCGTGTCGATCCGCTTGGGCTTGGTGCCGTTGGCGTAGCCCCGGCGGCTGGGCGTGCGTTCGTAATGGCCCGCGGCGAGAAAGCGCTCGCGCGCGATCCGCATCGCCAACTCAAAGGCCCGGGCGGATACGCTCGCCATGTCGTCCGCGCCGTGCTCGATCAGCTGTTCCAGGATGACCTCAGGCCCTGTATCCTTCCTTCCGTCCATTCCCGGCCCTCAACGGTTGGTTTTGCAGTTCCATGGAATACCAGTATGGACCGCCCCAGCCGGGGCATGCCCCGGCTGGGGCGCACCGAGCAATCTCCAACAAGATTTCCAGACGGCAGGGTACAGTACCGGTTGTCAACGATCTGCGACTGGGCGAAGGGCGCGGGCGACTATCCGCATGAAAACCCCGTCAACGGACTCAAGAAGGTTCTTCCGCTGGTGAAACGCCGGGTGGCGCATTTGCCGCCACGAACTGGCGAAACTTCCTTTCCTTCATGGCTGGTTGTCGCACCGGGATTCGGAAACCGACCAAGACGCGCGGTTCCTGCCCGACCGGACGAGGCTGCGACCAAGCCGATCCGTCTGGCCATTCGCAGGTTGGGGAAAAACGGCTGCAATGCCCGGGAATGATTTGCAGCCCGCAACCGTTCGCCGTAATGTCGGCGCGCGTTTCGACACTTGAGTATCTGAAACCGAATAGGCAGGGGCGGATACACAAAGTTCATGACTTTCCCCCCCAACGCGTGGCCCAGCTCGTGCCGGATCGCGTCGATGTTGGCCGGGCGGCAGATCGAGCGCGTTCTGGAAACGACGAATGACTCCTGCCCCAGGCCCGTCTGGCGCGTCATGTCCAAGCCTTCCATTGTCGGCACCCGATACTGATCAAGACGAGTGTGCCGGTTGCCCACCTTGGCACCTTCGACCCGGCGGACTCGTGCCGAATCATCGGCGGATTTGCTTAGTTTGCAGTTTGCGCGGTTATTTCGGAAAAGCATTTGCAAATTTGCGCATTTCGCCTTTGGCAAGATGTCCCAACTGTATATGGTCCCGCAAAATGCCAAAGGGGACACCGGATCATGAAGGACATTCTTTCCGAGCTTGAGCGCCGCCGCGAGACAGCCCGCATGGGGGGCGGTCAGCGCCGCA
>NZ_FNVD01000005.1 GCF_900108275.1 Jhaorihella thermophila
GTTGTGGGCGTGCTGATCGAGGTGCCGGTGATGCTGAGCGTGGTGAAGATCGTCAACGCCACCAAGCCGTGGTATGAACGCGGCCCGGCGGTCCGCCGGTTGGAGGAGCAGCGCAAATCATCGCGCGACAAGGGCCGCGTTTCGATCTGATTTCGGAATCGGCGGCGCGGTGACCGTGGTGGCGCTTTCGCGTGCCGGGGAGCGAGGCCCTTTCAATGTTTCACGCGACCGCTCGGTTCTTGGGAGAATTGCGTCCGCCGGGAGGAGGTATCGCGGCGGTATGTTCCCTGCCCCGAGACTGTGCCGGCTGCACCGTGTTGGACAAGAGGCCTGTCGTCGAGGTCGCTTCACATCCTTGTCGCCATTGGCCGGGGCACCGAATGCGTGAAGCGTTCGTGCAGCCGGCGGAAGTCCCGGCGCCGCTACCTTGGCGGGCCAACCTGTTTGCGCCCGCAGCTGGGTTCTTGAGCGAAAGATCCGGCTTGCTTTGAAAAAGTCATGAGGGTGTTGGCGACCCCGGCAGGACTCGAACCTGCAACCTGCCCCTTAGGAGGGGGCTGCTCTATCCAGTTGAGCCACGGGGCCGTTGCGCCTCTCTTACCCGTCTTCCCCGCGCTTGTCACCGCCTTTGCGCATGGTTGAACCGCCTTGTGTGATTGCGGTAGCATCCCGTTGAACGGAACCAGGACAAAGCCTTGACCGACCAACCGAAACGCCCCCTTACCCTGCGCGATGTGTCCGAGGCCTCCGGCGTCTCGGAGATGACCGTCAGTCGTGTCCTGCGCAATCGTGGTGATGTGTCGGAACGCACCCGCGAGCGGGTGCTGGCCGCCGCCAAGGAGCTGGGTTATGTGCCCAACAAGATCGCCGGCGCGCTTGCGTCCAACCGGGTGAACCTGGTGGCGGTGATCATTCCGTCGCTCAAGAACATGGTGTTTCCCGAGGTTCTGACCGGCATCAACGAGGTGCTGGAAGATACTGAACTGCAGGCGGTCGTGGGCGTCACCGACTATCTGCCCGAGAAGGAAGAGAAGGTTCTGTATGAAATGCTGTCGTGGCGGCCGTCAGGCGTGATTATCGCCGGGCTGGAGCATTCCGATGCCGCGCGTGCGATGCTCAACGCGGCCGGCATTCCGGTGGTCGAGATCATGGATACCGACGGCACGCCGGTCGATGCGATGGTGGGGATCTCGCATCGGAGGGCCGGGCGCGAGATGGCGAAAGCGATCCTGAAGGCGGGGTATCGGCGGATCGGGTTCCTGGGTACCAAGATGCCGCTGGATCACCGGGCGCGGAAGCGGTTCGAGGGCTTTACCGAGGCGTTGGCCAAGGAAGGGGTGGAGATCGAGGATCGCGAGTTCTATTCGGGCGGATCGGCGCTGGCCAAGGGGCGCGAGATGACCAGGGCCATTCTCGAGCGCTCGCCGAAGCTGGATTTTCTGTATTACTCCAACGACATGATCGGCGCGGGCGGCCTGCTTTACCTGCTGGAGAAGGGCATTGACGTGCCGGGTCAGATCGGGCTGGCGGGCTTCAACGGGGTGGAGTTGCTGCAGGGTTTGCCGAAACGGCTGGCGACCATGGATGCCTGCCGGCTGGAGATCGGGCGCAAGGCGGCGGAGATCATCACGGCGCGATTGGAGGAACCGCCGCGCGAGGTGGAAACCCAGGTGATCCTGACGCCGACGATCAGTTTCGGCGACACGCTCAAGCGGGGCTGAACGGAAGGAACGCAGGCTTTGGGTTTCGGATCGCTGGCGCGATCCGACCGGGTCGGGGGCGCTGCCCCCGTCGCGCTGCGCGCGACTCCCCCGGGGTATTTGCGACCAGAAAGAAGCGCGATGTCGGGTTGTTCCGGACGGGAGCCGGCGGCGCAATTTCGTGCCGTGTCTTGACCGAGTTTAAAGAAGGAACAGCGTGATCGCGGGGAACGCCACGAGGATCGCCACCCGGATGATGTCGGAAGCGACGAAGAACATCACTGCCTTGTAGACCTCAACCATTTTGGTCTTGCGGTCCATCGCGTTGATGACGAACAGGTTCATGCCGACAGGCGGCGTGATGAGACCGACTTCGACCACGATCAGCACGAGGATGCCGAACCAGATCGCCAGGTGCTCGGCCTCGACCCGGCGCGCCATGCCTTCGGTGACCCGGATGCCCAGTTCCTTCATCTGTTCGCGGGTGAGTTCCGCACCGTCCGCGATCGCCTGCTGGATGGAGGCGAGCATGTCCTGACCCAGGCCCTCGGGGATGCCCTTGTTCAGCACCTCCATCGCCGCCTCGGCCTGCATGGCAGGCAGCGACACCAGCCCGAAATCCATCGCCGAAATGACGGGGAAGAAGATCGGAATGGTCAGCAGGATCATGCTGAGGCTGTCCATCAGGCAGCCGAAGATCAGGTAGAACACCAGGATCAGGGTCAGAACGACCCACGGGCTGAAGCCTTGGGAAACGACGTAATTCGACAGTTCCTGCGGCACTTGGGTCAGCGCGAGAAAGCCGTTGTAGAACCCTGCCCCCAGCACGATGAAGAAGATCATGGCGGTGGAGCGCGCCGTCACCATGAAACTGTCGATCAGGGTTTCCCGGTTCAGCCCGCCATTGGCGAAGGCGATGACGCCGGTGCCCAGCGCGCCGACGGCGGCGCCTTCGGTGGGGGTGAACCAGCCCAGGTAGATGCCGCCGACGACGAGGCCGAAGACCAGAAGCACCGGCCACACCCGCGCCAGAGCGGCAAAGCGGTCGCGCAAGGGAACCGCAGGCCGGGTGCCCGCGGCGTCGGGGTAGAGCCGGACGTAGACGGAGATCGCGATGACATAGCCCACCGCGGCCAGAATGCCGGGGATGAAGGCGGCGAGGAACAGCTTGGCGATGTTCTGTTCGGTCAGGATGGCGTAGATCACCAGCACCACCGAAGGCGGGATCAGGATGCCGAGCGTCCCGCCCGCCGCCAGCGTGGCCGAGGAAAAGCCGCCGGAATAGCCGTAGTTCTTGAGCTCGGGCAGGGCGACGCGGCCCATCGTGGCTGCCGTGGCGAGCGACGACCCGCAGATCGCACCGAAGCCTGCGCAGGCGCCGATCGCGGCCATCGCCACCCCGCCCCGACGGTGGCCAAGGAAACCCTCGGCCGCCTTGAACAGCGCGTTCGACATGCCGCCCAGCGTCGCGAAATGTCCCATCAGCAGGAACATCGGCACGATGGACAGGGAATACGAGGAGAACGTCGTATAGGTTTCATGCTTGAGCCGGCCCAGCGCCACCTGCCAGCCACCGGTGACCCAGACAAGGCCCGTGAGCCCCACGACGAACATCGCAAGGCCGATCGGGACCCGGAGGAAGATCAGGATCAGAAGGGCAGGAAACGAAGCGATACCGATTTCGATGGGGGTCATCATTCGGCCTCCACGCCGTCCCAGATGACGATGCGGCGGGTGAAGAATTCATAGGTGCGGATCGCGGCCATGTAGAGGCCGACCAGCGCGGCGACGGTTGCCGCAAGCAGGCTGGCGCCATAGGCCCACCAGACCGGGAATTGCAGCAGGAACGAGGTTTCGCCGTGCTTCATCTTGGCCAGCATTCCCTGCGCCAGCTGCACCGCGATCAGCACCAGAACGGCGGCAAAGACGATTTCGGTCACCATGCGCAGAAAGCGGTTCACGCCCTTGGGAAACATGCTGGCAAAAACATCGACCGAGGCGTGCCCGGCGGTGATCTGGCACAGCGGCAGGAAGGCGAAGATGGCAAAGGCCACGCCGGCCTCGACCAGTTCGAAGTCGCCGTTCACGGGGCCGATGCCAATCCCGATGGCCCAATTGGCGAAACCGGGCGCGACCGATTGCACCGCGTCGCTGTGCAGGATTCCGTTCAGCAGCCGCCCGGCGATCGAGACGCAGGTCAGCAGGATCAGAAAGGTCAGAACCGCGCCACCCAGCGCCGCCATGAACCGCGCCAGACGCATCATGAAACGATACATGTCCTCGCCCGTCCCCCGCGATGGCAAAGGCCGCGGCGGCGTTTGCCGCCGCGGCTCGTCAGGCCACTCGGCCCATTACGCGGTATATTTGTCGATCAGCGCCCGGGCTTCGTTGATCAGCGCCTGCCCGTCGATGCCGCGTTCCTTCATGTCGGCAACCCATTCGTCATAGATCGGCGCGGCCAGCTTGCGCCATTCCTCGGTGCCGGCCTCGTCGATGGTGATGATGGTGTTGCCCAGATCCAGCGCCGCCTCGCGCGCCGGGGCATCGGCCGCCTGCTGCGTGGTGCCGGCGAAAACCGAGAATTCCAGCCCCGAATTGTCGTCGATCACCTTTTTCAGATCATCCGGCAGGCTTTCGTATTTTTCCTTGTTCATAGCCAACACGAAGGTCAGCGTATAAAGCGCCTTGCCGGTGAATTCGGTGTGGTTTTGGACAAGCTCCGGCACCTTCAGCGCGCCGGTCACCTCCCACGGTATGGTGGTGCCGTCGATCACGCCCTTGGACAGCGCCTCGGGCACGGCGGGCACCGGCATGCCGACAGGGGTCGCGCCCAGCTTGGTCAAGAGCGCGTTCACCGACCGCGACCCGCCGCGGATCTTCATCCCCTGCAGATCGGCGGGTGTCTCGACCGGCTCGGCCGTGTGGAAGATGCCGGGCCCGTGCACCCAGGTGCCAAGGACATGCACGTCCTTGAACTCGGTGTCCTTCATGTGCTCTTCGAACATCTCCCAATAGGCGCGGCTGACCGCGCCGGCGTTGGTCATCATGAAGGGCAGTTCGAAGACCTCGGTCCGGGGGAAGCGGCCGGGCGTGTAGCCGACCACGGTCCAGACGATATCGGCCACGCCGTCGATCGCCTGATCCATCAGTTCCGGCGGCTTGCCGCCCAGCTGCATCGACGGATAGCGTTCGATCTTGATGCGCCCGCCGGACGCCTGTTCGACTCGATCCGCCCAGGGATAGAGGATCAGTTTCGGCACGTTGGCCTGCGCCGGCAGGAACTGGTGCAGCTTGAGCGTCACCTCCTGCGCGCGCGCCGAGGTCGCGCTCAGCCCCGTGGCGAGCGCCGCCAGCGCGGCCGCCCCGGCGATCCCCAGAAGAGTTCTGCGAGTGGTCATGTTCGGTCCTCCGGTTGGTCCGTTGGTGGCGAGCATAGCCCGCGCGCGGCTTTGGGCTGCAAAAACTTTCGCCGCTTTGTCGTTTCGTTTTGGCTATGACGGCGGCAGATCGCAACCCCGTCAAACGGCACTTTGGGGGCGCAAAGCGTCGCTTTTCACTCGGGATCTGTCAGGCTGAGACGAACCGGAGCCAGGCCGTCGATTCCGCCGGTGATCACGTCTCCGGGACGCACCGGCCCCACGCCCGCCGGCGTGCCGGTCAGGATCACGTCGCCGGGGCGCAGGTGGTAGTAGTGCGACAGGTGGCTGACGATCTCGTCCACGGTCCAGACCATTTCGGCGAGCGTCGCGTCCTGCCGGGTCTCTCCGTTCACCTCAAGATGGATGCGCTGGTTCGTCACCGCCCCGAAATCCGCGGCCCGTTTCATCGGCGCCAGCACCGCGCCGCCCTCCAGATCCTTGGCCAGCGACCACGGCCGGCGGTTGTCCTTGGCGACCTGCTGGAGATCGCGCCGCGTCATGTCAAGCGCGCAGCCATAGGCGTAGATCGCAGCCATCGCCTGTTCCCGGCCGGCGCGAAACACCGGCGCGCCGATGGCCAGCGCCAGTTCCATCTCGTGGTGATGGTTCGAAGTGCCCGGCGGATAGGGCAGCACCGCGCCGCTGAGCACCGCGTTGGCCGGGGTCTTGGTGAAATACCACGGCGCCTCGCGGTCCACCTCGCCGCCCATCTCGGCGGCGTGCGCGGCGTAGTTGCGCCCGACGCAGAAGATCCGCCCGATCGGGTAGGCGGCGGTTTCGCCCTCCACCGGGATGGCGGGGACGGGGGGCAGGCCGAACAGGGTGGTAGTCATGGGGCGTAGGTCCTCGTGCTGGCCGGACATGCCGGCGGTCGCAACCGACATACCCCCAGGCCGCGCCGAGGAAAACGCCGGATGATCGCAGCCCGCAAAAGCTCCCTCAGGTTGCGGGCTCTACGGGGGCGTTCGCGCCCAGCGCATAGGCTTCGACCCTGCGCGAGACATTGCGCAGCGCCAGATCGTCCAGGGGCCGGCCCTCGGGGCTGTCGCCCAGGACGTTGCGGGTCGCCACGATCCGGGTGCCGGCCTTCTTTGCATGGTCAGAAAGCCGGGCCGCGATATTGGCGGCCTGTCCGATCACGGTGAAATCCAGCCGGTCGCGCGACCCCACATTGCCATAGGTCACCCGGCCATAGGCCAGACCGATGGCGCAGTCGCAGGGATGGGTGCAGGGGTCCGCCCCCGCGCCGGCCAACCGTTCGGCGATGGCCTCGGCCGATTGCAGCGCCCGCGCCCGCGCGCCGTCGGCGTCATGGTCGGCGGGAAACACGGCCAGAACCGCGTCACCGATGAACTTGAGCACCTCGCCGTCATTGTCGCGCACGATGTCCGAGGTGACTTCGAAGAACTCGTTGAGGTGGTTGATATAGGCATCCCGCCCCAGCTGCTCTTGCAGCGCGGTGGAACTGCGCAGGTCGCAGAACATGATCGCGGCGTCGATCTCGTCGCCCTCGCCGCGGCGGATGCGGCCCTCGAGCACCCTTTCGCCCGTGCGCTTGCCCACATAGGTCTCCAGCAGGGTGCGGGCGTTTTCGCGCAGGGTGAAGACTTCGTAGAACCGGCTGACCGCCGGGGCGCATTCGAACACCAGCCCGAGATCGGCGGTGGTGAACCCGCCCGGCGCGTCGGTGCTGAGCGTCAGCACGTTGCGCTGGCCGTCGGAAAAGGTCAGCGGCATGGCGACATAGTCGGTTGCGCCCTTCTTGCGCAGATCTTCGATGATGGGAAAGCTGTTGTGCCGGTAATCGGCGTCGATCTTCTGCCGAACACCACCAAGGCCCTCGGAGACATAGCGCAGCGGGCTTTTCAGAAAGGCCGGGTTGTCGTGCATCTCGTAGGTGGGGGCAAAGGTGGATACCTCGTCATCCTCGGCGGTCCAGACGAAGTTCTTGCCGATGATCTGGGGATGCAGCGACCAGATCATCACCCCCAGCCGCGTCACCGGCACGCCCTGTTCGCGCAGCTTGTGGGCGAAGGTGCGGGTAAAATCCTCGGGCGTCCCGATCCGCGCCGCGTCGGCCAGAAGCCAGTCCGCCAATGGCCCGGAGATGTTGCCGGTCGTGGTCCCCCCAATCGTCGCATCCCCGGTGTCGATGTTGGTGCAGACGCCGGGCATGAAGCCCAAATGACCCCGGATCCCGGCCGCCTCTGGCAGGGCGTCCTCATAGCTCCAGACCGCGTTCTTCAGCCGCGCGCCATCGGGCAGGATCACGTCGCGATAGCTGGCCGTGCCCTTGAACGGGCAGAAGGTCTGCAATTCGGTCGGCTCGCTCAGTTCGACCCGCACGTCCTCGGGCGGGAAATAGACGGTCGGCGGGAGACGGGTTTCATACATCACCCTGGCCCGCGTGGACGCGGCCAGCACGATGTCGCCGCGCCGGGCGACCACCTGTCCGGGCAGGGGCTGGATGTCGATGGAATAGGCGTCGGTCGGGGCGTGAAGGTTCATCGGGTCCAATCCGCGTTTCGGTATCTGCACCGCAAACTGGGGTGGCGGCACGAGATTTCCAACCGGGGCTGCGGATTGTTGACCCGAATGTTACGGACGGTGACGATTTTCGTGGAAAACCCATCTGGCACGGGCCAGACTGCCGCCATGCCGTTCCTTCGCCTGATCGCCCTTTTTGCCGTCACCGCCCTGATCTCTGCCTGCCAGGAAGAGGAGACGTCCGTCCCGCCGCCCAGCCAGGACTGCATCTGCGCCCGCGCCTGCGGGATTCCGGTCGTGTCCAACAGTCACTGGGTGAACGCGCAGGGACAGGCGGTCGCGCTGGGCTACTGCCCGCCGCTGCATGACGAGATCCTGTATGAAAACCGCGCCCGGTGCCAATGCGCGCAGCCGGTGCCGGGATTGGGAACGCTGCCGCAATCGGCGCCGAATTACTGACGGTCAGACCATGCGGATGACATCCTTTTCGATCGCCAGCATGTAGCCGCGCCTGGCGATGTTCTTGACCAGCAGCGCGCTGACCATCTGGTTGCCCAGCGTATCCCTCAGCCGCTTGATCCGGGTGGCGCCGGCTGCCTCGTCGCAGTCGGCCGGGTCGCGGCCCGACACCATCGCCTCGATCTCGGCGCCCGAAAGCACGTCGTCGTCCATCCGCGCCTCGGCCAGCACGGACAGCGTCTCCATCGCCGCCGCCGTCAGCTTGAATTCGAGGTTGTTGAGATAGACCGTGTTTTCCTCGCGACTGATGAGCAGCGACGTCACCTGAATGCCCGACCGTTCGATTTCGCCCATGCGGCGGTTGAGCGTCACCAGCATCACCAGAAACACCAGCGCCGCGATCATCATGGCGGCGGCAAAGACCAGCAGCACGAAGATCACCATCCGGTAGCTCGCCAGCGTGTCGGCAAAGGCGGTGCCGGACTGGGCGAGGATCTCCAGGAGCTTGATCTCGGCCTGCGTGGTGAGGTCGTTTTCCACGAAGAGCCGCTCTACCCGCGCGTTGAAGGCGTTGGCGTCCGGCAGGGTCAGCAGCAGAAGCGCCCCCGCCGCGCCAAGGATCGCCACGATGGCGGCGATGCCGAAGGCGACGATGCGGCTGCCCGACTGCCGCGCCTCAGTAACGGAGATAGTAGGGTCCGGCATTAGCCTTCCTTTCCTCAAGCCCCTCGGGGCCAAAGACCGAAATGATGCTCAGCAGCGTCCAGCCCTGCGCCCTCAACCGGGCGGCGGCTTCGGCCCGGGCGTTGGCGGGCGTGCATTCGCCGTGCAGCTCGATCACGCCGTAATGCAGGCGCAGCGGGTTGTCGCGCTTGGCCTTGTAGTCGGCATAGCAGCCGGCGGCGGGGGCTTGGCCCGCGGCCGCGATCAGGGCGGCGGCGGCAAGGGTGCGGATGATCTGTCTCATGCCGTCATCCTGCGCCTTGCGGGGGCGTTATTCAATAACCGCAGGGGTTTGGGCGGCCTGATATCGGATAACAGGGGGCCGTTATTGCCTGTCTTCCGGCAGGGGGGCGAGGCTGAACCCGTCATCGGACGCAGCCGTCCGAACCGAAACACCGGGAAAAGGAGTCCCCCCATGCACCGCAAGTTCATTGCCTTCATCGTTTCGGCCGCCATCGCCGTGACCGGAATTTCGGCGGGGACGCCGGCCCGCGCGGATTCCGATACGGCCAGGCTGTTTGCCGGGCTGACCGCGCTGGCCATCATCGGCCTTGCCATCAACGATCACAACAAGCGCAAACGCGTCCGGATCGCGGTGTCGCGCAACGCCCCGCCGCGCGCCACGGTTCAGCCGCGCTGGAAGCCGCGCCCGCTGCCGCCCCGGTTTCATCGCTATACTTTGCCGCGCCAGTGCCTGCGCCAGGTCGGTCCGCGCGGCGATACCCGGCTGCGGCTGGGTCGGCGCTGTCTGGAGCGCAACTATGACCACACCCGCTCGCTGCCGTCCAAATGCTACCGGCAGGACTGGACCCGGCGCGGGTTGCGTCAGGGCTATGGCGTCAACTGCCTGCTGAACGAAGGCTACAGGCTGAGCCGCAACTGAGCAGTCGGCAAAAGGCCGGCCGGAGCGATCCGGCCAGACGGGGGTCCGCGCGGCCCCCGTTTTGCGCTGGCGGGTTTGTGCTTGCACGGTCGGGATGCATCGGGCAGCAAGACCCCATGAACACCCCCGATTACAACCTGGAACAAGAGGCCCGCGCCCAGGGGTATCTGCGCATCGCCGGCGTGGACGAGGTGGGGCGCGGTCCGCTTGCCGGTCCGGTGAGCGCCGCCGCCGTGATCCTGAACCCCGACGACATCCCCGCCGGGCTGAACGATTCCAAGAAACTCACGGCTCGGGCGCGCGCGGCGCTGGCCGCCGAAATCGAGGCGCGCGCCACCGTCGCCGTCGCCCATGCCAGCGTCGAGGAGATCGACACGCTCAACATCCTGCGCGCCAGCCATCTGGCGATGGAACGCGCCGTCGCGGCACTGTCGCCGCAGCCCGATTTCCTGCTGATCGACGGCAACATGATCCCGCGCGGCCTGACGCTGCCCGCCCGCGCCGTGGTCAAGGGCGACGCCCGGTCGCTGTCGATCGCGGCGGCGTCAATCGTGGCGAAAGTATGGCGTGACCGGATCATGGTGGACTTGGCGCAACAGTTCCCGGGCTATGGCTGGGAAACCAACGCCGGATACCCGTCCAAGGCCCATCGCGCGGCGCTTCAAAATCTTGGGGTCACCCCACATCATAGGCGTTCTTTCAAACCGGTCCACAATATCTTGTATCAAGAAAAAACAGTAAGTGACTGATTCAAAAAAGAAATTGACGACGATTCGGCTTTGAATCATTTTTGTCCTCAATGACACGAGCGCGAAAACGCGCCGGGACGAAGAGGCAGAGAAATGACCAAGACCGTTACACGGGGGCCGGCTGCGCTCCCCCTGAACACTATTCTTGCGGGTGACTGCATCGAGGTGATGAACAGTCTGCCCGAGGCGTCCGTCGATCTCATCTTCGCCGATCCGCCCTACAACCTGCAGCTCAAGGGTCAGCTGCACCGCCCCGACAATTCCAGGGTGGATGCAGTGGATGACGAATGGGACCAGTTTTCGTCCTTTGCCGCCTATGACAAGTTCACCCGCGAATGGCTGCGTGCGGCGCGACGTCTGCTGAAGCCGAACGGGGCGATCTGGGTGATCGGCAGCTATCACAACATCTTCCGTGTCGGCGCGGCGCTTCAGGATGCGGGGTTCTGGATCCTCAACGACGTGATCTGGCGAAAGTCGAACCCGATGCCGAATTTCCGCGGCAAGCGGTTCACCAACGCGCATGAGACGATGATCTGGGCCAGCAAGGAAGAGGGCGCGAAATATACCTTCAACTACGAGGCGCTGAAGGCGCTCAACGAAGGTGTCCAGATGCGCAGCGACTGGGTGCTGCCGATCTGCACCGGGCATGAACGGCTCAAGGACGAAAACGGCGACAAGGCGCACCCGACGCAAAAGCCCGAGGCGCTGCTGCATCGCATCCTGGTGGGGTCCACCAATCCCGGCGACGTGGTGCTGGATCCGTTCTTCGGCACCGGCACCACCGGCGCCGTGGCCAAGATGCTGGGCCGCGAATGGATCGGGATCGAGCGCGAGGAAGCCTATCGCAAGGTCGCCGAGAAACGCATCGCCAGGATCCGCAAGTTCGACCGCGAGGCGCTGCAGGTCAGCCAGTCCAAGCGCGCCGAGCCGCGCGTGCCCTTCGGCCAGCTGGTGGAACGCGGGATGCTGCGCCCCGGCGAAGAGCTGCTGAGCATGAACGGCCGGCACAAGGCCAAGGTCCGCGCCGACGGCACGCTGGTGGGTGACGACATCAAGGGCTCGATCCATCAGGTCGGCGCACATCTGGAAGGCGCGCCCAGCTGCAACGGCTGGACCTACTGGTGCTTCAACCGCGACGGCAAGTTCGTGCCGATCGACGTGCTGCGCCAGCAGATCCGCGCCGAGATGCGCAACTGACGCGCGCTCCATCGCATTTTCCGACGAAATACCGCCGGTGCCCAAGGCCAGCCGCCGGGCACCACACCTGCCCCGCCATGTCCGGCGGGGCCTTTTTCCTTTTCGCGCAAATCCTATTTTCTGACCGTCAGGGGGTGCATTCCGCGCCGGAGCGGTATATCTGCCTTTCAGTCATATAAGGATATTGGAATATGACGGATACCCCGATCACGCCGCGCAGCGGATTCCGGCTTGCCGACCGGTTCGAAACGAAAGCAACCGTTCAGAACAAGTATACCGAAGCCGCGCTTGAACGGCACAAGCGCGAAGGAATGGTTCTGGCGGTGCGGGCGCGCTGGATCGCGATGGCGCTGATCGCGGTGTTTCTGGTCGTGGCCTATCCGGAGTGGAGCGTTCTCTACTATCATTTCATTCTTGCGCTTGTTGCGCTGAACGGCTGGTTCATGCTGCGTGTCGCCCGTGTCGGCCGGTCGCGGCTGGAACTGGCGCTGATCCTGCTGGACCTGGTAATCATGACCGTGGGCATGGTCGCGCCCAACCCTTTCAGCACCGCCGACATGCCGGTTGCGATGCAATACCGGTTCGAAAACTTCATCTATTTCTTCGTGCTGCTGTCGGGGGCGACGCTGGCCTATTCCTGGCGGACGGTGATCATGATGGGCAACCTGACGGCGGCAATCTGGGCGCTGGGCCTGCTGGCCGCCTGGTGGTTTTCGACACCGTTTCCCGGTCTCAGCGAGGCGGTGGCATGGGCGCTGGCCGACTATCCCTTCATGGCCGAGATGCTCGACCCCAACAGTTTTTGGATCGAGTTGCGCATTCAGGAGATGCTGGTCTTCATACTGGTGGCGGTGACGCTGGGCGTGTCGGTGCGCCGGTTCAACACGCTGCTGATGACCAACGCGGCGCTGGAACGGGAGCGGGCGAACCTGTCGCGCTATTTTTCGCCCAACGTGGTGGAGGAGCTGTCGAACAATGACGAGCCGCTGAAGCAGGTGCGGCGACAGGACGTCGCGGTGCTGTTCGCGGATATCGTCGATTTCACGCGCTTTGCCTCGGGCCGCGACCCGCAGGAGGTGATCCAGACCCTGCGCGGTTTCCACGCCCGGATGGAGGCCGAGGTGTTCCGCCACGGCGGCACCCTGGACAAGTATCTGGGCGACGGGCTGATGGCGACCTTTGGCACGCCGGTTGCGGGGGACCACGATGCCACCAATGCGCTGGCCTGCGCGCGGGCGATGGTGCGGGCGATGGACCACTGGAACCGCGAACGCCGCCGGCGGGGCGAAGAGGAGATCCTTGCCGGGATCGGGGTTCACTATGGACCGGCCGTTCTGGGAGACATCGGCGGCAATCGGCTGGAATTCGCGGTGATCGGCAGCACGGTCAATATTGCCAGCCGGCTGGAGGCGCTGACGCGGAACTACAAGGTGCGACTGGTCATCAGCGACGATCTGCGCGCGCAGGTGATTCGGGAATCCGGGGACAGGCTGGATATCCTCGAGGGCCTTGTGCGCCTGCCCGATCAGCAGATTCGCGGCATCGAAAAGCGGATCACGATCTGGACCCACGCCTGACAGCCTGGGATCCGGCGGTGCATGGGGGCTCTGCCCCCGTCGCCCTGCGGGCGCCTCCCCCGGAGTATTTTGGGCAAGATGAAGAAGCGGGAGGTTCGCGTCTCAGCCGCGGCCCGGCATCGGCGTTTGCATCTTGTTGTAGGGCCGCCAGTCGGTGATCTCGGGGTAATACATCTCGCGCCACTTGCGCACGCGCGGGTTCATCACCTTGCGCCAGAGCGAGGGGATCATCGCGGCGATGGTCATGACCGGGTAGCCATAGGGCAGCTGCGGCGCCTGCGCCTCGGTGTAGTTCTGCAGCAGGGGAAAGCGCCGGTCGGGCTTGTAGTGGTGGTCGGAATGGCGCTGCAGGTTGATGAGCAGCCAGTTCGAGGTCCGGTGCGCGGCGTTCCAGGAATGATGCGGCCGGACGGGTTCGTATCGGCCTTCGCCCAGGTGTTTCCGGGTCAGGCCGTAATGTTCGACATAGTTCACCAGCTCCAGTTGCCAGACCGCCACCCCCGCCTGCAGCAGGAACAGCCCCAGCCCGGCCCAGCCGCCGAGCGCCAGCGCCAGCAACAGCATCGCGCCCTGCAGCGCCCAATAGCGGAAGAACGGGTTGGACGGGTGCGTCCACGGCAGCCCCTTGCGGGCGAGCCGTTCCTTCTCCGCCCGGAAGGCCGAGGCCAGGCATTGCCGCAGTACGCGCGGGTAGAAGCGGTGGAAGCCTTCATTGTAGCGCGCGGTGACCGGGTCGCGCGGGGTGCCGACATGGGGGTGGTGGACCAGAAGGTGTTCGGATCGGAAATGCGAATAGAGCACCATCGCCAGCAGGATGTCGGCCAGCCAGCGCTCTTCGCGGCTTTTCTGGTGCATGAGTTCGTGGCTGTAGTTGATGCCCACGGTCCCGGTGAGGACGCCGACGCCGAAGAACAGCCCGATGTTTTCCAGTGCCGAAAGGTGGCCGGCGCGGGTTGCATACCAGATCAGCCCGAAAAGCGTGACGAACTGCACCGGAACCCACAGCATCGGCAGCAGGCGATACCAGAAAAGCGCCTCTTCCGGCGCGTCGGGGTCGGCGTTCTCGGTGTTCAGCCCCGCAACCGCATCAAGCGCGGCGAAGAGATACCAGGTCACGACCGGTGTCAGAAGCACCCACCAGCCGCCCTTTGTGGCAGAAAACCAGATGATTGGCACCAGAAGGAAGGACATCCAGTAGGGCAAGGCGATCTTCCAGTCCGAGAGCTGTTCGGCGCGGATCATTCCGGTGGTCCTCGATGCAATTCCCTGGCCGGCAGTTTACGCAAGCCTCGGGCGAATGAAAATGGGGTCAGCGCCTGCGCCACAGATCGTAGGCCTTGCGCATCACCGTGGGCAGGTCCGAGGGACGAAAGTCGCGCGCCGCGATCAGGATGGTCCCGGCGGGGAGCGTGTCTTGCGGCAGCGGCGCGGTCCTGACCGTCAGGATCAGGTGAAAATGGGTGAAGGTATGGCGCACCTCACCCGGAAGGGTCTTCCAGTCGGCGGCAAAAGGCGGGCGGTCCCGCGGTGCGTCGGACCAGTCCGAGCCCGGCCAGCCCAGCATCCCGCCCAGCAGTCCCTTGTCCGGGCGGCGTTCCAGCAGCAGCGCGCCATCGGCTCTTTGCGCGACATAGACGATTCCGCGGCGCACGGGCTTGGCCTCTTTCGGCGCGCGGCGCGGCAGGTCGGCGGCGGTCCCGGCGGCGCGGGCGCGGCAGGGATCACGCAGCGGGCAGATTCCGCAGGCGGGCGACTTGGGCGTGCAGAGGGTGGCGCCCAGATCCATCATCGCCTGGGCGTGATCTCCGGGCCGGTCATCCGGGGTCAGCGTCGCGGCGAGCGATTTCAGCCGGGGCTTGGCGCGGGGCAGGGGCTCCGGGACATCGAAGAGCCGCGCCACCACCCGTTCCACATTGCCGTCCACCACCGTCTCCGGCCGGTCGAAGGCGATCGCGGCTATCGCGGCGGCTGTGTAGGGGCCGATGCCGGGCAGGGCGAGGAGATCCTCGTAGTGGTCCGGAAACCGCCCGCCCAGATCGCGCGCCACGATACGGGCGCATTTCAGAAGGTTGCGCGCGCGGGCGTAATAGCCCAGCCCCGCCCATTCCCCCATCACCCGGTCATCCGGAGCGGCGGCCAGATCTCCGACCGTCGGCCAGAGCCGCGTGAAGCGATGGAAATAGTCCCGGACCGCCGCCACGGTGGTCTGTTGCAGCATGATCTCGCTGAGCCAGACGCGGTAGGGATCGGGCCGGATCCCCGCGGCGCGCTCGGCCGGTCCCACGCGCCAGGGCAGGTCGCGTGCGTGCCGGTCATACCACGCCAGCAGTCGGGCGGTCACGGCAGGTGCGTCGGGGAGGTCACGCAATCTTTATTGTCCCGGTTTCGCGGTTTCGCTGGCGCCCGGCGGCGCGGCGACTAGAATAGGGCCCGCAGGCAGGGAATCCACCCATGCAGAGACGAAAATCGACAACTCGCGGGTTCAAGCGCACCGCTTCCGTTCTAAGCGACCAGATTCGCCGCGCCGGCGAAAGCCGGGGCTTTGCCGTGTCCCGTGTCCTCACCCATTGGGAAGAGATCGCCGGGCCCGAGATCGCCGCGATCGCCCGACCGGTCAACATCTCATACGGGCGGGGCGGGTTCGGCGCGACGCTGACGGTGCTGACCACCGGCGCGCAGGCGCCGATGCTCGAGATGCAAAAGGACCGCATCCGCGAGCGCGTGAACGCCGTCTATGGCTACAACGCGATCAGCGGGGTACGGATCACCCAGACCGCGCCCACCGGCTTTGCCGAGGGACAGGCGGCCTTTGCCCACAGGCCGAAGGCCGCGCCGCCCGCACCGGATCCGGCGATCCTGTCCCGCGCGGCGCAGGCGGCGGATGGCGTGAAGAGCGATGATCTGCGCGCCGCCCTTGAACGCCTGGGCCGCAACGTTCTATCCAAGTCGAAAACCTGAGAAAGGGGTTCACATGACCCGAATTCTGACCGCGATCTTCGCCGTGGCCCTGGTGGCGGTGGGGGCCTTCCTGTTCATGGGGCGCGAGCCGGCGAACACGTCCGCGCTCACGCCGTTCGTTGGTGCCGCGAATGCCCAGGACGCGGGAGAGATCGACACGTCCACCGTGGTCGAAATGGCGCTGGGGGCCGAAGACGCGCCGGTGACCTTCGTCGAATATTCCTCATTCACCTGCCCCCATTGCCGGAACTTTCACGAAGACGTCTTCAAGAAGCTCAAGGCCGAATATATCGACACCGGCAAAGTGCGGTTCATCTATCGCGATGTCTATTTCGACCGTTACGGCCTGTGGGCGGCGATGATCGCGCGCTGCGAGCCCGAGAAGTTCTTTGGCATTGCCGATCTGATCTACAAGGGCCAGTCCGACTGGGCCCGCGGCGAAACGCCCGAAGAGGTCGTCGGCAAGCTGCGCAAGATCGGGCGGCTGGCCGGCATCCCCGATGACAAGCTGGACGCCTGTCTGAGCGACGGACAGAAGGCGCAGACCCTCGTGGCATGGTATCAGGAAAACGCTCAGCGCGACGGCATTCAGGGCACGCCCACCTTCATCATCAACGGAAAGCTGGTGGAAAACCAGCCGTGGGAGGATCTCAAGGCCATCATCGAGGCCGAGCTTCAGGGCTGACCGGGGGAACCGGGGCGGCCCGCAGCATCAGGTCGCGCAGGCGGTCCCCGTCGCCGACATGCAACCGGACCGGCAGGGTCACGACCTTGCTGCGAAAGGACGCCGGCAACCGTACGGCGTCCTTTTCCGTGGTGACCATCTGCGCCCCCAGCAGCTTGGCCTCGGCTTCGAGCCGGGTCATCAGGGCCGGCGTCAGCGGCTGGTGATCGTCCAGCGGCTCGGCCCGCAAAAGATTGGCGCCAAGCTCGCGCAGGGTGCGAAAGAACTTCTCGGGGTGGCCGATCCCGGCAAAGGCCAGCGCCCGCAGGCCCGCCCAGTCCATGCCGGTCTGCAACGGCTCCAGCCGGCCGGTGAAATGCGGCACGCTCAGCGCCCGGCCCCATGTGGCGGTGAACCGCGCCTGCGCCTCTGCATCGCCCAGCGACAGCACCGCATCCGCCCGTGCCAGCCCCGCCGCGACGGGTTCGCGCAGCGGTCCGGCGGGCAGGCACAGACCATTGCCAAAGCCAATGCCGGCATCGACCACGATCAGGGAAAAGTCCTTTTGCACGGCAGGGTTCTGGAACCCATCGTCCAACAGGATGACGGTTGCGCCAGCCTCCGCCGCCGCCCGCGCGCCGGCGGCGCGGTCTTTGGCGACCCAGACGGGCGCGAAGGCGGCGATCAGCAGCGGCTCGTCGCCGACCTTGTCCGCGCTGTGCCCGGTTTCGGACACCCGCACCGGCCCTTTCAGCCGCCCGCCGTGGCCGCGCGTGACCACATGCGGCACATGCCCCGCCTCGCGCAGCTGCTGGGCGGCCCAGATCACCGTGGGCGTCTTGCCAGTCCCGCCCGCATTCAGGTTTCCCACACAGATCACCGGCACGCCGGGATCCTCGCCGGTCCCGCGGGCAACCCGCCGCGCCGTTGCTCGCGCATAGAGCGCCCCCAGCGGCGACAACAGCCGCGCGCGCCAGCCAGGGCGGTCGGGCGATCTGTTCCAGAAGTCAGGGGCCTGCATGGGTATCCTCCCGCATGTCCAGCATGTCCTGAACCAGATCGATCAGCGCGTCGGTCAGCTCGGCGCCCTCGGTTGCGACCTTCCAGGCGTCAAGCGCGATCCGAGCCGCCTGATCCGGGGCCGACAGCGCGACCACCTGGGCCGAGAGCTGATCGGCATTGCGCACCTCGCGGGCCGCGCTGATGGCGTCCAGCCGCGCAAAGGCATCGGGATAGTTGCCCGTATGCGGCCCGTGAATGACCGCCGAGCCGAGAGCGGCGGGCTCGAACGGGTTGCGCCCGCTGGGGCGGCGGTCGAAGGTGCTGGCGACGAAGGTAATCGGCGCGATCCGATACCACAGCCCCAGCGCCTCGGGATCGGCCGACACGACGACCTGCGTTTCCTCGCCGATCGGATCGCCATCGTCCCAGTCGGCACAGCGCATTCCCTTTGAGGCAATGTGATCCTTCAACCCGACCGCATCGCCGGGATCGGCGACGTCGATCACCAGCAGCAGACGATGGATCAGCCGCACCGCGTTTCGGTGTGCCTCGAGCACCAGATCGACTTCGGCCGGCTGCGTTCCGACCGAAAACCAGACCGGGCGCCCGCCAATATCCCCGGACAGCTCGTCCAGCAGATCGTCGCTGCAGGGCGGAGGGGTCGCCGTGGTGCGCAGCCGCCCCGCGACACGCACGCGCGCGGACGAAAAACCGGCCCTGCGCAGGACTTCGGCCGCGGCCTCGTCGCGGACCAGGATCTGGTGAAAGCAGCCAAGGGTCAGCCGGCCGAGGTCGGGCATCCACCGGCTGCGGCGCGCCGGCACCTCGTCCTCGGCCAGGTCCACCAGAACCATCGGGATGGTGCGGCTTCGAGCCTGTGTGATCAGGTTGGGCATCAGGTCGCCACCGGCCCAGAGACACATGTCCGGCCGCCAGTGATCGAGAAACTGGCGTGCCTGGTCGGGGTGGTCCGGGCCGAGAACCTGCAGCAAATCGCAGCCATTGGGCGAAAAGGAATCCGTCCGCCTCTGGTCCACCGTCGCCAGAACCTTCAGCTCGGGGCGCTGCGACTTGATCCGGGCGGCGAGGTTGCACAGCACATGCAGCCGGTCCTGGCTGGTGGCGTGCATCCACAGCAGCTCACCATCCGGTCGTTCGATGTCCCCGATATGCGAGGCGCGGAACTTGCGGCGGGACAGCGCGCGATAGGCGGCAAGGCTGAGCGAACGGCTCATCCCCCGTGTCCCGCGTTGCTTGCAGGGCCTTGCCGCGCCCAGGCGGCCGGGTGCGGTTCATGACCTGAACTGTGTTCCATCACCATGCCTTTCCCGCCGATGGTAGGAACGGCGCGGGTCGGAGGCAACTGGCGCGGGGTCGGTGCAGGGCGCGCAAGGGTCACGGCTGTCCGGGGATGCCTGGACTCTGGGGGTCGAGCGCCTCGATCAGCTGGCGGTGCAGCGCGGCACCCGCCGCGACCAAGCCGTTGACCTTGGGATGCGGGTTGTTGAAGCGCAGGGGGGCGCCGGAGCGGTCGGTGCAGATCGCGCCCGCTTCGCGCAGGATCAGGTCGCCGGCGGCAATGTCCCATTCCCAGCTGGGCCGCAGGGTCAGCATCCCGTCGAAGCGCCCCTGCGCCACCAGCGCCAGGCGATAGGCCAGCGACGGCCGGTAGGACCGCGAGAAATGGGGAACATGGCCGTTCCGCCAGTGCAGGGACTGAAGGTTGGGCCGCGCGGCAAGGATGTCGGCCTGTTCCAGCGCGGCCTTGTCCGAGGCGCGAATCGGCGTGCCGTTCAGAGAGGCCCCGCCGCCCTTGCGCGCGGCATACAGTTTGTCGCGCGCGGGCAGGTAGATCACCGCGGCGACCGGTTCGCCGTCTTCGACCACGGCCAGCGAATGGGCCCAGCTGCTGGAGCCTTCGACAAAGCTGCGCGTGCCGTCCAGCGGATCGATGATGAACACGCGGTCCCGAGTCAGGCGGTCGGCGGTGTCTTCGGATTCTTCTGACAGCCAGCCATAATCGGGTCGGGCGCGGCGCAACCGGTCCTCGAGCATCTCGTTCACCGCCAGATCGGCCTCGGTCACGGGGCCGGCGCCGGCGGGCTTTTCCCATCGCTGCGCCGCCGGCCCGCTGAACGCGGTGGCAATGCGTCCGGCTTCGCGGGCGGCCTCGGTCAGCAGGGTCAGGTCGTCAGTCGCCGGCAAGGGTCAATCCTTCGACCAGAAGCGACGGCACCACGCGGGTCAGCCACGGACGGGCGTCGTTTGCGGGGATGATCCGGCGCAGCATGTCGCGCAGGTTGCCGGCAATGGTGCATTCGTTGACCGGCCAGACGATTTCGCCGTTTTCGACCCAGAACCCGGAGGCGCCGCGCGAATAGTCGCCGGTGGTGGGGTTGATCGTGCTGCCGATCAGCGAGGTCACCAGCAGGCCGGTGCCCATGTCGCGGATCAGGTCGTCGCGGCTGGCCGTGCCCTGGGTCAGTTCGATGTTCCAGTTCGCGGGCGCAGGCGGCGAAGACACGCCGCGCGCGGCATTGCCGGTGGGCTCCATCCCCAGCTTGCGGGCACTGGCCAGATCCAGAGTCCAGCCGGTCAGCACGCCGTTGTCCACGATGGCGCGGCGTCGGGTGGGCAGGCCCTCGGCGTCGAAGGGGCGCGAGGCGCCGATGCGCGGCCGGTGCGGATCCTCGATCACCGACAGCCCGCCCGGCAGAACCGGCTGCCCCAGCCGGTCCAGAAGCCAGGACGACCCACGCGCCACCGCCGCCCCGTTCGCCGCGGCCAGAAGATGCCCGATCAGCGAGCCCGCAATGCGTTCGTCGAACAGGACGGGAAAGGCGCCGGTGGGAGGCGTGCGCGGGTTCAGACGCCGGGCAGCGCGCCGGCCGGCGGTGGCGCCGATCTCTTCCGGCGGGCGCAGGTCCGACTGCCAAGTTCGGCTGTCGCTGTCATGGTCGCGCTCCATGCCGGTGCCTTCGCCGGCGATCGCCACGCAGGAAATCCAGCGCACAGTGCGGTCATAGCCGCCGGAAAACCCGTTCGTCGCCGCCAGATGCACCGAATGACGGCCATAGCCCGCATCGGCGTCCGACACCTGCGTGACGCCCTCCACGGCCAACGCCGCAGCCTCGGCCGCCAGCGCGTCCCGTTGCAGATCCTGCGGCGCGGGTTCTGGCGCGGGATCGGCCAGTTCCAGCGCTGCGGCATCGGTGTTGCGCGCCAGCTGGTCGGGATCGGCCAGCCCGGCATAAGGGTCTTCGGGCGCCTCGCGGGCCATGGCGACGGCGCGTTCGGCCATCGCCGCCAGGGTTTCGGGCCGGGTGTCCGAGGTGGACACGATCGCCTGCCGTCGGCCGATCAGAACGCGCAGGCCCAGATCGGTCGCCTCGGACCGTTCGGCATGTTCCAGTGCGCCCTTGCGCACCTGAACCGACAGGGAACTGCCAGATGTCACCAGCGCATCCGCCGCCTCGGCCCCGGCGCGGCGGGCGGCATCCAGAAGGGCATGGCAAAGCTCTTGTGGTGTCGTGGTCATGGGCTGCTGTCCTTTCGTCGCCTCCGAGGTAGCCTTGGCATCAACAGCCCGCAAGGGGCACGGCAAACAAAGAGGGCCGCCACCGGGCGGCCGCGTTCGCCGGCATGGCCCGGATCACTTGATGCGCTGTCCGTTGGCCAGCACCTGGCCCTGTTCGTTGACCTCGATGGTCGAATTCAACGTGTCCGGCCCGTCGCCCGGCACGGCCAGCATGCCCAGCATCATGCGAAAGCCCATCGCTTCGTCTTCGCTGACCAGCCCCATCTGGATCAGCCGGTCGATCAGGCCGTTCGCGCCGATGATCTGCAGCTTGACCGTGCCTTCGGGGCGCGGGACGCCGCCAAAGGATTGCAGGTCTGAATTGTCGAAGGTGAAGTCGCCCTTGCCGGTCACGGCGGCGCCCGCGGCCGACAACCGCAGATCGTTGATCGTCAGCGCGTGCAGCTCGCCCGGCGGCATTCCGGTCTGTTCAAGCATCGCCGCAGTGGCGGGGTCCATCAGGTCATGCAGGATCCGCGCCTTGCCGGTCAGGTCGATGGCGACGGTCGCGGGGTCGCGCGGCAGGATGCCCGCCGGGTCGAAGCTGCTCCACAGCTGTTCGGGCATCACGAAGTCGGCCACCGTCAGGCCCAGACCAAAGGGCTGCGGTTCGTCGGACTTCGCCACCGGCATGTCGACGGAAAAGCCCAATTCGGCGGCTTGCAATGTCACCGGAAAGGGCAGTTCGCTGGCCGTGACGTTCATCACCGGAGCGGTTTGCCTCACGCCATAGGCCAGATGCCGTGCATCCATCGCCACGGTGATTTCGCCACCCTTCGAATGGCCCGAATATTCAAAGGTCTCGCCATCGGCATCGACCTTCATCGCGGACTGTCCCGCAGCATAGCGGTAGTTGCCCTGAACGGCAAAGCCCGCGGCCAGCATGGATGGGAAATCGTCGGGGTTCATCTGGGCGGGAACCGAACCAGTTCCCGTGAACTCGACCTGATCCAGCGCGCCGCTCAGAGTCGCGTTCTCGCTGGATTCGGGATCCCGGAAGCCCATGTCGTAGACCACCTTTCGTGCCGTCATCTGCTGGCTGGTGACGCGCATGTCCCCGGTTTCGAGGTGGGTTTTGCTGGAAACGTCGCCTAGGGTCACGGTCATTCTTCCGACCTCGGGCGGCAGTTTCTGCCCGTTGACCGCGATTTCGCCCAGAAGGACGCCGACCTCTCCGGCGCCATAGTCATAGGTCATGTCACCGGGTGCGCCTGAAACCAAAAGCGCGGCATCGCTCTGGGTAAGGTCGAATCGCATCGACACGTTGTCGCCGCCATCGACCGTGTCGATCCGCATCGGAATGGATTCAGGCATGGTGACCGACACCGTGCCATCGCCGTTTTCGGCAAAGGTCAGCTGACCCAGGTCGATCGACATCGCGCCGGCGTCTTCGGGAATCCGCATCGAGATGCCGAGATCGCTGATGGTCAGCGCCCCGCCCGACATCGTCTCGGTGCCGGAAATCGAGTAGCCCACGCTTTCCAGATACCCTTTCCACTCCAACCACACGTCCCGCGCGGTCACATCGGCAAACGCAAACTGAGAGGTGAAGGCATAAAGACTGACCGCCGCACAGCCGCGAACAAGAAAATCACGAGACATGAGGGTTCCCTTGCAAATGAATTCGGCGCCATCGTCCGTTGTGGCGAGGGACGCGTCAAGGGGAACCGGACTGGACCTTGCCGCCCGTGCCGTCTACCACCAAGGGCGGAATGACGACGAGGAGCGGCAATCACATGAACAAGACCTGGGACATGACGGGAAAGACGGTGCTGATCACCGGCGCGAGCCGCGGCATCGGCGCCGAAGCGGCGCGTGCTTTTTCGGCGGCCGGCGCGAACGTGGCTCTGGTGGCGCGCAGTGCCGACAGCCTGCAAGACCTCGCCGCCGAGCTGGGCGAGCGCGTTTTTGCCATCGCCACGGACGTGGCCAACCATTCCCAGGTGGAGGTGGCGGTAAAACAGACCACGGCCCGCTTTGGCGGGCTGGATGTCCTGATCAACAATGCCGGGGTGATCGAGCCGATCTCGCATCTGTCATCCGCCGATCCCGACGGCTGGGGCCGGGCGGTGGACATCAACCTCAAGGGGGTCTTTTACGGCATGCGCGCGGCGCTGCCGGTGATGAAGGCGGCCGGGGGCGGCACCATCATCACCGTGAGCTCGGGCGCGGCGCATCATCCGATCGAGGCCTGGAGCCACTATTGCGCCTCAAAGGCGGGCGCGGCGATGCTGACCGCCTGCCTGGATCTGGAAGAACGCCACAACGGCATCCGCGCCATGGGCCTTTCGCCGGGTACTGTGGCCACGAAGATGCAGCGCGAGATCGCCGCCTCCGGCATCAACCCGGTCAGCCGCATTCCGTGGGAAGATCACGTTCCCCCCGAATGGCCGGCGCGGGCGCTGGTCTGGATGTGTTCGCCGGATGCGGATGATTTCGTGGGTCAGGAAATATCTCTGCGCGACGAAGCGATTCGCGCACGGGTGGGCTTGGCATGATCGAACTGGAACGGGAGGGCGGGCTGTGGGTCGTCACCATCAACCGCCCGGACAAGGCCAATTCGCTGACCGAGGCGATGCTGACCGAACTGGCCGAGATCGCCGAGAACGCGCATGAGGCGGGGGCCCTGATCCTGACCGGCCGCGGCAAGGTGTTCAGCGCCGGCGCGGACCTGGACGAGGCGCGGGCCGGTCTGGCGCTGTCGCCGGTGTGGGAGCGGCTGTCGGGCGCGCTGGCCGCGCTGCCGGCGCTGAAGGTCGCGGCGTTGAACGGCACGCTGGCGGGCGGGGCGATCGGCATGGCGCTGGCCTGCGATCTGCGCATTGCGGTGCCTTCGGCCAAGGTATTCTATCCGGTGATGAAGCTGGGCTTTCTGCCGCAACCGTCCGATCCAGGGCGCATGGCGGCACTGATCGGCCCTGCGCGGACCAAGCTGATCCTGATGGGAGGACAGAAGATTACCGCGCAGGAGGCCTATGATTTCGGGCTGGTGGACCGGATCGTCGAGGCCGAGGCGTTGATGGGCACCGCGCGCGAGATCGTTGCCGCTACGGTTGCGGCCAAGCCCGAGATCGCGGCAGGTATCCGCGAGCTTTGTTCGTGACCCGTGTTTCGGATTGGCCATGCCAATCCGACCGATGCGAGGGGGCGCTGCCCCCTCGCGCTCCCCCGGAGTATTTTCAGCAAGATGAAGGGGGTGGACGTCGCATGGGCCCTTTCATCCTATCGCCTCCGGCGCGGTCCTGGCACCCGTGACCGAAAGGTGGGCGGGCGCTTGCGAACCCAGGCGATGAACTTTGCCAGCCGCGGGTGGGCTTGCAGCGCCTCGATGGTGTGATAGTCCCGGGCCAGCTCGGCTTCGGTCAGGCTGGCGTGGATTTCCTTGTGGCAGATCTCGTGCAGGAGAACCACCGGCCCGCCCTTGCCGCCCTTGAGCCGGGGGATCAGGTGGTGCAGGCTCTGACCGGCCTCGGGCGGGATCGGGCGGTTGCAAAGCGGGCAGATTGGATCGGTCATCGAAACCACGGGTAACGGAAGGGTGTGAACAGGGTGACGCAGGCTGCCGGGCATGACAAGCCGCTCGCGCTGGTGGTGGGGGCGGGGCCGGCCGGTCTGATGGCGGCTGCAGAGCTGGCACGGGCGGGCGTGTCCGTCGTCATCGCCGAGGCCAAGCCATCGCCGGCGCGCAAGCTGCTCATGGCGGGCAAGTCGGCGCTGAATCTCACCAAGGATGAGCCTGTCGAGACGTTTCTGCGCGCCTACGCGGAGGCAGCCGGCTGGCTGCGACCGATGATAGAGGCGTTCGGCCCGCGCGCGGTTCAGGATTGGGCGCGCGAACTGGGACAGGATGTCTTCACCGGCTCGACGGGTCGGGTCTTTCCCAAGGTAAAGAAAGCCTCGCCGCTGCTGCGGGTCTGGTTGGCCGAACTGGACGGTCTGGGGGTCGAATTGCGCACGCGGTGGTGCTGGAACGGCGGGGGTGGACCCGGCTGGCGGTTCGATACACCCGGTGGGACGCAGACCGTAAAACCGGACGCGGTGGTCCTGGCACTGGGCGGCGCGAGCTGGTCGAGGCTGGGATCAAATGGGGCATGGGCATCGTGGCTGATCGAAAGGGGTGTGGAGGTCGCGCCCTTTGCCGCCGCCAATGCCGGCCTGCTGATCGGCTGGTCGGATCACGTCCGCCGATTTCGTGGTGCGCCCCTCAAGGGCGTGTGCTTTACCGCCGGCCCGTTCACGTCACGCGGCGAGGCAGTGATTACGGAACGCGGGCTCGAAGGAGGCGGGATCTATACCGTCTGTCGCGGCGTGCGCGAAGGCCACCCGTTGGCCGTCGACCTGGCGCCCGACCTGTCCCCGGATCGCGTGATCGGCCGTCTGTCGCGCCCCCGCGGCAAGGCAAGCTGGTCGAACTTCATTCGAAAAACGCTTCGGTTCGATCCTGTACGGTTGGCGCTCTTGATGGAGTTCGCCCGCCCCTTGCCGACCGACCCCGCGCGGCTCGCCGCCCTGGTCAAGGCCCTTCCCGTGACAACCCAGGGCCTGTGTCCAATCGACGAGGCGATCTCGACCGCTGGAGGTGTCACCCGCGCCGCGCTTGACGACTCGCTGATGCTCAGGGCGCTTCCCGGCGTCTTTTGCGCGGGCGAAATGCTGGATTGGGAGGCCCCAACCGGCGGCTTCCTCCTGACGGCATGCCTGGCCACGGGCCGCTGGGCCGGACGTGCAGCCGCAGCCCGGCTTGGGCAAACGGTTCCGGGCTAGGGTCCGACTCCCCGCTTCTTTCTGGTCCCAAATACCCGCGCCGCAGGCATGGCCCCGCAGGGGCCATTCAAACTCTCAGCCTTTTGCCATTGCCGCGACCCGCCGGAAGGCCTCGCGCCCCCGCATCCGCTTGGAGTAATCCAGCAATGCCCCGCTTTCGACCGGGAACTTCGCGCCCAAGGCCCAGTTAAGGTTGTGCGTCAGAACGATATCGGCGATCGTCATTGCATCGCCCATCAGGAACGGCCCCTGAAACCGCTCGGCCAATCCCTTGATGTTGCGATCGAATTCCCACTTGAGACTCGGGTTCAAATCCGCCACGCGCCGCTCTTCCGGAAGGGTGAACTTGTGCCGCGTGCCGATCCACAGAAGGCTCTCGATCTCGTCCAGGATGCAATGAGTCAGCGCATCCTGCCGCGCGCGCTCGATCGTGCCGGCAGGATAGGTCAGCTTTCCGTGCCGGTCGGCAAGAAAGGTCAGGATCGCGGTCGAATCGGGAATCGCTGCCCCGTCCGTCTCCAGCACCGGCACCTTGCCCGAGGGGTTCACCGCCAGAACCGCCGGATCGTGCGGGCCGGCCTCGATCAACTCGTAGGGCTCGCCGATTTCCTCGAGCATCCAAAGGATCCGAAAGCCCCGGTTCGATGCCTTGCCATAGACCTTGTACATGAACGCCTCCCTCTCGCGTCTTTGGCGGGCACCGTTCCCACCGGTGCCGGCTACGTCAAGCCGGCCGCAGCGTCACCCGACGGCGCTCACCCTCTTTCACCGAGCGCGGGCCAGCATCGCCAGCCGGATCAGGGCGCGTTCCACCAATGCCATGTCGGGTGCGGTCCGCCCGGCCGAACGCAGCGCAAGATCGGTGTCGGTCAGCACGGTCAGCGCCGTTTCCAGCCGGGGCGCGCCCCATTGCTGTGCTTGCCGCAGGATCCGGTCGCGCCGCTTGCCGAACACGGGCGGGCGAAGGCGCCCGATCCCCTCGGCCGCGCCGCCGGGGGCCGAGGCGACAGCATAAAGTGTGCGGAAATGCCGGGTCGCACCTATGCACAGCCCGGTTGCATTGGTGCCCTGCGCCTGAAGCCGCCGGATCAGAGGGCCGAGCTCGCCGCTGCGGCCCTCGGCCACCGCGTTCAGCACGTCATCCAGCACAGCTTCGGTGGAGAGCGGCGCGCAGGCCTCGATCTCCTCGACCGTCAGCGGAGAGTCATCGCCGAACTTGTAGAGCATCACCTTATCGACCAGCTGCGCGAAATCCGCCGGTCCCAGATCCTGTGCCAGATCCGCCAGCGCCGCCATGCTGTCGCCGGGCACCGACCGCAGGCCGCGTTCGGCCAGGATCCGCTCGATCTCGGCCCGCGTCGGGGGATCGTCGTAGATGCCCACCGCATAGGCGTTGCGGCTGTCGGCAAAGGCCTTGAGAAGCTTGGAGCCCTTTTTCAGCTGTTTGGCGGTGACGATGATCTGGGCATCCCCCGGCGCCCATTCGGCCAGCGCGGCCTGAACCGCCGGGGCATTTCCGTCGCCGGCCTCTTCCACGAACACCGCGCGCGGGCCGGGAAAGAATCCCACCGCCTTGACCGCATCCAGCAGCGCCGCCGGATCGGACCGCAGATCCGCGCCCTGCATGCGGGTCAGGCGCATTTCTTCTTCGGCATTCGGGCCCAGAAGCGCGGCCAGAACCTGCTGGCGCTTCATCGCCACGCGGGCCGGATCGGCGCCGTGGATCAGCAGGCCCGCCTTGTCGGGATCCGGGCGGGCGAAATAGCCCTCGGCCTCGCGCCCTTTCAGGATCATGCCGAAAGATCCGCCCCTGTCAGAATCTCGGTCGCGATCTGCTCGGCCAGGATGGCCATCAGCCGCCGGCGCGCATCGCGTTCGCTGGCCAGCGTCTCAACCGTGGTCCCGGTGGCGGAATAGCTGGTGAAATTCTGCACCGCGCCCGAGGCCACCACCTTTTCGTCGGCAATCCGGGTCAGGGCAAAATTCGCCCGCCCGGTGATGCTGTAGCGGGTGGTTTCGTTGGCGGACGTCACCGCCTGCCCCTGCGTCCAGGTCTCGATGTCATAGCTGAGCCGGTATTCCGGCACCGACGCGCGACCCAGCCGGGTTTCCAGGTCGCGCACCAGAAGATAGTCATCTTCGGTGTCCGGCGCGGCCACCCGGATACGGCCCCGAAGGGCCGTGCCAGTGCCGCCTGGACCATAGACGGGCTGAAAGCCGCACCCCGCCAGCGCCGCCGGCAGCAACATCAGAACGGTTCTTCGGTCACACAACGACATTGACGATCCGGCCGGGGACGACGATCACCTTTTTCGGCGCTCCCCCGTTCAGCGCCTTTTGCACAGCGTCCACCGCCAGCGCCGCTTTTTCAACCTCGTCCTTGGTCATGTCCTTGGGCACACTGATTTCCGCGCGCCGCTTGCCGTTGATCTGGATCGGCAGGGTGATCGTGTCGTCGATCCGCATCGCGTCATCGGCCACCGGCCAGGGCGCCACGGCGACCAGCCCCTCGCCGCCCATCATCGCCCAGATTTCCTCTGACAGGTGCGGGGTCATCGGCGACATCAGCTGCGCCAGCGTCCTGACGGCCTGCGTCTTCGCGTCCTTGCCGGCTTCGGACTTCGCCAGCGTGTTGGTAAAGGCATAGAGCCGCGCGATCGCCGCGTTGAAGCCGAAGCTTTCGATCCCCATGGTCACGTCGTGGATGCACTTATGCATGTCTCGCAGCAGCGCCTCGTCGCCGGGCCTTGCGCCTTCGTCCGCCATCGCGGCCACCTCGGCGGCGATGCGATACACGCGGGCCAGGTGGCGGGCGGCGGCCTCGGCCCCGGCGGCGGTCCATTCCACGTCACGCTCCGGCGGGCTATCGGACAGCACGAACCACCGCGCCGTGTCCGCCCCGTAGGTCGAGACGATATGCACCGGGTCCACCACGTTCTTTTTTGACTTGGACATCTTGGCCGAGGGGATGATCTCGACCTTTTCCCCCGTGGCCCGGAGCACGCCTTTCTCGCGGTCCACCTCTTCGGGCAGGTGATAGACAGGGCGACCGTTCTCGTCGCGGGTCTGGTAGATCTCGTGCGTCACCATGCCCTGGGTGAAGAGCGCGTCGAAAGGCTCCTTGCATTTCTCGGGCAGGTGGCCGGTCTGCACCATCGCGCGGGCGAAGAAGCGGGAATAGAGCAGGTGCAGGATCGCGTGCTCGATGCCGCCGATATACTGGTCCACGTTCATCCAGTAATCGGCCTCGGCCATGTCGGTCGGCGTCTCGGCCCAGGGCGCGGTGAAGCGCGCGTAATACCATGACGAATCGACGAAGGTGTCCATCGTGTCGGTTTCCCGCCGCGCCGGCTTGCCGCAGCTGGGGCAGGTCGTCTGCGCCCAGGTCGGGTGCCGGTCCAGCGGGTTGCCGGGCTTGTCGAAACTCACGTCGTCGGGCAGGCGCACGGGCAGGTTTTCCCGCTTTTCCGGCACCACGCCGCAGGCGTCGCAATGCACCACCGGGATCGGGCAGCCCCAGTAGCGTTGCCGCGAGATGCCCCAGTCGCGCAGGCGATACTTGGTCACGCCGCGGCCCCAGCCCTGCTCCTCGGCCAGCTTGATCGTGGCGGCAATCGCCTCTTCGCCGGTGGCGACGTCGATACCGGTAAAGTGATTGACCCAGCGGACCTTCTGTTCCTTGGGCGGGACAAAGGCCACGTCCTCGACCGGTTTGGGATCGTCCAGCGCAAAGAAGGTGTCGATCACCGGCAGATCATACTTGCGGCAGAAATCGAGGTCGCGCTGGTCATGCGCCGGGCAGGCAAAGATCGCGCCGGTGCCGTAATCCATCAGGATGAAGTTCGCGATCCAGACCGGCAGTTCCCAGTTTGGATCCAGCGGATGCCGCACCCGGATGCCTGTGTCGTATCCCAGCTTCTCGGCCGTTTCGATCGCCTCTTCGGTGGTGCCGCCCTTGCGGCATTCGGCGACAAAGGCCGCCACCTCGGGGTTCTCGGCCTCCAGCTGCTTGGCCAGCGGATGATCGGGCGAGATGCCGACGAAGGATGCCCCCATCAGCGTGTCGGGGCGCGTGGTATAGACGGTGATCGGCTCGCCCCCGTCCACGCGCTCAAAGCTGAATTCCAGCCCCTGGCTGCGGCCGATCCAGTTTTCCTGCATGGTGCGCACCTTGGCCGGCCAGTTCTCCAGCCCGTCCAGCGCCTCCAGCAGTTCCTCGGCCATGTCCGAGATGCGGAAGAACCACTGCGTCAGCTCGCGCCGCTCGACCTCGGCGCCCGACCGCCAGCCCTTGCCGTCGATCACCTGTTCGTTGGCCAGAACGGTCATGTCCACCGGATCCCAGTTCACCACCGCGTTCTTGCGATAGACGAGCCCCGCATCCAGCATGTCGAGGAACAGCCGCTGCTGCTGGCCGTAATATTCGGGATCGCAGGTGGCGAATTCGCGGCTCCAGTCGATGCTGAGCCCCAGCGGCTTCATCTGGGCGCGCATGTCGGCGATGTTCTGATAGGTCCAGTCCTTGGGGTGTCCTCCGCTGGCCATCGCGGCGTTTTCCGCCGGCATGCCGAAGGCGTCCCAGCCCATCGGGTGCAGCACGTTGAACCCCTTGGCCAGCTTGTAGCGCGCCACCACGTCGCCCATCGTGTAGTTGCGCACATGCCCCATGTGGATGCGGCCCGACGGATAGGGGAACATCTCGAGCACATAATACTTGGGCCGGTCCACGGTGCGGCGGGCGGTGAAGATCCCGGCCTTGTCCCAGGCCTGCTGCCATTTCGATTCGATCTCGGCGGCGGTGTAACGCGACATCTGATGCTGTCCCCTGACATGAAAACGCCGGGCTGGAACCCGGCGCCGTGATAGAGCGGTTCGCGGAAAACTTCTAGAGGTTGTCGTCGGCGATGCGCAACTGCCGTGCCCGCGACAGGATCGCGTCCTCGACCGCGCGGACCGTGGCCGGGTTCGCCGGCCGCCCGCCGCTGGTCTGCATCGCCAGCTTCAGCGACCGCGCCGAAAGCGCCGGATCCTTGATATGCACCGTGGCGCGATAGGACCGCCCGCCGCCTGGCGGGGTGCCGTAGCCGGTGACGATCACGCCGGTGAAAGGATCGACCGATTCGATGGGCAGAAAGCCGAGCACGTCCAGCGAGGCGGCCCACAGATACCGGTTCACCTGAACGGTCTGTTCGGTCTTGCCGGGGCCGAACACGTCCCAGATTGACGACTGAGTGTAGGTGCCGACATCGTTACTGCGGCTGGCGTTGAATTCGTCCCCGCTCAGCGCCGCGGCGCTGGTCGTCGTTCTGTTGTTCCCGCCGCACCCGGCAAGGCCCAGGCCGGCGGCCAGAACGATCGCTACCCCGATGGCCCTTTGAAACGTCATGTCGCATTCCCGCTGCTGCCTTGGCCTGTCCTACCCAAGCGGGGAAGGGGGGGCAAGGCTTTCGTGGCAGGAGGCGGGCAATACGAGGAGCGGGCTGTTGTCCGCAGGGCGCCACAGTCGCCCCGCGCGGGGCGAGAAGCTTGGGCCACGGTGCCGACCGGCAGGCCCCGGGGCGACACTGTGGCAAAGCTGACACATCCGCGACCGCTTTGCCGCGCGACCTTCGGCAAGCCTTGCCAAAACGGGGGGGAAAGAGCGAAACCCCTGCACATACCCACACCGGATTCCCCGGTCTGGGGTCATGAATGAAACCGAGGGAAAAACGATGAAAAAGGTTCTCTTCGCAACGACCGCGCTGATTGCCACCGCTGGCATGGCCGCTGCGGACGTGAAGATCTCCGGCTACGGCCGTTTCGGTCTGGACTACAACGACGCCAACGACCGCGCCGTGAACGGCATCTCCAAGACCACCATCACCAGCCGTCTGCGTCTGCAGTTCGACATGTCGACCGAAACCGACAGCGGCGTTGCCTTCGGCGCTCGCTTCCGTGCGCAGGCCGAAAGCCGTGACAACACCCCGGGCGGTGCCACGTTCAACGGTGCGCGCTTCTTCGTCGGCTATCAGGGCATCAGCGTCTATGTCGGCAACATCATCGGCGCGATCGAAAACACGCCGGGCATGTATCTTGAAACCCGCACCGCGGGCACCGGTATCGACGGCGCCGGCTTCGTGTCGCTTGTCAGCAACGTGAACGGCGAATACTTCAACTGGGATGCCTACAGCTCGGCCGGCGCCGGCGCGAACGGTGTCGAGGTTCTGTATTCGACGGGCGGCTTCACCGGCCACATTTCGTATTCGACCGACAACGGCCCGACCAATGTTGACCGTGTCGCCGGTATGGTGTCCTACAAGTTCGGCGACTGGCGGGTTGCCGTTAGCGCCCAGAGCTCGGACATCGCCTGGGAAGACAAGGTTGTCGCCAGCGTGTCGGGTAACATCGGCAACTTCGGCGTTCGTCTGGCCTATGCCGACAACGACGGCATCGGCAAGTTCGGCCTCTATGGCAACATGGACATCGGTTCGGCCTCGAACATCCTGGTCTGGGTGACCGACGAAGACGCGGTTTCGGCTGCTGACGTGGCCAACGGCCGTAACGACAACCGTGACGGTGTTGCCGGTTCGAACAACCAGGAAGGCACCTCCTACGGCATCCACTACCACTATGACCTGGGTGGCGGTGCGTCGTTCGAAACCGGCTACCGCAAGGCGTCGAACGACAACGACACCTTCCAGGCCGGCGTGTACTTCAGCTTCTGATCGGCTGAACCACACGGGTGGTTTGAATTGGGGGCGGGCCTTCGGGTCCGCCCTTTTCTTTTGCGCGGATCTGGTGTTTTCCTGCGGCGGAACCATGAAGGGGGCGCCACATGTCGCTGGAAGAGATCAAGTCGCGGATTGCGAAGGCCGAGAGGGCCGCGGGGCGTGCGCCGGGGTCGGTCACGCTGATCGCGGTCAGTAAGGTGCAGCCGCTGGATCGGATCGAGGCGGTGCTGGAACAGGGCCACCGCGTGTTCGGCGAAAACCGCGTGCAGGAGGCGCAGGGCAAGTGGCCGGCCCTGATGGAGCGTTATGAGGGCGTGGATCTGCACCTGATCGGCCCGCTTCAGACCAACAAGGCGCGGGCGGCGGTGGAGCTGTTTTCCACGATCCATTCGGTGGACCGGCCGAAGCTGGCCCGGACGCTGGCGCGGCTGGCGCAGGAGCGGGGGGCGTGTCCCGGCCTGTTCATCCAGGTGAATACCGGCGAAGAGCCGCAGAAGGCGGGCGTGCCGCCGGACGAGGCGGATGATTTCGTGGCCGAGTGCCGCGCGATGGATCTGCCGGTGCGGGGGCTGATGTGCATTCCGCCGGTGGATGAAGAACCGTCGCTGCATTTCGCACTGCTGGCGAAGATCGCGGCGCGGAACGGGCTGAATGAGCTGTCGATGGGGATGAGCGCGGATTTCGAAAAGGCGATCGCGCTGGGGGCGACCCATGTGCGGGTAGGATCCGCGATCTTCGGAGAGCGCGACTACGGCTGAGCGGGAACGGCGCTGGCGCGCCGTGCCTGCGGCGCGGGTATTTGGGACCAGAAAGAAGCAAGGCGCGGCACGATCAGGCGGGTGCCGGGGGTGGCGCGGGCGGCGATCCAGAGCAGGTGGTCGCGGCGGAAGGCGATGCAGCCTTCGGTCGGGTAGCGGGGGCGGCGCCACTGGTGCAGGAAGATGGCCGAGCCGCGGCCCGGCACTGGATCGGGTCCGTTCCAGTCGGTCAGCAGGATCAGGTCATAGAGCGGGTCGGCGCGGCGCAGGCGTTCGTGGCCAAACGGGTGCGGTGCGCGGACGCGGGTGTTGTAGGCCGGGTCGGCCATGTCGTCGGACCAAAGATCGCGCGGGCCGATGGGTTGCGCCCAAGGCGCGGGCGGCACCAAGCGGTCGGGGCGGTAGAGCAGGCCGGTGACGTGGTGGCGGCCGGCGGGCGTGGCGCCGTCGCCTTCGCGTTTGTCGGATGCGATGCCGCCGCGGCCGATCGCGCAGGGGAAGCGGCGCCCGCGATAGCGCAGTCCCGAAGGGGTCAGCACCATGTCATGCGGGGTCACAGCAGGTGCCCCGATTTCCGCGCCTTGGTCGCCAGGTAGGCGCGGTTGTGCGCGGTTTCGCCCACCTTGAGCGGCACGCGTTCGGTCACGGCGATTCCGTTTCTTTCCATCATGGCGATCTTGGCGGGGTTGTTGGTCAGCAGCCGCACCGCGCTGAAGCCCATCTCCTTCAGGATGTCGGCACCGAGGCGGAAGTCGCGCTCGTCATCCTCGAAACCCAGCCGGTGGTTGGCTTCGACCGTATCGAAACCCTGATCCTGAAGCGAATAGGCGCGCATCTTGTTGGCCAGTCCGATGCCGCGGCCTTCCTGGTTGAGGTAGAGCAGGACGCCCGCGCCTTCTTCGCCCATCTGGTGCAGGGCGGCGCGCAGCTGCGGGCCGCAGTCGCATTTCAGACTGCCCATCAGGTCGCCGGTGAAGCAGGCCGAGTGCAGCCGGGCCAGAACCGGGCGGGTGCGGTCGGGGCGGCCGATCTCGATCGCATAGTGTTCCTCGCCGCCGTCCTCGGGGCGGAAGATGTGCAGGCGGCCCTGTTCGCTGACCTCCATCGGCAGGCGGGCGCTGACCACCTCGGCCAGCGGGCTGCGTTCGCCCAGAAGCGGTTCGGCCCGGTCGCCGTCAATCAGGGTCAGGCCGTGGGATGCGGCCAGCGCGGCGGCGCCCTCGATCGGCACGGCCACCACCGCCGGCAGCAGGCGTGCGGATTTGGCCAGCGCGATCGCGATCCGGTGCAGGCGGGCGTCGCCGTCCCGCTGGCTGGCAAGCGGCCCCTTCATCGGTGCGTTCAGGTCGTCGGCCGGGTCGGCCACGGACCGGATCCAGCCGCAATCGGCGTCATCGGGGATCAGCACGCGCGCCACGTCGCCGTCATAGGCGCGCGCCTTGAGCGTTTCGGCGCGCCGCGCGGTGATGGCCACCACCGGCGCCCCGCCCATCGCCCGCAGGTCCGAAAGCCGCTCGGGCGGCAGCGTTTCGGCGCTGGCGGCCAGGATCGCGCCACCCTGTCCGGTCAGCACCACCGGCAGCCCCATGCGCAGATCGGCGCGGGCGCGGGCAAGGATTTCGTCGATATGTGGCGCAAGACTCATGCGGCGGCTCCGGTCGTCTGTCGCGCCTTACCTAAGCGCTGATTGTCGGAAAGTGAAACATTTCCTCCACGGCGGACACGTCGGCGTGAAAAAACTGCAGCAAATCTTGCCGTTGCGCCCCGCACTTCCAATCTGGTTCATAGTGACAGGAGGTGAAGCCATGCCGCAGTCGAAGAAGATTCTGCTTGTGGACGATGACGACGATCTGCGCGACGCGCTGAGCGAGCAACTGATCATGACCGAGGAATTCGACGTGTTCGAGGCCGACAGCGGTCACGCCGCGATGGACCGGGTAAAGGAGGCGATCTATGACCTCGTGATCCTTGACGTCGGCCTGCCCGATACCGACGGGCGCGAACTGTGCCGCGTGATGCGCAAGCAGGGGGTCAAGTCGCCGATCATCATGCTGACCGGGCACGACACCGACGCTGACACGATCCTGGGTCTGGATGCGGGCGCCAACGATTATGTCACCAAGCCGTTCAAGTTTCCCGTCCTTCTGGCCCGCATCCGCGCCCAGCTGCGCCAGCACGAACAGTCCGAGGACGCGGTGTTCCAGCTTGGCCCCTACACGTTCAAGCCGGCGATGAAGATGCTGATCACCGAGGACGACCGCAAGATCCGCCTGACCGAGAAGGAAACCAACATCCTGAAATTCCTGTATCGGTCCTCCGAAGGCGTGGTGCCGCGCGATGTGCTGCTGCACGAGGTCTGGGGCTACAACGCCGGGGTGACGACACACACGCTGGAGACTCATATCTACAGGTTGCGCCAGAAAATCGAACCGGATCCGTCAAATGCGCGCCTTCTTGTGACCGAATCGGGCGGCTATCGTCTGGTGGCGTGACGTAGCGTTATCGCGTTGGACCGAAGTCCTGGGTTGAAATTTCTTGACCGAGATCAAAGTAACAATTCGAAAACACCTTTACGGTAAACTCATCCCGCGCATGTCCGGGTCGTGACATGCAACCTCCCTGTTGGACCTGGCCGGGCTTGGTGCCCGGCCTTTTTTTTGGTCATCATGCCTTGCCGGCCGGTGGCACAGGCCGGTTTGCCGGGATAGGGTGCCGGCGATCAGGAGACAAGGACCGGAGCATCCATGCCATTCACCATCGCCACCTGGAACATCAACTCGGTGCGGCTGCGCGAGCCGATCGTGAGGAAACTGCTGCAGGAAGAGGCGCCCGATATCCTGTGTCTTCAGGAAACCAAGTCGCCGGTCGAGAAGATCCCGACAGAAGGCTTCGCGGCACTGGGATACCCATACATGGTGGCGCGCGGGCAAAAGGGCTACAATGGCGTGGCGATCCTGTCCCGGTTGCCGATCGAGGATCTGGGAGACATGGATTTCGCCGGGCTGGGCCATGCCCGCCATGTGGCCGCGCGGCTGGAAAACGGGGTGGCGATTCACAATTTCTATGTTCCTGCCGGCGGCGACGTGCCCGACCGAGAGGTGAACGAGAAATTCGGGCAAAAGCTCGATTACCTCAGCGAGATGCGCGACTGGTTCCGCGACGAGCGTCCAGAACGGGCGATTCTGGTGGGCGATCTGAACATCGCGCCGCTGGAGGACGACGTCTGGAGCCACAAGCAGCTTTTGAAGGTCGTCAGCCACACGCCGATCGAGGTCGAGCACCTGGGGCAGACGCAGGAGGCCGGGCGCTGGGTGGACATCACCCGCCGCGACATCCCCGAGGGCAAGCTTTACAGCTGGTGGAGCTATCGCGCGCGCGATTGGGATGCCGCCGACAAGGGCCGGCGGCTGGATCACGTCTGGGCCAGTCCCGACATCGCCAATGCCGGTCACGGCAGCCGGATCCTGCGCGCGGCGCGGGGCTGGGAAAAACCGTCCGATCACGCGCCGGTCTTTGCGACCTTCGATCTGTGACGGTCGGGTTGGCCGCCGCCCCTTGGTTTCGGGGCAGGCAGGCGTCATATAGGGGGCAAACCCCTCGCTGGAGACGAAGAGATGATGGACATTCTGGGAAATGCCGGTGCTGCGCCGGCCGGTGATCTGATCAAGGACAGCAGCGAAGCGACCTTCATGGCCGACGTGATCGACGCCTCGAACGAGGTGCCGGTGATCGTCGATTTCTGGGCACCCTGGTGCGGACCGTGCAAGACGCTGGGCCCTGCGCTGGAAGAGGCCGTCAAGGCCGCCAAGGGCGCCGTCCGGATGGTCAAGGTCAACGTGGACGAAAACCAGATGATCGCGGCACAGCTGCGCATTCAGTCGATCCCCACGGTCTATGCCTTTCACAAGGGCCAGCCGATCGACGGCTTTCAGGGGGCGCTGCCGCCGTCCGAGGTCAAGGCCTTCATTGACCGCGTGATCAAGGCCGCCGGCGGCGCGGCACCGGGCGAGGCGATGGCCGAGGCGATCGCCGCGGCCGAAGAGATGCTGGAACAGGGTGCCGCAGTGGATGCCGCGCAGACCTTTGCCGCGATCCTGGGCGAAGAGCCGAACAACCCCGCCGCCTATGGCGGTCTGGTGCGCGCCCATATCGCGATGGGCGATCTGGACCAGGCCGAAGCGATCCTGAACGGCGCTCCGGCCGAGATCAGCCATGCAGCGGAACTGGAAGCGGCGCACGCCCAACTGGAACTGGCCAAACAGGCCGCCGATGCCGGCCCCGTGGCCGAGCTTCAGGCCAGGGTCGAGGCCAACCCGGACGACCACCAGGCCCGGTTCGACCTGGCACAGGCGCTCTATGCCAATGGCCGGACGCAGGAGGCCGTGGATCAGCTGCTGGAGCTGTTCCGGCGGGACCGGACGTGGAACGACGAGGCGGCCAAGAAGCAGCTGTTCACGATCTTCGAGGCGCTCAAGCCGAACGATCCCATCGTTCTGAACGGCCGGCGCAAGCTGAGTTCGATGATATTTGCCTGAACGCCATTCAGGTCTAGTATCATCGGCATGTTGCACCACTCCGATCTGCCGGACATGCTTCCGGTGTTTCCTCTGCCGGGGGCGTTGTTGCTCCCCCGGGCGCGATTGCCATTGCACTTTTTCGAGCCGCGATATCTGCAGATGCTCGAGGACGTGCTGAAGACACGCGAACGGTTGATCGGCATGGTGCAGCCGCGCAGCGCGGCGGTGTCGGGCGAAAAGCTGCACCGGATCGGCTGCGCGGGCCGCGTCACCCAGTTTTCCGAAACCGAGGATGGCCGGTTCCTGGTCACCCTGACGGGCGTGAGCCGGTTCCGGCTGGGCGAGGAAATCGAAGGCTTCACCCCCTATCGCCGCCATCGGGTTGCCTGGGCCGGGTTCGAGCGGGATCTGGGCGAAAGCGAAACGGATCCGTCCTTTGACCGGAACCGGTTCCTGGATCTGCTGGAGCGGTTCTTTTCGGCAAAGCTCTTGGATACCGACTGGGACACGTTGCGCGATGCCGAGGACGAATTGCTGATCAATTCGCTGTCGATGCTGCTGGATTTCGAACCGGAAGAGAAACAGGCCCTGCTGGAAGCGCCGTGCCTGTCCACGCGGCGCGAGACCCTGGTCACGCTGCTGGAATTTTCGATTCGCGGTGGCGGCCCCGAAGAGGAATCGTTGCAATGAACGACACGCACCCTGCCGCGCCGTCCTTTGACCGGAGAATGCTGGAGGCGCTTGTTTGTCCGCTGACGCAGGCGACGCTGGAATATGATGCCGAGCGGCAGGAACTGGTGTCGAAGGCGGCGGGGCTGGCCTATCCGATCCGGGACGGGATTCCGATCATGCTGCCGGATGAGGCGCGGAAGCTGGAAGGGTGAAGGGAGGGGGCGCTGCCCCCTCGGCCCTGGCGGGCCTCACCCCCGGAGTATTTGCGGCAAGATGAAGGGCTCAGAGCCCGAGAACATCGGCCATGTCGTATTCGCCGGGGGGCTTGCCCTGTCCCCAGAGCGCGGCCTTGAGCGCGCCGCGGGCGAAGATCGCGCGATCGGTGGCGACGTGACGCAGGATGATGCGTTCGCCGGCGGCGGCAAACATCACGTCATGTTCGCCCACGATGTCGCCGCCCCGGATCGCGCTGAAGCCGATATGTCCGCGCTGGCGCGGTCCGGTGATGCCGTCGCGGCCCCGGTCGGACACGTCCGAGAGGTTGACCCCGCGCCCCTCGGCCGCGGCCTGGCCCAACATCAGGGCAGTGCCCGAGGGGGCATCGACCTTCTGGTTGTGGTGGGCTTCGACGATCTCGATGTCGAAATCCTCGTCCAGCGCGGCGGCGACCCGGCGGGTCAGTTGGACCAGCAGGTTCACGCCGAGGCTCATGTTGCCGGCACGGATGATGGTGGCATGGCGCGCGGCGGGCTTGAGCTGGTCGAGCTGATCCTGGGTGAACCCGGTCGTGCCGATCACATGCACCGCGCGGGCCTGGGCGGCGAGTTGGGCGAACTCGACCGAAGCCGCGGGAACGGTGAAGTCGATGATCGCCTGGGCGCGGGCGAAGGCCTCGAGCGGGTCGTCGGTGACGGTGACGCCCAGGGGTGCGCCGCCCATCGCCTCGCCCAGGTCGCGGCCGATCCAGCCGTGGCCTGGACGTTCGAGCGCGGCCACGAGATGCGCCTGACCGCTGTCGATGACGGTTCGAATCAGCATCTGCCCCATGCGTCCGGAGGCCCCGGTGACGACGATACCCGGCTTGTGTGTCATGATCTGGTTCCTTTGCACGTTCCGCCCAAGCTCACTAAACAATCGCGGCACGCTTGGCAAAGCCCCGGTGAAGGCGTAGATGAACCTCATGGCCAAGAACAAGTTCCATGACGGTCCCGGTCCGTCGCAGCGGCAGTTGCGCGTGGGCGAGCTGATCCGCCGCACTCTGGCGGAGGTTCTGGCGCGCGGCGACGTGCATGATCCCGACCTGAACCGGCTGTCGATCACCGTGGGCGAGGTTCGCACATCTCCCGACCTGCGCGTGGCGACGGCTTTTGTTCTGCCGCTGGGCGGGCAGGGGCAGGAGGGCGTGCTGAAACTGCTGGCCCGCAACAAGGGCGAACTGCGGCGGATTATCGGCAAGAAGCTGGGGTTGAAGTTCTCGCCCGAACTGCGGTTCCAGCTGGACGAAACCTTTGACCGGCTGGAGGAGGCGCGGCGGATGCTCGAACAGGACGACGTGCGCCGCGATCTGGAAAAATGAACCGCGCGTGGGCCGGACTGCTGGCCTTGGCGCTGGCGGGTCCGGCGGGGGCGGTCGAGTGCCGCGACATCGACCATGACGGCAATCGCTACACGATTTGCGAGGTTGACGCGGCGCAGGAGGATCTGCGCCTGTTCCTGAAGGACGGCCAGGGGCGCATCTACGGCCATTTCGGCGCGGTCGAGGCGGCGCTGGGTCGGCAGGGATTGCGGCTGGCCTTTGCCATGAACGCGGGCATGTATCATGACGACCGCTCGCCGGTGGGACATTACGTCGAGGACGGGCAGGAGCAGATGCGGGTCATTCCCAATGCCGGGCCCGGCAATTTCGGCCTGCTGCCAAACGGCGTGTTCTGCATTCGCGCCGGCCGCGCCGACGTGATCGAGACGCGACGCTATCTTGTCGAAAGGCCCGCCTGCACCCATGCCACGCAGTCCGGGCCGATGCTGGTGATCGACGGCGAGCTGCACCCGCGGTTTCTGCCCGATTCGACCTCGCGGCATATCCGGAACGGCGTCGGGACCAGCGCGGACGGGCGGCGCGTGGTGTTCGCGATTTCCGAGGGCACCGTGACCTTTCACGAATTTGGACGACTGTTCCGCGACGGGCTGGGCCTTCCGAACGCGCTCTATTTCGACGGCAAGATCTCGCGGCTCTACGCGCCGGGGATCGGTCGCAATGACGTCGGCTTTGCGATGGGGCCGATCGTGGGCGTGGTCGAACCGCGCGAATAGCGGCGCGGGAATTGACAGGCGCTCCGGGCTGGGGTAGGCGGCGCGGCTCACGCAGAACTGGGACAGGACATGGCACGCAAACGCAAGGGACGCGACATTTCCGGCTGGCTGATCATCGACAAGCCGGCGGGCATGACCTCGACCGCCGTGGTGAACAAGGTGCGCTGGGCGCTGGAGGCGAAGAAGGCCGGCCATGCCGGCACGCTGGACCCCGAGGCGACCGGCCTGCTGGCCGTGGCGCTGGGCGAGGCGACCAAGACCGTGCCCTATGTGACCGATGCGATGAAGGCCTATGTCTTCACCGTGCGGCTGGGGCAGGCCACCAACACCGACGATTCCGAAGGCGAAGTGATCGCCGAAAGCGACAAGCGCCCCGCCGATGACGAGATCAAGGCGGCGCTTGGCCGGTTCGTCGGCGACATCATGCAGGTGCCGCCCAAGTTTTCGGCGGTCAAGATCGACGGCCAGCGCGCCTACAAGCTGGCCCGCGACGGCGAGGATGTCGAGATCGCCGCGCGGCCGCTTTGGGTCGAGGAGCTGGTGATGGTGGACCGCCCCGACCCGGACCATGTGGTGCTGGAGATGACCTGTGGCAAGGGCGGTTATGTCCGGTCCATCGCGCGCGATCTGGGCGAGGTTCTGGGGTGCTACGGCCATGTGACCGAGCTGCGACGGATCTGGGCGGGGCCGTTCGATGTCGAGGACGCGATCGGCCTCGAGACGGTGGAAGAGCTGGCCCGCACGCCGGAGCTGGACGCATATCTGCGTCCGCTCGAGGACGGCCTGGGCGAGTTGCCGGAACTGAAATGCACCGCCGAGGGCGCGGCGCGGCTGCGGCACGGCAATCCCGGCATGGTGCTGGCTTCGGACGTGGAGTATGGCGAAGAGGCTTGGGCCTCGTTCCAGGGCCGCGCGGTCGCGGTCGGCACCTACAAGGGGGGCGAGCTGCACCCCACCCGCGTTTTCAAGCCCTAGCGACGATCAGGCGTTGCCGCTGCGCGCCTGGGCCAGTTGGGCGCGCAGTTCCTCGGCCTCTTGCCGGGCGTCGCGCAGCCCCTCCATCGCGGCGCGCAGTTCCGCCTCGGTCTGGGTCAACTGGTTGGTCAGTTCCGATTCGCGCTGCTGCAGGTAGGTGATCGCCTGATCGCGCGCCTCTTCGGCCTCGTGCAATTCCTGGGCCATCCGGTCCAGATCGGCCACGTCGGTCTGCTGCACGCGGGTAAAGCGATGCACCAGCCAGTTGGCAAACCATCCCACCGCAAAGGCGACGAACAGGATGGCGGCGGTGCTCAGGATGAACTCGGTGCGGTTCATTTACTCGGTCTCCTGTGTGTCGGATGCGGGGGCCTTTTGCGCAGCGCCCGTGTCCGCGCCCGTGTCCGCGCCCGTGTCGGCGCCCGTGTCGGCGTGCGTGGCTTCGGTCGCATCGGCGCCCTCATCCGCCCCCGGCGCGTCGCCGTCGGCGGGGGCTTCGGGCAATTCGGGCCGCAGCAGGTGGAATTCGATCCGCCGGTTCGCCTCGCGCCCTTCTTCGGTCTTGTTGTCGGCGATCGGGCGGGATTCGCCATAGCCCTTGGCGACGTAGGTCGAGGTCAGCACCCGCCGCGCCCGCAGTTCGTTCAGCACCGACTGCGCGCGGGCCTGGCTGAGCTGCTGGTTCATTTCCTCGCGGCCCTGGCTGTCGGTATGGCCCTGAATCTCGAGCCGGATTTCGCCGCACTTGTCCAGAATGTCGGCGATCTTGTTCATTGTCGGAACCGATTCGGCGGTCATCGTGGCCGAACCCGGCTCGAAGGTGATCTTCTGATCGTTCTGCGCCTCTTGCAGTTCCGCGATGCAGGCTTCAGGATCGGGCGTGGTGTCTTCGGGCTCGGGCGGGGGCTGGAAGGTGATCCTGAGGTCGAACACCGCGTTTTCGCCCAGCTTGTCGGCCAGGAGCCGCGCCACCGCGTCAGTTGCCTCTTCATGTTCGGTCACGCCGTGCAGCGTCAGCCTGTCGGGCTGCACCGACAGGTAGCCGTTGCGCAACAGCGACAGCGCCTCGACCCCGGCCAGAACGCGCACCGGCCAGTCGGCGGGCAGATCCTGGGTGACTCGCGCGGCCATGTGGACATGCCCCGATCCGAACCGCGCCCGGGCGAGGCCGTCCACCAGCTTTCGCAGCCGGTCGTCGTTCAGGCGTCCGCGGATCTGCACCAGCCCTTCGGGGCTGAGCGTCGCGGTGAATTCGGGCGCGGGCGCGTCGCCGGACTGTTCCGGCGCGGGCAGCGTGGCCTTCAGGGCGAAGATTTCGGGCAGGTGGGATTCAAGTTCTCCGACCACCTTGTCGAAAAGCTGCGGATCGGTGCCCTGTTTCGCCACAAGCGAAATGTCGGTGTCTACGAGCGTGACCGTTCCCCCGCCCAGTTCCGCCAGCGCAGCGATGGCCTTTTCCGCCGCCGGCACCCAGCTTGGCGCGGGCATGCCCATCGCCACCGTGCAATTGGCGCGGTCCTTCAACCCGGCCTTTTCCGCCGCGGCGATGATGCGTTCGCGGCTTGCTTCGGCGTCGGCAGCGCAGGCATCGAACCGCGCGCCGTCCTCGTCGATCACGAATCGCAGCGTGAACGGCGTGATGATCGGGCGCGGGGCGGAAATGTTCAGCGCCAGCCGCAGCCCCGGCGGCGCGGCGCGGTTCAGTTCTCGCACCAGCGCGTCGCGCTCTTCGGCGCTGTCGGTCATCGCGTTGACCGTCACTCCGGCGGCGCTGGCCGAGATCTTGGAGCGCGGCAGTTTCGAAAGGGCGACCACCGCATAGGCCAGCGCATCCTCCCACCCCTCGGGCGGGTCATAGTCTGCGGTCTGCAGCAGGTCGGTCACGCCGTCCGGGCCGGCCACGTCGTGCAGGTGTTCGACCAGCGCCGCGCGGTCGGTGCGGGCCGGGATCAGACCGATGATGGAGATGCCCGCATCGTTGCGCAGGATTTCGACCGAAAACCGCGGCGGGAGGAGATCGGCGGTGGGCACCACGTCCATTTCGTTTACGATCCGGGTGGCATCGACCACCCCGCCGGCAACGCTCAGCGCGCGCAGGCGTTCGGCCTCGGTGGGGGCTGTGCCGGCCAGGATGACGCGCAGGCCGTCGGCCTCGACCTCGGCCCATTCCAGGCCGGACTCGTCAAACGCATGGCGCAGGCCGATTTCGGTCGCGTCCTCGACCGCCATAACCGAAAATCGCGCCGCGATCAGCGACAGGATCGCCGCCAGGACAAAGGCCGACAGGACGGCAAGGATATAGGAAATGCGCATGTGGCGGCGGTGTCTTTGTGCGTGAGTTGGGCTCATCTCTTACAGGGCGTGGGGCGAGGGATCAATCACGCCAGCAGCGCCGCCACCAGGAAGATGAGCGGAATCAGGCCGGTATCGCGGTTCGCGCGGAACAGCTGCAGCAGCTTGGCGTTGTCGTTGATGTCCAGCCCCCGCAGCTGCCAGGCCATGTGCCAGCCCATCGCCCAAGGGCCGGCCAGTGCCACCACCAGCGCCAGGAACGAACCCGACGGCTTGACCGTCTCGATGATCGCCCAGGCCATCAGCGATACCGTCGCCACCAGGAAATATTTCAGCCATTTCGCGGTGTCTGTGCCGAACAGCCGCGCGGTGGATTTCACACCGATCAGCGCGTCGTCCTCGGTGTCCTGATGGGCATAGATCGTGTCATAGAACAGCGTCCACGCGATGCCCGAGGCATAGAGGATCACCGCCGGCCAGTGCAGCGCGCCGGCATGTGCCGTCCAGGCCAGCAGCGCGCCCCAGTTGAACGCCAGCCCCAGAAACACCTGCGGCCACCAGGTGAACCGCTTGGCAAAGGGATAGATCGCCACCGGCAGCAGCGACAGAACGCCCAGCGAAATCGCCATGCGGTTGAAGGTCAGAAGGATCGCAAAGGCCAGCAGCGCCTGCAGGATCATCCAGGCCACCGCCTGTTTCACGCTGACCTGCCCCGACGGGATCGGCCGCGACCGGGTGCGTTCCACCCGCGCGTCGAACTCGCGGTCGGTGATGTCGTTCCAGGTGCAGCCCGCCCCCCGCATCAGCCATGCCCCCGCCGCGCAGGCCGCCGCGATCCATGCGTCGGACCAGCTGGCCGACTGTGTCCACAGCATCGACAGCACCAGCCCCCACCAGCAGGGGATCAGCAAGAGCCACGTTCCGATCGGACGATCGGCGCGGCTGAGCCGCAGATAGGGGCGGGCAAAGGCCGGGGCGCGGGTATCCACCCAGTTGCCGGACACCGCGTCCGCGACCTGACCATCTGGTGCTGGGGCCTTGCCTTGCATATGTAGGCTTTCATGACTGCCAAGGTTCGGCTCTATCTAGACCACCCTCTGGCCGAGGGGCAATCGGTTCCGTTGGACCGGGATCAGGCGCATTACCTGTTTGGCGTGATGCGGCTGGGGCCGGGTGACGGTGTGCTGGTGTTCAATGGGCGCGAAGGCGAATGGCTGGCCGAGGTGGCCGAGGCCGGCAAGCGCGCCGGCACGTTGGCGGTACGGCGGCAGACCCGGCCCCTGCAGATGCCGCCCGACCTGTGGCTGCTGTTCGCGCCGATCAAGAAGGCCCGCACCGATTTCATTGTCGAAAAGGCGGCCGAGATGGGAGCGGCGCGGATCCTGCCGGTGCAGACCGAGTTCACCAATTCCGACCGCATCCGCCGCGACCGGCTGCAGGCCCATGCGATCGAGGCGGCGGAGCAATGCGGTGGCACCTATGTGCCCGAGGTGGCCGAGCTGCAGCGGCTGGATCGGCTGCTGGACGACTGGCCCGGCGACCGGCAGCTGATGTTCTGCGACGAGGCCGAGGTCGGCGCGGGCCGGGCGCTGGGCGCGGCGGGCGGCGATAAATGGGCGATCCTGATCGGTCCCGAGGGCGGCTTTTCCGACCGCGAACGCGCGCGGCTCAAGGCGCTGCCCCTTGCCCATGTGGTCAGCCTCGGCCCGCGCATTTTGAGGGCCGACACGGCGGCAGTGGCGGCGATGACGGTGTGGCAGATGACGTTGGGGGACTGGCGATGAGCTTTATCCGGCCAGAGGCGAAAGCGGCGCTGTGGCGCTGGCGCGAGGTTCTGGCGGCGGCGGGATTGGCGGCGCTGGGCCTGTGGTGGGTGGTCAGCGGCTACGGGCTGCTGGCGGCGGTGGGCTGGGTGACGACCGCGCTTGCCGGCGCCCTGGCCGTCATCGGCGTCCAGCGCGCGCGGTTCCGCATGGACGGGGGCGGGCCGGGATACGTCACGGTGGACGAAGGCCAGATCACCTATTTCGGGCCGTTCACGGGCGGCGTGGTCGCGGTTTCGGAGATCGAGCGCGTCACGCTGGATCCGGGCGCGAAACCGTCGCACTGGGTGTTGCAACAGGCCGGGCGCCCGCCGCTGCGAGTCCCCGTGAATGCGGCCGGCGCCGAGGCGCTGTTCGACGTGTTCGCCGCCCTGCCGGGGCTCAGGACCGAACGGATGCTGGCGGAACTGAACCGCCGGGGGCCTCACCCGGTCGTGATCTGGGAGCGCCGTCCCAGCCGCCCGCAGGTGCAGTGGCTGCATTGACAGCGCCTGCATAAAGGCTCAGGACTGCCCGACGAACGAGGTGACAGGAGCGCGGGCATGTCCATTCCCCAGTCCGGCGGCGGGCCGATCGAACGCTACGAACAGCTGGCCGAATACCTGGCCGAAGGCTGCAAGCCCAAGGTTCAGTGGCGCATCGGCACCGAGCACGAGAAATTCGGCTATTGCAAGGACACCCACAAGCCGCTGCCCTATGCCGGCGAGAGGTCGATCCTTGCGGTGCTGGAAGGGCTGCGCGACCTGCATGGCTGGCACCCGATCTACGAAGGCGAATATCTGATCGGGCTGGAAAAGGACGGGGCGAATATCAGCCTCGAACCCGGCGGGCAGCTGGAGTTGTCTGGCGCGCCGCTGGAAACCATCCACCAGACCTGCGACGAGGTGAACGACCACCTGCGCGACGTCAAGGACATCTCCGAGATGATCGGCGTGGGCTTCATCGGGCTGGGCGCCGCGCCGGAGTGGAAGCACGAGGACATGCCGGTCATGCCCAAGGGGCGCTACAAGCTGATGACCTCCTACATGGACAAAGTCGGTGCCCTGGGCAAGGCGATGATGTATCGCACCTGCACCATTCAGGTGAACCTCGACTTCGGGTCCGAATCCGACATGGTGCAGAAACTGCGCGTCGGGCTGGCGCTGCAACCGGTGGCGACGGCGCTTTTTGCCAATTCGCCCTTCTGGAAGGGCAAGCCCAACGGCCACAAGAGCTGGCGGTCGCGGATCTGGCGCGATCTGGATCCGGCGCGGACGGGGATGCTGCCTTTCGTGTTCGAGGACGGGTTCGGGTTCGAACGGTGGGTGGATTACGCCCTCGATGTGCCGATGTATTTCGTCTATCGCGACGGGAAATACATCGACGCGCTGGGCCAGTCCTTCCGCGACTTCATGCAGGGCAAGCTGCCGGCGCTGCCGGGCGAGACGCCGACCCTGTCGGACTGGGCCGACCACCTGACCACGGTCTTTCCCGAGGCGCGGATCAAGCAGTTCATCGAGATGCGCGGCGCCGATGGCGGCCCCTGGCGGCGGATCTGTGCGCTGCCGGCTTTCTGGACCGGGATCCTGTATGACCAGTCCTCTCTGGACGCGGCGTGGGATCTGGTCAAGGACTGGGACGCCGAAACGCGCGAGGCTTGGCGGGTGCAGGCCTCGATCCACGGGTTGCAGGCGCAGGTGGGCGGCATGACCATGACCGAACTGGCGACCAGGGCGCTGGACATCTCGCGCGCGGGGCTCAAGGCGCGGGCGCGCCCCGGTCTGGGCGGCATGGTGGCGGACGAACGCCATTTCCTGCATGCGCTCGAGGACAGCGTGGAGACCGGCAAGACCCCGGCGGACGAGCTGTTGGAGAAGTATCACGGCGAATGGAACGGCGATCTGAGCCGGATCTACGAGGAATACAGCTATTGATCCGCTGACAGCGCCATCGGGCCGGGCCGCACCCTGTTGCAATTTTGCCCACCGCCGCCCGTTTCGGCGTTCCGTGGCGAAAGCTTTGCGGGCGCGCGCCTTGTTTGTCGCCGGGGGGGCATCTACATCGGACCCATGAAAATCCGCCTGCCGTTCATCAAGAACCCGCCTCTGGTGAATATCGTGCGCCTGTCCGGCGCGATCGGCATGGCCGGTCGCGCGTCGCTGACCGACACGGCGCTGGCGCCGGTGCTGGAGCGCGCCTTTCGCAGGGGCAAGCCGGCGGCGGTGGCGCTTGAACTGAACTCCCCCGGCGGCTCGCCTGTGCAGTCCTCGCTGATCGCGGCGCGGATCCGGCATCTGTCCGAGGAAACCGGCGTGCCGGTCCATGCCTTCGTCGAGGACGTGGCGGCCTCGGGCGGATACTGGCTGGCCACCGCGGCGGACGAGATCTGGGCCGATGCCAGTTCGATCGTCGGCTCGATCGGGGTGATTTCGTCGGGCTTCGGCGCGCATGTCTTTCTGGCGCGGCAGGGGATCGAGCGGCGCGTGCACACGGCGGGCAGGTCCAAGTCGATGCTGGATCCGTTCCAACCCGAGAAGAAGGAAGACGTGCAGAAGCTTCAGGTGATCCTGGAAGAGCTGCACCGGAATTTCATCGCGCAAGTGAAGGGCCGGCGGGGCGACAGGCTGGCCACCGATACCGACCTGTTCACCGGCGACATCTGGCTGGCCGGCCGCGCGGCCGAGCTGGGCCTGATCGACGGGGTGGCCCATCTGAAACCGAAGATGCAGGAAAAATTCGGCGACAAGGTCCAGTTTCGCCGCTATGTCCTGCGCCGCCCGTTCTGGTCGCGCTTTGCGTCCGGCGCGGCGCAGGACGTGCTGGCCGGGATAGAGGAGCGCGCGGCCTTCGCGCGTTTCGGGTTGTGACGTGATCATCAAGATCGTAGCCCTGTTTCTGGTGGGAATGGCCGTGCTGGCCATGTTCGGCAAGCTGCGCTTTCCGGGGCAGAAGCGGCTGGATGCGGCGCGCTGTCCGAAATGCGGGCGGTTCCGCATCGGCAAGGGTCCGTGCCAATGCGGCCACGGAGGGCGCAAGTCATGATGCCGTGGATTCTTGTCGGTCTGGGGCTGGTGATCCTGCTGCTGTCGGGAGATTCTCTGGTGCGCGGCGCGGTCAACCTCAGCCTGCGGCTGGGTGTGCCGGCGCTGATCGTCAGCCTGACGGTGGTGGCCTTCGGCACCTCGGCGCCCGAGCTTCTGGTCAGCATCAAGGCGGTTCAACGCGACGCGCCCGGTATCGCGCTGGGCAACGTGGTCGGGTCCAACATCGCCAATATCCTGCTGGTGCTGGGGGTGCCGGCGGTGCTGTCGCGGCTGCACACCAGCCTGTGCGACAGCCGCAAGACCTATGTCCAGATGCTGGTCGCATCCGTCCTGTTCATCGCGCTGGCGTTCTGGGGCGTGTTCACGCCGGACAGCGGCTTGGTCCTTCTGGCTGCCCTGACGGTGGTGATGTGGACCATGTATCGGGACGCGAGCGCCCACCGGAAGGCGAACGAGGAGGCGCTGCTGGAAGAGCTCGAAGAGGTCGATCCGGACATGCCGTATTGGCAGATCGGGGTCTATTTGCTGCTGGGCCTGATCGGTCTGCCGCTGGGCGCGCATCTGCTGGTGGACAACGCCACGATCATCGCCCGTCAGTTCGGCGTGAGCGAGGCGGTGATCGGCCTGACACTGGTCGCGGTCGGCACCTCGTTGCCGGAACTGGCGACGACAGTCATGGCGGCCCTGCGGCGCCAGACCGAGGTGGCGATGGGCAACGTGATCGGGTCGAACATGTTCAACCTGCTGGCCATCATCGGCGTGGCCACGTTCTTTGGCCCGATCCCGGTAGAACGTGAATTCCTGATCTACGACCTGTGGGTAATGCTGGGTGCGTCTCTGGCCTTGTTGCCTTTCGTGTTTGGCTGCCGCGACATCACGCGGCGCTGGGGCGTGGTTTTCGTCGGATTTTATGCCGTCTATGTTGTTGCAGTGTTCCACTGACGCGGTCGCCATTCGACAGGAGGGGACATGAAGCGCTGCCTTGTGACCGGAGCAGGCGCCCGCCTGGGCCGGGCGATGGCCGAATACCTTGCGGGACGCGGGTTCGATGTGGCCGTGCACTATGCGACCTCCGCCAAGGGGGCCGAAGAAACCGTCCGCTCGATCCGCAACATCGGCCAGCATGCCGTGGCGTTGCAGGCCGACCTTCTGGACGAGAAGCAGACGCAGGCCCTGCTGCCGGCGGCGGCCGAGGCGCTGGGCGGGCCGATCACCTGTCTTGTCAACAACGCCTCCGTTTTCGAATACGACAACATTCAAACCGCAACGCGGGAGTCCTGGGACAGGCATATGGAAAGCAACCTGCGCGCGCCCTTCGTGCTGACCCAGGCGATGGCGGCTCAGGGGCTGGCGCCGGAGTCGGACGAATTCAGCGAGCCTCTGGCCTCGGGGCTGGTGGTCAACATGATCGACCAGCGGGTGCGCAAGCTGACGCCCGAGTTCATGAGCTATACCATCGCCAAGATGGGGCTGTGGGCGCTGACCCGCACCGCCGCACAGGCGCTTGCGCCCGCGATCCGGGTCAATGCGATCGGCCCCGGCCCCACCCTGCGCGGCCATCGCCAGAGCGAGGCGCATTTCGCCGCCCAGCGCTCCGGAACCATCACGGGGCGGGGGGCGCATCCGTCCGATGTAACCGCCGCGCTGGGCTATTTTCTGGATGCGCCAGCGGTGACGGGGCAGCTTCTGTGCGTCGATGGAGGGCAGCACCTGGCCTGGGCGACGCCGGACGTCGTGGGCGTCGAAAAATAGGTGGCGCAGCGTCAAGTTTTGCACCGGCCCGGGCGAGGTCACGGAACTGTTACAAAAAACCTTGTTTTTCATGATGTTGGTAGCCTGTCGAAAAAATTATTTTGTAAAATCAATAACTTGATTTGCTGCACAATTTTTGTGCAAATCGAAGAAATCCCTGCGATTCAAATAAAAATTTCTGTTGTCGAAAAGATATCTGCAGACTTGTCCACAGGTTGCGTGGATTTGTTCGGGGTTGAAATTATCCGCCCGAGATTGCAGCCGAAGGCAGAGAATCATATGTCGCCCGCATGACCGACAAGCCGGACCAGACGAACGAGCTGCCCGTCACGGGCCACGCCTGCATCCAGCGCTATCTGAAGACGCTGGATGGTTCGCCCGGCGTCTATCGGATGCTGGATGCTCAGGCGCGGGTTCTCTATGTCGGCAAGGCGCGGAATCTGCGCGCGCGGGTGGCCAGCTATGTCCGTCCCACGGGCCATTCGCCGCGCATCCAGCGCATGATCGCGGCCACCGCGTCGATGATGTTTCTGACCACGCGGACCGAGACCGAGGCGTTGCTGCTGGAACAGAACCTGATCAAGCAGCTCAAGCCGAAATACAACGTCCTGCTGCGCGACGACAAAAGCTTCCCCAACATTCTCGTCACCAAGGACCACCCCTTTCCGCAGATCCTGAAGCATCGCGGCGCGCGCAAGCGCAAGGGCGCCTATTTCGGCCCCTTCGCCAGCGCCGGCGCGGTCAACCGCACGCTGAACCAGCTTCAAAAGGCGTTCCTGCTGCGCAACTGTTCGGATTCGGTGTTCGAAAGCCGCACCCGGCCCTGCCTGCTCTACCAGATCAAGCGGTGCTCGGCGCCCTGCGTCGGGCTGATTTCCGAAGCGGATTATGCCGAGAGCGTGCGCGATGCGGAACGGTTCCTTTCGGGGCGCTCGACAAAGGTGCAGGAGGAGCTGGCCGCGCAGATGCAGGCGGCGTCCGAGGCGCTGGAATTCGAACGCGCAGCCGCCCTGCGCGACCGGATCCGCGCGCTGACCCAGGTGCAGGGGGTGCAGGGGATCAACCCGCGCAGCGTGGCCGAGGCGGACGTGGTGGCCCTGCACATGGAGGCGGGACAGGCCTGCGTGCAGGTGTTCTTCATCCGGGCGCATCAGAACTGGGGCAACCGGGACTTCTATCCGCGGGTGGATGCCGACATGTCGGCGGCCGAGGTGATGGAGGCATTCCTGGGCCAGTTCTACGCGGGCAAGGAACCGCCCCGGCAAGTGATCCTGTCGGATGCGATCGAGAACGCGGATCTGATGGCCGATGCGCTGTCGCAGAAGGCCGGCCACAAGGTCGAGATCATCGTGCCGCAGCGCGGGGAAAAGGCCGAACTGGTTGCCGGGGCGTTGCGAAATGCGCGCGAATCGCTGGCCCGGCGGATGTCGGAAAGCGCGGCGCAGGCGAAACTGCTGCAGGGGCTGGCCGAGGCCTTCGGGCTGGAGGCGCCGCCGCAGCGGATCGAGGTCTATGACAACTCGCATATCCAGGGCAGCCATGCGGTGGGCGCGATGATCGTGGCGGGCCCCGAGGGGTTCATGAAGAACAGCTATCGCAAGTTCAACATTCGCGGCGAGGATCTGACTCCTGGCGACGATTTCGGGATGATGAAAGAGGTTCTGAACCGCCGGCTGTCGCGGCTGATGAAGGAGGATCCGGACCGCGACAAGGGACTTTGGCCGGATCTTCTGCTGATCGACGGCGGCGCGGGGCAGGTCGGCGCGGTGGCCGAGATCATGGCGCAGCACGGGGTTGCGGACATCCCGGTGGTGGGCGTGGCCAAGGGCATCGACCGCGATGCCGGCAAGGAGGAGTTCCACCGCCCCGGCGAGCCGCCCTTTGCCCTGCGCCACAACGATCCGGTGCTGTATTTCGTGCAGCGGCTGCGAGACGAGGCGCACCGGTTTGCCATCGGCAGTCACCGAGCGCGACGCAGCAAGGCGATGGGGGCCAATCCGCTGGACGAGATCCCGGGCGTGGGAGCCAGGCGCAAGCGGGCGCTTCTGGCGCATTTCGGCTCGGCCAAGGCGGTGAGCCGGGCCGCTGTGGAGGATCTGCGCGCAGTGGAGGGGATCTCGGATGCGCTGGCGCGGACGATCCATGACTTCTTTCACGACCGCGGATGATCCAGCGGACGCGCCTGCGGCGCGACGCCGTCTGCCGGCGCCGGGCGTGCCGCCCGTCGCGTTGGGTATTTGGGACCAGAAAGAAGCAGGAAATGGGTGTGGCGCGGGCGGTCGGCGTATTTTTGTTTCAGCCGCTTTCATGTTGGAAACGAGCGATGTAGGGTCCGCCCCATGAAGTGGAACCTGCCCAATATCTTGACCGTTTTGCGCCTGATCGCGGCGCCGGGGCTGGCGATCATGTTCCTGTATTTCACTCGGCCCTGGGCCGACTGGTTCGCGCTGATCCTGTTCGTCGGCGCAGCCGTCACCGACTGGATCGACGGGCATCTGGCGCGCGCGTGGAGCCAGGAGACCAAGCTGGGCGCGATGCTGGATCCGATTGCCGACAAGGCGATGGTGGTGATCGCGCTGATGGTGCTGGTCGGCTATTCCGGCGAGGGGTGGACGCCGTGGCTGGTGTTGCCGGCGACCTTCATCATGTTCCGAGAGGTATTCGTTTCGGGTCTGCGCGAATATCTGGGGGACACGGCCGGGACGCTGAAGGTGACGGCCTTGGCCAAGTGGAAGACGACCGCGCAGATGATCGCGATTGCCGTGCTTTTTTCCAAGGGTATTTTCGAACATCACCTTGTCATGTCCACCTGGGGGATGGACGAGGTCCTGTTCAATCAGATCATGGCGGGTCAGGTCGAGGATCTGCACGGGCTGCGCTGGCAATATGACGGAATGGTCTGGTCCGGCCGTGTCGGTCTGTGGCTGCTGTGGCTTGCCGCCGCGTTGACGCTGGTGACCGGGTGGGATTACTTCCGCAAGGCGTTGCCGCATCTGAGGGAGGGGCACTGATGGAGGTTCTCTACTTCGCTTGGGTTCGCGAGCGGATCGGGCTGCCGCGCGAGACGGTCGAGACCGGCGCGGCGACGGTGCGCGAACTGGTGGAGGAATTGCGCGCCCGGGAAGATCGGTACGAGGCGGCCTTTGCCGACCTGTCGGCATTGCGGGTGGCGCTGGATCAGGAATTGCGGGACTTCGATGCGCCTCTGGAGGGGGTGCGCGAGGTGGCGTTCTTTCCGCCCATGACCGGGGGCTGAGGACATGCGCGTCGTGGTGCAGCAGGAGCCGTTCGATTTCGGCGCGGAAGCCGAGGCCTTTGCCCGGGGGCAGACCGGCATGGGCGCCGTCGTCACATTTACCGGCGTGGTGCGGGATCTGGACACCGGCGGGCTGGAGGCGATGGAGATCGAGCACTATCCGGGCATGACCCAGAAGGCGATCGCCGGGGTTGCCGAAAAGGCGCGCGACCGCTGGTCGTTGGGCGATGTGCTGGTGATCCACCGTTACGGGCGTCTGGCGCCGGGCGAGCGGATCATGATGGTTGCCACCGCCGCGCCGCACCGCAAGGATGCGTTCGAGGCGGCGGAATACCTGATGGATTATCTGAAATCCCGCGCCCCGTTCTGGAAGAAGGAAATCACCGCCGAGGGCGCCGACTGGGTGGCCGCCAAGGACGAGGACGAGGCCGCGCTGGATCGCTGGTAGCGTTATTCGTCGGGGATTTTCCCGCGCAATGCCTTGATTTCGCCGCGGGCGCGTTTCGCGGCCAGCCGGCGGCGGACCGAGCCCTTGGTCGGTTTGGTCCTGATCCGCCGTTTCGGAGCCGCGGCGGCGCGGGTAATCAGTTCGGCCAGCCTTTCGCGGGCGATCTCGCGATTGCGGGCTTGGCTTCGGGTTTCGTCGCACTGGATGATGATCGCGCCATCCTGGGTCCAGCGGCGGCCGGCCAGCCGCTTGAGCCGCGCCTTGACCGCCGGCGGCAGGGATGGCGACCGGGCGGCCTCGAACCGAAGCTGCACGGCCGTCGAGACCTTGTTGACGTTCTGACCGCCGGGTCCGGAGGCGCGGACAAAGGTTTCCGTCAACTCCCAGTCCTGGATTGCGATGTCGTCGGTGATCCGCAGCATGGGCCCGATCCTATCCGCGCGGCGCGGGCATAAAAAGAGGCCGCCCGATCGCTCGGACGGCCCAGGTTTTCGTGAGTGGTGGTCTTTTTGTGGTTTTCTCTGTTGGCCGGGCCGGGTCAGGCCGTTGCGCTGGCGGGCAGGAGCCGCGCGACGATCATGCGGAATGGCGCCAGCGCGACCAGGGCCAACGACAGCTTGACCAGCCAGTCGGCAACGGCCAGCGACACCCAAAGCGGCGTCTCCGGCCCGGCGGTCATGAAGGGCACGGAGACCCAGGCCCAGTTGATCGCGGCGTCGGCTTCGGGGCCGAAGACGGTGATCGAGGCAGCAAAGGCGATCGAGAAGAACAGGGTCGTGTCCACGGCGGAACCGACCAGCGAGGACGCGAAAGGCGCCCGCCACCATGCGCCTTCGCGCAGGCGGTTGAACACGGCGACGTCCAGAAGCTGCGCGCAGAGGAAGGCGATGCCCGAGCCCACGGCAACGCGCAGCGGCACGGCGGCGTATTCGAATCCGTCGCCCTGCAGCATGATCTGGCTGCCGATCAGCGAACAGATGACGCCCGTGATGAAGCCCGCAAAGATGACCTTGCGCGCCGCTTGCGGGCCGTAGACCCGGTTCATCACGTCGGTTACGAGGAACGAAAACGGATAGGTGAAGGCGCCCCAGGTCAGAAGCCCGTCGAGAATGACGAACTGAACCAGGATGTTCGATGCCACCACGATGGCGGCCATGGCAAGAATGCCGGGGATGTGTGCGCGTTGCATGTATGAGTGCCCGTTTTGACAAGGTTGCGGCGACTTGGTCCGTCCCGTCGGACGGACAAGCGCGGCGTATAGAGGGCTCAGAGGCGTTCTGCAAGCTTTTCCTTGAGCACATATTCAACGATTTCGGTGCGCTGCAGGGGCAGGAAGTTGTCGTCCGAGATCATCGTGGCCCGCAACCGCCCGCTTGAATCGCGCCAGACCGAGACGCCTTCGAGATTGTCGTGAACGCCTGCGGTTTCGATCAGCGTGATTTCGTCCCTTGGCGTGTCGCCGATCAGATCCCAACTGCGCAGGCGGTTCCGAAAGCCGGTCATGCCCAGATCCCGTTCCAGCAGATAGAACCGCCCGTCCGGGCCGAAATCCGCGCCGACGGGCAGAAAACCGCCCCTCTTCGGCAGGGTAAAGGGGATCGTCCATGCCTGCCCGTCCCAGCGGAATACGGGGATCGCGCCTTCGGGCGTCAGCCAGTCCTCGGGCAGGGCGTAGAGCCGACCTTGGTCGTCCGAGGCCAGCGCCTCAAGCCCCCGGTTGTCGTCGAAGGCGCCAAAGGCGGCCGGGCGCGGCAGAATCTGCGCCGCGCCGCCGGGCGTTTCATACCGGGCAACCCGATGCACCTGTTCATAGGACACATGGATCGTGCCGTCCGGCGTGATCGCCAGCCCTTCGCCATCGGTCAACTCCTTCAGCAGCGGCTTGCCGGAACTGGCACGCAACCGGACGGGCCGGACATCCCGGATGGCGACGATTCGCCCGTCAGCGCGATCAATTCTGGCCGAAACCAGCGTGCCGCGGTCGCTCAGCGCGGTCATGCGGGATCCGTCGGGGGCGATCCACAGCCCCGAAAACCCGCCGAACCATGGCGCGTCGATCTGCCAGCGCATGATCTCGGCCCCGTCCGGCGGCTGCCGCGAACAGGTGGCCAGGACCAGCGCAGCGATCAGGGCGAACGCAGGACCGACACGCATTGCTTTGGCAGATCGGCCAGGACGTATTCGCGGCGCTTCTTCGGCGGCGGGGCCTTGGGATCGCGCGGCTTCGGCGGTGGCGGATTCAGGATGTTGTCCACCCATTTCTGCGCCTCGGCGCAGCCGTCGCCCGGTGGTGGCGGGGCCTGGTTCACGCAGCCGCGCATTCCGCGCGGGCATTTCAGGCGGACATGGAAATGATAGTGATGCCCCCACCACGGGCGCACCTTGCGCAGCCACGCGCGGTTGCCCTTTTCGTCCTTGCACATCTGCACCTTGGCGCCGGGAAAGACGAAGATGCGGGCCACGCGCCTGTCCCTAGCGGCGGCGCGGATGATGCGGTGATGGGCACGGCTCCAGTGGTCGTTGACATAGGCGCCCTTGGCCCGGCGCATCGAGATCGACGAGATCCTTTCGCGCTCTGCCCGGGTCAGGTTGAGGCGACCTGCGGGCAGCATCCAGATGTCCACGTCGAGACCGATCTGGTGGCTGCGGTGGCCCGACAGCATCGGCCCGCCGCGTGGCTGGCTGATATCGCCGATATAGAGCCCCTTCCACCCCGGCTGCTGCGCGGCAAAGGCGCTGAGGTCGCGGATGAAGTCGATCGTGTCCGGGTGGCCCCAGTTGCGGTTTCGGCTGAGCCGCATGGCCTGCCAGGTGGGGCCGGTTTCCGGCAACCGCACCGCGCCGGCCAGGCAGCCCTTGGCATAGCTGCCATAGGACGCCGGGCGCTGCTGCGAGGCGGTGGCCTTGGCGCCGAACAGGGACTTGGCCAGAGGGGCGGCCAGGACGTGGCTGCCAGTCAGCCAGAGGCACGCAACGATAAGACTGGTCAGACCCTGTCGCGTCATCACTTGTGGTCCCCTTCCGGCCTGACCCACAGCAGCAGCACCAGCCCCAACGCAAAAAGCCCGATCAGTGGCGTGACACCCCAGCGCTGGTTCCCGGTCATGTCGGTCGCCACGGCGATCAGCGCGGGCGCGACAAAGGTCGTGGCCTTGCCCGACAGGGCGTAGAGCCCGAAGGCTTCGGTCATGCGTTCGGGGTTGCCCTGGCGGGTCAGCATGTTGCGGCTGGCCGATTGCAGTGTCCCGCCGGCCGCGCCGATCAGGATCCCGGCGACGTAGAACAGGATATCGGGCAGGGCCGATCCCTCGGCCAGGGGGATGCCGAACACCGATTGCGGCGACAGGCCGACGATCAGGACCGCCGTGGCCATCAGGATGAAACAGTTGACGGCGATCACCGGCTTGGGGCCGAAGGCGCGGTCGGCATAGCCGCCGATCCAGGTGAACAGCGCGCCGCTGATCGCGGCGATGATGCCGAAGATGCCGATCTGCATGATCGACCAGTTCAGCACGCCCGCGGCGTAGATGCCGCCAAAGGTATACATGCCGTTCAGCGCGTCGCGGTAGAACATGGACGATCCCAGATAGGCCGCCAGCGACGGATGCCGGGGCAGCTCGGCGATCGTGCCCCACAGATCCCTGAGCGCCTGCCCGACATGGGCGCCGCCGATGCCGCGGGTTTCGCCGTCGCGCACCCACAGGAAGAAGGGGATCATGAACACCGCATACCAGATCGCAGTGAACGGCCCGACCGCGCGCGTGTCCGCGCCGGTGGCGGGATCGAGCCCGAAGGCCGGGGACAGGCCGGCCATGGTCCTGCCATCCGCGCCGGCCTGGAAGAATGCCAGCATGATCGCCAGCGCGACCACCCCGCCCAGATAGCCGAAGGCCCAGCCGGAGCCGGAGATACGCCCCAGTTCGCGCTTGGGCCCCAGCGTCGGCAGGTAGGAATTGGTGAAGATCGTGGCGAACTCCATGCCGATGAAGCCGATCCCGAACAGCACCAGCACGCGGATGGCCGAGAACTCCTCGGGCGCGCTCCACCATGTTCCGAAGGCGCCGGTGACATACATCGCGGAAAACAGCCAGATCCACGGGCGCCGGTGGCCCGAACTGTCGGCGATGGCCCCGAGGATCGGGGCGAGGATGGCGATGGTGAGCCCGGTGACGGTCAGGCCATAGCCCCACATTGCCTGTGCCTCGGCCCGGGCGGCGGTTTCAGTGAGTCCTGAGGCCACGAGCTGCGCGCTGGCCACCTTGGCGAACCAGGGTCCGAAGATGAAGGTCAGCATCAGGGTATTGTAGGGCTGGCTGGCCCAGTCGAAGAACCACCATCCCCAGATCCGCTTGCGCGCAGAGATTTCCGCCATGCCTGTCCCCGTCTTTGCCAGAGATTAAGACAGCGGAAAGGCTGTCAACGCAAGGAGAGTTTGGCCGTCGCGCTGTGCAGCGCCGATCCTCTTGCTCTTGGGGCGAATGGGGCTTAGGTCATGGGGCATTGCGAAAGGGGTAGGCCGATGCAGTCCTTGTTCCAGATCCTGATGTTGCTGCTCGACGTGGCGTGGTTCTTCATCCTGGCCCATGTGATAATGAGCTGGCTCATCAGTTTCCAGGTGCTGAATGTCCGGCAGGAGTTGGTCGGACAGATCTGGTACGGGCTGAACCGGATTCTGGAGCCCCTTTATGGACCCGTGCGGCGGATCCTGCCGCCGATGGGCGGGCTGGATCTCGCGCCGCTGGTGGTGCTTCTGATCATCTATGCCCTGCGGATCATTCTGGTGAACAATATCGCTTTCTTCTACTGACGGCGGTCGAGGCGGCGGAGGGAGCGAGGGGCGCTGCCCCTCGCGCTCCCCGGGGTATTTCAGACCAGAAAGAAGCAGGGTGGACTCTTGCCCGGTCCTGCGGGCTGTGGGATTGTGGGCGCGAGAGCAGACCGGCAGAAAACCTGAGCGAGGCAGTTCCCCATGCGCACCGCCGAACCGCTGTTGCGGGAGGTATTCGGATTCGAAGCGTTCCGGCCAGGGCAGGGCGAGATCGTCGAGGCGGTGGCTGTGGGCGAGAACGTGCTGGCGATCATGCCCACGGGCGGCGGCAAGTCGCTGTGCTATCAGTTGCCGGCGCTGATGCGGGACGGGCTGACGGTGGTGATCTCGCCGCTGATCGCACTGATGCGGGATCAGGTGCGCAGCCTTCAAGAGGCGGGTGTCGCGGCCGGGGCGCTGACCTCGGGCAATACCGAGGAAGAGACGGAAGCCGTCTGGCAGGCGCTGGAGGAGGGCCGGCTGAGGTTGCTCTACATGGCGCCGGAACGGCTGTCCTCGGGCGCGGTGGCGGGGATGCTGCGGCGGTTCGGGGTGTCGGCGATCGCGGTGGACGAGGCGCATTGCGTCAGCCAGTGGGGGCATGACTTTCGCCCCGATTACCTGCGGATTGGCGCGTTGCGCCGGGCGCTTGGCGTGCCGCTGGCCGCGTTTACTGCGACTGCCGATGCCGAGACGCGCGCCGAGATCGTGGAGAAGCTGTTTGACGGCGAAGAACCGAGGGTGTTTCTGCGCGGGTTCGACCGGCCGAACATTCATCTGGCCTTTCAGCCCAAGGATGCGCCGCGCAGGCAGATTCTCGACTTTGCCGATGCGCGGCGGGGGCAGTCCGGGATCGTCTATTGCGGCACCCGGGCCAAGACCGAGGCGCTGGCCGCCGCGCTGCGCGAGGAAGGACACGCGGCCTGTCATTACCACGGCGGCATGGAGGCCGAGGACCGTCGCGTGGTCGAGGCGCGTTTTGCCCGCGAGGACGGGCTGATCGTGGTGGCCACGGTCGCCTTTGGCATGGGGGTGGACAAGCCTGACATTCGCTGGGTCGCCCATGCCGACCTGCCCAAGAGCATCGAGGCCTATTATCAGGAGATCGGGCGGGCGGGTCGCGACGGGGCGCCGGCCGAGACGCTGACCCTGTTCGGCCCCGAGGACATCCGCCTGCGCCGCGCTCAGATCGACGAGAGTCTGGCCCCGCCTGAGCGGCGGGCAGCGGATCACGCGCGGCTCAACGCGCTGCTGGGGCTGGCCGAGGCGCTGGATTGTCGGCGGCAGACTCTGCTGGCCTATTTCGGCGAAGAAACCGAACCTTGCGGCAATTGCGACCTGTGCGATGCGCCCCCGGAGGTGTTCGACGGGACCGAAGCGGTGCGCAAGGCGCTGTCGGCGATCCTGCGCACCGGCGAAAGCTATGGCGCGGGGCATCTGATCGACATCCTGACCGGCAACGAAACCGACCGCGTGCGGGCGAGGAGGCATGACCGGTTGCCGACCTTTGGCGTGGGGCGCGAATTCGATCGGCGGCAGTGGCAGGCGGTTTTCCGGCAGATGATGGGTCACGACCTCGTTCGGCCCGATCCGGAACGCCACGGCGCGCTGCGCATGACCGAGGCCGCCCGCCCGGTGCTGAAGGGCGAGGCTTCGGTGCACCTGCGCCGCGACACGATTCGAAAGGCGGCGCGGCGGCCCGCGGTTCGAGCCCTTGTGTCGGACGAGGACGCGCCGCTGTTGTCGGCACTCAAGGCGAAACGGCGCGCGCTGGCCGAGGCGGCGCGGGTGCCGGCCTATGTCATCTTCACCGACCGCACCCTGATCGAGATGGCCGAAAGGCGCCCCGCCACGCTGGACGAGATGGCGCGGATCGGCGGCGTGGGCGCGAAGAAGCTGGAACGCTACGGCGCGACCTTTCTCGAGGCCATCAACGGCGCGGTCGAAGATCTGCATCCGGCGCGCCGCAGGCTTGCGGGTCAGGTCGCCGGCCCGGTCTATGACCGGCTGCTGCAGGTGCAGGCGGATCTGGCGCGCGGGCCGGACGGGACCGACAAGCCGCTGAGCTGTTCGGCGTCGCTTCTGGCCAAGGTGGCGCGGCTGCGGCCGGGAGACGAGGGCGCGCTGCGGCGGCTTCTGGGCGACAAGCGCGCCGAGCGGTTCGGGGCCGCCTTTCTGGACGTGCTGCGCGAGGCCGGTTGAACCCGGCTGTCCAGCCGTTACAAAAGGCCCCATGCTGATCGTCGTTTCCCCCGCCAAGCGTCTTGACGAGAAACCCGCCCGGGCCGAGGGCGGCACCCAGCCGATGTTCCTGGACCAGACCGAACGGCTGGCGCAGGTGGCGCGGGGGCTCACGGGGTCGGATCTCGAACGGCTGATGCGGATCTCGCCCAAACTGGCGGCGCTGAACGTCGAACGGTTCGCCGCGCTGGGTGGCGGCGCCGGGGCGAAACAGGCGATCGAGATGTTCGCCGGCGACACCTATGCGGGGCTTGAGGCCGCGTCGCTGGACCCGGAGGAACTGGACTGGGCGCAGGATCACCTGCGCATCCTGTCTGGCCTTTATGGCCTGCTGCGCCCGCGCGACCTGATCCAGCCGCACCGGCTGGAGATGGGCACGCGGCTGGCCACCGACCGGGGCCGGACGCTCTATGATTTCTGGGGCGACCGGATCGCCAGGGCGCTGAATGACACCGCCGCCGCGTTGGGCACGGATGTGCTGGTGAACTGCGCATCGGTGGAATATTTCACTGCCGCCGACCGCCCCGCGCTGAAGCTGCGCGTGATCGCACCGGTCTTCATGGAGGACCGCCAGGGCGGGCCGAAGATCGTCAGCTTCTTTGCCAAGAAGGCGCGCGGCGCGATGGCGCGGTTCATCATCCAGCATCGTCTGACCGACCCCGAGGCGCTGGCCGATTTCGACACCGGCGGCTATCGGTATCGACCCGACCTCTCCGAACCCGACAGGCCGGTTTTCGTGCGCTCCGCCGAATAGGGCAGCATCGTCGGGCCGGGTGATATCTTTCTCTTTGGGGAAGTGAAAAGAACATTATATTGGAAATCGCCGCGCGAACGCGGCAATCTTGCCCGCGCGACCCTTTCAGGGTCCGGGGGGAGGGTTTCCACGGATGTCGAACACTGCGGCGAACGGGCAAAAGACGGTTGCGGTGATCGGCGCCGGGATCGTCGGCGTGTCCACCGCGATCTGGCTGCAACGGGCCGGTTACGACGTGATCCTGATCGATCGTGCCGGCCCCGCCGAGGGCGCGAGTTTCGGCAATGGCGGGGTGCTGGCCTCCTGCTCGGTCGTGCCGGTGACGGTGCCGGGGCTGATCTGGAAGGCGCCAAAGATGCTGTTTTCCTCCGATCAGCCGCTGTTTCTGAAGTGGGGCTATCTGCCCCGGTTGATGCCGTGGCTGCTGCGCTATCTGTCCCATGCCAACGCCGATGACGTGCGCCGCGTAGCGCGCGCCTTGGCCCCGATCATCGGCGACAGCCTGAACGATCATCTCGCGCTGGCCCGCGGCACGGGGGCCGAAAAATGGGTGGTGCCGTCGGACTATCTGTTCGTCTACGATGATCGCGCCCAGTACGAAGGCGATGCCTTCGGCTGGGGCATCCGGCGCGAGAGTGGGTTCCAATGGGACGAGATGGAGGCGGACACCTTCCACGCCTACGATCCGGCATTTTCGGCGGATCTGAATTTCGCGGCGCGGCTGCGCGGGCACGGGCGCATCGCCGATCCCGGCCGGTATGTGAAGGATCTGGCCGCCCATGTGGAGCGCGATGGCGGGCGGCTCGTCATCGCCGAGGTCGAGGATATCGTGCGCGACGGGGGCCGCGTGACCGGCGTGCGCGCGGGTGGGGAAACGATCCCCTGCGATGCCGCCGTTGTCACCGCCGGGGTGTGGTCCGGGCCGCTCATGGAACGGCTGGGCCTGCACGTCCCGCTGGAGAGCGAGCGCGGCTATCACGTCGAGCTGTGGGAGCCGACGGTGATGCCGAAATCGCCGGTCATGATCGTATCCGGCAAATTCGTGATGACCCCTATGGAAGGCCGGCTGCGGCTGGCCGGGATCGTCGAGTTCGGCGGCACCGAGGCCCCGCCGTCGCGCGCGCCCTTCGAGCTGCTGAAACGTCACCTGCCCCGCGTGCTGCCCGGCATCCGGTATGGCGAGGTGACCGAATGGATGGGCCATCGCCCCGCCCCCAGCGATTCGATCCCGGTGATCGGCGAGATTCCGGGGCTGCAAGGCGCCTATGCGGGGTTCGGCCACCATCACATCGGCCTGACTGGCGGGCCGAAAACCGGGCAATTGCTGGCCCGGCTGATATCGGGGCAAAGGCCAAATGTTGACCTGAGCCCTTATTCCCCGGCACGCTTTGCGCGGGCCGGGCAATGAAGATCGGGCATCCATCGACAACCAACCAGGGAGAGAGAACCATGAAAACCATCAGGAAACTGCTTGCGGCGACGGCGCTGACCGCCGTCTCTGCCGTGGCCGCGCAGGCCGAGAAATGGGACATGCCGATGGCCTATGCGGCCACCAATTTCCATTCCGAGGTCGGTGCGAACTTTGCCAAATGCGTGACCGACGGCACCGGCGGCAAGCTCGAGATCGTCACGCACCCGTCGGGATCGCTTTTTGCCGGCAACGAGATCAAGCGCGCGGTGCAGACCGGGCAGGCCAATATCGGCGAACGCCTGCTGTCGGCGCACCAGAACGAAAACCCGATCTACGGCGTGGATTCGATCCCCTTCCTCGTGTCGTCCTTTGACGAACACGAAAAGCTGTGGGACATCGCCGAACCCTATGTGGTCAAGGCGCTGGACGAGGACAACCTGCATTACCTCTACTCGGTGCCGTGGCCGCCGCAGGGGCTGTATTTCAAGAAAGAGGTGAACTCGGTCGCCGACATGAAGGGGATCAAGTTCCGCTCCTACAACACCGCGACGGCGCGGATGGCCGAGCTGACCGGCATGCTGCCGGTGCAGGTCGAAGCGGCGGAACTGTCCCAGGCGCTGGCGACCGGCGTGGCGGAATCCTTCATCTCGTCGGGCGCCACCGGCTATGACCGCAAGGTGTGGGAACACCTGACCCATTTCTACGAAGTGGACGCCTGGCTGCCCCGCAACGCGGTGTTCGTGAACAAGGACGCTTGGAACGGGCTGGACGACGCCACGAAGAAGGTGATGGAAGACTGCGCCGCCAAGGCCGAGGCCGAGGGGCTGCAGCGGTCCAAGGACTACACCCAGTTCACGCTGGACGGTCTGCGCAAGGGCGGCATGACGGTGCAGCGCGCGGGCGATCAGCTGATGAAGGAGCTGAAGGCCATCGGCGCGCAGATGACCGAGGAATGGCTGGCCAAGGCCGGCCCCGACGGCAAGGCGATCGTTGACGCCTACAAGGCCGCGAACTGATCCGAACCCAAGACCGGGCCGGGGCGATCCCCGGCCCGACTCCATCTGACAGGGAGCCCGGACATGGCGGCAGCCCGTGCGCTTCGGCGCGTTCTCGATTTTCTCTATCTCGCCGGCGGGGTGATCGCGGCGGTGTTCCTGATCCTGATCCTCGTCATCATCGTGTTGCAGATGCTGGCGCGCTGGACCGGTCAGGTCTTTCCCGGCGCGACCGACTATGCCGGCTATTGCATGGCGGGCGCGTCCTTTTTTGCCTTTGCCTACGCGTTGAACCACGGCGCGCATATCCGCGTGTCGCTGCTTCTGTCGGCGCTGGGGCGGCGGCGGCGGTGGGCCGAGCTGTGGTGCTTTGCCATCGGGACGCTCATCACCAGCTGGATGGCGTGGTATGCGGTCAAGGGCACCTATGTGTCCTGGCGGTGGAAAGAGCTCAGCCAGGGACTGGACGCCACCCCCATCTGGATTCCGCAATTGTCCATGAGCGCGGGAACGATTCTGCTGGCGGTTGCCTTCTGGGATCACCTCGTGCGGCTGGTGTTCACCGGCGATCATGGCATCACCACCGATCTTGTCGATCAAAGCCACGCGGAGTGACGCGCCATGGAACAACTGATCCCGATCGGCATCTTCCTGTTCGTCCTGTTCCTTCTGCTGGGCTCCGGCGTCTGGGTGGGGCTTGCGTTGATGGGCGTGGCCTATGTGGGTATGGACCTGTTCACCTCGCGCCCCGCGGGGGATGCGATGATCACCAAGGTCTGGACATCGACTTCCAGCTGGACGCTGACCGCGCTGCCGCTGTTCATCTGGATGGGCGAGATCCTGTTCCGAACGCGGCTGTCCGAGGACATGTTCAAGGGGCTTTCCCCTTGGATGGCGCGGCTGCCCGGTGGGCTGGTGCACACCAATATCGTCGGCTGCACCGTGTTTGCCGCCGTGTCGGGGTCGTCGGCGGCGACGCTGACCACGGTGGGCAAGATGTCGATCCCCGAACTGCGCAGGCGCAACTACCCCGAGCGCATGGTGATCGGCACGCTGGCCGGCGCGGCGACGCTGGGGCTGATGATCCCGCCGTCGCTGACGCTGATCGTCTATGGCGTGACCATCAACGAATCCATCACCAAGCTGTTCATGGCCGGCGTCTTTCCCGGCCTGGTTCTGGCCGCGATGTTCATGGCCTATGTAGCGATCGTTTCGCAGGTGTCGAAGAGCTTTGACCCAAGCCCCGAACCGCCCATGTCCTTTGTCGAAAAGCTGAAGAACTCGCGCTACCTGATCCCGGTGATCTGTCTGATCCTGGTGGTGATCGGGTCGATGTACATGGGCTATGCCACCGCGACCGAGGCCGCCGCGTTCGGCGTGATCGGCGGGCTGATTCTTGCCGCCAGCCAGGGTTCGCTCAGCTGGGCGACCTTCACCGACAGCCTGATGGGCGCGGTGCGCACCTCGGCCATGATCGCGCTGATCCTCGCGGGCGCGTCGTTTCTGTCGCTGTCGATGGGATTTACCGGCTTGCCGCGCGGGCTGGCGGATCTGATCGCGTCGCTGGAACTCAGCCGGTTCGAGCTCTTGATGGCGCTTCTGGTGTTCTACATCGTGCTGGGGATGTTCCTTGACGGGATTTCGTCGGTGGTGCTGACCATGGCGGTGGTCGAGCCGATGATCCGGCAGGCGGGCATCGACATCATCTGGTTCGGCATCTTCATCGTGGTGGTGGTCGAGATGGCGCAGATCACGCCGCCGATCGGGTTCAACCTGTTCGTGCTGCAGGGCATGACCGGGCACGAGATGACCTTCATCGCCCGCGCCGCGATCCCGATGTTCCTGATCATGGTGGTGATGGTATTCGTGCTGATCGCGTTTCCCGAACTGGCCACCTGGCTGCCCGACAACATCCGGCAGGGACCGGCCGGCTGATGGCGGCGGGCCGTGATGCTGGCGATCCTTGAGCTTGCCGCGCGGCATGGGCGGATGTGTCTCGTCCTGGGGCTTCTGGCCGGGCTGTTCCTGCCCGGCGTCGCCGCCGACCTGCGGCCCCGGCTGCCGCAGATGGTGGCCTTTCTGCTGTTCCTGACGGCCTTTCGCATCGGTCCGCGCAACGCCGTGGCCGGGCTTCGGGCGCTGCGGCGGACGGCGGCGATGGCGCTGATCCTTCAACTCGTCCTGCCGCTGGCGGCGGTCGCGGCGCTGCTGGCCACCGGGCTGGCGTCGGCCCCGCTGGGCATCGCCGCCGTCCTGATGCTGGCCGCGCCGTCGGTCACCGGGGCGCCGAATTTCGCGCTGCTCAGCGGCCACGATCCGGCTCCGGCGCTGCGGCTGGTGGTGCTGGGGACGGCGCTCTTGCCGCTGACCGCTCTGCCCGTGTTCCTCACCCTGCCGGAGCTGGGTGGGCTGACACCGGTGCTGGGGGCGGCGGGGCGGCTGCTGGCGGTGATCCTCGGCGCGACGGCGGCTGCCTTTGCGCTCAGGCGGTGGCGGTTTCCCCGGCTGACGCCCCGCGCCACCACGGCGCTGGACGGCGCCACGGCGATCGCGCTTGCGGTGATCGTGGTGGCGCTGATGTCGGCGATCGCGCCGGCCTTTGCCGAAGCACCGCGGGAATTGCTGTTCTGGATGATCGCGGCCTTTGCGCTGAATTTCGGGTTCCAGATCGCGGCCTATAGCCTGCTGGCCGACCGCTTTCCGCGCGCCGAGGCGGTGGCCGTGTCGATCATCGCGGGCAACCGCAACATCGCGCTGTTCCTTGTGGCGCTGCCGCCGCAGGTGACCGATCCGCTGCTGGTCTTCATCGGCTGCTACCAGATCCCGATGTATCTGACGCCGATCCTGCTGGGGCGGCTCTACCGGTCGGGCTACCAGTGAAGGTGATAGCTGCTTCCGGTGCCGATCGAGACATAGGCTGGCCCGCAGGCCTTGCCCACCGCGACGCCCGAGCGCACGCCGCTGGTGCCCACGCTGACATTCAGGTTCGCATCCGCCGGTGAGCATTTTTCGCAACCGGCCAGGAACAGGCCCGCCAGTGCCACGATTGCCAGTTTCTTCATGCCCGACCCTCGACTTCGAACGACCCGGACCACCCCGGACCGGACCGATGATGCGCCGAGAGCGGCAGCGCCGTCAATGCGGCGGCGGAGAGGGCGCGCGGGCTACCGCCAGTCGAAGAAACGCGGCCCCGCGCGGGACAGCAGGTCGCGGGCCATCTCGGCGCCGAGTTTCGCGCCGTCCTCGACCGGGCAGGTGCGGTCGTCCGAGATCGCCTCGGACCCGTCGGGGCGCAGAACCTCGCCGCGCAGGCGCAGGGTGCCGCCGTCCAGATCGGCCGTTCCGGCGATCGGGGTTTCGCAGGACCCGTCCAGCGTGGCGAGAAAGGCGCGTTCCGCGGCCAGCCTCTGGCCGGTGGGCGTGTCGTGGATCGCCGCAAGCATGTCGGCTACGCGGGTGTCGTCGGCGCGGCGTTCGATGCCGATCGCCCCCTGCGCCACGGCGGGCAGCATGTCGTCGGGGGAAATCGGCGAGGCGGGCACGTCGGCCATGTTCAGCCGCTTCAGCCCCGCCATCGCCAGAAAGGTGCATTCCGCCACCCCGTCGGCCAGTTTCTTCAGCCGGGTCTGCACGTTGCCGCGGAATTCGACCACCTTGAGGTCGGGCCGCCGGTTCAGCAGCTGCGCGCGCCGGCGCAGCGAAGAGGTGCCGACCACCGCCCCCGCCGCCAGATCCGAAATGCCAGTCTTGTCGGGCGAGACGAAGGCGTCGCGCACGTCCTCGCGCGGCAGGTAGGTATCCAGCAGCAGACCCTCGGGCTGTTCAACCGGCATGTCCTTCATCGAATGCACCGCGATGTCGATGCGGCCCGCCAGCAGCGCCTCTTCGATCTCCTTGGTAAAGAGCCCCTTGCCGCCCAGTTCCTTGAGCGGCTTGTCCCTGGCGATCAGCGACGCATCGTCGCCCGAGGTCTTGATGACGACGATTTCGAAGGCGCCCTGGGGCAGGTCGAAAGCCGCGCCCAGCCGGCGGCGAGTTTCGTATGCCTGCGCCAGCGCCAGCGGCGAGCCGCGCGTGCCGATGCGAAGGGGCGAAGCGGGGGTGGGAAGCGGTCCGGTCATGGCACGACCTTTAGTCGCGGGCGCGGGCGGTGACAACTGCCCGGCCTTGACAAATCGCCGCCCGGAGTGGACGTGCAACGGGAACCAATTCAAGGGGGCGGACATGGCCGGAACGAAAAAGCTGCTGCGGGCGCTGGCGGGCGAGGTGATGGATGTGCCGCCGATCTGGATGATGCGGCAGGCGGGGCGCTATCTGCCCGAGTATCGTGCGACGCGGGCGCAGGCGGGGGATTTCCTGTCGCTGTGCTATACGCCGGATCTTGCCGCCGAGGTGACGCTGCAACCGATCCGCCGGTTCGGCTTTGACGCGGCGATCCTGTTTGCCGACATCCTGCTGCTGCCGCAGGCGCTGGGCGCGGATCTGTGGTTCGCAACCGGCGAGGGGCCGCGGCTGTCCACGGTCACGACGCAGGCCGATTTCGCGGCCTTGAAACCTGCGAACGCGATCCATGATCGGCTGGCGCCGGTCTATGAAACGGTGCGGATCCTGTCGCGCGAACTGCCCGCTGACGTGGCGCTGATCGGGTTCGCCGGGGCGCCGTGGACGGTAGCGACCTACATGATCGCCGGGCGCGGGACGCCCGACCAGGGCCCGGCACATGCGTTGATGGCAGAGGATCTGGCGCTGTTCGATGCGCTGATAGACCGGCTGACCGAGGCCACCGTCGATTACCTGTCGAGGCAGATCGAGGCCGGGGCGGAGGCGGTCAAGCTGTTCGACAGCTGGGCCGGGTCGCTGCACGGCGAGGCCTTCGACCGTTACGCGGTGGAGCCCTGCCGGCGGATCACGCAGGCGCTGAAGGCGCGGTATCCCGGCATCCCGGTGATCGGGTTCCCACGCGAGGCTGGGGAGAGGTATGTCGGGTTCGCCAAGGCGACCGGCGTGGATTGCGTGGCGCTGGACAATTCCGTTGATGCAGCTTGGGCGGCAGAGAACGTGCAGGTGGACGGGTGCGTACAGGGCAATCTTGACCCCCGGCACATGGTGACCGGCGGGCAGGTGCTGATCGACGAGACCCGGCGCGTGGTCGAGGCGTTTTCCAGGGGGCCGCATATCTTCAATCTGGGGCACGGGATCACGCCGGATGCCGACCCCGCCAACGTTCAGTTGATGATCGACACCGTGCGCGGACGGTAGGAGCCGGCGCGAGAGGTGATGGCGGTCGCGCCGCGGGCGCGCCTGTCGGATTGGAGCGAGGGGCGCTGCCCCTCGCGCTCCCCGGGGTATTTGGGACCAGAAAGAAGCGGGATCAGGAGTTGCCCGAGAGTTCGGCAAGGATCTCGGCGGTGTTCTGGCCGCGGGACGGGCTTTCGGGCGGCTGCCAGTCGGCGGCGCCCGAGAAGCGCGGGGCCGGGGCGGCCTGAAGCGTGCCATCGGCGCGGATCCAGGTGCCGCGGGCGGTGTTCATCGGGTGCGATGCGGCCTCTTCGGGGGTGAGGACGGGGGCGACGCAGGCGTCGGTGCCGAGAAAGATCTCGGTCCATTCGTCCCGTGTTTTCGTGGCGAAGAGCGCGGCGAGCCGGTCGGTCAGCGCCGGCCAGAGGTCGCGGTCGAACTGGCGCTGGAAGTCCGGGTCATCCGCCAGCCCCATGAGATCGAGGAAGATCGCGTAGAATTTCGGCTCGAGGCATTGCACCGACATGAAGCCGCCATCCGAGGTTCGATAGGTGCGGGACCAATGCGGTCCGTCCAGCAGGCTTTGACCGCGCTGCATCGACAGGTTGCCGGCCTGGGCGATGCTCATCAGCAGGTTCATCATGTGGGCCGAGCCGTCGTAGATTGCGGCATCCACCACCGTGCCCTTGCCGGTGGCGCGGGCGTTCAGAAGACCGGCGAGCAGGCCGACGGCGAGATACATCGCGCCGCCGCCGATATCCCCGACCAGGGTGGCAGGGGTGAGCGGCGGCTGGCCGGGGGGGGAAGCATACCACAGCGCCCCGGAGAGGCTGATGTAGTTCAGGTCATGGCCGGCCGCGTGGGACAGCGGCCCGTTCTGCCCCCAGCCGGTCATGCGGCCATAGACCAGGGCGGGGTTGATCGCGTGGCAGTCCGCAGGACCAAGCCCGAGCTTTTCCATCACCCCGGGGCGGAACCCCTCGATCAGCCCGTCGGCGGTGGCGACGAGCGCCTTGAACGTGTCGATGTCGGCCGGATCCTTGAGATCGAGCGCGATCGACCGCTTGCCGCGGTCCAGAAGGGATTTTTCCGGCATGCCCGGCGTCGCGCCGCCGCCCTTGCGGTGCACCACGATCACGTCGGCGCCCAGATCGGCCATCAGCATGCCGCAGAACGGGCCGGGGCCCAGGCCTTCGACCTCGATGATGCGAATTCCTTGCAGCATGGGTGTCTCCTTCTCCCTCCGGTGTCCTTGGGAGATGTGTCAGGCTGGGTGCGGGAAAGGCAAGCGGGCCGTTGCGTCCGTCAGGGGTTGCGTTCGATGCGCCGGCGGAATTCGCGCGGCGGGAGGCCGGTGCCGCGCGCGAAGACGCGGCTGAAATGCGCCGGGTCGTTGAAGCCCAGCGCATAGGCGATTTCGGCCGCGGTGAGGTTGGTGTAGATCAGCATCCGCCGGGCTTCGCGCAGGACGCGGTCGGTGATCAGAGCCGATGCGGGCCCGCCGGTGGCCTGGCGCACGACCCGGTTGAGATGCGTGGGCGAAACGGCCAGTTCGCCGGCGTAGGCGGCGACGGGCCAGCGATCGCGGAAATGCTCTTCGATCAGCGCCTCGTAGCGGCGCAGCAGCGGGCTTTCGCGGCCCGCCGCCCGCGGGGTGTGGGTGGCGATCTCACGGGCCATCAGACCCATCAACGACCCGGCCTGCGAGCGCAGCACCTGTGCGCGGGCAAAGCCTTGTCCGGCATATTCGGAGAAGATGCGTTTGACCAGATGGCGGAGCGCGCTGGAGCAGCGCACCGCGCGCGGCTGGCCCAGCAGGGGCCGCAGCCCTTCGCCGGCGCGCAGGCTTTCGTCGATGAGGTCGGAGGTGACCGTGACCACCCAGCCCTGCGTGTCCTTTCGGAAAGAAAAGCCGTGGACGCATCCACGGGGGACGTTCAGCGCCGTGCCGGGGGCCAGTTCCACGCGCCGGCCGTCCAGGTTGGCCATGCCTCCGCCGGATTCGATCAGCAGGAACTGGTGCAGACGGGCATGGCGGTGGGGGCGAAACGTTCAGTCGTGCAGCCGCGATCGGGCCTCGATGGTTTCGCAGTGAACGACATCGGGAAGCTCGGCCGTTTCACCGAAAAGGTTGTAGCTGCGGATCGTTTCCATGTTCGATTTGTACAAGAATTTGCACCGTTGATCCATTCGATCCGGGGCGTGACTCGTGCATGATCGACATGAAGGGAGGAGGATCGTGTATGAGAACCAAGGTCGGGATCATCGGCGGCGGGCCGTCGGGGCTGCTCTTGTCGCAGCTGTTGCATCTGCGGGGATCGAAAATGTGGTGCTGGAGAAGCACAGCCGTGAGCATGTGCTGGGCCGGATTCGGGCCGGTGTGCTGGAGCACGGCTTTGCCGAACTGATGCGCGAGGCGCAGTGCGGTGACCGGATGGACCGCGAGGGCGAGATCCACGAAGGGTTCTTTATCGCCTACAACGGCGAAATGCACCGGGTGGACTTGGCCGGGCATACCGGGGGAAATTCGGTAATGATCTATGGCCAGACGGAATTGACCCGCGACCTTTATGAGGCGCGGGACCGGATGGGGGGCACCGTTATCCACGAGGCCGCGGATGTGCAGCCGCATGCGATGGACGCGGACGCGCCCTACCTGACCTGGCGGCAGGGGGATGAGCGTCACCGGCTGGATTGCGACTTCATCATCGGGGCGGACGGGTTTCACGGGGTCAGCCGCAGATCGATCCCGTCAAACGTGCTGCGGGAATACGAAAAGACCTATCCGATCGGCTGGCTGGGCGTGCTGAGCCGCACCAAGCCGGTGTCGCCGGAACTTATCTATGCCCGGCATGAGCGTGAATTCGCGCTGTGTTCGCTGCGCAGCCAGGTGCTGAGCCGTCATTACATCCAGGTGCCGCTGTCCGACAGGGTAGAGGACTGGTCGGACGAGGCGTTCTGGGAAGAGCTGAAGCTGCGCCTGCCGGAGGATGTGGCAGGCAGCCTGATCGCCGGGCCGAGCATCGAGAAGTCGATCGCGCCGCTGCGATCCTATGTGGCGGAACCGATGCGGTATGGCCGGATGTTTCTGGCCGGGGATGCCGCACACATCGTGCCGCCGACCGGCGCGCGAGGGCTCAATTCGGCGGCGTCGGACATCTACTATCTCTACCACGCGATGGTGGATCACTATGAAACGGGGGATGACGCGGGGCTGGAGAGCTATTCGGACCGGGCACTGGCGCGGATCTGGAAGGCGCAGCGGTTCTCGTGGTGGATGACGATGCTGCTGCACAGGTTCCCCGATCACACCGAGTACGACCGGCACCTGCAGGAAACGGAGCTGGACTATCTGTTCTCATCCCATGCCGCGACGACTTCGCTGGCGGAAAATTACGTTGGGCTGCCATTCTGACCATCGGATCCGAGACGGGCCGGTTCCCGGGCGGAGCGCCTTCGGCGCAAGTTCCTTGTCTCGGCCCCGGCCGTCCGGCCGGCGCCTCGGGTGCCTCCGGCGGGAGTATTTGACGGCAAGATGAAGTGTAGAAGGCAGGCACGGATGGATTACGCAATGTCTCTCTTTCGCGGGTCGGCGGGAACGTGGTCTGATCGACCTGTGAAGGGAGGATCAGGATGCCGACGATCGATTATGAAAAGGATGGGCGCATTGGCCGCATAACGTTGAACCGCCCGGAGGTCATGAATGCCATAAACGACGAATTGCCGCGCGAACTTGCCGATGCGGTTGCGCGGGCCGACGCCGATCCCGAAATCCACGTCATGGTTCTGTCGGGCCGGGGGCGGGCGTTCTGTGCCGGCTACGATCTGACCTACTACGCCGAAGGAAACGGCAACGGGCAGGCAACGCAGGACATGCCTTGGGATCCGATCAAGGACTATCGTTTCATGTGGGCCAATACCCAGCACTTCATGTCGCTGTGGCGCGCAATGAAGCCGGTGATCTGCAAGGTTCACGGGTTTGCGGTGGCGGGCGGGTCGGACATTGCGCTGTGCGCCGACCTGACGATCATGGCTGACGATGCCGAAATCGGTTACATGCCGGCGCGCGTCTGGGGCTGCCCGACCACCGCGATGTGGGTCTATCGTCTTGGCCCTGAGCGGGCGAAGCGCATGCTCTTCACCGGAGACCGGATCACGGGCCGTGAGGCCGCCGACATGGGGCTCGTGCTGAAGTCGGTGGCAGCCGACGACCTGGACGACGAGGTCGAAGCGCTCGCGGCCCGCATGGCCTCGGTTCCGGTAAACCAGCTGGCGATGCAAAAGATGGTCATCAATCAGGCGATCGAACAGACGGGGCTGATGCAGACCCAGAGGCTCGCCACGATCTTTGACGGCATCACGCGCCATTCGCCAGAGGGCATCCACTTCAAGGAACGGGCCGAAAGGGTGGGATGGAAACAGGCCGTGGCGGAACGCGACCAGGGCACATGGGACTGGACAACGAACGAACCCCTGCCCCGGAGGAACCGCTGACCCGATTCTTCATCTTGCCGTCAAATACTCCCGCCGGAGGCACCCGAGGCGCCGGCCGGATGGCCGGGGCCGAGACAAGGAACTTGCGCCGAAGGCGCTCCGCTTGAAAAACTGTTCAGCGGGCAAGCGTTTCGTGGATATGCCCCAGGCACCCCCACAACGCCGCCGCGTCCTCGGTGACGAGAGAAATGGCGATCTCATGGGGTGGCGGAAGGTGGTCCGGGTCGCGAAGAAACACCTTCAGGAATGCCTCGCGCGCAGTGCCGCAATTCAGGATGCCGACCGACACGCTGCCGGCAAAGACCAATCCGCCGCGTGGAAGGTAGAGCGCGGAAAGATCGCGCGACAAATCGCCAAGCGCGCTGGCAAAGAGCGTAACGGCGCGTTCCACCGCGGGATCGGCCGAGCTTGCGCGGCGCAGGATTTCGCGCGCGTCCATCTGCCGGCCGGAAACCCGGTGGAAAAGCCGCTCGAGCCCGCGGCCGCTGAAGCAGCTTTCGATCGAGCGGAAGCCGCCGCGCGTCTCCCCCAGCGATGCCGCGAACCGGGACAGGACCGAGCCGGGCAGGCTGGCATGGCCGGCCTCGGCAGCCAGGACCGTCAGCCCGCCACCGTCGTGCCGGGCAAGACTGACGTTGAATCCGGTGCCGATGCCTATGACCAGGAACTGCCCGTCGGGGGCGGCGAGGTCGGGCACATGCACAGGCTGCGGCCGGATATGCGGCATTGCCCGGGCCAGCATGGCAAGGTCATTGACCAGCAGCACCCGCCGCGTCCCGGTGACGGCGCCCAGCCGATCGCGGGGAAAGCTCCAGTCGCGATTCGTCAGCCGGGCCTCGCAATTGCCCACCGGCCCGGCCACGGCGATGCAGGCGGCGTCGATGCCGGGCCGGCCCTGCATCTCGAGGTAACGGGAAACCAGCGGCTCGAATCCGGCAAAGTCGTCATTCCGGAACCGCGCCAGCGTGCCCGCGCGCAGCCCCGATGGATCGCCCAGCGCCAGCCGGGAATTCGTGCCGCCAACATCCGCCAGAAGGTAGGTCATCGCCCGCCCTCATGCCCCGTCCGTCAGCGCCTCGGGCGTCTTGCCGAGGATGATCATGCTCAGCAGGTCGTCCTCGGTCACGTCGCGGACCCTGATCGTGCCGACCAGCTTTCCGTTCTTCATAACGCTGGCACGGTCGCACAGCTCCATCACCGTGTGGATGTCGTGGTCGATCAGGAAAATCCCGATGCCCTGCCGCTTCAGCTCCTGGATCAGTTCGGCGACCATCCGCGTCTCGGCCACGCCCAGCGCGGCGGTAGGTTCGTCCATGATCAGGATCCGGGCGTTGAAATAGACCGCCCGTGCGATGGCCACCGACTGCCGCTGGCCGCCCGACAGCGACGCGACCGGGGTCGAGAACCGCTGAAAGTTCGGGTTGAGCCGCTTCATGATCTTGCGGGTCTCGGCCTCCATCCGCGCGTCATCCAGAAACCCCAGCGGCGTGGTCAGTTCGCGCCCCAGGAACAGGTTCGAGGCCGCGTCCAGATTGTCCGCCAGCGCCAGCGTCTGATAGATCGTCTCGATGTTGTATTTGCGCGCGTCCCGGGGGTTGGTGATGGTCGCGGGCCTGCCGTCGATCAGGATCTGGCCCGAATCCATCTGATAGGCACCCGACAGGCACTTGATCAGCGTGGACTTGCCTGCCCCGTTGTGGCCCAAGAGCCCGACCACCTCGCCGGGGTAGAGATCGACCGTGACGTGATCGACCGCCTTGATGCCGCCAAAGGCGATCGAGATGTCCCGCATTTCGACAAGAGGCGTTGCCATCAGTTTTCTCCCGTCCTGCGGCGATAGATGATGTCGATCAGCACGGCCAGAACTAGAACCACGCCGACCACGATGTTCTGCAGCGGCGCATCCACGCCGACCATGGCCATGCCCGATTGCAGCGACTGCATGATGAGCGCACCAAGGATCGCGCCGTGGATCGTGCCCAGCCCCCCCGACAGCGCCGTGCCGCCGATCACCGCCGCGGCGATCACGCGCAGTTCGTCCAGCGTGCCGATATCGTTGGAATGGTTTGCCAGCCGCGCCGAGGCGACCACCGCCGACAGGGCGCAGAGAAAGCCCATCAGCGCGAACACCTTGACCGTCAGAAGCCGGGTGTTGATTCCCGACAGCGCTGCCGCATCCGGGTTGCCGCCGGTGGCGAAGATGTAGCGTCCCAGACGGGTGCGCCGCGCAATCAGGGTCATGACGACGGCCACCGCCAGCAACAGCAAAACCGAAATCGGCACGCCATAGGCGGCGGCAAAGCCTTCGGGCATGACCTCGCCGCGGGCCTCGAACATGCGGGCCAGCTTGCGGGCGGGGATCTCATAGGCGTTCAGGATCGCGACGAAGCCCAGGATCGCCACCGTGACCAGCCCGCCGATCGTGATCTCGGCCCAGACCGGCTTGACCGGGAAACCGTGCGCCTGCTTGCGCTGGCGCGCCTGCCACAGCGCCCAGAGCGCGGTGGCCACCGCGACCAGCCCCAGCACCCAGGATCCGGTCGCACCCAGCGTGCCGTTGATGCCGCCGAATTTCTGGAACGTGGGATCCAGCGGGCCGATGGTCTGGCCGTTGGTCAGATACCAGGCCACGTTGCGCCAGACCAGCAGCCCGCCAAGCGTGACGATGAAGGCGGGGATGGTCAGATAGCCCACCAGCCAGCCATGGAACGCACCGATCGCCGCCCCGGCCAGCAGGCCCACCGCGATCGACAGCCACGGCACCAGCGGATGACCCAGCCCCAGACCCAGCCAGTTCGGCACGACCTGCGTCTGCATCATCGCCATCACCGCCGAGGCGGTCGCCAGAAGCGAACCCACCGACAGGTCGATATGGCGGGTGACTATGACGAACACCATGCCGGTGGCCATGATCGCGACCGAAACCGTCTGGATCGTCAGGTTGAAGATGTTGCGCGGGGTCAGGAACCGCCCGTCCGTCATCAGGTGAAAGGCGAGGCTGATCACCAGAAAGGCGCCGATCATGCCCAGCAGGCGGGTGTCCAGTTCCAGCGTCTGCAACAGCGTCCGACGCTGCTGTTCCGGCGCGGCGTGGACCGAAGAAGCGTCTGTCATGTCAGGATTTCCGTGTCTCGGGGCGGCCGCCCGATGCCCGGATCTGGCGGCCGCTGGCTCATGTTGCGCGTGAGTGGTGGCCGGGGAGGATCAGTTGCAGGGCGCGGGACCGTTCGTCACGCCCTGGCACAGCGCGTCCTTGCTGATCCAGCCGGCATCCACCACCACCGACAGGTTGTCGCGGGTGATCGGCACCGGCTTGAGGAACTTGGCCCACAGCGTCTTGCCGCTGGGCGAAGTCCACTGCACCGCGCCGTCGATTTCGGACATCTTGGCGCCCTTGGCCATCGCCACGGCGATCTCGCCCGCCGCGCGGCCCAGATCGCGGGCGTCCTTCCAGACGCTCACGGTCTGGGTGCCCTTGGCGACCCGGTTCAGCGCGGCATGGTCGCCGTCTTGGCCCGATACCGGGATGCCCTCCATCCCCTGCGCGGTCAGCGCGGCGACGACACCGCCCGCCGTGCCGTCGTTCGAGGCCACGACCGCGTCCACCTTGTTGTCGTTGGCGGTCAGGATCTGTTCCATGTTGCGCTGGGCGTTGGCGGGCAACCAGCCGTCGGTATAAGCCTCGCCCACGATCTTGATGTCGCCCGCGTCGATCGCGGCCTGCAGCACCTCTTGCTGGCCGCCGCGCAGAAAGTCGGCATTGGGGTCGGTGGGCGAGCCCTTGATCATCACGTAATCGCCCTTGGGCGCGGCCTTGAGCACCTCGCGGGCCTGCATTCGGCCGACCTCGACATTGTCGAAGGTCAGGTAGAAGGCCCGCGGGTCGTCGATCAGCCGGTCATAGCCCACGACCGGGATGCCTTCGTCCGCGGCGGCCTGCACGGCGGGGCCGATCGCCTGCGCGTCCTGCGCCAGGATGATGAGCGCATCCACCCCCTGCGCGATCAGGCTTTCCACGTCCGAAAGCTGCTTGGCCGAGGACGACTGCGCATCCGCCGATACGTATTTCGCGCCGGCCGCCGCCAGCGCCGACTTGATCGCCGCCTCGTCGGTTTTCCAGCGCTCTTCCTGAAAGTTCGACCAGCTGACGCCGACCACCAGATCGTCCGCCAAGGCCGCCGTGCCGATCATGGCACCCGCGATCACCGCGATCGCGCTCGAAAATAGTCTCATGTGGACCTCCCATCTGATGCCCGCATTCGCCAGTGTCCCTGCGCGGGCTGGGGCAATGTTAGCGGAATAAATTTGTAAATCAAATTAAATCAGCTAGGCTGGGCCTCGGGCGCGGAATCGGGCGCGAATCCGGCCTTGCAACGGTGGCGTGGCGCGGGCGACAATGCCTGCCAAGACATTGAAAACAGGGATGACATGAGCGGCCAACAAAGACTCGAAGGGCGACGGGCGCTGCTTGCCGAGATCCGGCGGGCGGGGCGAATCCCGCGAATCGATCTGGCCGAGCGGACGGGAATCAGCCGCGCAACAGTAACCACGATCACCGCCGATCTGCTGCGTGAGGGGCTGATCGAGGAGGTGGCCCGCGAATCGGGCAGCCGGGCGACCGGACGCGGCCGGCCAAAGGTGGATCTCAAGATCCGCGGCGCGGCGCGGCTGATCGCCGGGGCCAAGGTATCGCGGCAATCGGTGTCGATGGTTCTGCTGGACTTCGAAGGAACCCAGCTTGCCGACCTCGAGGTGACGCTGGACCGTGCCGTCCATGCGCCGGAGGACTTTGCCGACATGCTGGGCGGCTGCCTTGACCGGCTGGCGGCGTCGATCGGGCGGCAAAGGTCGGAAATCTCGGGGTTCGGGGTCGGCATTGCGGGCGTCGTCGATGCGCCGCGCGGGTTCGTCTACTGGTCGCCATCGCTGGACCGGCGCAACATCCGGCTGGGTCCGATCATGCGCGACCGGATCGGCATGCCGGTCCATGTGGACAACGACGCCAACCTTGTCGCGGTGGCCGAGAAGTCCTTTGGCCTCGGCCAGGATCATTCCGACTTCATCGTTGTCACCATCGAGGCGGGCGTCGGCATGGGCATCGTCATCGGCAACGAACTGTATCGCGGCACGCGCGGCTGCGGGGCCGAGTTCGGGCACACCAAGGTGCATCTGGACGGCGCGCTGTGCCGCTGCGGCCAGCGCGGATGCCTGGAGGCCTATGTCGCGGACTACGCCCTGCTGCGCGAGGCGACCTATGCCGGCGGCGCGGACTATGATCTGGAAGGGCTGCTGGCCGCCGCCCGCGCGGGCGAGCCTCTGGCCCTGTCGATTTTGCAGCGGGCCGGGCGTATGTTCGCGATGGGGCTGGCGAACCTCGTCAACATCTTCGACCCGGAACTCATCATCCTGGCGGGCGAGCAGATGCGGTTCGACCACCTCTATGCCGAAGAGGTGATCGCCGCGATGCGCGAACAGATCGTGCAGGTGGACCGCGATCCGCCAGAGGTGGTGGTCCACGAATGGGGCGATCTGATGTGGGCGCGCGGCGCGGCCGGATACGCGCTGGAGCAGGTGTCCGAGGCCGCCGTTGCGGGGGAAGATGCCGATGCGGCCTGAGGCGATCATGGTTGCCGCCCTGCTGGCGGGGGCGGCGCAGGCCGGGCCGCTGTTCGCGCCGCAACCCGCGCCTGCCCATTCCTATGACGGCGGGTGGGAACATTTCGTCGGCGGCGGTGTGGCGGTGTTCGACTGCAACGGCGACCGTCTGCCCGAGCTGTTCGTGGCAGGCGGCAGCAATCCCGCGCAACTGCTGGTGAACCGCTCGCCCGTGGGGGGCGCGCTGCGCTTCGACGCGTCCACCCCGGCGCCGCTGGCGGTCACCGGCGTCACCGGCGCCTATCCGCTGGACATCGACAGCGACGGGCATCTCGATCTCGTGATCCTGCGCGCCGGGGAAAACCTGGTGATGCGGGGCGGTGCCGATTGCAGCTTCCGCCGCTGGAACCCGCGGGGTTTCAACGGCGGCGACCGCTGGACCACTGCCTTTTCCGCCACCTGGGAGTCGGGCCGGGCCCGGCCCACGCTGGCCTTTGGCAACTACGTCAACCGTGACGATCCCGATGGGCCGTTCGGCACCTGCGACGACAACCAACTGTTCCGCCCCAAAGCCGGCCGCTATCGCGAAACGCCTCTGCATCCGGGCTTTTGCGCGCTGTCGATGCTGTTCATTGACTGGCGCCGTTCGGGCCGGGCCGATCTGCGGATCAGCAACGACCGGCACTATTACGTCCGAGGCGGCGAGGAACAGCTCTGGGCGATGGAGCCGAACCCGCGCCTTTATACGGCAGAGGAAGGCTGGCGCAGCTATGCGCTGTGGGGGATGGGGATCGCCTCGCGCGATCTGACCTTCGACGGCCGGCCCGAGGTGTTCCTGACCTCGATGGGCGATCAGCGGTTGCAGTTCTTCACCGGCGATGACGCGCCCACATGGGAGGATGCGCCATACGCGCTGGGCACCACGGCGCACCGGCCCTACACCGGCGGGGACGGGCGGCCCTCGACCGGGTGGCACGCGGCGTTCGGCGATGTGCAGAATGACGGGCTGGACGACATCTTCGTCGCCAAGGGCAATGTCCAGCAGATGCCGGACGCGGCAATGGACGATCCCAACAACCTGCTGGTGCAGCAGCCGGACGGCCGCTTTGTCGAAATGGGCGACGTCGCGGGGCTGGCCAGTCTGCACCGGGCACGGGGCGCGGCGCTGGCGGATCTGAACCGAGACGGGCTCTTGGACGCGGTGGTGGTGAACCGTCGCGGCCCGCTGGAGATCTTCCGCAACGTGACGGCGGATGCCGGCCTCTGGCTGACCGTGGCCCTGCACCAGCCCGCGCCGAACGTGAACGCCGTGGGCGCGTTCATCGAGCTGGACCTGGGCGACCGCATCGTCACGCGCGAGATCACCGTGGGCGGCGGCCATGCGGGCGGCACCGCCGGCCCGGAATATTTCGGGCTGGGCGCGGTGGATCGGGCGCGGCTGCGGGTGATCTGGCCCGACGGCGCGGTATCGGACTGGGCGACGGTGCGGGCCGGCCAGCACCTCGACGTGATCCGGACCGGAGAGGCGCTGGACATCCGCACCTACTGAGGCACGGGCAGGCCGCTGGGCACCGAATTCGGGATGCCCAACCGCCCGGTCAGGCTGGTCGTGTCCATCAGCGTTGCCAGAAAGGCGATGATCTGGCTGACCTCCTCGTCGGTCAGGTGTTGCGGGGCAAGTTCGTTGGCTGCGGCGATGGCGTCCACCTCGCCCGCGTCCCGCATGACCGCGAAATCGCTGTCGAAGCCCGGCCCCGGCAGCACCGCCTGCGCCGGGTCATAGGATCTGAGCGAACGCACCGGGTCCAAGTGGTGCCGGATCACGGCCTCGAGCGTGGCATAGGCGCCATCATGGCCGTAGGGCGCGGTTTCGGTGACGTTGCGCAGGGACGGGGTGCGGAACCGATAGGCGTCCTCGTCCGCGCCGGTCACGCGCATCCGCCCCGTGTCGCGGTGGTGGCGCTCGAACCGGGCGGCCTTGCCCGGGCCGATCTGCGGCATGGCGATCGCGTGAAAGCCGTGATCGGTCTGGAACTGGCCGGAATGGCAGGTGTCACACCCGGCCTTGCCGTAGAACAGCGCCAGCCCGGCCTGCGCCGGCGCCGGCAGCGGCGTGCCGTCCCGCAGGTGGCGGTCGAACAGGCTGTCATCGGCGCGCCATTCAAAGGCGACAAAGGCGGCGATGGCGTTGGCGATGTCGGTAAACGCGACGAGCCGCCCCGCGCCGATCACCTTGTCGAAGGCCGCGCGATAGGCCGGGATCGCCTCGACCCGCGCGGCGATCCTCGCCCAGGCGCCGTCGGGTCCGGTCAGGAACCCCAGCCGCACCGCGCGGGCGATCTCGTTTTCCGAGTAATGCCCGGCCATCTCGTCGGGGGACAGAACCGGAAACATGGCCTGCGCGGCGAGGATCGAATCGAACCCCGCCGTCATCTCTTTGCCCAACGGAGTCCGGATCCCGCCGGGCTGCGCGGGGTCCAGTTGAAGCCGCCCGTCATGGAACATCGTGGTGAATTCCAAAGCGCCGAGGTTGAACAGCGCCGGCGCGTTGCGGGGAACGCGCTGTTCGGGCGGGTTGGCGGGGTCCGGCCGGCGGTCGGGGCCCAGGCCGATCCCCCCGTCGCCGATCCCCAGCGACACCCCGTCCGATGTGCCGAACCGGGGATGGTGGCAAGTGGCACAAGCGACCTCGCGGTTGCCTGAAAGGATCGGGTCGTAGAACAGAAGCCGGCCCAGCCGGACCTGATCCATGTCGGGTTCGGGAAACACCGCGTCCGCGCGCGGCAACGGGCCGGCCAGAGCCGACAGCGGCAGCAGCAGGACCAGCGCGATCCAGCGGACCGAACCGGAACGGATATTGGCGCCTAGCACCATCTCAGACAAAGCGGTTGACGTAGTTCTCCAGCATCTCCTGCCGGCCGGACCGGGGATGCGGTTCGATCCCGTCGGCCAGAATCCGGTCAAAGATCGTTTGCAGGTCACTGTTCAGCATGGCCTGTGCCCGAGGCGTGTCCCAGCCATCATAGCGGTCGCGCAGGGCGGATTCCAAGCCGCGGTCCTTGATCATCGCGGCGGCGGCCTTTAGCCCGCGCGCACAGACATCCATCGCCCCCACATGCGCGGCGATCAGATCCTGCGCATCCAGCGACTGCCGCCGCAGCTTGGCGTCGAAATTGGTGCCGCCCGTGGTGAACCCGCCGCCCCGCAGGATGTGGTAATAGGCCAGCGCGACCTCGGGCATGTTGTTGGGAAACTGGTCCGTGTCCCAGCCCGACTGGTAGTCGTTGCGGTTCATGTCGATGGAGCCGAACATACCTTCGGTCACCGCCAGCGCGATTTCGTGTTCAAAAGAATGTCCGGCCAGGATCGCGTGTCCCTGTTCGAGGTTCAGTTTTACCTCCTCCTCCAGTCCGTATTTCCGCAGGAAGCCGATGCAGGTGGCCACGTCGAAATCGTATTGATGCTTGGACGGCTCCTGCGGCTTGGGTTCGACCAGGATCGTGCCCTTGAAGCCGATCTTGTGTTTGTAATCCACCACCATATTCAGGAACCGACCCATGTGGTCCAATTCCCGGCCCATGTCGGTGTTCAGCAGCGTTTCATACCCTTCGCGCCCGCCCCAGAGCACGTAGTTCTGTCCGCCCAGCCGGTGGGTGACGTCCATGCAGGCCTTCACGGTGGCCGCTGCGTAGGCGAACACGTCCGGGTCGGGATTGGTGGCCGCGCCCGCCATGTAGCGACGGTGGGAAAACAGGTTCGCAGTGCCCCACAGAAGCCGGACCCTGCGGCTCTCCATCTTCTGCCCGATGAGATCGGTGATTTCCTCGAAATTGCGCAGGCTCTCGGCGAAGCTGTCGCCCTCCGGCCTGATATCGGCGTCGTGAAAGCAGAAAAACGGCTGGCCGAGTATGTCGAACATCTCGAACGCGGCTTCGGCCTTCAGCCGCGCCGCCTCCATGCTGTCGCTGCCCTGCCAGGGGCGCAGGAAGGTCGGCCCGCCGAACGGATCGCCGCCCTCCCAGGCGAAGGAATGCCACCAGGCTACGGCAAAGCGCAGATGGTCCTCCATCCGCTTGCCCATGACGACCTCGTCGGGGTCGTAATGGCGAAAGGCCAGCGGGTTGGGGCTGTCGGGGCCTTCATAGGCGACCGGCTGAATGTCCTTGAAGAAATCCGTCATGATTGCAAGGCCCTTATGGCGGGATAGAGATTTCGATAGGCGGCATGACCGGCCGCATACTCCGCGCGCAGGTCGTCGCGCGGGGCGATGGTTTCGGCGATTGGCGGGCGTATCATCACTGCCTCGGGCGCAGCCCCGGTGGCGGCGCAGGTCGCCAGCCGCGCGGCCCCCATCGCGGCGCCGAATTCGCCCCGCGCGGGGCGATCGATCGGCAGATCCAGCAGCGTCGCCAGCAGCTCCAGCCAATAGCGCGAGGCCGAGCCGCCGCCGATCGCCGTTACCCGCTTCAGCGCCGCGCCGGTGTCGCGCAGCGCGTCGAGCGAATCGCGCAGGGCATACCCGACCCCTTCGAGCACCGCATGTGTCAGTTCCGCGTGGCCCATGCCGATATCCAGCCCGATGAAGGCGCCGCGGATCGCGCTGTCATTGTGCGGGGTGCGCTCGCCGGACAGATAGGGCAGAAAGCGCAGCCGCCCCGGTGGGCCGATACGGTCGCCCAGCGCAGCGGTCAGCGCGGCCGGATCGGCCTGAAGGTTGCGTGCCAGCCAGTTCAAACTGTCGGTCGCGGCCAGGATCACGCCCATCTGGTACCACCTGCCCGGCACCGCGTGGCAAAATGTATGCACCGCGCTTTCCGGCTTTGGCGCGAACCGGTCGCGGGCGGCCAGCAGCACGCCCGAGGTGCCCAGCGATACGAACCCGTCGCCGTGTTCCAGCGCGCCGATCCCGCAGGCGGCGGCGGCATTGTCCGCAGCCCCCGCCGCGACCACGACGCCCCGCGGCAGGCCCAGTTCGTCGGCAAGGCCGGGCCGGATCGTGCCCACCGGCACCGTGCCTTCGTGCAGCGCCGGCATCTGATCGCGCGTCATGCCCGAGGCCGCCAGCAGCCGATCCGACCAGTCCCGCGCGCCCACGTCCAGCCAGCTCGTGCCGGAGGCGTCCGACATGTCGGTGGCATGAGCGCCGGTCAGCCACAGCGTCAGGTAATCCTTGGGCAGGACCACCCGGGCAGTGCGGGCAAGGATCTCGGGCTCATGCTCGGCCACCCACATGAGTTTCGGCGCGGTAAAGCCGGGAAACACGATATTGCCGCTCAGCGCCCGAACGTCCGCTGCCGCGTCCAGCCGCGCGGCCTGATCCGCGCTGCGGGTGTCGTTCCACATGATGCAGGGGCGCTGCTCCGCGTCGTCCGCGCCCAGCAGGACCGCGCCGTGCATGTGGCCAGAGCAGCCGATGCCCCTGAGCGCCGCCATTTCGGTGGGCGCCTCGGCCTTCAGCGCGGCAATCACCGTCCGGCAGGCCGCGATCCAGTCGCGCGGGTCCTGTTCGCTGTGGCCGGGGGCGGGCCGGGCGGTCGGATAGGACGCCTCGGCCACCGCGACGGTGCGTTGCGCGGCGTCGATCAGCAACCCGCGCAGGCCCGACGTGCCCAGATCCAGTCCCAGAAACATGCGCGTGCGCCCTCCCTGTCGCGGCGCTTTAATTAATTTGTGAAAGAAATTAATTAAAGCGTCAACAGGAAACCGCGGCCGCGGCCCGTGGCGTGCGGTTTCAGACGGGCAGGGCGGTGGTCTTGAACACGGTGCGCAGGGCGAAACTCGACTGCATCTGCGCCACGCCGGGCAGGCGGGCCAGGTATTGGCGGTGGATGCGGGCGAAATCCTCGGTGCTTTCGGCGACGACCTTGAGAATATAGTCCGCCTTGCCCGCCATCAGGTGGCATTCCAGCACGTCGGGGATCCGCGCCACCGCCTTTTCAAAGGCCTCCAGCAGTTCGTCCGCCTGCCCCTGCAGGGTGATCTCGACGAAAACCGTGGTGGGCACGCCCAGCTTGCGCGCATCCAGCAGGGCGACATAGTCGCGGATATAGCCCTCGGATTCCAGACGCTGCACCCTGCGGTGACAGGCCGACGGCGACAGGTTCACCGTTTCGGACAGTTCGGCATTCGACATCCGGCCCTTGCGCTGAAGGGCGTTCAGGATCTTCCGGTCAGTCGCATCCAGTGACATTTGCGCACATTCATCCGAACGGACTTTCGATTCATCGAAGAATATTCGATTCACCCATGGATTGGCGAGTGGAATTGGCACGGAAATTGCGCCGCCGTTCGCCTAAAATCTGGGCAGTTCATGAACGGAGGAGATCCGATGAAGATCGGTTGCCCGAAAGAGATCAAACCGCAGGAATTCCGGGTCGGCATGACCCCCAACGCCGTGCACGAGGCGGTGGCGCATGGCCACGAGGTGTTCATCGAAACCGGCGCCGGCGCCGGGTCGGGGTTCGAGGACGACGCCTATGTCGCCGCCGGCGCCCGGATTCTTGACACCGCCGAGGAGATCTTTGCTACCGCCGAACTGATCGTGAAGGTCAAGGAGCCGCAGGCGGTCGAACGCAAGATGCTGCGCGAGGGCCAGGTCCTGTTCACCTATCTGCACCTTGCCCCGGACCCCGAACAGACCAGGGATCTGCTGGCATCGGGCTGCACCGCGATCGCCTATGAAACCGTGACCGACGACCGGGGCGGGCTGCCGCTTCTGGCGCCCATGTCCGAGGTCGCCGGCAAGCTGGCGCCGCAGGTGGGGTCGTGGACCCTGCAAAAGGCCAATGGCGGCCGCGGCGTTCTGATGGGCGGCGTGCCCGGCGTGCTGCCGGCCAAGGTCGTGGTGATCGGCGGCGGCGTGGTGGGCACCCATGCGGCGCTGGTGGCGTCCGGCATGGGCGCGGATGTCACCGTTCTGGACCGGTCCCTGCCCCGGATGCGCTATCTGGACGATGCCTTTGGCGGCCGGTTCAAGACCGCCTATTCCAGCCCCGGCACCACCGCCGATCTGATCGCCACCGCCGACATGGCGATCGGCGCGGTGCTGATCCCCGGCGCCGCCGCGCCCAAGCTGGTCACCCGCGATCAGCTGTCCACCATGAAGGCTGGCGCGGTGCTGGTGGATGTGGCCATCGACCAGGGCGGGTGCTTCGAAACCTCGAAACCGACCACCCATCACGACCCGATCTACGAGGTGGACGGGATCATGCACTATTGCGTCGCCAACATGCCGGGCGCCGTGCCGCGCACCTCGACCATCGCGCTGGGCAACGCCACCATGCCGTTCCTTCTGGCGCTGGCGGACAAGGGCTGGAAACAGGCCTGCGCCGACGATCCGAACCTGCTGAACGGCCTGAACGTCCATGCCGGCAAGCTGACAAACTATGCCGTGGGCAAGGCGCTGGGCATCGACGTGGTTTCTCCGCAAGTGGCGATCAAGGGCTGATCCTCCCCGGCCCCGCCACGCGAACCTGCCCCGGCCGTCGCGCCGGGGCATTTTCTTCCGCGCTCAGGCCCGTTTCTGGATCTCGACCTGATGCGGATAGGGGATCGAGATGCCGGCGGCGTCGAGGGCTTCCTTGACCTTCTGGATCAGGGTGAACTTCAGATCCCAGTATTCGGCATTGTCGCACCACAGCCGCGCGGTCAGGTCCACCGAGCTGTCGCCCAGATTTGTCACCCGCACCCAGGGCGCGGGATCGTCATGCACGCGAGGCTCGGCCCGGGCGACGTCCAGGATGATCTGCTTGGCCTTTTCCGCATCGTCGGCGTAGTCGATGCCGAATGTCAGATCCAGCCGGCGGGTGGGATGGTGCGAAAAGTTCGAAATGATCGACCCCCATGCCTTGCCGTTGGGCAGGATGATCTGAACATTGTCCGGTGTCACCAGTTCGGTCGTGAACAGGCTCAGGTCCACCACCGTGCCCGCAGTGCCCCCGATATCGACATACTGGCCGACCCTGAACGGCCGGAAAACGATCAGCATGACGCCGGCGGCCAGATCCGACAGCGTGCCCTGAAGGGCCAGACCGACCGCCAGCGACGCCGCGCCAAGGATCGCCACGATGCTGGTCGCCTGAATGCCGAAGATACCCAGAACGGCAACGAAAACGATGGTCAGGGTGCCCCATTTGACCAGACTGGCGATGAAACTGCCCAGCGTGGGGTCCATATGCGGGGCGGCGTTGATCTTGTTCCTGACAAGCCGCCCCATCACGCCGGCAAGGATCCACCCTCCGATCAGAACGATCAGCGCCTTCACCACGTTGATGATCAAGGGCCCCATCGCCCCCATCTGGTTCATGACATCCATCTGGGAACCCCTCTCGTCCTGAAATCCCTGTCCGATCCAGCTTGACCCATCCGCCCCTGTCTCCGCAACAGTTTCTCGGGGCTTTCCTTGGCCGCCCGGTTGCCTAATCTGGATCGCGGAAGGAGACTCGCCCGATGACAGACCTCAGCCGTTTTCCCGTGACGCGCCGCTGGCCACCCGCGAACCCGGACGTGATCCAGCTATACGCCTTTCCCACGCCCAACGGGGTCAAGATCTCCATCATGCTGGAGGAAACCGGCCTGCCCTACGAGGCGCACCGCGTAACGCTGGCAGAGGAGGACGTGAAAAGCCCCGAGTTCACCTCGCTCAGCCCCAACGGCAAGATCCCCGCGATCATCGACCCGCACGGCCCCGAGGGCACGCCGGTGGGCATGTTCGAAAGCGGCGCCATCCTGATCCATCTGGCGGAAAAGGCGGGGATGCTGCTGGGGTCGTCGCCGAACCAGCGGCTGGAAATCCTGCAATGGCTGATGTGGCAGATGGGCGGGGTCGGCCCGATGTTCGGCCAGCTCGGCTATTTCCACGCCTTCGCCGGCAAGGAGATCGAGGACAAGCGGCCGCGCGACCGCTATCTCGCCGAAACGCGCCGGCTGCTGGGAGTACTCGACCGACGGCTCGACGGGCGCGAATGGGTCTGCGACGACTATTCCATCGCCGACATCGCCATCGGCCCCTGGCTGAACGCGCTGGACCGCTATGACGCGATGGATCTGGTCGGTTGGGACGACTATGCCAACCTGGACGACTACCTGGACCGGTTCCTGGATCGTCCCGCAGTGAAAAGGGGACTCAACACGCCGCCGCGGACCTGACGCGAACTATCCCGGCAGCTTTCCTGTCAGAACATAGCGCAGGATATCCACCACCTGTTCGGGTTCGCGGGCCACTGCCAGCGCGGCCGCATGCACCTCCTTCAGCGCGTGCTGATGCTCCGGCGGGTTCAGCACGATCAACGATTTGCCCAGCGCGGCTGCATAGCCCGCGTCAAAGGCCGCGTTCCATTGCTTGTATTTCTCGCCGAAGCGCACCACGACGATATCGGCATCCGCAATCCCCTTGCGCGTGCGGATGGCGTTGATCTTGGCCCCCTTGTGGTCGTGCCAGAACTTGTCCGGCTCGGCGCCCAGGATCGCCACGCCGCAATCGTCGCTGGCATCGTGATCGGTGACGGGGGCGGAAAAGCGCACGTCCAGATCCCGCGCGCCGTCGATGATCCGTTCGCGCCAATCCGTGTGAATTTCCCCCGAAAGATAGACGTTCCAAGTCATCGCCAGTCCCCTTGCCATCGTTGCGGTCCCTTTTGCCCCCTTGCTGCGCCGCTGGCAACCGGGCACCCACTGTCAACCGCCTTGGGCGATCTCGGACATGATGCGAACGACGTCTTCGTCCGGCACCTGTTCGAACCGCCGATAATGCGCGCCCACGGCGTAGAAAGGCTCCGGCGTCTCCAGGCAGATGACGCGATCCGCCTCGCGTTCCAGCACTGCCACGGTATCGGCCGGCGCTACGGGAACGGCGACCCAGATGGCCGCGGGACCGCGCCGCCTCAGCGCATTTACGGCGACCCGCATCGTCGCGCCGGTGGCGATTCCATCGTCTACCAGGATCGCCGTCCGTCCGGCCACATCGACCGGCGCGCGCCCTGCCAGATACCGCATCCGCCGATCCTCGATCTCTGCGCGCAGGTCTTTGATCCGATCGGTAAAGTCCGCCTCGGTCAGCCCGGATACGCGCAGGATCTCGTGATTGAACAGAATCGTCGGCGCGGGCCCATCGACGATGGCGCCGGCCGCCAGCTCTTCGTGCCCCGGCATGCCGATCTTGCGCACCAGCATCAGATCCAGCGGTGCCCCGAGCCGCCGCGCAAGCACAACGCCCAAGGGCACACCGCCACGCGGCAGAGCCAATACCACGGGATCTCCCGGCTTCGCCGCCTCGACGGCCTCGCTCAACGCCTCTGCGGCCTCCAGCCTGTCGCGGAACATGACCCCTCCCGAACTCGCAACCACAAAACGGGGCCGATTATGCGCCGAGAAAACCCAGCCGCCAACACCGCGCGGCTCAAGGGTGGCCAATCCCTGCTTCTTTCTGGTCGGAAATACCCCAAACGCGGGGGCGCAGCCCCCGCGTCGGTCGGATCGCGCCAGCGATCCGAAACCCTCAGCCGCGCAGAACCCCGCCGGTCGCCTTGGCGACCTTCTCGACGATCTTCTGCGACACGGCCTCGATATCCTTGTCGGTCAGCGTCCTTTCCTTCGGCTGCAAACGCACGGTCACCGCGAGCGACTTCTTGCCCTCGCCCAGGCTGCCGCCGATGAACTCGTCGAAGACCCGCACCGATTCGATCAGCTTCTTGTCGGCCCCGGCCGCCGCGTTGACCAGCGTCTGGGCTTCGACATCCGCATCCACGACAAAGGCAAAGTCACGCTCCACCGCCTGCAGGTCATGCAGCTCCAGCGCGTCCCGCGTCGCCCCGGACCTGCGCGGCAGCGGCACCTCGTCGGGCCAGACGACGAAGCCGACCGCCGGCCCCTTCACGTCCAGCGCCTGCAGCACCTTGGGGTGCAACTCGCCGAACACGGCCAGAGCCTTCTTCGGACCCAGACAGATCCGCCCGTGCCGGCCCGGATGCCACCAGCCTTCGCCGCCGCGCAGGATCTGCATCTTGGCCGGTGCGCCGATCGCCGACAGCAACGCCTCCACATCCGCCTTGGCGTCGAACAGATCGACCGGCCGCGACGCGCCGTGCACGTCCTTCGGGCCGGTCCGTCCGATCAGAACGCCGGCGATCGCCGTGCGCTGCTCTCCCGGCTCGCCGCCGGTGAATTCCGGCCCCGCCTCGAACAGCGCCAGATCCATGAAGCCCCGCGCCTGGTTGCGCGCGGCGGCCTGCAAAAGACCCGGCAACAGCGAGGGCCGCATATGCGACATCTCCGACGAGATCGGATTGGCCAGCATGGTCTCGTCCGTGCCGCCGCCGAACAGCTCGGCCGCGGCCTTGTCAATGAACGAATAGCTCACGCACTCGTTGTAACCCAGCGCCGCCACGCTGCGCCGCGCCGCCTGAAGGCGCTTCTGCTGCGGCGTCATCACCGGCTTGGGCACGCCTTCGGTCAGGCGCGGCAGCGGCTTGCCCTGCAGCCTGGTCAGCGAGGCGATGCGGGCGATTTCCTCGACCAGATCCGCCTCGCCGTGAATGTCCGGCCGCCAGCTGGGCACATGGGCCATGTTCCCCTCCAGCCGGAACCCCAGCCGGGTCAGGGTCTGGCGCTGCTCGGATTCGGGGATGTCCATGCCAACGAGGCTCTTCACCCGCTCGGGGTCCAGCCTGTAGGCGCGCGAATGGTCGGGCACCTCGCCCGCGATCACCACCTCGGACGGCTCGCCGCCGCACAGATCCAGGATCATCTGGGTGGCGTGCTCCAGCCCCGGAATCGTGTATTCGGGATCCACGCCGCGTTCGAACCGATACCGCGCGTCCGAGTTGATCTTGAGCGCGCGACCCGCCATCGCGATCTGGACATGGTCCCAATAGGCGCTTTCAAGGAACACGTTCACCGTGTCCTCGGTCACGCCGGTCGCCTCGCCGCCCATGATGCCGGCGATGCTTTCGGGGCCGTTGTCGTCGGAAATGACGATCATGCCCGGCTCCAGCGTGTATTCCCTTTCGTCCAGCGCCACGATCCTTTCGCCACCCTTGGCGCGGTGGACGCGCAGGTTGCCGGCCACCTTGTCGGCGTCAAAGACGTGCAGCGGGCGGTTGCGGTCGTAGGTCAAATAGTTGGTGATATCCACCAGCGCCGAAATCGGCCGCAGCCCGATCGCGCGCAGTTGATCCTGCAGCCATTGCGGGCTGGGGCCGTTCTTCACCCCCCGGATCAGACGGCCGGCAAAGACCGGGCAGCCGTCGCGGGTGTCCTCGTCGATCGTGACCTTGATCGGGCAGGGAAAGTCGCCGGGAACGGGCGGTTCCTCGCGGGTCTTGAGCGTGCCCAGACCCCGCGCCGCGAGATCGCGCGCAATGCCTCGGACGCCCAGCGCATCGGGGCGGTTCGGGGTGATCGCGATCTCGATCACCGGGTCCACCTTGGACGGGTCGTTTTCGGCCAGCCAGTCCACGAATCTTTCGCCCACCTCGCCCGAGGGCAGTTCGATGATGCCGTCATGTTCGTCGGACAGCTCCAGCTCGCGTTCGCTGGCCATCATCCCGTGGCTTTCCACGCCGCGGATCTTGCCGACGCTCAGCGTCAGGTCGATGCCGGGAACGTAGTCGCCGGGCTTGCACAGAACCACGGTGATGCCTTCGCGTGCGTTGGGCGCGCCGCAGACGATCTGCTTGTCGCCCTCGTCGGTTTCCACCGTGCAGACCCGCAGCCGGTCGGCATCGGGGTGTTTCTCGGCGTGCTTCACCTTGGCAATGGTAAAGGGCGCCAGCCGTTCGGCCGGATTGTGGATGCTTTCGACTTCGAGCCCGAGATCGGTCAGCGCCTCGGCGATCTCCTCCACCGTCGCGTCGGTGTCGAGGTGGTCCTTCAGCCAGGAGAGGGTGAATTTCATGTTCGGGTCTCCTTGAGGAGAAGAATATCTTGCAAGGCACTTGCGGTAAGCATCGCGACCGGCCCGAGGGTGGGAGCGATGAAATCGCGCCCGCCCTGTGGGGCGGGTCGGGCGCGATGCGGGGCTGAAGCCCCGCTGTCAGATTTGGAGAACGTCACCGGCTCAGCCCCCCGCGCAGGGTCGGCACGTCCAAGGCGGCAAAGCCGTAATGCCGCAGCCAGCGCAAGTCGCTGTCAAAGAACGCGCGCAGGTCGGGAATGCCGTATTTCAGCATCGCCAGCCGGTCGATGCCTATGCCGAAGGCAAAGCCCTGATAGACCTCGGGGTCGATCCCGCCGGCGGCGATCACCTTGGGGTGCACCATGCCCGAGCCGAGGATCTCCAGCCAGTCGTCGCCTTCGCCCACCTTCAGCGTGCCGCCTTCCCACGAACAGCGGATATCGACCTCGGCCGAAGGTTCGGTGAACGGGAAGTGCGAGGCGCGGAAACGCAGTTCCACGTCGTCCACCTCGAAGAACGCCTTGACGAATTCCTCCAGCACCCATTTCAGGTTCGCCATCGAAATGTCGCGGTCCAACGCCAGCCCCTCGACCTGGTGGAACATCGGCGTGTGGGTCTGGTCGTAATCGGCCCGATAGACCCCGCCGGGGCAGATCACCCGCAGGGGCGCGCCCTGTGCCTCCATCGCGCGGATCTGCACGGGGCTGGTATGGGTGCGCAGCACATGCGGCGGGCGGTCGTCGCCCGGCGCGCGATACATGTAGAACGTGTCCATCTCGGCCCGCGCGGGGTGGTGGCCGGGGATGTTCAGCGCGTCGAAATTGTACCAGTCGGTTTCGATCCGGGGGCCTTCGGCCACCGAAAAGCCCATCTCGGCAAAGATGGCGGTGACTTCTTCGGTCACCTGGCTGACCGGGTGGATGGTGCCCTGCCGACGCGGGCGGGCGGGCAGGGTCACGTCCAGCCACTCGCTGCGCAGCCGTTCCTCGAGCGCGGCATCGGCCAGCGCGGCCTTCCTGGCGGCCAGCGCCGCGTTGATCTCGTCCTTCAGCGCGTTCAGCGCGGGGCCCGCCACCTTGCGCTCTTCGGGCGTCATCCTGCCCAGTTCGCGCATCTTCAGGCTGATTTCGCCCTTCTTGCCCACGGCGGCGACGCGGATCGCCTCGAGCGCCGCCTCGTCCGCGGCATCGGCGATCTGCGCGAGGTATTTTGCCTTGAGATCGTCCACCGGCTCGCTCCTTGTTTCAAATCGCGTGCTTGCTATCGCAAGCGGCGACCGGCGGCAAGTTCGAGCTGAGAGGCGGCGGCGGGCCGGGGCGCGGTGGCCACAGCCGGCGCCGGTCCTGACTGTCAGAGCCCGGCCGCGCCCCCGCGTGGCCCCGCGTAGTAGGCTCGCCGAGCCTCGCGCTTTGCCTTCACCCGCGCATCATGTTCGGCCTGTGAAACGCCGGGCGGCGCGGTCCCGTACCCGTTGGGTCCGGGGTCGCAGGCGGCAAGGGCGGCTAGGGCCGCGACGGAAAGAGCGGCTATCGAAATCCGGGCGATGACGCGGGGCATGTCCGACAATCCTTTCCTGATCGCATACGAATCTGGCCTGCGGGGTGGCACAGGCAAGGGGGATGCCAGACTTTTGAAAAGTGGCGATCCCGACGCAGGCGCCGCCCCGGACGCAAAAAAGCGGCCCCGCCTTGCCGGCAGGGCCGCCCGGAAACCTTGATGCCGGTGCGGATCAGGCGCGCAGGGCGTCCTGGGCCTTGGCGACGATGGCGCCAAAGGCTTCGGGCTCGTGCACGGCCAGATCGGCCAGAACCTTGCGGTCCACCTCGATCCCGGCCTTGTTCAGGCCGTTGATGAAGCGGCTGTAAGTCAGCGCCTCGTCATGGGCGCGCACGGCGGCGTTGATGCGCTGGATCCACAGCGCGCGGAAGTTCCGCTTGCGCTGCTTGCGGTCGCGGGTCGCATACTGGTTGGCCTTGTCGACCGCCTGCTTGGCGACCTTGAAGGTGTTCTTGCGGCGGCCATAGTAGCCTTTGGCTGCCTTGACGACTTTCTTGTGGCGGGCGTGGGTCGTGGTTCCACCTTTGACGCGGGACATGGGTCTCTGCCTCCTGTTCTTAGCGGTCGTAGGGCATGAAGCCCTTGACGATCTTGGTGTCGGGGGCGGACATCACGGTGGTGCCGCGCGCGTTGCGGATGAACTTGTTGGTCCGCTTGATCATGCCGTGGCGCTTGCCGGCCTGGGCCGTCTTGACCTTCCCGGTCGCGGTCATCTTGAAGCGCTTCTTGGCGCTCGATTTCGTCTTCAGTTTGGGCATTTCCGTCTCCTTCAAGGGTCGGTGTCAGGCGCGACTCGGCATGCCTCTCTCGCCGGCCGCGCGAACAGGAGCGCCGTTTACGCAATCAGACGGGCGCTGGCAAGCGGAAAATCACGGGATGAAGCGTGCGATCACGCTGAAAAAGACGTCCGGTACATCGGCCAGCCGGTAGCCTTCGGGATGGGCCAGCATGGCATAGATCATCAACGCTGCGCCCGCGCCCAGAACGGCCAGCGGCGCTAAGGGCGGGCGGTTGTCGCTGAAGGCCGAAACCAGGGAGGGCACGGAAAACACCGCCAGGACCAGTCCCAGGATCAATGCAAGATCGGTGTCCACGGCCCCTCTCCATCCGTTCGCGCGGTCAAGGCTAGCCCGGATCGGTGTTGGAAATCAAACGCTCGTCACAGGGTGCCACGCGCAGGATGTTGGTGGTGCCGGGGATGTTGAAGGGCACGCCGGCGATCACCACCACCTGATCGGTCCGCTCGGCAAAGCCGCCGGTGCGGGCGGCATGGACCGCGCTGAGCACCGCGCCCTTGAAGCGTTCCAGCTCGGCCGTCATCACGCAGTGGCAGCCCCAGCTGAGGCAGAGCCGCCGCGCGGTGCCCCGCAACGAGGTCATGGCGATGATCGGCACGCCGGGCCGTTCCCGCGCGGTCAATAGCGCCGTGGTACCGCTCTGGGTAAAGCAGCAGATCGCCTTGATCTCGGTGGTTTCGGCGATTTCGCGGGCGGCGGCGACGATGGCATGCGGGATGCTGTCGCCCTTGGCGATGCGGGTGGCGGCCATGATCTGGGTATAGGTGGGGTCGCTTTCCACCTCGATCGCTACCTGGTCCATCGTGCGCACGGCCTCGACCGGGTAATGTCCGGCGGCGGATTCCGCCGACAGCATCACCGCATCGGCCCCTTCGTAGATCGCGGTGGCCACATCCGATACCTCGGCGCGGGTCGGCATCGGGCTTTCGATCATGCTTTCCAGCATCTGGGTCGCGACGATCACCGGCTTGGCCGCCGCCCGGCAGCGTTGCACGAGCCGTTTCTGGATCGGCGGCACGGCGGCCACAGGCAGTTCCACCCCCAAGTCACCCCGCGCGACCATGATGCCGTCCGAAACCTCGAGGATGTCCTCGAACGCCTCGACCGCCGCGGGCTTTTCGATCTTGGACAGAATCGCCGCGCGCCCGTCCGCCAGTTTGCGCGCCTCGATCACGTCCTCCGGGCGCTGGACGAAGCTGAGCGCGAGCCAGTCCACCCCCAGTTGACAGGCGAACTCCAGATCGGCCCGGTCCTTTTCCGACAGCGCCGCCAGCGGCAGCACCACATCGGGCACGTTCACCCCTTTGCGGTTGGAGATGGTGCCGCCCGTGATGACGCGGCAATCGGCAAAGTCGGGGCTGCAATTTTCGACCTTCAGCCGGATCTTGCCGTCATTGACCAGAAGCGTGGCGCCCGGTTTCAGGGCGGCGAAGATTTCGGGATGCGGCAGGCAGACACGGGAGGCGTCGCCCTCGGCCGGATCGAGGTCCAGCCGGAAGGCGGCCCCGTCCTTCAGTTCTTCTTCGCCACGGGCGAAGGTGCCGACGCGCAGTTTCGGCCCCTGCAGGTCGGCCAGAATCGCGATCGGGCTGTCCAGATCCTTTTCGATCTGCCGGATGAGGCGGTGTTTTTCGCGGATCTCGTCGTGGGTGCCGTGGCTCATGTTCAGGCGGAACACGTCGGCGCCGGCCTCGTGCAGGGCGCGGATCATTTCGTGGGTTTCCGAGGCCGGCCCCAGCGTTGCGACGATCTTGACGTTGCGCAGGCGTCTCATCGGTGGTCCTCCCTGACTTGTGGCCCGGATCCGCGGCGATGTTACCGCAAACATGCCCGACCTGCTTATGACCGGATTTTCATTTGCCGGCAACTCCCCTAAAGGATGCGCGCAACGAGGTGACAGGCAGATGACATACACCCCCTATTTCATCCACGGAGAAGATCGCCCCGGCCGGTGGCTTATCACCTGCGACCACGCTACCAATGTCGTGCCGCCGGACGTGAACGGCGGCGATCTGGGGTTGCCGCGCGAGGACATGGAGCGCCACATCGCCTATGACGTGGGCGCCTATGGCGTGGCGCAGCATCTGGGCGTGCTGCTGGACAGCCCGGTGATCGCGGCGAATTTTTCGCGTCTTGTGATCGACCCGAACCGGGGCGAGGACGATCCGACGCTGCTGATGAAGCTTTATGACGGGTCGGTCATTCCCGCCAATCGACACGTCGGCGCGGAAGAGCGGGAACGGCGGCTGGAAGCCTATTACCGGCCCTATCACCGCGAGTTGGCGCGGCTGGCGGGGCTGCCGCACATGGTGATCCTGGCGATCCACAGCTTTACCCGCCAGCTGCGCGGCCGCGACCCGCGCCCTTGGCATGTCGGTTTGCTGCATACCGAGGACGACCGGGTGGCGCGGCCGCTGTTCGATCTGCTGTCGGCCGAGCCCGATCTGGTGGTCGGAGACAATGAGCCCTATGCAGGGCATCTGCCGGGGGATTCTATCGACAAGCATGCGACGGCTTTTGGTCGGCCAAACGTGCTGATCGAGATTCGCAACGACCTGATCGCCGACCATGATGGGCAGCGCGCATGGGCCGAACGCCTGGCGCCGGCGCTGATCAGGGCGCTGGAAGTGTCGGGATTCTAGGCGCACCGGTCGGATCGCCTGCGCGATCCGACCGGTGCGAGGGGCGCTGCCCCTCGCGCTCCCCGGGGTATTTCCGACCAGAAAGAAGCGAAAGGTCGGCGAGTCCCCGCAGGGGTGGAAGCGTGTCGGCGCGGCCGGGGGCGCGATCAGATGCAGGGCGGAATATCTATGCCGGCCATCCAGGGTTTGATGTCCAGAAGCGGCGTCATGTCGAATGCGTCGGTCGCGTCGATGCCGATCACGCCTGTCTTCGGGTCCAAGGACGTGATGACCACGGCGGACATGGCGATCGGGTTTGGCCGGACCGGCGAGCGCAGGGCAAAGACGCCGCGCGGTTCGGGGGCGTGCCGGGGGGCCTGGAGGATCAGGTCGCGCCGGCCGCGGTTCATCCAGTAGAGCAGCCAGATCGGGCGGCCGACCTCGAGTCCCTGCAGGCCGGGCGCATAGGCGGGGTCGAGCTCGATCCGGGGGTCGCCTCCGCCCATCTCGCGGGCTTGGGAGATGTTGCGCGGGGCGTTGCCCTTGCTCCAGTCCGACCGGATGCGACCGATGAAGGTCACGCCGGCGTGGGCGCGGCCGGCGGGGTCGAAGTCGAGCGGCACCTCGCCTGCGCGAATGTCTTGGGCGTCGGTCATTTTACACATTCCCGTGCTGTTCCGGGGTTTCTGCATCTGAGCGGCACGCGGCCGATTGTTCAACCCTGCCAACCGTGGCAAGCTGACGCCCCATGTGCCGCCTGCTTTCGCTCCTTGCCCGCGGTCCCGGATCGCCAGCGGCGAGACGAAAGGGCGCCTCTGCGGGGTGTCGTGCAAAGGACGGGCGCGGGCTGAACACCGGGCCGTTCACTGCATCTCGCGGGACAGGGTTTCGACAAAGCGGGCGCGGGCGGATGGCAGGGGCCTGTTCCCCAGCGCCGGGGCCACGCGGTGTTCGAGAAAATGGCCGGTGGTCGTCAGCGCCTGAAGGATTTCGGCATCGGGCGCGGGGCCTTCGCCGCGCAGGCAGGGGGGCAGCGGCAGAAGCCGGCTTGCCCATTCGCCCGCGCCTGCGCGGGAGACGGCGCGCCCGGTCCTGGGCGAAACGAAGGCCAGGTCCGTTTCGGCCCCGGTCACAGCGCAGCGCGTGAGATCCAGTCCAAAGCCAAGTTCCTGGAGCAATGCCTTTTCCCAGTTCAGATAGGCCAGCGGCCAGATGTCGTCCTGGCCCAGCAGGTCGAGCAGGCGTTCGCTGCGCAGGTAGAGCGGCCCGTGCGGTTCGCGTTCCGGCAGGCAGAAGGACAAGAGCGCCGTGACCGCGTTCAGCCCGGCCAGCGCCAGTCGCCCCGACATCGCCGCCGCCGCGCGGGAACGGATCGGCTCCACCGTGAAGCTGCCGAGATGCTCTTCGAGCCGGGCCCGCCATGTCACGTCGATCTGGGCGCCCGGTTGCAGGATCGGTGCCAGCCTGCGCCCGGCGCCGCCGCGCACCACGCCGGCGTGACGGCCGTGCGCTTCGGTGAAGACCTCGACGATGGCCGAGCTTTCGCCGTGGCGTCGGACGGACAGGAGTATGCCGTGGTCGCGCCAGTCCATGGTCTATTCCAGCCCCGGTTCCTCCAGCAGGTGGCGGCCCTGCCGGTCCTCGACCTCGATCACCCAGAGGTCGGGGTCGAAGCCGCGCTGGCGGGCGATCACCGCGTCCACTTCGGTTTCGGGCCCCGAGGCCAGTTCCACCCAGCGCCGCACGCCGCTTTCCAGGTCGAACCCGCGCTGGAACAGGCGCGCCTGACCGTCCAGCGTGTTCAGCTTGACCAGAACCGCGCCGGCATGGTCGTCGCCATGCGCCAGGACATAGGCCGGGATGCCGTAAAGCCGCAGCCGGGCGAGATAGGCGTGAACCCAGAAGGACGTGACAAGGCGGCTCATGGCGACATGGTTACCCCGGTTCCCGCCCGGTTCCAATGCCATGACGCTGTGGGCATCACCGGCTTTCGGTTGCGGTGCGATGGGGATAGACTTGTTGCAACGACCTGCCGGATACGGGACACGGATTTCTTGATGACTCGACTGCTCTCCTTTTTTCTGCTGGCGGCCGGGCTGGCGCTGACCGCTGCCTGCAGCCGGCCCGAGCCGACCGTCGCCCAGGCCGACATCGACGCATTGGCGCGGGAGATCCGCGCGCTGGGGCCTGACGTGAGCGCCGAGGAGGCCAGCCGGGCGGCACAAATCGCATATACCTATTCGCTGCAGCTCAAGAAGGAATACAACGTCACCGACCCGCCGATCATCCACAACGCCAAGGTCATCAACGGGTTCCGCGAACGCGGCCTTTGCAACCACTGGGCCGAAGACCTCAAGAAGCGGCTGGACCGGGAACGGTTCCGCACGCTGGTGGTGCATCGCGCCATCGCGCCCCCGGCAGGGTTCCACGTCATTCATCACACCGCGGTCATCAGCCGGCGAGGGGATGACATCTATCACGGAGTCGTCGTCGATCCCTGGCGTTATGGCGGGCTGCTCTACTGGGCGCCCACCACGCAGGATGACACTTATTCCTGGCGTCCGCGATCCGAAGTCCTTCAGGAAATGCTCGAGGCCAAGCTGGCGCGTCAGGCCGCGGTCAGCGACTGAGCGGGAGTGCTCAGTTCCCGTCGCGGAAGTCCAGACCCATTTCCGAGTAACGCTCGGCCTCTTCCAGCCAGTTGGGGCGCACCTTGACCTGGGTGAACAGATGCACCTTGCGGCCCAGGAATTCCTCGAGCTCGGCGCGGGCAGCCTGGCTGATCGCCTTGATGGTTTCGCCCCGCTTGCCCAGAACGATGCCCTTGTGACCCTCGCGCGCGACATAGATCACCTGGTCGATCCGGGCCGATCCGTCCTTGCGCTCCTGCCAGCTCTCGGTTTCCACCGTCAGTTGGTAGGGCAGTTCCTGATGCAGGCGCAGGGTCAGCTTTTCACGGGTGATTTCGGCGGCGATCATGCGCAGTGGCAGGTCGGCGATCTGATCCTCGGGGTAGAGCCAGGGGCCTTCGGGCAGCTGTTCTGCAAGCCACTTGCGCAGGTCGTCGACGCCGTGGCCCTTTTCGGCCGAGATCATGAAGGTCCGGACGAAGGGGAAACGGTCGTTCATCTCCCTGGCAAGCCCCAGCAGCCGTTCCGCCGGCACCTTGTCGATCTTGTTGATCGCCAGCGCCACCTTGCGGCCCCGGGCGATCTCTTCCAGCCCTTCGAGGATCCTTTCGACCCCTTCCGTCACGCCGCGATGCGCCTCGATCAGCAGCACGATGACGTCGGCATCCGCCGCCCCGCCCCAGGCGGCGGCGACCATCGCCCGGTCGAGCCGGCGGCGCGGGCGAAAGAGGCCGGGCGTGTCCACGAACACGATCTGGGCATCGCCTTCCATCGCCACGCCGCGGATGCGGGTGCGGGTGGTCTGGACCTTGTGGGTGACGATCGACACCTTGGCCCCCACCATGCGATTGGTGAGCGTGGATTTGCCCGCGTTGGGCTCTCCGATCAGGGCGACGAATCCGGCGCGTGTGGTCATGGGGGCGTCTTTCATTCTTGCGATCAAGTCATGTAGCGGATTTCGCGCAAGGATGCCAGCGCGGCCCGGCCCGCCGTTCAGCCGCCGAGCCGTTCGAGCAGTTTGCGCGCCGCGGCCTGTTCGGCCTGCCGTTTCGATCCGGCGCTGGCCTGCGCCTCCTCTCCGGTCTCCAGCCGCGCGGCGATGGTAAAGACCGGCGCGTGATCGGGGCCCGAACGGTCCACCAGCACATAGGCCGGCGGCTTGCCGCCGCGCGCCTGCACCCATTCCTGCAACGCGGTCTTGGGATCGCGGGCGTCGGCCTCGACCCGGCGGATCCGGTCGCCCCAGAGCCGCAGCACCATGTCTCGCGCCGCTTCGAACCCCGCATCGCGATAGACCGCGGCGATCACCGCCTCCATCGCGTCGCCCAAGAGCGCCTGCTTGCGCCGCCCGCCCGACATCATCTCGGACCGGCCCAGCTTGAGCACCGCGCCCAGGTCGATCTCGCGCGCGACGTCGGCGCAGGCCTCCTTGCGCACCAGCGCATTGAAGCGCGGCGCAAGCTGGCCTTCGGTCGCCTCGGGATCCTGCTCCAGCAGCGCCTCGGCCATCACCAGCCCCAGCACCCGGTCGCCGAGAAACTCCAGCCGCTGGTTGTCGGGCCGCGTGGCCGACGAGATCGACCCATGCGTGAGCGCGCGCACCAGAAGTTCGGGCCGGGAGAAGGTGTGGCCGATCCGCGCCTCGAAGGCGCGCATCTCGCGCGAGAGCTTCACTGGATCCCCTTGAAGAAGCGATCCGCCCGCCACGTCCAGAAGAACAGCAGCGACCGCCCGGCGGACGAGAACATGATCCGATCGGCCCGGCCGATGAGGTTTTCGAACGGCACGAAGCCCACCCCCCCGGCGGTCTGCGGAAGGCGGCTGTCGGCGGAATTGTCGCGGTTGTCGCCCATGAAGAAGAAATGGCCCTCAGGCACGGTATAGACACCGGTATGGTCGGACCGCTGGTCGCCGATGTTCAGAATGGTGTGGCGCACGCCGTTGGGCAGGGTTTCGATGAACCGTTCCTTCTTGCAGACGGCGCCGTCGCCCACTGGGCCATTGGCGCAGCGCGGGCGCAGGCCTTGCGGCCCCTGCGGGCCGGCGATCTCCTCGAACACGCCGGCGGGTTCGACCTTGACCGGCTGGCCGTTGATGTGCAGCACCCCGTCGCGCACCTGAATGCGGTCGCCGGGCAGGCCGATAAGTCGCTTGATATAGTCGGTGCCGTTGACCGGGTGGCGGAACACGACCACGTCGCCGCGTTCGGGCATCCGGCCCAGGATGCGCGTGTTGTCGCCGTCAAGAAAGCCGCACAGCTTGTCCGGGCCGATGCCCGTGAAGGGGATGGATGGGCAGGAGGCGTAGGAATAGCCATAGGCCATCTTGTTGACGAACAGGAAATCCCCGATCAGCAGGGTTTCCTTCATCGACCCGGACGGGATCCAGAATGGCTGGAAAAAGATCGTGCGGAACACGCCGGCGATCAGCAGCGCGTAGACGATGGTCTTGATCGTCTCGACGATCCCGCCGGATTTCTTTTCGGTTGCCATGCCCGTGCCCTTGCCTGATGCCATCGCCGCTACATGCGGGGGTGCGTGGGGTAAGTCAAGGTGGCGAGGTCGTCATCGGCCATCGGCCGCGCCTCGATTACCACGAAGGCCTGCGCCCAGGGGTGATCATCGGTCAGCGTGACGTGAATGATCGCTTCGTATCCCGGCGGCGTCATCTCGCGCAGACGTTCGGCGGCCCAGCCGGTGACATGCATGACGGGCTGGCCCGTATTCAGGTTCGACACGGCCATGTCCTTCCAGGCGATGCCCATGCGCAAACCCGTCCCCAGCGCCTTGGAGCAGGCCTCCTTGGCCGCCCAGCGCTTGGCATAGGTGCCGGCGGTGTCGCGGCGGCGTTCGGCCTTGCGCTGTTCGGTCTCGGTAAAGACGCGGTTGCGGAAACGGTCGCCGAACCGGTCCAGCGTGCGCTGGATCCGGTCGATGTTTGCCAGGTCGGTGCCGATGCCGAGGATCATGCCGCGCACCCGTTCGCCAGTGCGCTTCCGGGATGACGCCGACAGACGTGGTCGATCTTCATCACGCCCGCGCCTCGTCCATCAGGCGGCGCATCTCGGCGATCGCGTCCTTGAGGCCGCGAAAGATCGCCTCGCCGATCAGGAAATGACCGATGTTCAGCTCGCGCAGCTGCGGCAGGGCCGCGACCGGTTGCACCGTCTCGTAGGTCAGACCGTGGCCGGCGTGCACCTCGAGCCCCAGATCATGCGCGAGCGCCGCCATCTCGCGCAGGCGGCCGAGTTCTTCGTCGCGGGCGGCGGTGCGGCCCTCGTAGTGGAAATCGCAAAAGGCGCCGGTGTGCAGTTCCACCACCGCCGCGCCGATCCGGGCCGAGGCTTCGATCTGCGCGGGATCGGCGGCGACGAACATCGACACGCGGCAGCCGGCCTCGCGCAGCGGGGCGATGAAATCGGCCAGCCGGGATTCGTCCCCGGCCACGTCCAGCCCGCCTTCGGTGGTGCGTTCCTCGCGCTTTTCGGGCACGATGCAGACCGCGTGCGGGCAGTGGCGCAGGGCGATCGCCTGCATTTCGGCGGTGGCCGCCATCTCGAGGTTCAGCGGCACCTCGAGCACCTCCATCAGCCCGTCGATATCGGCGTCCGAGATGTGCCGGCGGTCCTCGCGCAGATGCGCGGTGATGCCGTCGGCGCCGGCCGCTTCGGCCAGCTTGGCCGCGCGCAGCGGATCCGGGTAGCTGCTGCCGCGCGCATTGCGGACGGTGGCCACATGGTCGATGTTCACGCCGAGCCGAAGGGTTCTGTCGGTCATGCTGCGATTCCCCTTGTTTCTGGTATCGCGACCTTAGTCCGGCGCACCTGCGGCGTCAGCCTGAACTTCGGCCTTTTTTTTGATCGCCTCGAACTTGGCCTTGATCCGGTTGCGGCGGCTGATTTGGTAGGCGCGAATCACCGGCAGGGTCAGCACATAGCAGACGGTCGCGGCGATCACGCCGGGGATCAGACCGCCGACCATGTAGGGAAAGAACACGTCGTCATAGAACTGGATCAGCCCGTGCCAGTCGGCCTCGTGCCCCGTGATCAGGGCCAGAAGGTTGTTCTTGAGATCCGCCGTGGCATCCGACAACAGTTCCAGAAAGGACCGCGACTCCGCCTCGCTGTATTCGCTGCCCAGCAGGAAATGCCCCGTCTGCAGCGCTACAACTCCGATCGGAACATAGGTCAACGGGTTGCCGAAAAGCGTGCCCATAAGCGCGGCGATGACATTGGCCCGCATCAGCCGCGCCAGGATGAAGGCGATCACGAAATGCAGCCCGTAGAACGGGGTGAAGGACGTGAATACCCCGATCCAGATGCCGCGCGCGATCCGTTCCGGCGTGTCCGGCAGACGGCGGATCCGGTGGCGGATGTAGTGAAAGGCGCGGGTCCAGCCGCCGCGGGGATAGATGAACTCCGCAAGAGCGCGCAGGGGGGGACGCGGGTCTCGGCGCTTGAAAACCAAGGAATTCGTCCTTCCGTCCCTACCTTTTCACCAGCATCATCAGTTCGCCGCCATCCCCTGCCGAAGCGTTTCGCGGTGGCGCTCGATCGCGGCCACGTCGCTGTCGGCCTCCAGTGTCAGCATCAGAGAATGCAGCTGCTCGATATCGCGAAGCTCCACGTCGATCAGAAGCCTGTAGTAATCGGGTTTGCGATCTATGAACCTCAGGTCGCTGATATTGGCCTTGCGTTCGCCGATCAAGGTGCAAATCCGCCCCAGCACGCCGGCATCGTTGCCGATCGTCATGTCCAGCGTCACCTCGTAGGCCGCCGGGTGCGTGCCGCCGTGCCAGTGCAGATCGACCCAGCGTTCGGGCTGCTCCTCGAACTGGCTCAGCAGGTCGCAATCCATCGCGTGCACGATCACGCCCTTGCCGCGCTGGGTGATGCCGACGATGCGCTCGCCCGGAAGCGGCTGGCAGCAGGGCGCGCGCTCGAACGACTGGCCCGGTTGCAGACCCACCACCGCGCGACGCGGCGAGATCGGCTCGGCCTCGTCGCGGGCCAGGTCGGGATAGACCGCCTGCACCACGTCATGCGCGGTCAGTTCCGCGCTGCCCAGCCGCGCCAGCAATTCGTCCCGATCCTTCAGGCGCAGGTGCTTTGCCGCCGTATCCAGCGCCTTGTCGGTGGCCTTGCGGCCGATGTGTTCGAAAGCCGAGCGCGCCAGTTCCCGCCCCAGCCGGATGAAGCGTTCCCGGTCCACTTCGCGCAGAGCACGGCGGATTGCGGTGCGGGCGCGCCCGGTGGTGGCGATTTCCAGCCAGGTGGCCTGCGGGGTCTGGCCCTCGGCGGTGATGATCTCGACCGACTGGCCGTTCTTGAGCCGCGTCCACAGCGGCACCCGGATGCCGTCCACCTTGGCGCCCACGCAGGCATGCCCGATGCGGGTGTGAATCGCATAGGCAAAGTCGATCGGGGTGCCACCGCGCGGCAGTTTCACCACGTCGCCCTTGGGCGTGAAGCAGAACACCTGGTCGGCATACATCTCCAGCTTCACCGCCTCCAGGAAATCCTCGTGATCCTCTTCGGCGTTGAAGCGCTCGGTCAGGCTGGCCAGCCACTTGGCGGGATCGACGGCAAAGGGGTTCTCGGCCCGCACGCCGTCCCGGTAGGACCAGTGTGCCGCCACGCCGGTTTCGGCCACGTCATGCATCTGGCGGGTGCGGATCTGCACCTCGACCCGTTTTCCGTCGCGGCCCGAAACGGTGGTATGGATCGACCGATACCCGTTCGACTTGGGCTGGCTGATGTAATCCTTGAACCGCCCCGGCACCGCGCGCCAGCGGCGGTGAATGGCGCCCAGCGCGCGATAGCAGTCCTCTTCGCTGTCGGTGATGACGCGGAATCCGTAGATGTCCGAGAGCCGCGAAAAGCCCTGGTTCTTTTCCTGCATCTTGCGCCAGATCGAATAGGGTTTTTTCGCGCGGCCGAACACCTCGGCCTCGATCTCGGCCCGTTCCATCTCGGCGCGCATGTCGCTGGTGATGCGGTGAATCACGTCGCCGGCTTCGCGCTGCAGCGTGATGAAGCGGCGCATGATCGAGTTGCGCGCCTCGGGGTTGAGCACGCGAAAGCTGAGATCCTCCAGCTCTTCGCGCATCCACTGCATCCCCATGCGTCCGGCCAGCGGGGCGTAGATGTCCATCGTCTCGCGCGCCTTCTGGGCCTGCTTTTCCGGCTTCATGGCCTTGATCGTGCGCATGTTGTGCAGCCGGTCGGCCAGCTTGACGAGAATCACGCGCAGATCCTTGGACATGGCCATGAACAGCTTGCGGAAGTTCTCGGCCTGCTTGGTTTCGCGCGACGACAGCTGCAGGTTGGTCAGCTTGGTGACCCCATCGACCAGCATCGCCACCTCGTCGCCGAACAGCTCGGCGATCTGGCCGTAGCTGGCCTTGGTGTCCTCGATCGTGTCGTGCAGCAGCGCGGTGATGATCGTCGCGTCATCCAGCCGCTGTTCGGTCAGGATCGCGGCTACGGCAACGGGATGGGAAAAATATGGCTCGCCCGAGTGGCGGAACTGGCCTTCGTGCATCGAGCGGCCGAATTCATAGGCCGCCCGGATCTTTGCCTCGTCTGTCCTGGGGTTGTAGTTGCGGACCAGCGCAATCAGGTCGTCAACAGCAATCATCCGGCCCGCACCCCCTGGCCCCGCGCCTTCAGCCCTGTCCCTGGGCCTCCATCAACTGGCGCAGCAGCATCTCTTCGTCCATGTCGTTTTCGGCCGGCTTGTCGTTTTCGGCCCCCATCAGCAGCGCCATCTGATCCTCTTCCGGCTCGTCCACCTCGATCTGGGTCTGCTGGCTTTCGATCAGGCGCTCGCGCAGGTCGTCCACGGACTGGGTTTCCTCGGCGATCTCGCGCAGGGCGACGACCGGGTTCTTGTCGTTGTCGCGGTCCACGGTGATCGGCGCCCCGGCCGAGATCTCGCGGGCGCGATGAGCCGCCAGCATCACCAGCTCGAACCGGTTCGGAACCTTGTCAACGCAATCTTCAACCGTCACGCGGGCCATGGGAGACTCTCCAAAAGTGAAACTTCGTCCAGAAGGTGGGTATGTAGTCGCGAATCTCCCCCTTGACAAGCGGGAATTCACCGATTTCCGGTAGCTAGAGGGGGACTACGCCGGCGATTTCCCGTTCCGGCAGCGCGGCGCACAGCTCGGCCACCGTGCGGCCCAGCAAAGGGTGCCGCCAATCCGGCGCCACGTCGCGCACCGGGACCAGCACGAAGGCCCGGTCCTGCAGGCGTGGATGCGGCAGGATCAGTCGGTCCGGCGTCCGGCGCACCTGTTCCTCGGCAGGCAGGTCGCGCCATGCGGTCTGGGTTTCGCGGTCCGGCAGAACGACGTCGCCCCTGAACACCAGGTCCAGGTCCAGCGTACGCATGCCCCATCGCTGGCGCCTTTCGCGGCCGAAGCGCGCCTCGATCCCATGCAGGATCCGCAACAGCGCCGCCGGGTCTGACGGCCCCGAAACCAGCGCCGCGGCGTTGACGTAATCAGGCCCCGCGCCCGGCGGAAAGCAGGGCGTCGCATAAAACCGGCTGACCGCCTTGACGGCCAGGCCCGAATCAGCCATTTCACCGATGGCGCTAATTAGCGTCTGCTGCGGCGTCCGACCGTCCAGAGGAAGGTTGCCGCCCAGCGCGATCACGCTGTGTGAGCCGGTTTTGTTCATTATGGGCCCCGCTAGGAAACGCATTTCTCTTGCGAGATATGCGAATTGGCCTATTTAATGAACCAGCATTTCTCCACTTTTTCTCACTCACTCACGGACCACCACGGAGAAATGCCCGTTACCGGAAGGGCAGATTTATGTTTTACAAGGACGAACGGCTGGCGCTGTTCATCGATGGATCAAATCTCTACGCCGCAGCCAAGGCGTTGGGATTCGACATTGATTACAAGCTGCTGCGCCACGAATTCATGCGCAGGGGAAAGCTGCTGCGCGCCTTCTACTACACGGCGCTGCTGGAGAATGACGAATATTCTCCGATTCGGCCGCTGGTAGACTGGCTTCACTACAACGGCTTCACCATGGTGACCAAACCGGCCAGAGAATACACGGACAGCATGGGCCGCCGCAAGGTCAAGGGGAACATGGACATCGAACTGACCGTCGATGCCATGGAGCTTGCGCCGCGGGTCGATCATATCGTGCTGTTTTCGGGCGATGGCGACTTCAAGCCGCTGGTTGCCGCGCTTCAGCGCAAGGGTGTGCGCGTGTCGGTCGTCTCGACCATCCGCAGCCAGCCGCCGATGATTTCGGACGAGCTGCGTCGCCAGGCCGACAATTTCATCGACCTGGAGGATCTGCGCGAGGTCATAGGCCGCCCGCCGCGCGAGATGCGGGAGGCACAGGCGGAGGTTCGCCAGGCCGCGTCGGCCGGGGGGAAATAAGGCGGTTCAATTCATCCGTTCGGGGTGATCCACGGCGGTCCCGGCTTGCCTGCGGGGGCCGCCGCGTGTTTTTCGGTCTTCGCTCTGGACCATCGCGGCGCGACGGCTTACCTGATGGCGTCAGGAGACACGCGCCATGACCAAACCGCCCCTGACCATCCGTCTTGCCGCGCCGCGCGGATTCTGTGCCGGCGTCGATCGCGCCATCCGCATCGTCGAGATGGCGATCGAGAAATGGGGCGCGCCGGTCTATGTCCGCCACGAGATCGTGCACAATCGCTTTGTCGTGGACAGCCTGCGGGCGAAGGGGGCGGTGTTCGTCGAGGAACTGGACGAATGTCCCGACGACCGGCCGGTGATCTTTTCCGCGCACGGGGTGCCGAAGGTGGTGCCGGCCGAGGCCGAGCGGCGCAACATGATCTATGTGGACGCGACCTGCCCGCTGGTCAGCAAGGTGCATATCGAGGCCGAGCGGCACCACGCGAACGGGTTGCAGATCGTGATGATCGGTCATGACGGCCACCCCGAGACCGTCGGCACGATGGGTCAGCTTCCGCCCGGCGAGGTGCTGCTGGTCGAGACGCCCCGGGACGTGGGGCGGCTGCAGGTGCGCGATCCGCATCGACTGGCCTATGTCACGCAGACCACGCTGAGCGTCGATGACGCGGCCGACATCATCGCCGCGCTGAAGGCGCGGTTTCCCGACATTGTCGGCCCGCACAAGGAAGACATCTGTTACGCCACCACCAACCGGCAGGAGGCCGTCCGCGTGATCGCGCCCACGGTGGATGCGCTGCTGGTCGTGGGGGCGCCGAATTCGTCCAATTCCCGCCGTCTGGTGGAGGTCGGCGCGCGGGCCGGGTGCGCCTATGCCCAGCTGGTGCAGCGCGCGGCGGAGATCGACTGGGCGGCGCTGGCCGATGTTCGGTCGGTCGGCATCACCGCCGGGGCCTCTGCGCCCGAAGTGCTGGTGGAGGAGGTGATCGACGCCTTTCGGGCGCGGTTCGGCGTGACCGTGGAGACGGTGGAAACCGCCGCCGAGAACGTCGAGTTCAAGGTGCCCCGTATCCTGCGCGAACCGGCTTGAAGGCTTGCGCCATGAGCGATCCCGACACCATCCGTCTTTATGATCGGCAGGCTGATCGCTATGCGGATCTGACCGACGGGCACAACGCGGCGGATCCGCTGCTGGCGGCCTTCATCGCGGCTTGCCCAAAGGGTGCGCGGGTTCTGGACCTGGGCTGCGGCCCCGGCGCTTCGGCGGCTGCGATGGCGCGGGCGGGTCTGCGGGTGGATGCGATCGATGCCTCGGCCGAGATGGTGGCGCGGGCCGGCGCCCACGAGGGCGTGACGGCATGGCGGGCCACCTTTGACGAGCTCGGCCAGGAGGCGATTCATGATGGGGTATGGGCGAATTTTTCGCTGCTGCACGCGCCACGGTCGGAGATGCCCCGGCATCTTGCCGCGATCCATCGGGCGCTGCGGCCGGGCGGCGTCTTCCATCTGGCGGTCAAGCTGGGGCAGGGCGAGTCGCGCGACCGGCTGGGGCGGTTCTACGCCTATTATTCCGAGGCCGAGCTGGACCGTCTGCTGGCCGAGGCCGGGTTTGCCGTTCTGGGCAAGCGGTTCGGATCGGGGACCGGCCTTGACGGGTCGGTGTCGGACTGGATTGCGGTGACCGCGCGTGCCTGAGCTGTTTGCCTATACCGACGGCGCCTGTTCCGGCAATCCCGGCCCCGGTGGCTGGGGCGTCCTGTTGCAGGCGAAGGACGGCGGCCGGGTGGTGAAGGAGCGCGAGCTGAAGGGGGGCGAGCCGGAGACGACCAACAACCGGATGGAGCTTTTGGCGGCGATCAATGCGCTGGAAGCTCTGGAGCGGCCTGCCGAGATCACCGTCGTCACCGACAGCGCCTATGTGAAGAACGGTATCACGTCCTGGCTGCACGGGTGGAAGAAGAACGGCTGGAAGACCTCGGCGAAGAAGCCGGTTAAGAATGCCGAGCTGTGGCAGCGGCTGGATGCGGCGCAGGCCCGGCACAAGGTGCATTGGCAGTGGGTCAAGGGCCATGCCGGGCATCCGGAGAACGAGCGCGCAGACGAGCTGGCGCGGGAAGGCATGAAGCCGTTCAAGCGGGGCGGATGAGGTTTCGGATCGGCTGTGCCGATCCGACCGAGGCGAGGGGGCGCTGCCCCCTCGCGCTCCCCCGGAGTATTTCGGGCAAGATGAAGAAGCGACAAAGCGGCCCGCGATCTAGGGCGTCGGGCCGTATTTTTGCCACAGCCAGATCAGCAGCATCGCGCCGAGAACCGCGCCGACGAACCCCGAGAGTGCCCCCATCATTGCCAGCAGCGCGCGCAGGATCAGCCCGCCGACCAGCGCGCCGACGATTCCGATGAACATGGTGGTGGGGATGTCGGTCTCGACCCCCATGAGGCGGGTCGCAAGGAACCCGGCTGCCGCCCCGATGATGATCAGCGCCACGATGCCCATGAGTTGCTCCTATCGCTTCCAGTGGGTCGGCACGATGACCAGCGCTCCGACCGAGGAGATGATCGCATCCATGCCCGGCGAGCCGAAGCTGACACCGAACATGATGCGGACGAAGTAGAACAGGAAGGCACCGCCCACGCAGATGATGATTGACGGCAGATAGCCGTTTCGGGTGAAGCCGCTGCGTTCGGACAGGTAGCCGACGATCGCCGCGATGACCACCGAGCCCATGAGCGTGAGGATCATCCTTGCCTCCTATAGCCGCGTGCCCCGGGCGATCGGCCAGCCGCGCAGGAAGATGTCCGCATCCTGCGCCGCCTTGCCCGCCCGTTGCAAGCGGGTGATCCGCACCGCGCCGGTGCCACAGGCGATCAGCAGGCGGTCGTCCAGCACCTCACCCGGCGCGCCGTTGCCCGGTTCGACCCGCGAGCCGAGAAACTTGACCCGCTGTCCATCAATTTCCGCCCAGGCGCCGGGAAAGGGGGAAAGGCCCCGGATCAGCCGGTCCACCTCTTCCGCGGGCCGGGTCCAGTCGATCCGCGCCTCGGCCTTTTCGATCTTGTCGGCGTAGGTCACGCCGTGCTCGGGCTGGGGCGTGGGTTCAAGTTCGTCCAGCCGCTCCAGCGCCTCGACGATCAGCGCGGCGCCCATCTGCGACAGGCGGTCGTGCAGCTCGCCCGTGGTTTCCTCGGTGCCGATGGGCGTGGAGCGACAGATCAGAACCGGGCCGGTGTCCAGCCCCGCCTCCATCTGCATGATGCAGACGCCGGTTTCCCGATCGCCGGCCATGATCGCCCGGTGGATCGGTGCGGCGCCGCGCCAGCGGGGCAACAGGCTGGCGTGGATGTTGAGGCAGCCGCGCCGTGGCGCGTCAAGGACGGCTTGCGGCAGGATCAGCCCGTAAGCCACCACCACGGCGACGTCTGCGTCCAGCGCGGCAAAGGCCGCCTGTTCCTCGGGCGACTTGAGCGACACCGGGTGCCGGACCTGCAGTCCCAGCGCCTGCGCCCGGGCGTGGACGGGCGAGGGGCGTTCCTTTTTGCCCCGTCCTGCCGGACGCGGCGGCTGGCAATATACGGCGGCGATGTCATGCCCGGCCTCGACCAGTGCATCCAGCACCGGCACGGAAAAGTCTGGCGTTCCCATGAAAACGATCCGCATGATCTGCCTCAGCCGTTGATCTTTTTCGCCTTGCGCAACAGCATGTCGCGTTTGACCTTGCTCAGCCGGTCGAAATACATCCGCCCCTGCAGGTGGTCGATCTGGTGCTGCACGCTGGTGGCCTCGATCCCGACGAAATCGCGTTCCACCATTTCGCCGGCTTCATTCATATATCGCACCGTCACCGCCCGCGGCCGACGGATCACCGCCGAGACGCCGGGCAGGTTGGGGCTGGCCTCTTCGTGTTCGCGCAGCTCGACGCTGGCATGCAGGATCTCGGGATTGGCCAGCCGCACCGCGCGGCCGCGTTCTGTGGAACCGTCCACCACAGCCAGCCGCAGCATCACACCGATCTGCGGCGCGGCCAGGCCCACGCCTGGCATCGCCTCCATCGTGTCGATCATGTCATCCCAGATCGCGCGGATTTCATCGGTGATCGCCTCGACCGGCGCGGCAGGGATCCGCAGCCGTCTGTCGGGCCAGCGCAGGGTCGGGCGAACGGTCACGCGCGGGCCCGCTCGCGTTTCAGCTTCTGCATCTTGCGAGTGATCATCTGGCGCTTGAGCGGCTTGAGATAGTCGATGAACAGCTTGCCGTTCAGGTGGTCGATCTCGTGCTGAACGCAGGTCGCCCAGAGCCCGGTGAACACCTCGCGCCGCGCGTGCCCGTTCCGGTCCATCCACTCGACCTCGACCTCGGCGGGGCGGGTGATCTCGGCGAACTGTTCGGGGATCGACAGGCAGCCCTCTTCATACACGCTGGTTTCGTCCGAAGCGGCGATGATCTCGGGGTTGAACATCACCAGCGGTCGAGGGGACTCGCCTTCCTCCTTCACACAGTCCAGCACGATCAGCCGGTCCAGCACGCCGACCTGCGGCGCGGCCAGGCCGATGCCGGGCGCGTCATACATGGTTTCCAGCATGTCATCGGCCAAAGCGCGCAATTCGTCCGAAAGGTCGGAGACCGGCGCGCACACCTTCTTGAGCCGGGGGTCGGGGTGAATGAGAATGTTCCGCTTCATGCCCTGCCATGTAAGGGCAATCGGGCTTTTCCGCAACCACGGCGGTACGTAACCTTGACGTTACACACGCTTTTGGGCAATGTAACCTACACGTTACATTTTCATGCCGATCGGGAAAGACCGAGAATGCTCAGACCAGTAGTTGCGATCGTGGCCGCCGGTGCTCTCGCCGGTGTTCTGATCGCGGGGCTGGAGGCGGCCGGATATCGCGCCGGATGGATCACCGGGGCCAGCGTGGTCGCCGCCGTCATCCTTGTCAGCCTGGCGGAACACCGCCTGTTTCCACCGGCCATGGCCCCGGCATCCCCGCCCAACCCGGACCGGGCTCATTGGCACTATCTGCAGCTCGCACTGGGCGCTGCGTTGATGGCATTTGGCCTGTGGCGGCTGCAAGACGATCCGCGGTTCATCTTCGGTTGGCTGGCAGTCGCGGCAGGAGCCGGGCTGGGCCTGTGGGCCGCAGCGCGCCAGCGCGCCCTGGCATTGCACATGCGCACCAGACCGAGGTTATTCGACGAACACGCCCGCGCCAATCGGGATCGCGCCGAACGGTGGGCGTTGCTGGCCGCGCTCGAGACCGGGCTGATTCTGGGTTTTCTCGATCTTGAAGACATCCTTAACCTGTCTGGCGCCGCAGTCGGGTTTTCGGTGGCTTTCGTGGCGGTGGAAACCGGGCTGCTGGGACAGGCCTTCCTGGAATGGCGCGATAGTCGGGAGGCGCGGAAGTCACGATGACCACTGGACGCTGGATCGCGCTGGCCATTCTGCTTTGCGCAGGCGCGGTGCTGGCCGAACCCGCGCTGCGCGCGCTGCACATGTGGCCCGCGGGCCTGACCGGAGGCCCCGCCGGGCCGCTCTGGGGGATCTTCGCGGGCGCGGCGATCTGGGCGCAGACCAATGCTCTGGGCTGGCCCAACCGGCGCAGAAACGCCGCCCGACTGGACGAGACCCCTTCGGTTGCGCGATTGCGGTTGACCTTCTTTTTCGCCGCGGCGACCAGCTTGGGCATCACGGTCCTGGTCGCCATCCAAGAGGATCTTGTGCCCGCACTTGCCCGGCCCGGTGGCACGATCTGGGTGAACCCGGCGATGATCGCCACCATAATCGGGCTGGGAACGCTGTTCCCGACCACCGCCTCGGGCCTGTTTCTGCCCTGCGGGGACGAACGGTTCCGTGCGGTGCAACAGCAGGCGCAGGCGCTGACCCTGCGCGCGGCCATGATTGCCGGCCTCGCCGGCGCGGCGATTGCGACCTACAGTGCGGCCTTTCCCCCCGCGCCGGTGCTTCTTTATGCAATGGCGGGGTTCATGTGGACCACCTACTCGGGCCTGCTGTGGCGGCTGGAAGCGCGCGCATGATCCGTGCGCTGAACAACCGCCTCAAACCCCTGCGCCTTGCGGCGGGCCTGACCCAGGCGGAACTCGCCGACCGGATCGGCGCGTCACGCAAGACCATCAACACGATCGAAAACGGCGTCTTCGTGCCTTCCACGGTTCTCGCCCTGCGAATCGCCGCGGTTCTGGGATGCCGGGTCGAGGACATCTTTTCTCTCCCCCCCGACGATCCAGCCCGCGCCCGTCGCGGTTCCTGACGACATCCTGCTTCTTTCTGGTTCCAAATACCCAAATCCCGCGCCCGCCACATGCGACGGCGGCAAAGGCGCGCGCCTTCCCCCTTGCACCCGTCCCCGATCCGGCTAGCCTGCCCCGCGACTTCGCAGGAGAGACAAATGAATTTCGACTTTGACGAGATCATCGACCGTCGGGGCACGCACAGCAACAAGTGGGATTCGATGGAACGCATCTTCGGCGTGCCCGCGGCGGATGGGCTGCCGATGTGGGTGGCCGACACCGATTTCCGCGCCCCGCCGGTCGTGCTCGACAAGTTGCGCGAACTCACCCGGCACGGGGTCTTCGGATATACCGACCTGAACCCCGAATACACCGCGGCAATCGGCTGGTGGATGCAGACCCGCCACGGCTGGAAGGTCGAACCCGATTGGATCTTCACCACCACGGGGCTCGTCAACGGTGTCGGCATGTGCCTTGATGCTTTCACCGAACCGGGCGACGGCATCGTGCTGATGACCCCGGTCTATCACGCCTTTGCCCGCGTCATCCGTGCCGCCGGACGGCGTGTGGTCGAATGCCCGATGCCGGTCGAGAACGGGAAATACGTCATGGATTTCGACCGCTGGGACACGATGCTGGACGGGACCGAGCGCATGGTGATCCTGTGTTCGCCGCACAACCCCGGCGGCCGGGTCTGGACCGTTGAAGAACTGCGCGGCTTGGCCGATTTCGCGCGCCGGCACGATCTTTTGGTGATCTCGGACGAAATCCATCACGATCTGGTTTACCCCGGCCACACCCATGTCCCGATGCCGGTGGCCGATCCGTCGGTTCAGGACCGGCTGATCATGCTGACCGCCCCTTCCAAGACCTTCAATGTCGCGGGCCTGCATACCGGCAACGTGATCGTCCCCGACGACGCTTTGCGCGCCCGCTTTGCCGCGCGCATGTCGGCGCTCAGCCTCGCGCCCAACTCGGTCGGCCAGTTCGTGGCCACGGCCGCCTATTCGCCCGAAGGCGCGGAATGGGTGGACGCTCTGGTCGCCTATCTCGACGGCAACCGCCAGCTGTTCGACGCGGCGATCGCCGAGATCCCCGGCCTGACCTCGATGCCGCTGGAATCGACCTTTCTCGCCTGGGTGGACTTCTCCGGAACCGGCATGGAGCGCGAAGAGTTCACCCGCCGCGTCGAGCAGGAGGCAAAAATCGCCGCGAATCACGGCCCGACCTTCGGCGCCGGCGGCGAAAACTTCCTGCGGTTCAATTTCGGCACCCAGAGGGCGCGCGTGCAGGAAGCCTGCGACCGGCTGCGCGCGGCCTTCGCCGATCTTCAGTAGGGCTGAGATATCGCTGTTCGGGCCTACTTCGTCCGCCCCAAAAGCGCGATCGGGGCTTCCGGGTCACGGTAGAAATCCAGCGGCGGCTTGTCCGCGGCCGCGGTTGCGCGCTTGAACTCATAGAGCATCTCGCCGCCGTCCTTGCCGGAGGCGACGATCAGGCACTCGCACAGGTGCCGGTCGCCTTCGTAGAGATTCACGAGCCCGCGCAGATGCGGGGTGGTTTCTGCCTCGACGCTGAAGCGGTCGCGCCATTTGCGCAGGACCGGATAGAAGCGATCTCCCGCCAGCACCCGCAGGCGGCTGGTCTTTTTCAGACCGGCCAGCCGCGCGGCCTCCAGCCCCTCGTGAACATCCTTCGGCAGATATGTCGACATGACCCCGGCATCCCTGAAATCTGGCAGCGGATCCAGCCTGCAACGGCCACGGCAAAAATCAAGTGAAGATTCCATGACATCTGCCCGTGTTGCCATCCGGCCAGCCCGGAACCGTTCCGCGCCTGTGCAGTGACGCATGGCGCCTGCGCGTCGGCAAGGATGGCGCGCCGCGTTGTTGCCACCTAGATTCAGGGCGGAAACGAAAGGGCCGCAGCATGGGACAACTGATCGACGGTGTCTGGCACGACACCTGGTATGACACGAAATCCACCGGCGGCGCGTTCCGCCGTTCGGCGTCGCAGTTTCGCAACTGGATCACCCCGGACGGCAGCGCCGGGCCCACGGGCGAGGCCGGGTTCAAGGCCGAATCGGGCCGCTATCACCTGTATGTCAGCTACGCCTGCCCCTGGGCGCACCGGACGCTGATCTTTCGCGTTCTCAAGGGGTTGGAGGCGCATATCCCGGTCTCGGTGGTGCATCCCGACATGCTGTCGGACGGCTGGAGCCTGTCTGATGATTTCGACGGCGCGACCGGCGATCCGCTTTACGGCCACCGTTTCCTGCATCAGCTCTACACCCATGCCGACCCGGATTACACCGGCCGGGTCACGGTGCCGGTCCTGTGGGACACGCAGCGCGAAACCATCGTGTCCAACGAAAGCGCCGAGATCATCCGAATGTTCAACTCGGCCTTCGACCACATCACCGGAAATTCCGATGACTACTGGCCCGAACCGCTGCGGGACGCGATCGAAGAGGTGAACGAACGGATCTACGACACCGTGAACAATGGCGTCTACAAATGCGGATTTTCCACGACGCAGGCGGCCTATGACGCGGCGGTCGGGCCGCTCTTCGATACGCTGGACTGGCTGGAGGGTCACCTGTCACGCAACCGCTACCTGATGGGCGACCGAATTACCGAGGCAGACTGGAGGCTGTTCACCACGCTGATCCGTTTCGATCCGGTCTATCACACCCATTTCAAGTGCAACCGCGCGCGGATCGTCGATTATCCGAATCTGTGGGCCTACACGCGCGAGTTGTATCAGTGGCCGGGCGTGGCCGGCACGGTGCGGATGGATCACATCACGCGGCACTATTATTACAGCCACGACAGCATCAATCCGCACCGGATCGTGCCGATCGGGCCAAGGCTGGACTACTGGCAGCCGCACGGGCGGGGTCAGCGCGGCGCGGCGTAGTGTTCGACCATCGCGGCCAGGTCTTCGGGCGGCGTGCCGCTGGGCACATAGGCGCAGGCATTGGCGCTGTGAGCAAAGATCGACCCGTCCGAGAAAAAGCTGGTGTTGGTGACGAAGATCACCCGTGCCTCGGGGCGGCGATAGCTGGCGAAATCGGCCACGGCCAAAGCGCTGCCCTGTTCCAGAACGAGATCCAGAACGATGATGTCGTAGGCCGAGCCATACAGCGCAAGAATGGCCGTTTCCTGATCGTGCACCAGGGTCACCTCGGCACCCTGCCGCTCCAGGTGGCGCGCCCAGAGCCTGCCCAAGTCAGGCTTACTTTCGACAATCAGAACCTTCATCTGACCAACAGACCGACCCCGGACAGGGGCCCGACATCTCTCCCCGCTTTTCTCAGATGTCCACCCATTCCCTTAACAAAGGTTTAACGAATCCCGAAGGTCGATCCGTTTTGCGGCCGCTCTTGTGAATTTGGCGAAAATCCGCTTGAACCGGGCGAAAGCATCCATCCGGGGGGGCGGTCCGAATGACAGCGCAGCCGAGCATTCAGCCGCTCGATTCCCGCGATCACGGTGGCGGGCTTGATGCCGCCATCAACCGGTTCGGGGGCGCGCGCGCCGACTGGGTGGATCTGTCCACAGGCATCAACCCCGAACACTATCCGATTCCCTCGCTGGAGCCGCAGGATTGGACCGCGCTGCCCGATCACGCGGCGCAGGATGCGATCATCTCGGCCGCCCGAGCCTTCTGGTCGGTGCCCGACGGCGCCGCGATCCTGCCCGCACCGGGCGCCTCGGCCCTGATCGCGCGGATTCCGGCGCTGATGCGGCCGGCAACAGTGCGAATCGAACGCCCCACCTACAACGAACACGCGGCCGCCTTTGCCGCGCATGGCTGGACGGTAGCGGATCGCGGCCCGGCCGAAGCCTGCGTTCTGGTGCATCCCAACAACCCCGACGGCCGGCTATGGTCGGCGGCCGACGCCGACGCGCCGCTGGTCGTGATCGACGAAAGCTTTTGCGATGTCGCGCCCGATCAAAGCCTTGTCCATCTGGCCGAGCGCCCCGGCCGGATCGTTCTGAAGAGTTTCGGCAAATTCTGGGGGCTGGCTGGGCTGCGCCTTGGCTTTGCCATCGCCCGGCCGGCCACCATTGCCCGACTTGGCGCGCTGCTGGGGCCCTGGCCCGTATCGGGGCCGGCGCTGCGAATCGGAGCGGCCGCCCTGCGTGATGCGGACTGGGCGGCGGCAACCCGTGCCCGGCTGGTCCGCGACAGCGCGCGGCTGGACGCGATCATGACGGCCCGCGGCGCCTCGGTGGCCGGAGGCACCACGCTGTTCCGGCTCTATCGCGTCGATGCCGCCGCCGCATGGCAGGACCGGCTGGCCCGTGGTCGGGTCTGGAGCCGCATCTTTCCCTATTCCACCACGTTCCTGCGCCTCGGCCTGCCGCCCGCCGACCGCTGGGATCAGCTTGAGGCCGCGCTGTGAGCAACGGGTTGCTGCTGGCCGCCTCGATGCTGCTGGATGCCGCGCTGGGCGAGCCCGACTGGCTGTGGTCGCGCCTGCCGCATCCGGCGGTGCTGATGGGGCGCGCGGTCGGCTGGCTGGACCGGCACCTGAACCGGGGGGCGGCAAAACGGCTGAAAGGCGCGGCCGCGCTGGTCGCCCTGGCCGCCGGAGCGGTGCTTGTCGGACAGGTCGTGTCGTGGGCCGGCCCGATCGCCGAGGTTCTTGCCGCCGCCGTCCTTCTGGCGCAGCGGTCCCTGGTGGAGCATGTCCGGGACGTGGCGACCGCTCTGCGCCGGTCGGTCGAAGAGGGCCGCACAGCCGTCGCGCGTATCGTCAGCCGGGATTGCCGCCACATGGACCCGCCACGCATCGCCCGCGCGGCGATCGAGAGCGCGGCCGAAAACCTGTCGGACGGGGTGATCGCGCCGGCTTTCTGGTTCCTGCCGCTGGGGCTGCCGGGGCTGCTGCTCTACAAGGTGGTCAACACCGCCGACAGCATGATCGGTTATCGCAACGACCGCTACCGCGACTTCGGCTGGGCGGCGGCGCGGGCGGACGATCTGCTGAACCTGATCCCGGCGCGGCTGACCGGGCTGCTGATCGCGGCACTGCATGCGGGCCTGCGCGACTGGCCGGCGATCGTTCGCGACGCAAGACGGCACCGATCCCCCAACGCCGGCTGGCCCGAGGCCGCAATGGCCCGCGCGCTGGGCGTGGCGCTGGCCGGGCCGCGCAGCTATGACGGGCGGATGCGCGATCTGGCCTGGGTCAACCAGGATGCCCGCCGCGACATCGGTCCCGCGGAGATCGAAGCCGCGGTTGCGGTGCTCTGGCGGGTCTGGGCGGTTTTCCTCGTCTTCGCCATTGCGCTGGGGCTGATCCAGCATCTACCCTGAGCGCGGCATTCCTGATTTCGACGGACAAATTCATGCAACGATTTCTCTGGCCTCTCGTGGCCGTCACCCTTGCCTCGCCCGGCCTTGCGGCCCCCTGCGGCGGGGCGTTTCCGACCTTTGTCGCCGAGCTCAAGGCCGAAGCCATCGAAGCGGGGCACGACCGGGCGACCGTCGATGCCTTCTTCCGCACGGTCCGCCAGGATCCCAAGGTGCTGAGGGCCGATCGGGCGCAGGGCGTGTTCCAGAAACCGTTCATCGAATTTTCCCGGCGGCTGATCTCGAAAGGCCGGCTGGACAAGGGCCGTGCGCTGGCCCGGAAATACGATTCCGTCTTTGACCGGATCGAAGCGGAATACGGCGTCTCGCGCGGAGTTCTGCTGGCCTTCTGGGCCTTCGAGACCGACTATGGGGGCTTTCAGGGCAACTTCAACACATTGAACGCGCTGGTCACGCTGGCCCATGACTGCCGCCGGCCAGAACTGTTCCGGCCACAGATCTTTGCCGCGCTGAAGCTGTATGAACAGGGCGACTTCGACCCCGCGCGGACGACGGGGGCCTGGGCGGGCGAGATCGGCATGGTTCAGATGCTACCGCGCGACATCCTGGAAAACGGCGTGGACGGCGACGGGGACGGGCATGTGCGGCTCAAGACCTCGGCGCCGGATGCGCTGATGTCGGGGGCAAGGATGCTGTCGGCGCTGGGCTGGCGGCCCGGAGAGCCGTGGCTGCAGGAGGTCCGCGTGCCGGAGCGGATGGACTGGTCCCTGACCGGGCTAGACCACCCGCGCAGCCCCTCCGAATGGGCGGCCATCGGCGTCAGTCCCAGATCGGGCTCATTCGCGCGCACCGATCTGCCGGCCGCGCTGATTCTGCCGCAGGGCCACAAGGGGCCGGCCTTTCTGGCCTATCCCAATTTCCGCGTGTTCTTTGAATGGAACCAGAGCTTTACCTACGTCCTCACGGCGGCCTATTTCGCCACGCGGCTGGAAGGCGCACCGGTCTATGATGTGGGCAAGCCCGCGCCGGGGCTCACCGGGCCGCAGATGAAGGCGTTGCAGCGCAAGCTGGCCGCGCGAGGCCATGACGTGGGCCAAATCGACGGCATCCTCGGCGCCCGCACCCGCGCCGCCGTTCAGGCCGAGCAGAAACGGCTGGGCCTTCCGGCGGATGCCTGGCCGACGCCCGAGTTGCTGGATCGGCTGTGACGGTTATTCCAGACCGGCGATGATCGCGCGCAAAGTCGCGATGCCGGTGCCCTTTTCGGACGAAGTGAGAACGATCTCGGGGAAGGCGGCGGGGTGCTTCGCCAGCGCGCCGCGCACCTGCGCCAGTACCCTGTCGCGGTCCTTGGCCTTGACCTTGTCGGCCTTGGTCAGAACGCACTGGAACGTGACCGCGCTGGAGTCGAGCAGCGTCAGGATGTCCTCGTCCACCTTCTTGATGCCGTGGCGGGCGTCGATCAGGACAAAGGCACGGCGCAGCGTGGGACGGCCGCTGAGATACTGTTTCAGCAGGCGCTGCCATTTCTCGACCACCTTCACCGGGGCGTTGGCATAGCCATAGCCCGGCAGGTCCACCAGATAGTGGCTGTCCCCCAGCGTGAAGTAATTGATTTCCTGCGTGCGCCCCGGCGTGTTCGAGGCCCGCGCCAGCGACTTGCGCCCCGTGAGCGCGTTGATGAGCGTCGATTTGCCCACGTTCGACCGCCCGGCAAAGCAGACCTCGATCCGGTCGGCCGGGGGCAGGCCGGACATGGCGACGACGCCCTTCAGAAAATCGACAGGCCCGGTGAACAGCTTGCGCCCCGCCTCGGCTGCCGCAGCATCCGGTTCTTCAGCAAGCGGAAAGTCCATCTGCATCAGCCGATCACCTCGACCGGGTCGCCTTCGCGCAGAACGCCGCCCCTGGTTACCTTGGCATAGACGCCGCAATTTTGGTGCCCCCAGCCGTCGCGCAGCGCCTTCAGCGTGTCGGCGTCGCGTTCTCCGGTTTCGGGGTTGGCGGTGGTGGCCATGCAACGGGCGATGGGTTCGATGATCTCCATCTCGACCTCGCCGAAGCGAACGGTCTTCCAGACCCATTTCTCTTCGGCCCATGGCTCCAGCCCCTCGATCAGCAGGTTGCCGCGCCAGCGCAGCGGCGACAGCGCCTGGCCCAGCCGTGCCTCCACCGCGCGGTGCGAGGCAAGATTGATGATCGAGATCGACGGAAAATCGGTGTCGGTCATGGGCGTGTCGCCGGCGCGCACCAGCCGGGCAGGCAGCATGCGGTTGCCATTCGAGATCGGCATCACCCACTGGATGAACCGGTTCGCGTCGCCTTCGTCCTCCGGGTCTATGGTGATCTCCGGCCGGTCCGGATGGCTGAGCGTCAGGCTGCCCCGCAGGGGATCGACCCGTGCCTGGATCGCCTGCAGGCGCGGCGACTTGGCTCCGCGCGAAAACTCGGTGCAGGGCTGCCAGCGCGGGTTGTCGGGGTCAAAGCAGGACCGTTCATGCGCCACGGCCCAGCGCCTGTCCCACGGGATCGCCTGGCCGGGCGCGAGCTTCACGGTGTCGATCCGCTCGCGCCCGTGCGACTTGATGGGGTGGCGCCAGATCTCCGCGACGCGGGCGGTCATTTCTTCTCGGCCTTCGCCTTGCGGTTAAAGCTGTTGCGGATATTGCCGAACAGGTCCGGACGATGGCCGTGAATCGTCATGATGCTGTATTGCTGGATGAAGGTGATCACGTTGTTGGTGATCCAGTACAGCACCAGCCCGCTTGCAAAGCCACCCAGCATGAACATGAACACCCAGGGCATCCAGGCAAAAATCATCTGCTGCGTGGGGTCGGTCGGTGCCGGGTTCAGCTTTTGCTGCAGCCACATCGAGATGCCGAGCAAGAGCGGCAGGATACCGACAAAGATCAGGGCCATCAGAGATCCCGGTTCGGGGCCTTCAAATGGCAGCAGGCCGAACAGGTTGATGATCGAGGTCGGATCCGGCGCAGAGAGGTCGCGGAACGGGCCGAACCACGGCGCGTGGCGCAGCTCGATGGTGACGAAGATCACCTTGTAAAGGGAAAAGAAGATCGGGATCTGCAGCAGGATCGGGAGACAACCCGCGGCGGGGTTCACCTTTTCCTTCTTGTAGAGCTCCATCATCTCCTGCTGGAACTTCTGGCGGTCGTCGCCGGCGGCTTTCTTGAGTTCTTCCATGCGGGGCTGAAGCTCTTTCATCTTGGCCATTGAGACATAGGACTTGAACGCCAGCGGCAGCACGATCGCCTTGATGATGACGGTCAGTCCGATGATCGCCCAGCCCATGTTCCCGATCATCACGTTCAGCTGATGCAGCAGCCAGAAGATCGGCTTGGTCAGGAAGAAGAACCAGCCCCAGTCGATGCTGTCGATGAAGCCCGCGACCCCGGCTTTTTCGTATTCGCGGATGGTCGCCCATTCCTTCGCGCCCGAAAACAGCTGGGTGGTGACCGACGCCGTGCCGCCATCCGCCAGCGTCTGTGTCGGCATCATCGCGGTGGTCTGGTAGATCTGGCCACGCGGGTCGAATTTGCCAACCGCCTTGAAGGGGGTGCCCGCGGCCGGGATCAGCGTGGCCATCCAGTAATGGTCGGTAAACCCGATCCAGCCGCTTTCCTGCACCTGAAGGATCTCGGTCGGACCGCCCCATTGGTCGTCGAAGCCATAGTCGCGCATGTCCGAGTAGCTGTTTTCGGTCAGCTTGCCATCGGTCATCGCCACCAGACCTTCATGCAGGATGAAAAAATTCTTGATATCCGCAGGCTCGCCGTAATCGCCGGTGCCGTGCCGCGCCAGGATCCCGTAGGGCGCAAGGCTCACGGTCTTGCCCGTCCGGTTTTCGACCATCTGTTTCACCGTGAACATGAACTTGTCATCAACCGCGATCTGGCGACGGAAGGTCAGGCCGTTGCCATTGTCCCATACCAGCGTCACCGGCGTGTCAGGCGTCAGCCGGTCGCCGGTTTCCAGCCGCCATTCGGTGGTGGCGCCGGGAACCTCGTCCATGCCGAGTCCCTGACCTGGGGCCCAGCCGTAGACTGCATAAAAGGTCTCGGCCTGGTTGCTTGGCGCGAGAAGCTGCACGATGTCGGACTCCGGCTCGACCGTGACGCGGTAGTCCTTCAGGAACAGCTCGTCCACGCGGCCGCCCAGCAAGGATATGCTGCCCTTGAGGCTGGGCGTGTCGATCTCCACCCGCGGTGCCCGGGCCAGCGCGCTGTCCGCCGCGCTGGGTTCGCTCGTTGCGCCCGACGCTGCCGGCGCGGCGGAGTCCGATGTGGCCGGGGCGGTCCCCACGACTGCCTCGTCCGATTGGGTCCGGGCGGTCCCCACGACTGCCTCGTCCGATTGGGTCCGGGCGGCAGTCGGCTGGTCGCCCGCAACCGGTTGCGGCTCTTCCGGTGGGAACAGCAGGAACCAGACGAGGATCACCAGGAAACTGAGCGCGGTTGCAAGAATGAGGTTCTTGTTCTGATCGTCCATCGGGGACAGCTACCTTCAAGCCTTGGATGACAAGGCCGGGTTCAACAGAGTGCAGCCCCAAAGGTCAAGCGGAATCCGGGCAGCAGCCAGCCTTTGTGAGCCGTGTTCAGCCGGTCTCGCGCCCGATCGACGGCAGCCGCCCCAGTTTGGCGTCATGGCGCGCCATCCAGTCCAGCGTTTCCTCGAAGGGCATGGGGCGGCCGATTCCATGGCCCTGCACATGCCCACAGCCAAGCTGCGCCAGTAGCGCATGTTCGCCCACCGTTTCGACCCCTTCGGCCAGCGTATCCAGGTCGAGCCGCTCGGCCAGACCCAAAATCGCGCCCACCATTTTCTGCTGATCGGGGTCGCTGTCGGCCCTGGTGACAAATGAGCGGTCAATTTTGATCCGCGACACCGAAAATCGCCTGATCGCCGAGATCGAGGCCTGCCCCGTGCCGAAATCATCAAGATCGATGCCGCACCCCATTGCACTCAGCTTGGTGAGGTTGTGCAGCACCGTATCGTCGGGATCATCGGCAACGACCGTTTCCAGAATCTCGATTGTCAGGCGGTCGGGCATCAGTTCGAATCTGTCCAGTTCCCAGCGGACCCTTTCGACCAGATCGGGATCGCGCAGCTCGTCGGTCGAGAAATTCACGCCGATCCGCGGCACCTGCACGCCGGCATTGTCCCAGGCTCGGAGCGCCGTGAGCGCGCCAAAAATCATCGTCTGGCTCAGCCGTGTCATCAGCCCCGCCTCGGACATCGCCGGCAGGAACATGTCGGGTGCGACAACGCCTCTTTCGGGATGCACCCAGCGTGCCAGAACCTCGAAACCCGAAACCTTGCCCGTTTCGGTCGAGATCTGTGGCTGAAACCAGGGCCGGATTTCGCCCCGTTCGAGCGCCGCGGCAACTTCGTTCCGCAAGGGGCCGTTCGCGCGTGCGCGGCGTTTCAGTTTCGTCGAATGGGCGCGGATCGCCGACGGGCCGTTCTGTCGCGCCTCGCCCAGCGCGTCCTCGGCGGCTTGCATCCAGTCTTCGGCCGCCTCTCCGGGCGCCCGGTTGCGCAGGCAGAATCCGACCGAACAGGAAACATACAGGTTCATCCCGTCCACGGCGACGGGCTCTTCCAGCGCGGATTGCATGCGCCCGGCCAGCTTGATCGCCGATTCCAGGTCGAACAGCCGGACCGGCGCCAGGCACACGCCGAACAGGTTTTCGTCAAGTCGGGCCACGCAGTCGTCATCGCGCAGCGCCGACAGTAGCCGTTCGCCGCAGGTCTGCGCCACCCTGTCCGCCGCCGCCTGACCGTGGATGTGTTTCAGGTCGGCCAGATCGGCGAGTTCCAGCAGAAAGATGCAGGAACGCAGCCCCCCGTTCGGACTGTTGGCGTGCACGTCGCTGACCGCGGCGCGGAACCCGTCTGCCCGCAGCAGGCCGGTGACCGCGTCAACGGGAGCGCGATCCGGGTTCCCCGCATTGCCGACCGCCTGAACCACGATCAACAGGGCGGGCAGGCCAAGGGCGGCCAGCATCAGTGCCCCTTCGCCGCCGATCCAGAAGGCGCCGAGCGAGATCGCCGGGGCAAAGGCCAGTGCCGGCGGGCCGGCCAAAATGGCTGCGAGCGCGGCAACGGCGCGACTGACCTGTCCGGTTTTTGTCTGCATCGTTTGGTTCCCCCGGCTGGATTGCCTTTGTGGGGACCATAGGACGCGCGTCTGACCGGAGCGTTAACGCAGGACCGGAATATCGTCCTCTTCGGCGTGGCCGTTCGGCCGGCCCAGTTCAAGCCCCGTGAAATCCCACAATTTCGGGTCCAGCAGATGCGAAGGGCGCGCATTCATCAGGGCGCGGAACATCACCTGCCGGCGGCCGGGGCTGTTGCGTTCCCAACCGTCGAGAATCTGCTTGACCTGCTGGCGCTGCAGCCCGTCCTGACTGCCGCAGAGGTCGCAGGGAATGATCGGATAGTTCATTCCGCGCGCGAATTTCTCGCAGTCTTCCTCGGCCACATGGGCCAGCGGGCGCAGCACGAACAGGTCGCCTTCTTCGTTGACCAGTTTGGGCGGCATGGTGGCCAGCCTCCCGCCGTGGAACAGGTTCATGAAGAAGGTTTCCAGAATGTCGTCGCGGTGATGGCCCAGCACCACGGCCGAACACCCCTCTTCCCGCGCGATTCGGTAGAGGTTCCCCCGGCGCAGACGGGAACACAGTGCGCAATAGGTCCGCCCCTGCGGCACCTTGGCCTTCACCACCGAATAGGTATCCTGATACTCGATCCGGTGCGGCACCTGCATGCGTTCCAGAAATTCGGGCAGCACCGTCGAGGGAAAGCCCGGCTGGCCCTGGTCGAGGTTGCAGGCCAGCAGATCCACCGGCAGCAGTCCGCGCCATTTGAGTTCGTAGAGCACGGCCAGCAGGGTGTAGCTGTCCTTGCCGCCCGACAGACAGACCAGCCACCGATCGCCGCGCCGGACCATGCCGTATTGGTCGAGCGCCTCGCGCACCTGCCGCACGATCCGCTTGCGCAGCTTCTTGAACGCCGTGGTCGCCGGCGCACCGGCCAGCAGCGGGTGGATGTCGTCTTCGTTGTCGAACATGGCGCGGCCTTAAAGCCTTTGGTCGCGTCGGGCAAGGGCCGCGCGGGTTCTGCAGCGGTCGGCCTCCGCCCCTTCTTCGGCCTTCGGACGGGTGCGCACTTCGACTCGCATTCCGAGTCGCGTATTCAGCGAAAGGGCGAAAGCACGTCCGATCAAACCCGCGGACCGGTGTCGCCTTCTTCGGAGTCGGGAACCGGGTCGTAACCGGAACTGCCCAAGGGGTGACAACGCCCGATCCGCCGCATGGCCAGCCAGCTGCCCTTGACAGCCCCGTGCTTTTTCAGCGCCTCGAGCGCATAGGCCGAGCAGGTCGGCTGATAGCGGCAGTTGAAGCCGACCCAAGGCGAAAACACAAGCCGGTAGAACCGGACGGGCAGGGCAAGGATATGGGCGAAGAAGGTCAATGGCGCTCTGCGTGCAGCTTTTTCAGCGCATATGTAAGATCGCGCAACAGCGTTTCAAACGGCGCATCGACCGTAGCATTGCGCCGACCCACAAGGACATAGTCCCATCCGTCGCGGCCCAGCCGTGGCAGGATCTGCCGCGCCGCCTCGCGCAGCCGGCGGCGGGCGCGGTTGCGGGTCACGGCGTTTCCGACCTTCTTGGAACAGGTGAACCCGACCCTTATCCCCTCGGCCTGTCCCGGTGGGCGGCGGCGGGCCTGCACGATCATCGTCGAAGTCGCCTGCTTGCACGCGCGGGCGGCGGCCAGGAAATCGGCGCGCTTGCGCAGGGTTGTCAGGGCAGGGCGCACGCAAACGGACACCGCCGGGGGTGTTTCCCCGGGGCTGGCTGCGCCATCCTGGGGGGGCTCCGGCGGTGTCATGTCCGTGTCCGGTCTGACGAGACGCGCCTGTTACGCGCTCAGAACCTTGCGGCCGCGGGCGCGGCGTGCATTGATGATCTTGCGGCCGGCCTTGGTCGCCATGCGGGCGCGGAACCCGTGACGGCGTTTGCGGACCAGGTTCGAAGGTTGATAGGTGCGCTTCATCGCTCCGTCTCCATCTCTTGCGGTCGGGCATGGTGCGGATTCACCCGGCCCGGGGCATCTCTTGTGAAACCCGGTCCTTACTGCGCAAAGGGCGGCAAGTCAAACCCCCTGTCGCCGGAAATCGGGCCTGTTGCAACAAATTCCGCGATCGGTGGTCGAAAATGTTTCAGAAATCAAGATCGGAGCGGATTTTCTCACGTTTCCGAGGGGTTGAATCAACCGGGCGTGATCGGGCTGTCGTTTCGCCCCGCCCCGTCGCATGTTGGGGGCAGGATGACCGCAGATGAAACAGAAACGGACGGAACGGGAATGACGACCGAGTCGGAAACGCTGCCGCCAAGGCGCGGTTGGCTGCGGCACCTGCCGCTGGCCGTGATTGCCGTGGTGGCGGTGGTCGGCGCGATCACGTTGCGCGACCAGCTGGGGTTCGAGACCCTGCGCGCCCATCGCGAGGCGCTGCTGGCCTTTCGCGATGCCCATTATGCGGCGATGGCCGCGATCTTCCTGGGCGCATACGTTCTGATCGTCGCCTTCTCTCTCCCGGGTGCGGCGGTGGCGTCGATGACCGGGGGGTTCCTGTTCGGTCTGGTGGCAGGCACGGCGCTGAATGTCGCGTCGGCCACCATCGGGGCGACGGCGATCTTTCTTGCCGCGCGCTGGGGGATCGGGGCGACCCTGTCGGAACGGCTGGAAAATGTCGGCGGCGCAGCGGCGAAAGTGCGCGAGAACCTGCGAAAGAACGAAATCAGCGTTCTGCTTCTGATGCGGCTTGTGCCGGCGGTGCCGTTCTTCGTCGCCAATCTGGTGCCGGCCATGGTCGGGGTCAGCCTGCGCAACTTTGTCTGGACGACGGCGGTGGGCATCATCCCCGGCGCGATCGTCTACACTTGGATCGGTGTCGGTCTGGGCGAAGTGTTCAGCCGCGGAGAGTCGCCCGATCTGTCCATTTTGCGCGAACCTTACATTCTGGGTCCGCTGGCCGGGCTGTGCCTTCTGGCAGCCTTGCCGATGGTGGTGCGGTGGGTTCGAAGCCGAAAAACGAAGGACTGAGCGGACATGGAGCGGATCAGGACCGATCTTCTGGTGATCGGGGCGGGCTCGGGCGGTCTGTCGGTGGCGGCCGGCGCGGCGCAGATGGGGGTGCGTGTCGTCCTGCTGGAAGGCGGCGAGATGGGCGGCGACTGCCTGAACTGGGGCTGCGTGCCATCCAAGGCGCTGCTGGCCGCGGCCAGGGTTGCCCATGCGCAGGCCCACGCATCGGCCTTCGGCATTGCCGATATGGTTCCGCAGGTCGATTTTGCGGCTGTCAAGGATCATGTCGCGCAGGTGATCGCCGAGATCGCCCCCAATGACAGCCAGGAGCGGTTCGAGGCGCTGGGCGTCCGCGTGATTCGCGACTACGGCCGTTTCATCTCTTCGACCGAGGTGCGGGCCGGCAACCATGTGATCCGCGCCCGCCGGGTGGTCATCGCCACCGGATCCTCGCCGCTGGTGCCGCCGATCCCGGGGCTTGCGGACGTGCCCTTTGACACGAACGAGACGATTTTCGCCCGGCGCGCGCGGCCCGAGCATCTGTTGGTGATCGGGGGCGGGCCGATCGGAATGGAAATGGCGCAGGCGCATGTTCGCCTGGGCAGCAAGGTCACGGTCATCGAGGGCGACCGCGTCCTGAATCGCGACGATCCGGACCTGGCCGCCGTGGTGCGCGCCGCGCTGGAACGCGAAGGCGTCGAGATTGCCGAGGACGCGATGGTTTCCGGCGTGCGCCGCGACGGCGGCGTGACCGAGGTTTCGGTGGCCGATGGGCGGGTGTTCCGGGGCTCCGATCTGCTGGTCGCGGTGGGGCGCCGGGCCAATACCGACCGGTTGAACCTTCAGGTTGCGGGGATCGAAACCACCCGCACCGGCATTCGCGTGGATGCCGGTCTGCGCACCACCAACCGTCGGGTCTACGCCATCGGTGACGTGGCGGGCGGGCTGCAATTCACCCATGTCGCGGGCTATCACGCCGGCGTCGTGATCCGCTCGATCCTGTTCGGCCTGCCCGCGCGGGCCGCAACGCATCACATCCCGCGTGTGACCTATACCGATCCCGAACTGGCCCAGGTCGGCCTGGCCGAAGCCGAAGCGCGCGAGAAATTCGGCACGCGGCTGGAGGTCGTCCGTTTCGACATGGCCCATAACGACCGCGCCGTGGCCGAGCGCCGGACCGAGGGTTTCATCAAGCTGATGGTGGTGCGGGGCCGTCCTGTGGGCGCGTCGATCGTCGGCCATCAGGCCGGCGAACTGGTCAATCTCTGGTCGCTTGCTCTCGCCAACCGGCTGAAAATGGGGCAGATTGCGGCCATGGTATCGCCCTTCCCGACCATCGGCGAGGTCAACAAGCGCGCGGCGGGGGCCTATTTCTCGCCACGGCTGTTCGACAGTCCGATGGTCAAGCGCGTGGTCGGGGCGGTGCAGAGGTGGATTCCCTGACCGGGGAAGGGCGCGATGCTGAATTCGCTTTCCGGGCGGTTCCTGATTCTCACCACGGCCTTTGTCATGTTGGCCGAGGTGCTGATCTTCGTGCCGTCGATCGCGCGGTTTCGCGAAGACTACCTGCTGGCGCGGCTGGAGCGCGCCCAGATTGCTTCGCTGGCGCTTCTCGCCGGTGACCTGCTGTCGGACGATCTCGAAGCGGAACTGTTGCGGAATGCCGAGGTGTTCAACGTGGTGCTGCGCCGCGATGACATGCGCCAGCTGATGCTGTCCTCGCCCATACCTGCGCCGATCGTCGCCACCTATGATCTGCGCGACGCGACGCCCTGGGTGCTGATCCGCGATGCCATGAACCGGCTCTTTACCCCCGAAAACCAGATCATTCGCGTGATCAGCCGCCCCGTCCGCGACGGCGGCGAACTGATCGAGATCACCATGGAAACCCGGCCGATGCGCGCGGCGATGCTGGACTATGGCCTGCGGATCCTGATCCTGTCTGCGGTCATTTCGGTCATCACCGCATTTCTGCTTTTCCTGGCCGTGCGTCGGCTGCTGGTTCGCCCGATTAGGCGGGTGGTCCGCGCCATGCAGCGCTATGCCGAATCGCCCGAGGACGCGCGTCTAATCATTCAGCCCACTTCGACCGTCACCGAACTGCGCGAGGCCGAAGAGGCGTTGCAGCAGATGCAGACGGAACTGACCCACGCCCTGAAGCAGCGCGAGCGGCTGGCCCAGCTGGGCGCCGCGGTGGCCAAGGTGAGCCATGATCTGCGCAACATCCTGACTTCGGCGCAATTGTTCACCGATCGCATCGAGGCCAGCGAGGATCCGCTGGTCCGGCGGCTCGCGCCGAAGCTGGTGAACTCGATCACCCGCGCCGTGTCGCTGTGCGAGAGCACGCTGGCCTTTGGCCGCGCCGACGAGCCCGCGCCGACACTGACCCTGGTGCCGCTGGCGGGGCTGACGCATGATGTGCTCGAGGCCGAGCGGTTTGCCTCGGACGGCGCCGGCAGGGTGGAATTCGTCAACGCGGTTCCGGCCGATCTGACGGTCCGCGCCGACCCCGAGCAACTGTTTCGCGTGCTTCTGAACCTCGTGCGCAACGCCCGACAGGCGGTCGAGGCGACTGGCAAGCCCGGGTCGGTCACGGTCACGGCGCGGGAGGCGGACGACAACTGGTGGATCGAAGTGATCGACACGGGCCCCGGTCTGCCGGAGCGGGCGCGCGAACATCTCTTTACCGCATTCCAGGGACGGGCCGCCAAGGGTGGCACCGGGCTGGGTCTGGCAATTTCGGCCGAACTGGTGCGTGGGCACGGTGGTCGGTTGGAGCTTGCCCGGACCGGCCCGGAGGGCACGGTTTTCCTGATCTGCCTGCCGCGAGGAGAGGGGATGCTCTAATTTCGATTTTTGGGGTTGCAATGCCCGTCGCCTGAGTCTACATGGCGACCCCACGGACCGATAGCTCAGTTGGATAGAGTACCTGACTACGAATCAGGGGGTCGGGGGTTCGAATCCTCCTCGGTCCGCCATACTTCATGTATTCTCAAGGTGAATTTGCCGTCACAGCGGCAGTGTTTTGCCATCCACTTGATCGCTGCTTCGTTTGCGGCGGTGTGGTACTTCGAAATGGAACAAGATGCGCGCACGGCGGCTTTCGCCCCTCAGGCGACGTCCGGGACCGCCTTGCCGCGTGCGGAATTCGCCCAAGCCCGGAGCGCATCGAGATCGCCCGCAACGCGCTCTGCCATGCCCTCGGCAAAATCCTGGAACTTTTCCTCGTTCAGGCCATTCAGCCCAACCAGAACGGGAATGCCGCGCGACAATGTCTCGGCGATCAGGGGGCGGAAACCGCGACCATCGGCCTCGTGCTTTCCGAATTTGTTGATGATCAGAAGTTCGGGATCCGCGTCAAGGCTCTGCCCGACCAGTGCCACCGCGCGCTCCAGCTCCGACGGGTTCAGGCGGCAGCCCCGTGCGCCGGCGCCCAATGACTGCGAGATACGGATGGTGGCCTCGTCCGGCAGGACACGCAGGTCCATGTCGCATTTGGCGTTGTCGGCGCATTCGGTGTTGGTTTGCACCACACCGGCAAGCCGAACGCCGTCGGCCAGCAGCCTGTCAGCCAGTTCGGTGAGCAGACGGTCGGTTTCTCCCCGTCCCTCGCAAATGACATAGCCCAGTTGCATGGCGGAGCTCCTCGCAGGACCTGTTTGCGGCCAAGGGCATAGCACGTTGCGGCGCCTCTGCCCATAGGAACAACCGGTCCCCCGGTCAGGGCATCGGAGAAACGCCGATCACCACAGGGTGCAACCACAGAAGGCCGGCAAAGACCAGTGCGGCCGCGACGACCTGAAGGGGCGAGACGGACATCCGACGCAGGCCGCGCAGGGACAGCAGGGCGGTGTTGCGCGACAGTCGCTGCCATTCGGTCTGGCCCATTTCCCGCTGCTTGCGGCGGTCGATCATGTGCATGGCCGCGCCGGAAAACAGCGCAAAGAGCCCGAACAGGATCACATGTGCCAGATCGCCGTTCGCCAGCATATGCGCGATCGACCAAAGCATGATCGCAAGCGGCAGCGGATGGCGCGAGAATGCCAGAAGGCCCGGCCGATCGGGTGAAAAGGGTTTCGTCCCGATCCCGCCAAAGGACAGCGGGTTCTGCCGCGCCATCCCCGCCACGACGAGAAAGCAAACCGCCGGCATGGTCAGTAGTGGCACCCAACGCAGGGCTTCATGGGGCGGGATGATCTCGACATAAGGCGCGCGGGCGGCTTCGACGATCAGCCACCAGAGCAGACCCAGCGACAAGGCGCTGTAGGCGAACAGGTAGCCGCGCAGGCTCAGCCGTTTGACCAGCCAGTGGCGCACCGGCGGTCGCACGGGAATCGCGTGGCTGAGAAGGAACGCGGCGAGCGCGGCGGCAAAGCCGAACCAGTCTTCCATCACGCGCTTTCCTCCGTGGCTGCGGGCCGAAGCCGTGGAAGGAGCTCGCTGAGAGCGGCCAGGATGATCAGAGCGGCGCCTGCGATTTGGAGCGGGCCGAAGGGTTCGTCCAGGAAGAGCGCGCCGGACACGACGCCGGCGACGATCTCGGCGGTCAGCAGGAAGGTCAGCGTCGCCGGCGGCAGGATACGGGCGCTCCAGAGCGTCAGGCCGAGGATCGGCAATACATAGACGACGCCCGCTGCGAGGCCGGTGGCGACGGGCGCGACCGGGGGAAGGGCGGCGCCCTCCGCGATCACGAAGGGCACACCGATCAGGGCGGCGGCGAGAGCCGTCGTAACGGTCAGCGAGGCGGGCGAGCTTTTCGGCGCGGTGAACACCAGCGCTGCGCCGCAGGCCCAGAACAGGCCGGAAACTACCGCTACGAGATCGCCGGCCGAGAGATCCGCGAAGGATACCGCGCCGCCCAGCACGAGCACCGCGCCCGTGAACGCGGCCACGAGGGCCACGGAAGACGCCCAGCGCCAGGGCTGGCCGAGAAAGGTCCACTCGATGATCTTGCTCCAGGCGGGTGCGAGGTAGAACAGCAGGACGACCCTCACCACGTCGCCATAGACGAGGGCGACGGAGTAGGATCCCACGGCGGCACCGGCCAGCGCCGTGCCCAGCAGGGCATGACCGCCCAGTTGCAGCGGGATCCTGCGCGCGAACATCCAGATCAGACCGGCAAGGAAGGCGCCTGCATTCATTGCAATGCCCCCCATTGCGCCGGAGAGGCCCTGTGCTTCGAGCCAGCGGATGGGCACCCACCAGAGGCCCCAGATGGTGGCGGCGAATGTGGCGAGGAGCACGGGCTTCAGTTCGACCTGTTGCATGGCCGTCTTTCTTGCGTGGGGCGAATGGCATCCGAAATGCCAGTGTTCGGACGGGTCGGACGTATCATTTCGGATTGGCGTTGCCAATCCGACCGATGCGGGGGGCGCTGCCCCCCGCACCCCCCGGAGTATTTCCGGCAAGATGAAGAAGTGGATGTTGGTTCGGTGTGGTCAAATTCCGCCCGGCGCCGGGCCGTCATGGTGCCGGTCATAATCCGAGTGCGCGCCGCCGCTCCTCGGCAAAGCCTTGCACCATCCGGTCGGCGAGGAAGGCCAGGATCGCCATGGCCGCGCCGGCCGAGATGCCCAGGCCCACATCCGCCTTGCCCAAGGCGAGGTAGATCGACTGGCCCAGTCCCGTAGTGCCGATCAATGCGGCGATCACCAGCATGGCAAAGGCGTAGAGGATGGTTTGGTTCAGACCCAGAAGGATCGTCGGCGCGGCGTAGGGCGCGCGCACGTCGCGCATGATTTGCCATCCGGTCGCGCCGGAGGCGATCGCGGCTTCCATCAGTTCGGGTGGGGTCGAAACCAGGCCGTGCCGCGTGTAGCGGATCATCGGAACCACCGCATAGGCGCAGATGGCAAGAAAAGCCGAGAATTCGCCGATCTGGAAGAACATCAGCACCGGGATCAGGAACACGAAGAGCGGGATCGTCTGCAGCATGTCGCAGATCGGCTGAACAATGCGCCAGGCCATCGGGCTGACCGCGCTCCACAGGCCGAAGAAGCCACCGACCACGGCACAGGCGACGACTGACACGCCGCTGAGATACAGCGACAGCATGGCCCGGTCCCACAGGCCCGACAGCAGGATGGTCAGCATCAGCCCCACCGCCAGCAGCGACAGCCGCCAGCCGCCGGCGATCCGGCCCAGCGCCGCCGCGCCGACCAGAACGAAGGGCCACGGCAGGTCGGCGATGCCGGTTTCCAGCATCCCGGCACCGATCAGCACCATCAGCCCCGCCGTGACACGTCCGCGCCAGATCAGGATCAGGCACAGCGCCGCGCCGGCGGCGAAAACAGCCCAGCTCATGCCCGGGGTCCATGCAAAGCCCCAGGTGAAGGGCAACACCGCCTGATCCAGCCCGATCCGCAGCGGCAGCAGGACATAGAACATCGCCCCGTTCTTGACGCCTGCCAGCCAGTCGCCATTGGCAGCGGTGAATTCGCCCAGTCCCGTATCGACCGCTTCCGCGACGGGCGCGAGCAGGGTGAACTCGGCCGGGTCGGGCAGGCGGGACCAGAACAGGGCGGTCAGCACGGCGGCCAGCGCCAGCACGCCATAGACCACGCGTGGGTCGTGACGGCGCCGTTCGATCGCCAGCGCGCCGCTCATCCGGTCGATCACCACGGCAAAGACCACGATCACCAGGCCGGCCAGCAGGCTTTGTCCGAACTGCGCCTTGCGCATGGTCAGCAGCACTTCCCAGCCGATATCGTTGAACCCGCCGATCACCGCGGCGATGATGACCATCGACAGGGCCGCCATCAGACATTGGTTCACGCCCACCATGATCTGCGAGGCGGCCGAGGGCACTTCCACCTGAAACAGCTGTTGCAGGCGGCCGGCGCCGGACATGACGGCGGCCTCCTTGATCTCGCTTTCGACCCGTTCCAGCCCGAGGATCACGTTCCGCGCCATCGGCGGCGCGGCGTAGATGGCTGAGGCGATCAGACCGACGACCGGGCCAAAGCCGAACAGCACCAGAAGCGGGGTCAGATAGGCGAAGGTCGGCACCGTCTGCATCACGTCCAGCACGGCCTGCACCGGCGGCTTCAGCCGGGGAAATTCATTGGCCAGAAGCCCGATCGCTCCGCCCACGATCAGCGCCAGCGGCACCGATACAGCGACCAGCGCCAGCGTGTTCATGCTTTCGGACCAGTAGCCCGAGGCCAGAACGAAGGACAGCCCCAGAAAGCCCAGCGCCGCCATCCGCAGACCGCCCAGATACCAGCCAAGCGCAGTGATCAGACCGATCGTCACCGGCCAGGGCGTCGCGTTCAGCGCCAGATTGGCCCAATCCATCGGATAGCGCATCAGGTCGGCGAAGGCGCGGGCCAGCGGCTTGAGCCAGCCGAGGATCCAGCGCGTGACCGTATCGACCCACTGCGTCGCGGGCAGCGTCCAGGCGTCGGGCCATTTCACGAGCCAGGGCAGGACGGGTTCCAGCGCCAGACACAGCGCGCCGGTCAGCAGAACGACCAGCGCCGCGCGCGTGCCCGGCGTCAGCCCGAGGCGGGAGGGCAGGACATCGGCGGCGGTGGTCATTCGCTCTCCACCTGCAATGCGGCGGCCAGATCGACGGGATTGACCGCTCCGATCACCGCCCCGGAGTCGTCATGCACCGGCACCGGCTGATAAAGCTCCATGCAGTGCGCCAGCGCCTCGTCCAGGGTCATGTCCGGGCGCAGGCCGGGATCGTCGGGGCCGGGGGGCAGGTCGGACACCGGGCGCATCACCGACCTGACGCGGGCATGTGCACCCTTGGCCACGTCGCGCGAAAACTCCCGCACATAGTCGTCGGCCGGGCGCAGCACGATGTCGGCCGGCGTGCCGATCTGCACGATCCGCCCGTCGCGCATGATCGCTATGCGGTCGGCCAGTTTCAGCGCCTCGGCGATGTCGTGGGTGATGAAGACGATGGATTTCTTCAGGTTTGCCTGGATCTTGAGGAATTCGTCCTGCAACTGCCGCCGGATCAGCGGATCGAGCGCCGAAAAGGGTTCGTCCAGAAACCAGATGTCGGGGTTCACCGCCAGCGAGCGGGCAATCCCGACCCGCTGACGCTGGCCGCCGGAGAGTTCACGCGGGAAGGCGTCCTCGCGCCCCTCCAGTCCGACCAGCGAAATGACTTCCTGCGCGCGTTCGCGGCGGCGGGCCTTCGCCACCCCCTGCACGCGCAGCGGATAGGCCACGTTTTCCGCCACCGTCATGTGCGGGAACAGGCCGAAATGCTGAAACACCATCCCCATCTTTTCGCGGCGCAGTTGGGTCAGGCGCTGTTTCGACGCGCCCACGATGTTTTCGCCATCCAGCGCGATTTCGCCGGCCGTCGCGTCCAGAAGCTGCGAGATGCAGCGGATGATGGTGGACTTGCCCGAACCGGACAGGCCCATGATGACGAACAATTCGCCTTTGCCGACCTCGAAGGTCGCATCCTGCACCGCCGGGATCAGGCCCTGTTCGCGCAGCTGCGCGGCGGCGGCTCGTGCATCGCCTCCCGTCCGCTGCAGCGCCGCGTCCAGCGCCTTCCTCGCATTCGGGCCGAACACCTGCCAGACATGCTGGCAGGCGATCGCCGGCGGTGTCGTTCCGGTCACGTCGTCAGGCTCACTTGATCGCGGCATCCACGACGGGGCGCCACTTGGCCTCGTTCTCGGCCATCCACTTGGCGACGACCTCTTCGACCTTGCCGCCGTCCACGTCGATCGCGCCCATCATCGGCTGCTGATCCTCGACCGACAGCTTGTAGTTCACGAGGATTTCGTAGGCCGCCGGCCACTTGTCCTTGAGCCCGGCCCAGCCGGCCTTGGTGATCGTGGTCGAGGTAAAGTCGCAGTCGTTGACCTCGTTCGGGTTCGGGCCCCAGGACGGATCGGTAAAGCACGCGTCCTCTGCCTCGGGCAGGTCCACGAATTTCACGTTGTAGGCCGACATCGCCCAGTGCGGCTGCCAGAAGGTGATGAGCAGCGGCGACTTGCGCTCGGTCGAGGCGCGCAACTCCGCGATCAGGGCGCCTTCGGACCCTGCGGGAATCGCCTTGAACGGCAGGCCCAGCCCCTTCATCCGGTCGGCCCCGGGCGTGCCCCAGTCGGCGGGATAGTCCACCAGACGGCCCATCGGGATGGTTTCGGCGGTGGCAAAGATCTGGGCGCAGTCCTTCAGCGCCTCCCACGCGGGCAGGCCGGGGCACATCTCTTCGACATGGGCGGGATAGGCAATGCCTTCGCGGGCATCCAGTCCCAGTTCGCCCAGGTCGATGACGGTCCCCTCTTCCATCTTCTTGTAATATTCATCCGACACGTTGGACGACCAGATTTCCAGCGTCGCGGTGATGTCGCCGTCGGCGATCGCCTGGAACTGGTTGAGCATGCCCGCCGTGACGTATTCCACCTTGTAGCCCGCGGCCTTGAGCATCTCGCCCGCGACATGGGTGGTCACATGCTGGCCGGTCCATTCGTTGATCGCCAGCTTGATCGGCTCGTCCACCGCGCCCAGTTCGGCCGCGCCGGCCGCCCCCGCCATCGCCGCAAGGGCCACTCCGATAAATGCCGATTTCATCCCTTCTCTCTCCCTGTTGTCCTTGATTGACTGGTCAGTCAATATAACGAGTCTCGTTTCAGGGCAACCGTTTTGGCGCCCCGGCCGAGCATAGCACCAATCCGCGCGGGGCCACCTGCAATTCAGCACGGTCCATCGCGGCTCAAAACCGACACGCCGAATGTCGCAACGGACAAGACAGGCGATGCCCGCCGGTGCAGTCTGTCGCCCATGCGCGCGGCCATGAAACGGATGCACTATCACCCTCCGCCCCGGCTCCCCTGAACCGTTTTTCACACAAGGTTTCAAGGGAGACACCCCATGTCCAAGCGACCCAACATCGTCGTCATCATGGCCGATCAGCTGGCGCCGCAATTTACCGGCACCTACGGCCACCCCGTCGTCAAGACCCCGCACATGGACGCGCTGGCCGCCAGCGGCACGCGGTTCGATGCGGCCTATTGCAACGCGCCGCTTTGCGCGCCGTCGCGATTTTCCTTCATGTCCGGCCAACTGGTCACCCGCATCGCGGGCTATGACAACGGCGCCGAGTTCCAGGCGTCGATCCCCACCTTCGCCCATTATCTGCGGGCGATGGGCTATCGCACCTGCCTGTCGGGCAAGATGCACTTCGTCGGTCCCGACCAGCTGCACGGGTTCGAAGAGCGCCTGACCTCGGACATCTATCCCGCCGACCACGCCTGGACGCCCGATTGGGAACAGCCCGACGAACGCATCGACAAATGGTATCACAACATGGATTCGGTGCGGCAGGCCGGGCCGGCGGCGACCACATTCCAGTATGAATATGACGAGGAAACCGCCTTCCTGGCCCGCCGCCGGATCTTCGAATACGCGATGGAGGGCGTGCGGCCTTTCTGCATAGTCGCCAGCTTCATCCACCCCCACGACCCCTATGCGGCGCGGCCCGAATGGTGGGACCTCTACCGCGATGACGAGATCGACATGCCGGAAACCGGCCCGGCGGGCGATCCGCACACGCGCCGCATCATGCACGGGATCGAGGCCGACGCGGTCGCCGTCACCGACGGCCAGATCCGCAACGCCCGGCACGGATACTACGCCAACACCAGCTATTTCGACAGCAAGGTGGGCGCGATCGTGCAGGCGCTGAAAGAGGCCGATCTTTACGACGACACGGTGATCGTCGTGACCTCGGACCACGGCGACATGCTGGGCGAGCGGGGCCTGTGGTACAAGATGAACTTCTTCGAACACTCCGCCCGCGTGCCGCTGATCCTGTCCGGCCCCGGCATCCCCCAGGGCACCGTGGCCGAACCGGTGTCGCTGGTGGACCTGATGCCCACATTCCTCGACCTCGCCTCGGGTGGCGAGCCCCCCGCCCCCGCGATGCCGCTGGACGGGCGGTCGCTCTTGCCGCTGGCGCGGGGCGAGGAAACGGACGGGCGCACGGTCTGTGGCGAATACTGCGCCGAATGCCTCAGCCACCCGCTGTTCATGATCCGGCGGGGGGACTACAAGTTCATCCATTGCGAGGTGGACCCGCCGCAGCTGTTCAACGTGGCCAGCGACCCGATGGAGCGCGACAACCTGGCCGACGACCCGGCCCATGCCGATCTGCTGGGCGCGTTCCAGGCCGAGGCGCGCGCCCGCTGGGACAGCGACAGGATCCGCGCCGACGTGATCGCCTCGCAGCGCCGCCGTCGCGCGGTGCATGCGGCGATGGAACAGGGCAGGTGGACCTCGTGGGACTACAACCCGCCAAGGGACGCCGCCAATGAATGGGTCCGCAACACGGTCAGCTGGGACGACGTGGTGCACCGGATGCAATATCCCGCGCCCAAGGGGTAATGTGCAGGCAGTGATGCACGGGGCAGGGCGGCCGGACCGCCCTGCGCCTACAGAAAGCTGCGGCCGGGCCCCTGCGCGGGCACGCCCAGATGCGCCGCGACGCTGGCGGCGACGTCGGCCATGGCGATCAGCCCCGCGCTGCCCGCGCCTGCGCCGTCGATCAGCACCGGCACCCGTTCGCGGGTGTGATCGGTGCCGGCCCATGTCGGGTCGTTGCCGTGATCGGCGGTGATCACCAGCAGATCGCCGGGGCGCAGCGTGGCGCGGACCTCTCCGATGCGGGCATCGAACCATTCCAACGCGCGGGCATAGCCGCTCACGTCGCGGCGGTGGCCGTAGAGACTGTCGAATTCGACGAAATTGGCGAAGGTCAGGCTGCCGTCCTCGGCCTCGGCGACGCGGTGCTTGAGATGCTCCATCAGCTCGGCATCGGGGCCTTTCACGTTGCGGCCGATCCCCTGCATCGAGAAGATGTCGCCGATCTTGCCGATCCCGTAAACCTTGCGACCCGCGTCCTGCACCCAGTTGGTCAGCACCGGAGACGGCGGGGTGATCGCGAAATCCTTGCGGTGCGGCGTGCGGGTGAATCCATGTTCGGGATCGCCGACAAAGGGCCGGGCGATCACGCGCCCCACGCGCATCGCGTGCAGCATCGGCGCGATGTCGGCGCAAAGCTTCAGCAGCCGCTCCAGCCCGAAGGTTTCCTCGTGCGCGGCGATCTGGAACACGCTGTCGGCCGAAGTGTAGCAGATTGGCCAGCCGGTGCGCATATGCTCCGCACCCAGACGTTCGATGATCGCGGTGCCGGGGGCGTGGCAATTGCCGAGGATTCCGTCGGTGACCGCGGCCTTCATCACCGCCTGCGTGACCTCTTCGGGAAAGGCGGGGACGGTATCGGGGAAATAGGTCCAGTCCCACGGCACCGGCAGGCCGGCCAACTCCCAGTGGCCCGAGGGCGTGTCCTTGCCTCTCGACTGTTCGGTGGCTGCGGCCCAGAACCCGGTCGGGTCCGCCTCCAGCCCCGGCGCATCGATCCCGCTGGCCAGCCGCACCGCTGCGCCCAGCCCCAGCGCATCGAGATTGGGCAGCCGCAAGGGACCGCTGCGGCCCTCTTCGGCGCGGCCTTCGGCACAGGCCTGCGCGATGTGGCCGACCGTATTCGCGCCGGTATCCGGCACGCCACTGTTGAAATACCGGTCCGCATCCGGCGCCCCGCCGATGCCGACCGAATCCATCACCACCAGAAAGGCGCGCGTCATGGTCCCACCCGTTCGTGAATCAATGCCGGAACCGGCGCGGGATCCGGCGAAATCGTGATCGCCGCCCGCACCGCCGCCACGGCTGCCGCCGCGGCGTCCTCGCGCGCGGCGTGAACCATCGCCAGCGGCTGGCCGGCCTCAACCCTTTGGCCCAGTCGCGCCACCTGCGCCAGCCCCACGGCCGGGTCGATCCGGTCGGTTTCCACCTGCCGCCCGCCGCCCAGCGCGACCACGGCGAGGCCCAGCGCCTCCCCATCCATCGCGGTGACGTAGCCGGATGTCGGGGCGGGCGCCTCGCGGATCACCGTCGCCTCGGGCAGAAACCGCGCCCAGTCATCAACAAAGCCCAAGGGGCCGCCTTGCCCCGCGATCATGCGTCCGAACCGCTCTGCCGCGCGACCATCGGCCAACGTGTCGGCCACCGCCCTTGCGCCCGCATCCGCATCCTCAGCCAGCCCCGCCAGCGCCAGCACATCGCCGCCCAGCGCGGCGGTGAGTTCCGCCAGCGGTCCGCCGGCCCGCCCCGTCAGCACCCGCATCACCTCGGCCACTTCCAGCGCGTTACCGAGGCTCGGCGCGAGCGGCTGGTTCATGTCAGTCATCAGCGCCGCAGTCCGGCACCCGGCGGCATTGGCCGTGGCCACCAGCGCCTGCGCCAGCGCGCGGGCGTCGTCCGCCGTCTTCATGAAGGCGCCGCTGCCCACCTTCACGTCCAGCACAAGCGCCTCCAGCCCCGCCGCAAGCTTCTTGGACAGGATCGAGGCGGTGATGAGATCGAGGCTCTCCACCGTCGCGGTCACGTCGCGGATCGCGTAGAGCCGCTTGTCCGCCGGGGCGATATGGGCCGAGGCGCCGACGATCATGCAGCCCGCGCGAACCAGCAGGTCGGGCAGGCGGTCCTCGGGGAATACCGTCGCCACGCCGGGGATCGATTCGAGCTTGTCCAGCGTCCCGCCCGTATGCCCCAGCCCCCGGCCCGAGATCATCGGCACATAGGCCCCGCATTCGGCCAGCGCCGGCGCCAGCAGCAACGACACGCAATCGCCCAGACCCCCGGTGGAATGCTTGTCCACCACCGGCGCGTCCAGATCCCAGCGCAGCACCTCGCCGCTGTCGCGCATGGCCAGCGTCAGCGCCGTCCGCCCGGTCTCGCCCAGCCCGCCCATGCAGACGGCCATGGCAAAGGCCCCGGCCTGTGCGTCGCTGACATGGCCATCGGCCAGCCCTTGGGCGAACCAGCGCAATTCGTCCTCGGTCGGCACTTCGCGCCGGCGAAGTTTGGCAATGATGGAACGCGCGTCCATGTTCCCCTACACCTCGAAGTGATCGTGGCCGAAAGCGCCGGGCAGGAGCTCTTCCATCGTCATCACCCGTTCTTCGCCGCGCGTGGTGGCCATGACGACCGGCACCGCGCCGCAGGCGAATTCCGCGATCCGCTGGCGGCAGCCGCCGCAGGGCGATACCGGCACCGGGCTGTCGGCGATCACATAGACCTCGGCGATCTCGGTCTCGCCGGCCGCGACCATGGCCGCGATCGCTCCGGCCTCGGCGCAGGTGCCTTCGGGGTAGGAGACGTTTTCGACATTGCAGCCGGCAAAGATCTTGCCGCTGGCCGTGCGCACCGCAGCGCCGACCTTGAAGCCCGAATAGGGCGCATGCGCATTGTGCCTGACGGCTTCGGCCGCTTGCTTGAGCGTGGTCACGATTGCACCTCCGTCCTGAATGTCCCGGGCAGGGTCACTTCGAGCAGTTCCAGATCGTCCGACGGGTCCGCCAGCCGCGTGGCCATCCCCGGCGGGATCACGAAGGCATCGCCCGCCTCCAGCGCGAACGGGGTGCGCCCCTCGCCTTGCAGCATGACCCGGCCCGCCATCACATAGTTGAACAGGATGTCCGCGTCATGAACGGCCCATCCCGGCGCATCCTCGCCGCGACGCAGCACCTGCACACCCGCCACGCCGCGTGTCGCCTCGGCGATCCCGGTGTCGCGGCAGATGTAGCCGGGCAGGCGCGACGGACCACATTTGCCCTCCTTCGCAAGGCTGTGCACGAATCTCTGCCCCTGCCATTCGCGGTCTGGGCGGTAATGCGGGGTGGGCAGCGTCATCTCGTGGTCGATCTCGGTGACATGCTCGGCCGGCACGCCGATCTCGATCACCTGCAGATCGTCGCTGGCTTCCACCACCCTGTGGCGGATCTCGGGCGGCTGGATGAAGCAGTCGCCGGCCGTGAGCCGCCGCAGACCGCCCTGATCCTCATACAGCACATCGACCCAGCCGTTGATGCAAAAGATCAGCTGGAACCCGACCTTGTGATAATGCACCATGTCCGGCACCGGCCCGCCGTGGGGGATGCGGATGTGGCTGGCGATCATCGCCCCACCCAGCCGGTCGGGCACGAGGTCGCGATAGTTCATCCCCGCCCGGCCGATTACCCAGGGCGCCCCGTCGGCCAGCCGGCGCACGACAAAGGAATGCCGCGTCTCGGGCAGCACCAGCGGCGGGTCGCGCGCGTCGATCTCGACCCGCGTGCCGTTGGGGGCCACCAGTTCCCGCGCGCCGCCGGCAAACCCGTCCGGGTCGTCGGTCAGGATGCGGATCGTGCCCGGCGGCTCGGGCGCGCCCTTTTCGATGCGCAGCCGCAGCCCGTGGCCGGAAAACACCGCGATTCGCGGGTCGTCGGCGGGGTAGATCATGTCCATCCGCATTCCCAGAACGTTCGTGAAGAACGGGATGTCGTCGCGAAGTTCTTTCGTGGGCAGGCGGATCTCGGCGATGGTATCGGACATGTGTTCCACGATCGAAAATGTCATGCCCGCCGAGAGTGACGAGTGCCCCTCGGATTTGCAACCCGCCGAGTCGGCGCCCCGGCGCGGATTCTGAGGTTTCCCCGGCGTCAGATATAGTTTAATGCTAAACTACATTCTCTCGGAGATCTCGCCCATGCCACAGAAAGAGACGCTGCGCGAGGCCGCGCTGTTCTATCACGAGTTTCCCAAGCCGGGAAAACTGGAGATTCGCGCTACCAAGCCGATGGCCAATGGCCGCGACCTGAGCCGCGCCTATTCTCCCGGCGTGGCCGAAGCCTGCACCGAGATTCGCGACAACCCGGCCGATGCGGTGCGCTATACCGCCAAGGGCAATCTTGTCGCGGTGGTGTCCAACGGCAGCGCGGTGCTGGGGCTGGGCAATATCGGCGCGCTCGCGTCCAAGCCGGTGATGGAGGGCAAGGCGGTCCTGTTCAAGAAATTCGCCAATATCGACTGTTTCGACATCGAGGTGAACGAATCCGACCCCGAAAAGCTGGCCGAGATCGTCTGCGCGCTGGAGCCCACCTTTGGCGCGATCAACCTCGAGGACATCAAGGCGCCCGACTGCTTCATCGTGGAAAGGATCTGCCGAGAGCGGATGAACATCCCCGTCTTTCACGACGACCAGCACGGCACCGCCATCGTGGTGGGGGCTGCGGCCAAGAACGCGCTGCGTGTGGCCGGCAAGCGGCCCGAGGAGATCAAGCTCGTCTCCACCGGCGGCGGCGCGGCGGGGGTCGCCTGTCTCAACATGCTGCTCAAGCTGGGGGTGAAGCGGGAAAACATCTGGCTGTGCGACATTCACGGGCTGGTCTACGAGGGTCGCGAGGTGGACATGAACCCGCAAAAGGCGGCCTTCGCGCAACGGACCGATCTGCGGACGCTGGATCAGGTCATCGAGGGCGCGGACATGTTCCTTGGCCTGTCCGGTCCGAACGTGCTGACGGCCGGGATGGTGGCGAAGATGACCGACCGTCCGATCATCTTTGCGCTGGCCAACCCGACGCCGGAAATCATGCCGGAAGAGGCTCGCAAGGTCGCGCCTGACGCGATCATCGCCACCGGGCGCAGCGACTATCCCAACCAGGTCAACAACGTCCTGTGTTTTCCCTTCATCTTCCGTGGTGCGCTGGACGTGGGCGCGACCGAGATCAACGACGCGATGCAGCTGGCCTGCATCGATGGCATCGCCGAACTGGCCCGCGCCACCACCAGCGCCGAGGCGGCGGCCGCCTATCGCGGCGATCAGCTGACCTTTGGCGCCGACTACCTGATCCCCAAACCCTTTGATCCGCGCCTGATGGCGGTCGTGTCGTCCTCGGTCGCCAAGGCGGCGATGGACAGCGGCGTCGCCACCCGCCCGGTCGCGGACATGGAGGAATACAAGGCCCGGCTGAACCAGGGCGTTTTCAAGTCGGCCCTCTTGATGCGGCCGGTGTTCGAAGCAGCCCGCGCTGCCTCGCGCCGGATCATCTTTGCCGAGGGCGAGGACGAGCGCGTCCTGCGCGCCGCCCAGGCTATTCTCGAGGAAACCACCGAGACGCCGATCCTGATCGGTCGGCCCGAGGTGATCGAGCGGCGCTGCGAACGCTATGGCCTGCGGATCCGACCGGGGCGGGATTTCGAACTGGTCAACCCGGAAAACGACCCGCGCTATTACGATTACTGGACCAGCTATCACGAGATCATGCAGCGGCGCGGGGTGACGCCCGACATCGCCAAGGCGGTGATGCGCACCAACACCACCGCCATTGGCGCGGTCGCCGTGCATCGGGGCGAAGCCGACAGTCTGATCTGCGGCACCTTCGGCGAATACCGCTGGCATCTGCGCTATGTGACGCAGGTGCTGGGCACGGCCGAACTGCGCCCGCACGGCGCGCTGACGCTGATGATCCTCGAGGACGGTCCCCTGTTCATCGCTGACACCCATGTGCACGAGGAACCCACGCCCGAACAGATCGCCGAGATCACCATCGGCGCGGCGCGGCACGTCCGCCGTTTCGGTATCGAACCGGCGATCGCGCTGTGCACCCAGTCGCAGTTCGGCAACCACGAAGGCGGCACAGGCAAGCGGATGCGGGACGCGATCGCCATTCTCGACAGCGCGCCGCGCGACTTCTGCTATGAAGGCGAGATGCAGATCGACACCGCGCTGGACCCGCAGCTGCGCGAACGGATCTTCCCCAATTCGCGGATGAAGGGGCCGGCCAACGTGCTGATTTTTGCCCATGCCGACGCCGCTTCGGGTGTGCGCAACATTCTCAAGACGCGCGCCGGAGGGCTGGCCGTGGGGCCGATCCTGATGGGCATGGGCAACCGCGCCCATATCGTCACGCCGTCGATCACGGCGCGGGGCCTCTTGAACATGGCGGCCATCGCCGGCACGCCGGTGGCACAATACGGATGAAGGGGGCGACTCGCAGTGTCGGGCGGGTTTGCAATTCGTTCGGCGAATAATTTGCAAACCCATCGACGTTGCGAGAAATGGTCGGGTAATCTCAGCCAATTTGCAAAACTTTGCAGAGGGAATGCGCCGAAGAGTGCAAATTTCCAGCGACAATCTGACGTTACGTTCCCTTGCGGGCTTGCCCCGATGGCGCCGCATCTCCTAACACCGTCTCAAGGTATCCGGAGGAGCACGCAATGGCATACAAGGACGTTTACGAGGCGTGGAAGGCAGATCCCGAAGGGTTCTGGATGGAGGCGGCACAGGCGATCGACTGGATCGAGCCGCCCTCCAAGGCGCTGTTCGACGAGAACGCGCCGATCTACGAATGGTTCGCGGACGCCAAGGTGAACACCTGCTGGAACGCGGTGGATCGCCATGTCGAGGCCGGCCGCGGCCCGCAATATGCCATCATCTATGACAGCCCGATCACCGGGCGCACCCACAAGATCACTTATTCGGAACTGCGCAACCGCGTTGCAACGCTGGCCGGCGCGCTGCGCGCCAAGGGTGTGGAAAAGGGCGACCGGGTGATCATCTACATGCCGATGGTGCCCGAGGCGCTCGAGGCGATGCTGGCCTGCGCCCGGCTGGGCGCTATCCATTCGGTGGTGTTCGGCGGATTTGCCAGCAACGAACTGGCCGTGCGGATCGACGATGCCAAGCCCAAGGCGATCCTCGCCGCCTCCTGCGGGATCGAGCCTGGCCGGATCGTGCATTACAAACCGCTTCTGGACGAGGCCATCGAGATGGCCGAGCACAAGCCCGAATTCTGCGTCATCCTCCAGCGCGAACAGGAGGTGGCCAAGCTGGTCGAGGGCCGCGACTATGGCTGGCACAGCTTCCAGTATGGCGCGACGCCCGCGGAATGTGTCCCCGTCGAGGGCAACCACCCGTCCTATATTCTCTACACCTCGGGCACGACCGGCCAGCCCAAGGGAGTGATCCGGCAGACCGCCGGCCAGCTGGTGGCGCTGAACTGGACGATGAAGAACATCTACAATGTCGATCCGGGCGACGTGTTCTGGGCGGCCTCGGACGTGGGCTGGGTCGTGGGCCATTCCTACATCTGTTATGGGCCGCTGATCCACGGCAACACCACCATCGTGTTCGAGGGCAAGCCCGTCGGCACCCCCGATGCCGGCACCTTCTGGCGGGTGATCTCCGAACACAAGGTCAAAAGCTTCTTCACCGCGCCCACCGCCTTTCGCGCGATCAAGCGCGAGGATCCCAAGGGTGAGTTCGTCAGGAAATACGATCTGTCCTGCCTCAAGGCGCTGTTCCTGGCCGGCGAGCGCGCCGATCCGGACACGATCACCTGGGCGCAGGAACAGCTGGGCGTGCCGGTGGTGGACCACTGGTGGCAGACCGAAACCGGCTGGGCGATCGCCGCAAACCCGCTGGGGATCGAGGAACTGCCGACGAAACTGGGCAGCCCCTCGGTGCCGATGCCGGGCTATGACGTGCGTATCCTGGACGAAGGCGGGCACGAACTCCCGGCCGGACAGCTCGGCGCCATAGCCATCAAGCTGCCCCTGCCGCCGGGCACGCTGCCGTCGCTGTGGAATGCCGAGGAACGCTATCGCAAGTCGTATCTCGAGCACTTCCCCGGCTATTACGAAACCGGCGATGCTGGCTACAAGGACGAGGACGGATACCTCTACATCATGGCGCGCACCGATGACGTCATCAACGTGGCCGGCCACCGGCTGTCCACCGGCGCGATGGAGGAGGTTCTTGCCAGCCACCCGGACGTGGCCGAATGCGCGGTGATCGGGGTTTCGGACGACCTCAAGGGCCAGCTGCCGGTCGGCTTCCTCTGTCTCAATGCCGGCACCAACCGCCCGGCCGAAGAGATCGTCGCCGAGGTGGTCAAGCTGGTGCGCGAAAAGATCGGCCCCGTCGCCGCCTTCAAGCAGGCGGTGGTGGTGGATCGCCTGCCCAAGACGCGCTCGGGCAAGATCCTGCGCGGCACGATGGTCAAGATCGCCGACGGGCAGGACTTCAAGATGCCCGCCACGATCGACGACCCGGCGATCCTGGACGAAATCCGCGAGGCGCTGAAATCGCTGGGCTATCCCAAATCGTAAGCGGACCCGAATCCAAAGCCCCCGGCGCGTGTTCCGCCCGGGGGCTTTTCATGTCGTTCAGGCCCGGCCCGAACTGGCCGAAAGCGTCATCGGGTCCACGCCCAGCGTCTTCAGCGCGGCGCTCCATTTTTCGTCATCGGGGGTGCCGAAGACCAGTTCGATGCTGGCATCCGTGGTCAGCCAGCCGTTCATGGCGATCTCGTTTTCCAGCTGCCCCGGCCCCCAGCCGGAGTAGCCCAGCATCATCAGAGCCTTCTTCGGACCCTTGCCAGCGGCGATGTCTTCCAAGATGTCCAGCGTGGCGGTCATGCTGAACCCGTCCGCAACCGGCATGGAGTGCAGGTTGGACAGGTAATCGGATGTATGCAGGACGAACCCGCGCACGGTTTCCACCGGACCGCCGAAATGGATCGGCAGGTCCATGTCGCGCCCTTCGTGGGTCTTGATGTTGAGCTGTTCCAGCAGATCCTTCAGGCTCACGTCCAGGGCCGGTTTGTTCACGATCAGCCCCATCGCCCCGTCATCACCGTGGCTGCACAGGAAGACGACGGAATGCTCGAATCGCGGGTCACCCATTCCGGGCATTGCAATCAACAGTTTACCAGTGAGTTCCATGGTCGGAATACGCCCCTTCTTTGTTCAACATGGCGTTCCGTTCTGCCCTGCGCAAGAGCCCTTGCAGCCGATCCGCGCGCATTGGCGCCGTTGACCGGAACGTGACTTGGCATCGTGACTGGAATGTTCCATCTAGGTTTCATGCTCATGCGTCTTGCCCTGTTGTTTCTTGCCGCTTGGCCGCGGCTCGCCGCTCCGGCCCTGGCCGGAGGTGAGGACGATTCGGGCGCCACGATACGGCTTGAGGTGCTGGATGGCGGCATGACCGCCAATGGAACCTATCTGGCGGCCCTGCGCATGCAACTGGCCGAGGGGTGGAAAACCTACTGGCGCGCGCCGGGAGAAGCCGGGATACCGCCCAGATTCGACTGGAGCGGTTCCAGCAATGTCGGGCGGGTGGACATCACCTGGCCCACGCCGCAGGTCTTTGACCTCCAGGGCCTGCGCGCGATCGGCTACAAATACGAGCTGGTGCTGCCGGTCGAGGTCACCCCGACCCGCAAGGGCCAACCGGTCCGGTTGCGCGGATCGGTCGATCTGGGCGTGTGCAAGGATGTCTGCATGCCGGCGACGCTTGATTTCGATCACCGGCTGGACCCGCGGGCAGGCCGCAATCCCGTTATCGCCGCAGCATTGGCGCAGCGCCCCTATTCGGCCAAAGAGGCCGGCGTCCGCAAGGCCACCTGCCGGATCCGCCCTTCCGCGAATGGCGTCCGGGTCGAGGCGCGGATCGCCATGCCGACTGCGGGGGGGCAGGAAATTGCCGTGATCGAACCCGGTGATCCCCAGCTCTGGGCGTCCGAGACCGAAACCCGACGCAAGGGCGACATGCTGGTCGCCTCGGCCGAAGTCGCGGACGCGCGAGGCGCCGCCGCGTTTGCTCTGGACAGGTCACGGATTCGCATCACGGTGATCGGGCGCGACCACGCGGTCGATATCCGGGGCTGTTCGGCGGGCTGAAGCGCGTGTCCGCTTTCCCCAGACTTGGCGCGATCGCGGTGGTCCTTCGCGGGGATCGCGTGCTGCTGGTGCAGCGCGGCAAGGCGCCGGACCGGGGGCTGTGGGGTTTTCCCGGCGGTCATGTGGAGCCGGGAGAGACCGCGATGCAGGCGGCCGCGCGCGAACTGGCCGAGGAAACCGGCGTGATCGCCCGGCCGGTGGAGTATCTCACCAATGTCGATGTGCTGCGCCACGATGGCTCGGGGCGGCTGGTGGCGCATTATCTTCTGGCGGCGGTGCTGTGCGACTACCGGCGGGGTGCGCCGGTTGCGGCGGATGACGTGACCGACGCGGCCTGGTTCGACGTCAAGACCGTTCGCGCCAGAGAACTGCCCATGAGCGCGAACGTGGCCGAGGTGATGGAGCTTGGCATAGCCCGCGTTCAGGCGCGGCGATGCGCCGAAAGCCAGGCCAGCACCGCCGCCGACAGCAGATAGCCGGTCAGGGTGATTGCCAGCGCGCCGGCCGCGAACAGGATCAGCGCCGCAAGAACCGGACCGGCACCGGCCAGCGCGGGGAAAAGGTCCGCCACCGCATCCGGCAAGGCCCCCGTGGTCAGCGCCCAGCCCAGCGTGGCCGCGAACCATCCCGTCATTGCCACCCCGGTCAGGCCGACCGCCGCGCGCAGCCCCCGGCCGGGCGCGCGCCACGCCCGGCGCATCGCCGCCAGCGGGCGGGCCATGTCGCGCTGCGCCGCCACCAGCGCCGGGACCACCAGCAGCACCAGAACCATGCCGAAGCCCAGCCCATAGACCAGCGTGATCACCGTGGGCTTGAGGAACTGGGCCTGCTGCGAGCGTTCGAACAGCAGTGGCGTCAGCCCCAGCACCGTGGTCATCGTGGTCAGCATCACCGGCCGCAACCGGTCCGCCGCCGCGTCGATGATCGACGGCACAAGCCCGCGCCGCGTGGCATAGTCGTCGATCGTCGTGATCAGAACGATCGCGTCATTGATGATGATCCCGGTCATGCCGATCAGCCCGACCACCGAGAACATGCTGAGCGGTACGCCCCAGTAATAATGCCCCCAGATCGCTCCGACCAGCCCGAAGGGAATGATCGACATCACCACCAGCGGCCGGGTCCAGCTGGCAAAGATCCATGCCAGAACCAGGTAGATCCCCGCGAGACACAGGATCAGCCCGGTGCGGGCATCATTCAGGAACCGGCTTTCCTGCTCCTTGAGTCCGCCCAGCCGCCATTCGACCTGCCGTTCGCTGGCGATCTTCGGCAGGATCTCTTCGCGCAGGGCGCGGTCGATCGCTTCGGCGCGGGCGGGGTCGTCCTCGGATATGTCGCCGGTGACGCTGACCACCCGCAGCCCGTTCTCGCGCCGGACCGTCGAGAACCCGGTGCGGCGCTCGACGGTCACGATGTCGGACAGCGGCACATAGGCCCCGGACGGCGCGCGCAGCATCATCCGTTCCAAAAAGTCGGCGGTCAGTTCGCTTTCGGGCAGTTCCACGCGGATCTCGGCGCTGCGGGGGCCGTCAGGATAGGTCGCGGCCTCGATCCCGTTGATCCGGTGGCGCAGAACGCGGCTCAGCCCGTCGGTGGTGAAGCCCAGCGCCTGCCCCTGCGGCGTGAGATCGAGGACCAGTTCTTCCTTGTCATAGGCCAGGTTGTCCTGAACCGCCGACACTTCGGGATAGCGGGCCAGTGCGGTCTGCAGGTCTTCGCTCGCGGCCTTCAGCGTGTCCACGTCCGCGCCGTAAAACTGCACGTCCAGCGCATCGCCGCCCGGCCCGGACCGCCAGCCGCGGAAGCTGACGGTTTCGGCCATCGGGTGCTGGCGCACGCGCTCCTGAAGCTCGGCGACGAAGGCAAAGCTGGAATAGGGGCGCAGGTCGGCGTCGATCAGCTCGATCGAGATGCTGCCCAGAAGGTCGCGGTCCTTGGTATCCGACCCGGCCAGCGGGTGGCCGGCATTGCCGCCGACTTCGGCCAGAACGAACTCGATCGGGTTGCGGCCATGGCGCTCTTCGTATTCGCGGCCCAGTTCTTCGGCGGCGCGCTGCATCTCGCGCATCATGGCCAGCGAATCGGCGCGCGTGGCGCCTTCGGCCATCGCGAAATTGCCGGTGACCGAGCCGCGCTCGGGCGCGTTGAAGAACCGCCACTGCACGTCGCCGCGGATGAACACCGCCACTTGAGAGGCAAGAATCGCGACCGTCCCCGCCAGCACCACGTAACGCCCGCGCACCACCAGCACCATGAGCGGCCGGAACAGGCGGTCGCGCACCCAGCGAAACCCCCCGTTTACCATCCGGTTGGGCAGGTCGTACCAGTGCCGGCGATTGCCATGCTCGATGGCGTGGACCATGTGGTTGGGCAGGATGATGAAACATTCCAGCAACGAGGCGAGAAGCACCACGATCACGGTAAAAGGGATGTCCTTGATGAGATCCCCGAACCGCCCGCCGATGGCCACCAGCCCGAAGAACGCGATCACCGTGGTGATGGTCGAGGCAAAGACCGGCATCGCCATCCGCCGCGCCGCCGTTTCCGCTGCCACCACCGGGGTTTCGCCCAGCCGCCGCGCGCGGAAATCGGCGTGTTCGCCGACCACGATCGCGTCATCCACCACGATCCCCAGCGTGATGATCAGGCCGAAGAGGCTGACCATGTTGATGGTGAGTCCAAAGGCATACATCAGCGCCACCGCTGCCATCATCGAGGCCGGTATGCCCGCCGCGACCCAGAACGCCGTGCGCGCGTTGAGGAACATGAACAGAAGCAGCAGCACCAGCCCCAGCCCCATCAGGCCGTTGTCGATCAGAAGATCCAGCCGCTGGGTGATCGCCTCGGCCCGGGTGCGGATCAGCCGCACGGTCACGCCTTGGGGCAGGGTGGCCTGCATCTCCTGGGCCACGCGTTCGACACGGTGCTGCACGTCGATCGCATCGCCCCGGCCCGCGCGGTCGACCCGGATCGACATGGCCGGATCGTCGCCGACGAAATAGCTGCGGTTGCGGGTCACGCCCTCGACGCGGATCGTGGCCACGTCGCCGATCCTGAGTTTCGACCCGTCGGGGTTGGACCGCAGCACGATATCCGCGATGTCGTCGGGCTTGCGCCGTTCGGCCCCGGTGCGCACGCGCGTGTTCGCGCCGGACACGTCGCCGGCCGGGTCCGTGTCCACCTCGGCGGCAATCGCGGCGGCGATCTGCGCCATGGTAACGTCATGGGCGATAAGGTTGCGGGTGGGGACCTCGACGATCGTGCGCGGCGCGGCGACGCCGCGAATCGTGGTGCGCGTGACGCCCGCGTTGAACAGACGCGTCACCAGCTCGTCGGCGAACAGCCCCAGCTGTTCCGGTCCCACCGGCCCAGTGATCACGACATCCGTCACCCGGTCGCGCCAGACGCCGCGTTTGACCTTTGGATCGTCGGCCTCTTCGGGCAGGATCGTGACCGTGTCCACCGCCGCCTGCACGTCATCGGCGGCGCGGGCCATGTCCCAGCCCGGTTCGAATTCCAGTTTGATCGTCGCCTTGCCCTCGCGCGAGACGGAGTCGGAACTTGCCACCCCGTCCACGGCCAGAAGTGTCGGTTCCAACGCCTGCACGATGGCCTTGTCCACGTCCTCGGGGCCGGCGCCTTCCCATGTGACCGTGACGGTCACGCTGTCCACGATCACGTCGGGAAAGAACTGCGCCCGCATGTTCGGCAGCGCCGCCGCGCCCAGCACCAGCATGATCAGCAGAACGAGGTTCGCCGCCGTCCGGTGGCGGGTGAAATAGCTCAGGATCCCGCCCGCGCCGCGGGGCACCTCGCGGATCATATGCCCATGCCCGACCGCATCGGATCAGCCCCCCATCCGGGATTCGATGCGTTCGACCAGCCGGGCGGGAACGCGGCTTTCGGCCAGCAGGTTCAGAACGCGTGCCTTTGCGTCCTCGGGCATCCGGTTGCTGGCCTTGATGAAGGCCACCAGCCGCGCCCGCCGTTCCTCGGTCAGCTCCAGCATCGGCACATCCCGCGAATCGTCCGACGGCCCGGCCATCGCCTTGCCCGCCCGCGCCTGATCGCGCAGGGGGCGGACCTTGATGCCCGGCCCCAGCAGCGGCGTGCGCCCGGTCACCACCTCGCGCCCCGCAAGCCCCGCGCCCCGCAGCAGCACGTCGTTGCCTTGCCGCCGAACCAGTTCGACCTTCAGCGCCTCAAGCCGGTCGTCGGCCCCCAGCACCAGAACCGTCCCGTCCGGCCCCAGTGCCGAAGCCGGCAGCCGCGCCACGCCGTCCACCGGCGGTTCTTCGACGCGGACGGTGACGAAATCGCCCGGTTTGAAGCCCGGCGCGTCGTCCAGCCGCGCAAAGAGCAACCGCCCCGGCTGCCCTTCGCCGGCGGCGCCGCTGTCGCGGCTGATATGTCCCTTCGCGGTCAGGTCCACGCCCGAGACGTCCAGCGACACGTTGACCGGCGCATGGACCAGTTGTCCGCCCTCGTCCAGCAGCCGCACATATTGCGCCGTGGACAAACGGAACGCCACCTCGAGCGCCTGCGGGTCGATCAGTTCGGCCAGTTTCTCGTTCGTCGCCACGCGCCGGCCCTCGACCAGCGTCACGCCGCTGAGCGTGCCGGCGAAGGGGGCCGAGATCACCGTGTCCTCGAGGTCGCGCTGGGCGGTTTCCAGCGCGATCCGCGCGCGACGCAGTCGGGTGGCGGCCTGATCCACGCGTGCCTCGGCCTGGGCCAGCGCCATGCGCCGCGACAGCACCGCCTGACGCGCCGCTGCCGCCGACAGTTCTGCCGCCTCCACCGCTGCCGCGGTGCCCACGCCGCGCGCCTTCAGATCCTTCTGCCGCTGATAGGCCCGTTCGCGCAGCTCGGCCTGTTCCTGGGCCGCCGCAAGTTCGTCCCGCGCCAGATCCAGCCCGCGCGCGGCGTCGCGCTGCTCGGCCTCGGCATCCAGCAGGTCGCTTTGCGCCCGGTCCAGCGCCGCCTGCGCGTCCGCCGGGTCCAGCCGCACCAGAACCTCTCCGGCCGCGACCGCGCCGCCCTCTTCGAAACCGGGCGCCAGCCACATGACCCGTCCGCCCGAGGCCGCGCGCAGCTCCAGCCTGCGGCGGCTCTGGATCTGGCCAAAGGCTTCGAGTACGGGCGTGACCGTCTCCATCCGGGCGGTCTGCACGCTGACGGCAAAGACCCGTTCCCGCGCGGGCGGCGGGCGGCGATCGTCGTTCATCCGCGCTTCGACCGCGTCCCAGACAAGCCGCCCGGCATAGGCCAGCAGCCCCAGCGTCAGGGACACCAGGAACAGGCCCAGCAGGCTCTGACGCAGAAATCGCATCGCCACTCCTTCTCGGGGCCGCCCCGCGCGGCCACCCCTCTAAGGTAGCGAGGCGGGGAAAAATGCCAAGCCACAAGCCGGTTACAAAGCGTAACCTTTTGTATCGCCCTGTATCCGCCGGCCGGCTATTTCCGCCGCAGATGCTCGTCGAGGCGCGGCATGATCTCGACGAAGTTGCAGGGCGGGTGGCGATAGTCCAGCTGTTTTTCCAGGATTCCGTCCCAGGCGTCCTTGCAGGCGCCGGGACTGCCGGGCAGGGCAAACAGGTAGGTGCCCCCCGCAACGCCCGCAGTTGCGCGGGACTGCACCGCCGAGGTGCCGATCTTTTCATAGGAAATGAGCGTGAACAGGGTCGAAAAGGCGTCGATTTCCTTTTCATAGACGTCGCGGTGCGCCTCGACCGTCACGTCGCGGCCCGTCAGCCCCGTGCCCCCGGTCGAGATCACCACGTCCACCCCGTCATCCGCCACCCAGGCGCGCAGCTGATTGGCGATCTGGTCGCGTTCGTCCCGCAGGATCTTGCGGTCGGCCAGGATATGGCCGGCCTTCGTCAGCCGGTCCACCAGAACCTGGCCGGACCGGTCTTCCTCCAGCGATCGCGTGTCCGACACGGTCAGCACCGCGATGCGGACGGGAATGAACGGGTTGTCGTCCCCGATTTTCGACATGCCTCAAGCCCTTTCGATCAAAGCCAGCCTGACGGCCAGCGCCGCGAAGATGCCGCCGCTGATCCGCCCCATCCAGCGCGCGGCGGCGGGCGATCCGGTCAGATGCCGCCAGGCGCTGCCCGCGAACAGGCCGACGGCGGCGTTGATCACGAACCCGCCAAGCGCGAGCACCGTCCCCAGGATCATGAACTGCGCCAGCACCGGCCCGGCGGCGGGATCGACGAATTGCGGGACGAAGGCCAGCACGAACAGGATCACCTTGGGGTTGGCGAGGTTCACCATCAACCCCGAGCGGAACGCCCGGCGGGCCGGCACCTGCGGCGTTTCGGCCGGGACCGCGCCGTTGCGCAGCGCGCCCCAGGCCAGCCACAGCAGATAGGCCACCCCGGCCCATCGGATCGCGTCGAACAGCCACGGCATCGCCGCCACCGCAGCGCCCACGCCCAGCCCGGCCAGCGCCACATGCACCATCACGCCCAGCGAGATGCCCGCGCTGGCCGCCGCCGCCGCGCGCGGACCCGACCGCAGCCCCTGGCCCAGACAGAACATCATGTCCGCCCCCGGCGTCAGGTTCAGCGCCAGCGCGGCGGGAACAAAGGCCAAAAGGGTTACGGTGTCGATCATGGTGTCACCTCGAACCAGTTGACGGTGGGGCCGAGATTGACCACCGGCGTCGCGCCGATCGTGCCGCGCTGTCCCCAGCTGTCGTGGATGTGGCCGCAGACGGCCAGTTTCGGCTGCAACCGCTCGATCGCGGCGCGGATGGTGGTCGAACCCACCGATGCCCCCTGCGAGGTGCGGTCGGCCACGCCCTTGGGCGGGGAATGGACGATCAGCACATCGGCACAGTCGCAACGGTCCAGCATCGCCTCGGCCTCCGCCTCGGTCAGGTCGCAGGACCACGCGCCGAACGGCGTCACCGGCACGGCATAGCCCAGCCCGAAGAACCGCAGTCCGCCGATCTCGGCGCCTTCTCCATGAAGGACATGCCAGTGCTCGGGCGCGGCGGCGCGCAGTTCCTCGGCGCTTTCGCCGTTGCCGGGCACCGCCACCACCGGCGCGGCGATGCCGTCCAGCATCTCCACCGCGCGGTCCAGCCCGTCGCGTGCCACGCAGAAATCACCGGCCCCGATCACCAGATCGGCCTCTGCGCTGGCGGCCACCAGATCGGCGGCGCGGGCGCGGGCCAGGTGCAGGTCGGAAAAGGCAAGGATCCTCATGTCACCTCTCGCAGCTTGGCCTTGAGTTCCAGCAGATCGGCCCAGGCGTCCCGCTTGGCATGCGGCTGGCGCAGCAGATAGGCGGGATGGAACATCGGCAGCACCGGCCGCCCCCAGGCCTGATCCCATTTGCCATGCAGCCGGGTGATGCCGCGTCGGCCCAGCACCGCTTGGCACGAGATGTTGCCCATCAGCACCAGAACCGCCGGATCGGCCAGTTCCACATGGCGTTTCAGAAACGGCGTCATCATGCCGATCTCGTCCGGCGTGGGGTCGCGGTTCTGCGGCGGCCGCCAGGGCAGGACATTGGTGATATAGACGTTTTCGGCACGGCTCAGCCCGATCGCGTCCAGCATCCGGTCCAGGAGCCGGCCCGCCCGCCCGACGAAGGGCCGGCCACCGCGGTCTTCGTCGCGCCCCGGCGCCTCGCCGATGATCATGACCGGCGCGCCAGGCACCCCGTCGGCGAATACGGTGTTCCGCGCGCCCCGTTTCAGGTCGCACAGGTCGAACCCCGCGATCGCGGCACGCAGATCTTCCAGCGTCTGCGCCTTTGCCGCGGCTTCTGCCGCAGCGGCAACGGGGTCTATCTCGGGCGCCTTGGGGGCGGGTTGCGGCGCCGCGGGTTTGGGCTTGGCCGCCCTGGGCGCGGCATCCGGCAGGTCGTAGCGGTTCACCGGCGCATCGCCGATCGCCTCGGTCGCGCCCAGTTCCAGCTGCCATTCCAGCAGCGCCTTCGCCGTGTGAAAGTCGATCCCCGATTCCATGGCCCTGACCCTATCCCCCTTCGTGCGCCGCGAAAACCGGAATACGCGCCCGCCCGTGTTGCCCCCGCATCACGCGCTTTCTATAAGCGGGTCGGAACAGGATCGGAGTCGCGGCCCATGACATTCGCCCACCGCCACCTTCTGGGGATCGAACAGCTCAAGCCGCAGGACATTACCCAGATCCTCGACCTCGCCGAATCCTATGTGGACCTGAACCGTCAGGCGGCCAAGCATGCCGACGTGCTGGCCGGGCTGACCCAGATCAACATGTTCTTCGAAGCCTCGACCCGAACGCAGGCCAGTTTCGAACTGGCCGGCAAGCGGCTGGGCGCGGACGTGATGAACATGGCCATGCAGGCCAGTTCGATCAAGAAGGGCGAGACGCTGATCGACACGGCGCTGACGTTGAACGCGATGCATCCCGATCTGCTGGTGGTGCGGCATCCGCATTCGGGCGCGGTGGATTTGCTGGCGCAAAAGGTCAACTGCGCCGTGTTGAACGCCGGCGACGGGCGGCACGAACACCCCACCCAGGCGCTCTTGGACGCGCTGACCATCCGCCGCGCCAAGGGCCGGCTGCACCGGCTCAACGTTGCGATCTGCGGCGACATCGCCCATTCCCGCGTGGCGCGGTCGAACATCCTGCTGCTGGGCAAGATGGAAAGCCGCATCCGCCTGATCGGTCCGCCGACGCTGGTGCCCGCGCAATTCGCCGACATGGGCTGCGAGGTGTATGACGACATGCGCGAGGGGCTTGCGGGCGTGGACGTGGTGATGATGCTGCGGCTTCAGAAAGAGCGGATGGATGGCGGCTTCATCCCCTCCGAGCGCGAATATTACCACCGCTACGGGCTGGACGCGGAAAAGCTGGCGCTGGCCAAGCCGGACGCCATCGTCATGCACCCCGGCCCGATGAACCGCGGGGTCGAAATTGACGGCACGCTGGCCGACGACATCAACCGTTCCGTCATTCAGGATCAGGTCGAGATGGGCGTTGCGGTTCGCATGGCGGCAATGGAGCTTCTGGCCGGCAACCTCGCCGGATCGCGGGTGCCGGCATGACGGCGCCCCGCCCCGATCCGCTGCGTGTCGGTCCGCTCGAGGTGGGCGTGGTGCGGCTCTTTGCGCTCAACATGCCGGCCGAGCGCGCACGATTCCTGCGCGAACCGGGCGCGGCGGCGCAGGTGCTGGGGGTCGAGGAGCTTGACGACGACGAGGTGGCGATTTTCCCGATTCGGGATCTGGGCGAGATGGGGCTGGCCGGCTACCTCGCCGAAGGCTTCGGCATCGACCCGGCGCAACTGGAGCCCGACCGCGCGGCGCTGGAGACGCTGGAGGGCTGGGTGATGGTGGTGCGCAGCCGCGCCTTTGGCGGGTGCGAGGTCACGCTGCATCCCGACCCGGCGGTGCGCCCGGTCGGCGCCTGGGTCGAACCCGGCGTGGACTGGAGCGGCGGCCCGCTGGAGGCGGAAAGTGCCCATATGGGCACCGCCCCGCGCAAATCCCCGCGCGAGGCCCGCGCTCAGGCCCGCATGATCGGCGCCTCGGTCTTTGCCGGCGTCATGGCCATCATCATCGCTTTCGTCATCTGGCTGGTTTTACGATGAACACGATCCGCTTCACCCCCGACCGTGCGACCTATATCCGCACCAATGCCTGGCTGGCCGCTTTTGCCATGGCCGGCGCGATGGCGGTGCTGTGGGCGTTGGGCGAGGCGCACATCTGGACCGGCGCGGTGGGCGGGCTGGCTGCGATCGCACTGCGCGGCTGGTATCTGGCCGACGAGGAACTGGCCGCCGAATGGGAACTGTCGGGCAATACGCTGACCGGCCCCGGCGGGCGCACGGTCCGGCTGGGTGAGATCGCGCAGGTCCGGTCGCTGGGGCCGATGGTCCAGATCGTCACCCGGAGCGGCGACAAGCACCTGATCAAGCACCAGCCCGACGCGGCCCGCGCGGCGGCGCAGATCGAGGCCGCGGTCACGCGCGGTCACGCGTGAGCGGCATGAAAGGATAGCACGCCTATGAGCCTTCTCTTTACCAATGTCCGCCTGATCGATCCGGCCGGGGGAACCGACACGCCCGGCCGCCTGCTGGTCCGAGATGGCCGGATCGCCGAGGTGGGGCCGGACATCGCCGCCCCCGAAGGCGCGGAGGTGATCGACGGGCGCGGCGCCTGCCTTGCCCCCGGCATCGTCGATATCGGCGTCAAGGTCTGCGAGCCGGGCGAACGCCACAAGGAAAGCTACAAGTCCGCCGGCAAGGCCGCCGCCGCCGGGGGCGTCACCACCATCGTCACCCGCCCCGACACCAGCCCCGCGATCGACACGCCCGAGGCGCTGGAATTCGTCAACCGGCGCGCGCAGGCCGATGCCCCTGTGAACGTGCTGCCGATGGCCGCGCTGACCAAGGGCCGCGAGGGCCGCGAAATGACCGAGATCGGCTTTCTCATGGACGCGGGCGCGGTGGCTTTCACCGATTGCGACCGAGTGGTGACCAACACCAAGGTCTTTTCCCGCGCTCTCAGCTATGCCCGCAGCCTGGGCGCGCTGGTGATCGGCCACCCGCAGGATCCGGGGCTGTCCGACGGCGCCGCGGCGACCTCGGGCAAGTTCGCCACCCTGCGCGGACTGCCGTCCGTGTCGCCCATGGCCGAGCGCATGGGGCTCGACCGCGACCTGTCGCTGGTCGAGATGACCGGCGCGCGCTATCACGCCGACCAGATCACCACTGCGCGCGCCCTTCCGGCGCTGGAGCGGGCCAAGGCAAACGGGCTGGACGTGACCGCCGGCACCTCGATACATCACCTGACGCTGAACGAACTGGACGTGGCCGACTATCGCACCTTCTTCAAGGTCAAGCCGCCGCTGCGGTCCGAAGACGACCGCATGGCGACGGCAGAGGCGGTGCGCACCGGCCTGATCGACATCATCAGCTCGATGCACACGCCGCAGGACGAGGAAAGCAAGCGCCTGCCCTATGAAGAGGCCGCCAGCGGGGCCGTGGCGCTGGAAACCCTGCTGCCCGCGGCGCTGCGGTTGTACCACGCCGAACTGCTGGACCTGCCCACCCTGTTTCGCGCCATGTCGCTGAACCCTGCGCGCCGGCTGGGGCTGGATGCCGGGCGGCTGGAGACGGGGGCACCCGCCGACCTTCTGCTGTTCGACCCGGACGTGCCGTTTGTTCTGGACCGCGCCACGCTGAAATCGAAATCGCAGAACACGCCGTTTGACGGGCAGCGGATGCAGGGTAGGGTGCTGGGCACCTGGGTCGCCGGCCGGCCCGTCTATCGGAGAAACTGATGCCGCCACTCGACAGCACCACCGCGCAACTGATCCTCTGGGCCGTGATCGGCTACGGACTCGGATCCATCCCCTTCGGAATGATCTTGGCGCGCCTGATGGGGCTGGGCAATCTGCGCGAGATCGGCTCGGGCAATATCGGCGCCACCAACGTGCTGCGCACCGGCAACAAGACCGCCGCCGCGCTGACCCTGCTGCTGGATGCGGCCAAGGGGGCGTTTGCGGTGCTGCTGGCCCGTGCCTACGCGGCGGAAGACGCGGCGCAACTCGCCGCGCTCGCCGCCTTTCTGGGGCACTGCTACCCGGTCTGGCTGAGGTTTCGGGGCGGCAAGGGGGTGGCGACCTTCATCGGCCTCTGGCTCGCGCTGGCCTGGCCCGTGGGCCTGACCAACTGCGCGACATGGCTCGTTGCTGTCCTGGTCACCCGAACATCGTCGGTCGGCGCGCTGTCCGCCGCCGCCTTCTCTACCATCTGGGCGGTCCTGCTCGGTCAAGGAACCGCGCTCATTCTCGGGATCCTTCTGACATTGCTGGTGTTCTGGCGTCATCGCGCGAACATCGCCCGCCTGAAAGCCGGCACCGAACCTCGGATCGGGTCGAAATCCTGATGGAAAGCCCGTCCCCTGCCGGGGACGGGCTGCCTCCGGCGGGGGTATTTGGGACCAGAAAGAAGAAAACGGGTTTCCGCTTCTTTCTGGTTCTCAATACCCCGGGGTGTGGGGCGGAGCCCCACTCCGACCCCACAAGGCGCGGCGTCGCCTGCCATTGACGAAACGGCGGATCCGGCCAAAATCACCGCGATAGACCGAAAAGGACCAGCACGATGGACAAGCAAACGGAAATCGAACTCCAGGCAGCTGCCTTCCGTCGCCTGCGAAAGCACCTGATGGAAGACCGCCCGGACGTGCAGAACATCGACTTGATGAACCTCGCCGGGTTCTGCCGAAACTGTCTGAGCCGATGGTATCAGGAGGCCGCCAACGAACGCGGCATCGAGATGTCCAAGGACGAGGCGCGCGAGATATTCTATGGCATGCCCTATGAAGAATGGAAGGCGCAGCACCAGACCGAGGCCAGCCCGGAAAAGCAGGCGGCCTTCGAAGTCGCGTTCAAGGAGAACGTTCTGAAAGACGGTTGATCGGGGCGCCTTGACCTGTCTCAAGGCGATCGCGTCCCGGATCGCGGATATTTCGAAAGGCGATTTCGTGCCGGAGGGACACATGCGCGCGATGGTTCTCGATCAACCGGGCAAGCTGTTGAGCCTGCAGGACATTCCCTGCCCGAAACCCTTGCCGGGCGAAGTCCTGATTCGGGTTGAGGCGTGCGGCGTTTGCCGAACCGATCTGCACATCGTTGACGGAGAGTTGACGGATCCCGCGCTTCCGCTGGTTCCGGGCCATGAAGTCATTGGGCGGGTCGAAGCCGTCGGGGCGGAGGTGGTGGGCCTTTCCCCCGGCCAGAGAGTCGGCGTGCCGTGGCTGGGTCATACCTGCGGCCATTGCCGCTATTGCGCCTCGGGGCGGGAAAACCTGTGCGACGCGCCCGACTTCACCGGCTACACGCGCAACGGCGGCTATGCCGAGCATTGCGTCGCGGACGCGCATTTCGTGTTCCCGCTGCCGGAACGGGCCGACCCGGTCGCGCTGGCCCCGCTGATGTGCGCGGGGCTGATCGGCTATCGCAGCCTCGCCCAGGCAGGAGAGGTTGAAACGCTCGGCATCTACGGCTTTGGCGCGGCGGCCCATATCCTGTGCCAGATTGCCGTGTGGAAGGGAATCGAGGTGCTGGCCTTCACCCGCGAGGGGGATACCGCAGCGCAGGACTTTGCCCGCAGTCTTGGCGCATCGTGGGCCGGCGGATCAGGCGAGCCTTCCCCCAAGCCGCTGGACGCGGCGATCATCTTTGCCCCGGTCGGCGCGCTGGTGCCGCTGGCGCTGAAGTCGGTGCGCAAGGGCGGGCGCGTGGTCTGCGGCGGCATCCACATGAGCGACATACCCTCTTTCCCCTATGCCGACCTTTGGGAAGAGCGCCAGATCCGTTCGGTCGCCAATCTGACCCGCGCGGATGGAGAGGGATTCTTTCCGCTGGCCGAGGCCGCTGGGGTCAGGACGCAAACCGTGCCCTATCCGCTGGAAAAGGCCAACGAGGCACTCGCGGACCTGCGCAGCGGCCGACTGCAAGGGGCGGCCGTTCTGGTCCCGTGAGCGGCGGGTGGACGGATTGAGCGCCCCGCTTGACCCGCCGGGGCAACGGGCGTAATGGCGGATCCGACTCCGCGATATTGATTAACTTGTCAATGGCTCGCGGCGATGCCCGTCATCCGCCGTTCTGCCAGGACGGGGACGCGTGCGCCCCGCACGCTGATCCCCGAAATCGTGCCCGCCATGCGCGAAGGATATGACACGAGCATGTTGCGGCAGGACATCGTGGCGGGGCTCACCGTTGCGGTGGTCGCCTTGCCACTTTCCATGGCCATCGCCATCGCATGCGGGGTTTCGCCGGATCGGGGGCTGGTGACGGCGGCAATCGGCGGCTTTCTGGTATCGGCCTTTGGCGGCAGCCGGTTTCAGATCGGTGGGCCGGCGGGGGCGTTCATTGTGCTCATCGCCGCCACCGTCATGCGTCATGGCCTGGAGGGCCTTGCGCTGGCAACCTTCCTGTCGGGGCTGATGCTGGCGTGTGTGGGCGTGTTGCGGCTGGGCGTCTTCGTCAAATACGTGCCCTAGCCGGTCACGCTGGGATTCACGGCCGGCATCGGCGCGATCATCCTGACCAGCCAACTGCGCCCTTTCCTGGGGCTTCATCTGGATGGGCCGGAACCCGGTCCCTTTCTTGAAAAACTGCCTGTGCTGACCGAGGCGCTGCCGACCTTTTCGCCGGCATCTGTCGCCATCGGGTTGTTGACCATCGCCGTCATCCAGATCCTGCACCGGACGCGGCCCAACTGGCCCGGCATGCTGATCGCCGTGGCGCTTGCGTCATTGGCCGTGCTGCCGCTTGAACACGAGATCGAAACGATCGGTTCGGTCTTTGGTGGCATTGGCGGCGGACTGCGCGCCCCGCGGCTGCCGGATTTCGACGCAGAGATGATCCGAGCCGTTCTGCCCGACGCCATCGCCTTTACCATTCTGGGCGCGATCGAGTCGCTTCTGTCCGCCGTCGTCGCCGAAAGCATGACCGGCCACAAACACCGCCCGAACGCCGAACTCGTGGGGCAGGGAATTGCCAATGTGGGTTCGGCGCTTTTTGGTGGGCTGCTGGTGACGGGAACCATTGCCCGCACCGCCACGAATGTGCGTGCAGGCGCCCGCAGCCCCGCCGCCGGCATGTTCCACGCGCTTGTCGTTCTCGCGGCGCTGATCCTTCTGGCGCCGCTTGCGGCGGCGATCCCGCTTGCAGCGCTGGCAGGCGTTTTGATTCATGTGTCTCTGCACATGATCGACGTCGCCGCGATGCGGAACCTGTGGCGCACGGCGCGGGCCGAACTTGCCATCCTCGGCGTGACCCTGGCGCTGACCGTGCTGCGCGATCTGACCGAGGCGATCATGGTGGGCACCGCGCTGGGGTCGCTTTACTTTCTGCGCCGGCTTGCGCGCATGAGCGGCATTACCGCGACGCCGGTTCCTCTGGCAGAGGCCGAACACCAGGAGCAAGAGGCAGGCACCCTGATCCTGACGCTCACGGGTGCCTGTTTCTTCGGTCTGGCCCCGATTCTGGAATCGGTCCTCGAGCGGATATCGGAGACGCCTCGGCATCTCGTCGTGGATCTCTCGGCCGTGCCCGTGATCGACCAGACCGGCGCCCGGTCCCTGGCGGCGTTCCTGAGACGAGAATGTCAGCGCGGAACCGAGAAGATCTGGATCACCCACGCCTCGCCCGCCGATCGCCGCGCGCTCAGATCGGCGGACCTGCCGGCCGGCACGCGCTTTGCCGCGAGCGTCGAAAGCGCCCTCGCCTGCCTGAACGCCGACGTGGCGCGGACCCAGCCAGATCGCGAAGCGACCTAGATTGCCGATTTGCGGCTTTCCTCCAGGTAGATCTCGCGCAGCCGCGTCGCCACCGGCCCGGGCGTGCCGTCGCCCAGCCGAACGCCATCTATTTCCACCACCGGGAATACGAAGGTCGAAGCCGACGTGATGAACGCCTCGTCCGCGGCTTTGGCCTCGTCGATGGTGAAGGGGCGTTCCTCGACCTCCATCTGCGCCTCGCGGGCAAAGCGCAGCACGGCGGCACGGGTGATCCCGTGAAGAATGTCGTGGCTCAGATCGCGGGTGATGATCCGCCCGTCCTTGACGATATAGGCGTTGTTCGATGTCCCTTCGGTCACGAACCCGTCCTCGACCATCCAGGCATCGTCGCAACCGGCCTTCTTGGCGGCCATCTTGCCCATCGAGGGATAGAGAAGCTGCACCGTCTTGATGTCACGGCGGCTCCAGCGCAGATCGGGGATCGAGATCACCTTGATCCCCCGTTTCGCCGCGGGGTTGTCGGCCAGTTCGGGCTTGTTCTGCGTGAACATCACCACGGTGGGCTTCACCTCGTCGGGGTCGGGAAAGACGAAATCCCGGTCGGCGGGCGCGCCCCGAGTAATCTGAAGATAGATCATCCCCTCTTCGATCCCGTTGCGGCGCACCAGTTCGCGGTGGATTTCCAGCAGCTCATCCCGGCTCAACGGGTTCTGCATCTCGAGCTCCGACAGCGACCGCGCCAGCCGCGCCGCGTGGCCGTCAAAGTCGATCAGCCTGCCGTCCAGCACGCTGGTCACCTCGTAGACCGCGTCGGCCATCAGAAAGCCGCGATCGAAGATCGATACCTTCGCCTGCGTCTCGGGCAGGTATTCGCCATTCACGTAAACGGTGCGCATGGGCCGGTCTCTCCTATCCCCAGAGCGCGGCATCGGGGGGATGCACGCCCTTTTCATCATATCTTAAAGCATGCTCGCGGTCTTCGGCCAGAAGCAGCGGCCCGTCAAGGTCAACAACCGCCGCACCCTGCGCCACCAGAACCGCCGGCGCCATTGCCAGCGACGACCCGACCATGCAGCCGACCATGATGGCGTAGCCCTCCGCCTGGGCCGCCGCGCGCAAGGCCAGCGCCTCGGTCAGACCGCCGGTCTTGTCCAGCTTGATGTTGATCAGGTCGTATTTGCCCCTGAGTGCCGGCAGGCTGGCGCGGTCATGACAGCTCTCGTCGGCGCAGACCGGCACCGGGCGCTCCATCCCCAAAAGCGCATCATCTTCCGCCGCCGGCAGAGGCTGTTCCACCAGCGCCACGCCCAGCCGCTTCAGATGCGGCGCCAGATCGGCGTAGATCTCGGCGCTCCAGCCCTCGTTGGCGTCCACGATGATCTTCGAAGTCGGCGCGCCGGCCCTCACCGCCTCGAGCCGCGGCATGTCGTCAGGCGTGCCCAGCTTGATCTTCAGCAGCGGCCGATGCGCATTCTTCTCGGCCTGCGCGCGCATTGCCTCTGGCGTGTCCAGCGACAAGGTATAGGCGGTGATCTCCGGCCCCGGCGCGGGCAACCCGGCCAATTCCCACACCCGGCGCCCGGCGCGCTTGGCCTCCATATCCCACAGAGCGCAATCGACCGCGTTGCGCGCCGCGCCTGCGGGCAATGCCTCTTGCAAAGCTGTCCGGTCGATTCCTTCCGGCAAGCCGGCAATCTGCGCCTCGACCGACTCCAGCGTCTCGCCATAGCGCGCATAGGGCACGCACTCGCCCCATCCTCTATGCGTCCCGTCGCGGACGTGAACCGTCAGAACCCGCGCTTCGGTCCTCGACCCGCGTGAGATGGTAAAGACCTGCGCCAGCCGGAACACGTCGCGGGTCACCTTGATCGTCAAGCCCCTGCCCCCTTCATCTTGCTCCAAATACTCCGGGGAGCGCGAGGGGCAGCGCCCCTCGCCCCCGCCATTGCCGCCCGCGAAACGGCTCAGGCCGGTTCCAAGAACTCCGCGGCCAGCGCATCCACCAGCTTGCCCGGTCCGAAACGGAACGGATCCGTTGCCGGCAAGCCCATCCGCGCCTCAAGTTCCGTGAGATAACGCTTTGCCGCGTCCTCGTCCATGTGCTGGGTGTTGACCGAAATGCCGATGACCCTGCAATCGGGATTGGCCACACGCGCCAGCCCCAGCGCCATGTCCCGCAGCGCCTCGAGCGTCGGCAGCTTGTAGCCGGGCAGTCCGCGCATGTGCTCCCGCGTCGGTTCGTGGCACAGGACCAGCGCATCCGGCTGTCCCCCATGAATCAGCGCCATCGTCACACCGGAATAGGAGACGTGGAACAGGCTGCCCTGTCCCTCGATGATGTCCCAGTGATCGTCGTCATTGTCGGGCGTCAGCCACTCGACCGACCCCGCCATGAAATCGGCCACGACCGCATCCAGCGGCACGCCGTCGCCGGTGATCAGGATACCGGTCTGACCAGTCGCCCGAAAAGTCGATTTCATCCCCCGTCGCCGCATTTCGGCGTCCATCGCCAGCGTGGTATACATCTTGCCAACCGAACAGTCGGTGCCCACCGCCAGCAGCCGCTTGCCCCGGCGCTTGACGCCGTTGGCGATCGGGTAATCCACCTCCGGCACCCGAACATCGTGCAGCGCCCGGCCGCACGCCTCGGCCACGGCCACCAGGTCCGGCTCGTCCCGCAGCAGGTTGTGCAGCCCCGAGGCCAGGTCGAACCCTTCTTCCAGCGCCGCCACCAGAACCTTTTTCCATTCCTTGCTGATGACGCCCCCGCGGTTGGCAACGCCGATCACCAGCGTTTTGGCGCCGGCGGCCTTGGCCTCGGCCAATTCCATGTCCTTCAGACCCAGATCCGCCCCGCAGCCCGCCATCCGGTACTGGCCCACGGCGTTTTCCGGACGCCAGTCCTTGATGCCCTGCGCGACCTTGGCGGCGAGCTGGTCGGGCGCGTCGCCCAGGAAAAGAAGATATGGCGTCTGGATCATGGTTCCGTCCTCGCGTCTGACTCTGGGACGAGTGTGTCCGATTTGACGGGGAAGGTTGTTCCAAACTGGCGCAAACTGGTGGGTCTGGCGCGAAATTTTTGCGGCAATTCCACTTTGCTTCGAATATTCTTCGATGAAAGCGCGTCTCGGTGGTGAAGGGCGCGTCCTGTCTGCCGGGAAACCTGGCGGCCGCCGCTTTCCGATTGCGCCCTTCGCCGCTCCGTGGCAGCCGTGTGGGCAGCAGCGAAAGGGGGGATGCCATGAAGATTGCGGAACAGGTAACATTCGGCGGATCCGGCCTGAATCGCGCGGCGCATCTTCGCGGCGACCCGGACCGGCAAGCCGACCTGCTGGCCCGAGCCGACGCGACCTTCCTGCCGATCTGGCGCGGCAAGCCGCTGGTCCGGGGTGAAAACCGGGATCAGCTGGCGCTGTTGCCGATGACCCATCCCCTGATCGTCGCGCCGCCGGGGGGCGAGCCGGACAGTCCGATCTTTCTGGGCCTGTCCGAAGCCGACGAACCGTATTTCGCCCGCGACATCTCGCACTGGCACCCCGAGGGGCAGGATACCGCGGCGCTGGGGCGACTCTTCGACCCGACCGAGCAGCACCATCCCGATCTGCCGCCCGATCACGTCTTTGCCGAGCTGCGCCGGCTGATGTCACGGCTTTCGCCACGCGATGCGGAGCTGGCGGTGATCGCCAGGGGGCTTGTCGAATGGCACCGCACCCACCGTTTCTGTGCCCGCTGCGGGCGGGAAAGCGCCCCGGTCATGGCGGGCTGGCAGCGGCTGTGCGACGGTTGCGGCGCGACTCATTTCCCGCGCACCGACCCGGTGGTGATCATGTTGATAACGCATGGCGATTCAGTGCTGATGGGCCGTTCACCCGGCTGGCCCGAGGGGATGTATTCGCTGCTGGCGGGTTTCATGGAGCCGGGCGAGACGCTCGAGGCCGCCGTGCGCCGCGAGGTCGCCGAGGAAACCGGCGTGGCGGTCGGCGAGGTGTCCTATCTCGCCAGCCAGCCCTGGCCCTTTCCGGCCTCGCTGATGATCGGCTGCCGGGGCACGGCGCTGTCGCGCGAGATCACCATCGATTCGGTCGAGATCGAGGACGCGATGTGGGTGACCCGGTCCGAGATGCTGTCGGCCTTTGCCGGGGAACATCCCGTCCTGAAGCCGGCGCGACGTGGCGCCATCGCGCAGTTTCTTTTGCGCAACTGGCTTGCGGACCGGCTGGATTAACGGGTAACCGGGAACCGGGGGCATGACCGGGCAGGAACGATGAAGTTTTCAAGCAAGGAAGACATCGAAGCGCCGATCGAAACCGTTTTCGCCGAGATTTCGGATTTCGAAGCCTTCGAACGGTCCGCGATCCGCCGGGGCGCCGAGGTGCGCCGGCGCAATGATCTGACCCCGCCGGCGACGGGGATGAGTTGGGACACCACGTTCCGGCTGCGCGGCAAGCCACGCGAGATGAAGCTGGTGCTGTCGCGGTTCGACGCGCCCACCGACGTTCAGCTGACCGCTACCGGCAAGAGCTTCGAGGGCACGCTTGACGTGGCGCTGATCGCGCTGTCGCCGCACCGCACGCGGCTGAGCATCTCGGTCGAGATCCGTCCAAGAACCCTGGCCGGGCGACTGTTCGTGCAGTCGCTGAAGCTGGCGAAAAAGGACATGAACCGGCGCTTCAAGCTGAAGGTTGCCGATTTCGCCCAGGGCATAGAGGACCGCTGCGCGAAGCTCGCCTGACCGGATCAGCCGCGTTCGCCGGCCGCCGGGTAGACGCCCAGGATTTCCATGCTTGCGGTGAAATAGCCCAGCTCGTCCAGCGCGAGCCGCACGTTCGGGTCGTTCGGGTGGCCTTCGATGTCGGCATAGAACTGGGTGGCGGTGAACGATCCGTCCAGCATGTAGCTTTCCAGCTTGGTCATGTTCACGCCGTTGGTGGCGAATCCGCCCAGCGCCTTGTAGAGCGCCGCTGGAATGTTGCGCACCTGAAAGACGAAGGTGGTCATCATCTTCTCGGCCCGGCGGGAATGGTCCGCCTGACGCGACATCAGCAGGAACCGGGTGGTGTTGTGCGCGTGGTCCTCGATATGGCGGGCCAGGATGTGCAGGCCGTTGATCTCGGCTGCAAGGTCCGAGGCCAGCGCCCCGGTCCTGCGGTCCCCGGACTTCGCGATCTCGGCCGCCGCGCCGGCGCTGTCGGCCGCCGCCTCGCCCCGGATGCCATAGCGTTTCAGGAACTCGGCCGCCTGCGGCAGCAGGACGAGATGGGCGCGGACGCGCTCGATTTCCTCGATCTCGACGCCGGGCAGCGCCATCAGGCTGATATGCACCCGCACGAAGGCCTCGTCCACGATGTGCAGACCGCTTTCGGGCAGCAGGCGGTGAATGTCCGCGACCCGGCCGTAGGTGGAGTTTTCCACCGGCAGCATCGCCATGTCGGCCTTGCCGGTCTGCACCGCGCGGATCGCGTCCTCGAAGGTGCGGCAGGGCAGGGGCTCCATGTCCGGGCGGGCCTTGATGCAGGCCTCGTGGCTGTAGGCGCCGGGCTCTCCCTGGAATGCGATGCGTCCGGTCATGTGGTTTTCCGTGCAACAGGTGCGAATTGGGCGTTTCGTCGCGCTGTCTATACCTTGCCTCGCGCGAGGGGAAGCCTTAGACACCCCGCAAACGGACAAATGGACTCGCGATCAATGTTTGACACGATGACTGTGACCAAGGCCGCCGGCGGTGTGCTGGGCGCCTTTCTGATCTTCCTGCTGGGCAAGTGGGCCGCCGAATTGATGTATCATGTCGATGGGCATGGCGAAGCCGCCTATGTCATCGAAGTCGAAAGCTCGGGCGGCGGCGAAGAGGCGGTGGAAGAGGTCAGCTTCGAGGATCTTCTGGCCCAGGCCGATGTGGAAAAGGGCAAGAAACTGTTCAAGAAATGCGTGGCCTGCCACAAGACCGAAGAGGGCGCGAACGCCACCGGCCCGTATCTTTACGGCGTGGTTGGCCGCCCGGTCGCCGGTGTCGCCGGCTTCAACTATTCCGACGCGATGAAGGCCCACGGGGGCGAATGGACTCCGGAAGAGCTGTTTGCCTTCCTGGAAAGCCCCAAGAACTACATTCCCGGCAACAAGATGACGTTCAAGGGCCTCTCCAAGCCCGAGGATCGCGCCAACATCATCGCCTATCTGGACAGCCTGGACGACTGATCCGGGATCCGGGGACAGTGAAGGGGCCATCGCATCGGCGATGGCCTTTTTCGTTGGCCGCGGCTTCGCGGACCTGACAGGATTGTAATCCTTTCCCGCCTTGAACATCCCCCCTGCGCGCCATTAGCTTGCAGACACAACGACAATGGCCCGCAGGGCCAGGGCAGCGGAGGATGACGCGATGACTTCAGGCAAGGCACCGGGGCCGGTTGGGTCATTTTCGCGGCGCGGCGTGCTGGCGGGTCTGTCGGCCCTGGCCGTAGCGGGCCCGGCGTCGCGCGTCCTGGCCGCGGGCGCTGCGGGCACGGAGGCGGGCGACGGCGCGCAGATGGTGCGGTCGCATGGCTATTCCTTCTATGGCGACCTGACCTATGGCCCGGACTTTTCGCATTTCTCCTACGTCAACCCGGACGCGCCCAAGGGCGGCGAGATCTCGATCGCGGCGCTGGGCACGTTCGATTCGATGAACCCCTATTCGCGCAAGGGCCGGCGCGGGCAGCTGAGCTGGATCATGTATGAAAGCCTGCTGGGCGACGGCCCTGCCGATACATATGGCGAACAATATTGCCTGCTGGCCGAAAGCGTGGAATATCCCGTCACCAAGGACTGGGTGATCTTTCACATGCGCCCCGAGGCCCGGTTTTCCGACGGCACGCCGGTCACGGCCCATGACGTGCTGTTTTCCCACAACCTGCTGCTGGAGCAGGGGCTGCCGTCCTATGCGGTGGCGGTGAAGCGGCGGATCCCTCATGCCGAAGCGCTGGATGATTATACGATCCGCTTCGACTTTACCCCCGGCATTTCCCGGCGCAGCCTTATTGATCAGGTGGGCAGCGTGCCAGTCTGGTCGCGCAAGTGGTTCGAGGAAACCGGCGCGCGACTGGACGAAAGCCGGCTGGACACCCCGCCGGGTTCCGGCCCCTACATGGTCGATACCGTCGAGGTGAACCGCAAGATCGTCTATCGCCGCAACCCCGACTACTGGGGCCGGGATCTGCCGATCAATCGCGGGCGGCACAATTTCGATGCGATCCGGGTGGAATATTTCGGCGACGACACCGCAGCGTTCGAGGCGTTCAAGGCCGGCGTCTATACCTTTCGCGTCGAGGGCGATTCCAAGAAATGGGCCACGGGCTACGACTTTCCCAAGGTGCGCGACGGGTCGGTCGTCAAGACCGAACTCCCCGACGGCACCCCGCCCACGCCGACCGGGTTCGTCTTCAACCTGGGCCGGGAGGTCTTGCAGGACAAGCGCGTGCGCGAGGCGATCGCGCTGGCCTACAATTTCGAATGGACCAATGAATCGCTGCAATACGGGTTGTTCAAGCAGCGCGCCTCGTTCACGCAGGACACGCCGTTGATGGCGACCGGCGTGCCCGAAGGGGCCGAACTGGAGTTTCTGAAATCGCTGGGCGATCTGGTGCCGCCCGAGATGCTGACCGAACCGGCGCGGATGCCGCATACTTCCAGCCCCAAGCGCGTCACCGACCGGCGCAACCTGCGCCGCGCCATGAAGCTGTTGGACGAGGCCGGATGGCCCGTGGGGCCGGACGGCAAGCGGCGCAACGCGGCGGGCCAGCCGCTGACGATCACCTTCCTGTTCAACTCGGCCTCGGACGGGACGCTGGGCGCGGTGGTCGAGGGCTTCATGTCGAACCTGCGCAGGATGGGTATCGACGCCCGGCTGGAAAAGGTGGACGCGGCGCAATACACCCTGCGTGAACGCGACCGGGACTATGACCTGATCTTTGATGCCTACGCGCCGTTTCTGGGCACCGGCACGGGCCTGTTGCAGCGCTACGGGTCGTCCGAGGCCGAATTTTCACTGTTCAACCCGGCCGGTCTGGCAAGCCCGCTGGTGGATGCGATCATCAATGCCTCGCTTATGGCGAAAAGCCGCGAGGAAGAGGTGACCATGCTGCGCGCGCTGGACCGGGCGCTGCGGTATGAATTCTTCATGATCCCGGTCTGGTACAAGGCGAATTACTGGGTTGCCTATTACGACCAGTATGAACATCCCGACCCGCTGCCGCCCTATGATCTGGGGTTTCTCGATTTCTGGTGGTTCAATGCCGAGAAACACGCGGCACTGATTGCCCGCGGCGCGCTGAGGTAGGCCGGGCATGGGCGCCTATATCCTTCGCCGGCTGTTGCTGGTGATCCCGACGCTTCTGGGGATCATGGTGATCAACTTCGTCCTGGTGCAGTTCGTGCCGGGCGGTCCGGTGGAACAGGCGATCGCGCGGGCGCAGGGCGGCGGTGACGTGTTCGGCGGCTTTGCCGGAACGCAGATGGATGCGGGGCTGAACACCGGGCTCGACGAAGGCGGCGTCGCCACCGGCGGCGGGTCCGAGAAATATATCGGCGCGCGCGGCCTGCCGCCCGAGTTCATTGCCGAGCTGGAAAGGGAATACGGGTTCGACAAGCCGCCCTTGCAGCGGTTCCTGAACATGATGTGGAACTACATGCGGCTCGATTTCGGCGAGAGCTATTTCCGCTCGATCAGCGTGACGGACCTGGTGCTGGAGAAGATGCCGGTGTCGATCAGTCTTGGCCTGTGGTCCACGCTGATCGCCTATCTGGTGTCGATCCCGATGGGCATCCGCAAGGCGGTGCGGGACGGGTCGCGGTTCGACACTTGGACCAGCGCGCTCATCATCGTGGCTTATGCGATTCCCGGTTTCCTGTTCGCGATCCTTCTGCTGGTGCTGCTGGCCGGCGGGTCCTACTGGCAGATCTTTCCGCTGCGCGGGCTGACATCGGACAACTGGGAAAGCCTCAGCCTGTGGGGCAAGATCGCGGACTATTTCTGGCACATCACGCTGCCGGTGATCGCCTCGACGATCTCGGCCTTTGCCACGCTGACGCTGCTGACCAAGAACAGCTTTCTGGACGAGATCAAGAAACAGTATGTCATGACCGCCCGCGCCAAGGGCCTGTCGGAACGGCGCGTGCTTTATGGCCATGTGTTCCGCAACGCGATGCTGATCGTGATCGCAGGCTTTCCGGCCGTGTTCATCGGCGTGTTCTTCGGCCAGTCGCTGATCATCGAAACCATTTTCTCGCTCGATGGGCTGGGCCGGCTGGGGTTCGAGGCCGCGGTGGCGCGCGACTATCCGGTGATCTTCGGCACTCTCTTCATCTTCGGCCTTCTGGGCCTGGTCGTGGGGATCCTCAGCGACCTGATGTATGTCTTTGTCGATCCCCGCATCGATTTTGAGCGGCGGGAGGGCTGAATGGCGCTGTCCCCGCTCAACCAGCGCCGCTGGCGCAACTTCAGGCGCAACCGCCGCGCCTTCTGGTCGCTCATCATCTTTTCGATCCTGTTCGGGGTGACGCTGTTTGCCGAGTTTCTCGCCAATGACAAGCCGATCCTCGTGCAGTATCGGGGCGACTATTACATGCCCGTGTTCCGGTTCTACCCCGAAACCGCCTTTGGCGGGGATTTCGAAACCGAAGCCGCCTATACCGACCCCGAGGTGCAGTGCCTGATCGTGACCGGCGGGCTGGATCTCTGCTTTGACGACCCCGAAGGCGTGATGGACGACGCCGCGGATGGGGTAGTGGAGGGTGAGCCGATCGAAAAGGGCTGGGCGCTTTGGCCGCCGATCCCCTATTCCTATGACACCATCGTCGAACGCCCCGGCGCCGCGCCGCTGCCGCCCAACCGCCAGAACTGGCTGGGCACCGACGACACCAAGCGCGACGTGCTGGCCCGCGTCATCTACGGCTTTCGCCTGTCGGTGCTGTTCACCCTGATCGTGACCACCATCGCCTCGCTCATCGGAATCGCCGCGGGGGCGGTGCAGGGCTTCTTCGGCGGGCGCATCGACCTGATCTTTCAGCGCATCATCGAGATCTGGTCGGCCACGCCGTCGCTCTATGTCATCATCATCATGTTCGCGATCTTCCAGCGGTCGTTCTGGATGCTGGTGATCATCGCCGTGCTGTTCGGCTGGACCGCGCTCGTGGGCGTGGTGCGGGCCGAGTTCCTGCGCGCCCGCAACCTGGAATATGTCCGCGCCGCCCGCGCGCTGGGGGTCGGCAACCTGACCATCATGTTCCGCCACATGCTGCCCAACGCGATGGTGGCGACGCTGACCATGCTGCCCTTCATCGTCACCGGGACGATCGGCATGCTGGCCAGCCTCGATTTCCTCGGCTTCGGCCTGCCGTCGTCGGCCCCGTCGCTGGGCGAACTCACGCTCCAGGCGAAACAGAACCTTCAGGCGCCGTGGCTGGCCTTCACCGCCTTCTTCACCTTCGCGATCATGCTGTCGCTGCTGGTATTCATCTTCGAAGGCGTGCGCGATGCCTTCGACCCGCGAAAGACGTTCCAATGACCGCGCTGCTGCAAGTCGAGAACCTGCGAGTCTCCTTCCGGCAGGACGGCCGGATCATGCCCGCGGTGCGCGGCGTGTCCTTCACCGTGGACCGGGGCGAAACCGTCGCGCTGGTGGGCGAATCAGGATCGGGCAAGTCGGTCACGGCCCTGTCCACCGTGTCGCTTCTGGGCGACAGCGCGATCGTCGAGGGGTCGGTGACCTACGACGGCCGGCAGATGATCGGCGCGGACGAGAAGCTGCTGCGCGACGTGCGCGGCAATGACATCAGCTTCGTGTTCCAGGAGCCGATGACCTCGCTCAACCCGCTGCACACGATCGAGAAACAGCTGGCCGAGAGCCTCGCCATCCACCAGGGCCTGACCGGAGAGGCCGCCCGGGCCCGTATCGTCGAACTTCTCACCCGCGTCGGCATCCGCGACCCCGAAACCAGGCTGGGCGCCTATCCGCACCAGCTGTCGGGCGGGCAGCGCCAGCGGGTGATGATCGCGATGGCGCTGGCCAACAAGCCCGACATCCTGATCGCCGACGAACCGACCACCGCGCTGGACGTGACGATCCAGGCACAGATCCTCGAACTGCTCTCGGAACTCAAGCGGGACGAGGGGATGGGGCTTCTGTTCATCACCCATGACCTCGGCATCGTGCGCCGCATCGCCGACCGGGTCTGCGTGATGAAGGACGGCGAAATCGTCGAGACCGGCCCCGCCGCCGAGATATTCGCCAATCCGCAACACCCCTATACGCAAAAGCTTTTGGCTGCCGAACCCAGGGGCGCGCCGGACCCCGTGCCCGAGGGCGCCCGCGAAATCGTCCGCGCCGAACACCTGAAGGTCTGGTTTCCGATCCAGCGGGGGCTTCTCAAACGCACCGTGGGCCATGTGAAGGCGGTCAACGACGCGACGCTCTCGGTGCGCGAGGGCGAAACCCTCGGCATCGTCGGCGAAAGCGGCTCGGGCAAGACCACGCTGGCGCTGGCGATCATGCGCCTGATCGGGTCCGAGGGCGCGATTACCTTTCGGGGTCAGGACATCCGCAAGTGGTCGACGCGTGAACTGCGCCGGCTTCGCAAGGACATGCAGATCGTGTTCCAGGATCCTTTCGGCTCACTCAGCCCCCGCATGACCTGCGCCCAGATCATCGCCGAGGGGCTGAAGATCCACAAGGTCGACCCCCATCGCGACCACCGCGACCTCGTGGCCGAGGTGATGCAGGAAACCGGGCTCGACCCGGCGGCGATGGACCGCTACCCGCACGAATTTTCCGGTGGCCAGCGTCAGCGCATCGCGATCGCCCGCGCCATGGTTCTGCGTCCGCGCCTGGTGGTGCTGGACGAGCCGACATCGGCGCTCGACATGACGGTCCAGGTGCAGATCGTGGACCTTCTGCGCGACCTGCAACGGCGTCACCGACTGGCTTACCTCTTCATCAGCCATGACATGAAAGTGGTGCGGGCGATGTCCCACAAGGTCATGGTCATGCGCAACGGTGATGTGATCGAGACCGGCCCCGCCCGCGACGTGTTCGAGACCCCGAAATCGGACTACACCCGCACACTGGTCGAGGTCACCGCCTAGACACCGCGGGGCACCGGCCGGGGGCGCCTCGTCTCGTCCCTTCATCTTGCCTGAAAATACTCCGGGGGTGCGGGGGCAGCGCCCCCGCATCGGTCGGATCGCGCCAGCGATCCGAAACCGCTCAGCCTCGGATCACCTTGGCGAACTGCGAAAAGATCGGCTCGTTGGCACAGATCACCTCGCCATCGGCCAGGATGTCGCCCTCGGGATCCAGCGGCTCGATCAGCCCCCCCGCCTCGCGCAGGATGACTATGCCGGCGGCCAGATCCCAGGCGTTCAGGCGGCGTTCCCAGAACCCGTCATAGCGACCGGCGGCCACATAGGCCATGTCCAGAGCCGCCGCCCCCCAGCGCCGCACGCCTGCACAGACCGGCAGCAGTCGCGCCAGATCCTGCAGCGTGTCGGGCAGGTCGGCACGTCCACCATAGGGCAGGCCGGTGGCAAAGATCGATTCGATCATCCGCCCGCGCGCCGATACCCGCAGGCGGGTCTGGTTCATCCAGGCGCCCTCGCCCTTTTCGGCATAGAACATCTCGTCTTTCGCCGGGTCATAGATCACCCCGGCGACGATCTGCCCCTTGTGCTCCAGCGCGATCGAGATCGCCCAGTGCGGAAGCCCGTGCAAGAAATTCGTCGTCCCGTCCAGCGGATCGACGATCCAGCGCCGGGTCGGATCCTTGCCGGCAATCTCGCCACCCTCTTCGGCCAGCCAGCCATAGCTGGGCCGCGCCTCCAGCAGCTCCTCCTTCAGGATCGCCTCGGCGGCCAGATCGGCCCGGGACACGAAATCGCCCGCGCCCTTCATGCTGGCCTGCAGGTTCTCAACCTCGCGGAAGTCCTTGACCAGCGACCGGCCGGCCTTGCGGGCGGCCTTGATCATGATGTTGAGGTTTGCGCTGCCAACCATCTGTCCGGGCTCCTGTTCGGGATCAGTTGGCGCGTATACGCGCGCCGGTTGCCTTTGCCAAGAGGCAGACGCGCCGCAACGTTCCGGCTCGCGCCACTTGCCATCCAGCGCTCCGGCTCCCACCCTCACCACGGATACAGACAGAGGAGATGGCCCGATGACCGACCAGATGCAGCGCATCGTTCTTGCCAGCCGCCCCGAGGCGCACGCGACGCTGGACAATTTCCGCCTGGAAACCGCGCCCGTCCCGACCCCCGGCGAAGGCGAGGTGCTCGTGCGCGTCCACTACATGTCGCTCGACCCCTACATGCGCGGCCGGATGAGCGACGCGAAATCCTACGCCGCCCCGGTGCCGGTCGGCGGCACGATGGAGGCCGGCGGCGTGGGGGAGGTGATCGCCTCGAACCATCCCGGATACAAACCCGGCGATTTCGCCTTCGGCATGTTCGGCTGGGCTACCCACGGCTGCCTGCCCGGAGACCAGCTGCGCAAGGTGGATCCGACCCTTGCGCCGATCTCCACGGCGCTGGGCGTTCTGGGAATGCCCGGCTTCACCGGCTGGGTGGGGTTCAACGAATTCGGCCGGCCCAAGGCGGGCGAGACGCTGGTCGTGGCCGCCGCGACCGGGCCGGTGGGGTCGATGGTAGGGCAGCTGGCCAAGCTCGCGGGCCTGCGCGCGGTCGGCATCGCCGGCGGGGCGGAGAAGTGCAAACTGGCCACCGAGACCTTCGGCTTTGACGCCTGCATCGACCACCGCGCGTTCGATTCCGCTGCGGACCTGCGACGCGCGATCGCGTCGGAATGCCCCGACGGCGTGGACATCTATTTCGAAAACGTGGGCGGCAAGGTGCTCGAGGCCGTTCTGCCGCTGATGAACAATTTCGGCAGGATCCCGGTCTGCGGCATGATCAGCTGGTATGAACCCAAGGAGGGCGAAGGCGAAGGGCTCACTGCGCCGATGCTGTGGCGCACGATCCTGGTGAAGTTCCTGTCCGTCAACGGCTTCATCATCTTCAACCACTACGACCGGTTCGGCGAATTCCTCAGGGAAGTCGGCCCCAAGGTCGCCAGCGGCGAGATCCGCTATCTCGAGGACGTCGCCGAGGGACTCGAGAATGCCCCCGCCGCCTTCCTGTCGATGCTGAAGGGCGGCAACAAGGGCAAGCAGATCGTCAAGCTGATCTGACCTGCGGCCCAACGCAGGCGCGCGCGCCCCGTGCCCGGCGCGGGGCGCGTTTCCTATAGGAAACGTCGCAATCGACCGTCTCCCGGGTGGCGTCCTGTCCTAATCAGGAACCCATCACCGGCCGCAAACGGCCGGCCGATCAGGAGACGCGCGATGTTTCTTTCCGTTTTCGACATGTTCAAGGTGGGCGTCGGTCCGTCTTCGTCGCACACGATGGGGCCGATGGTGGCCGCGGCGCGGTTTCTCGACCTGATGCGCGCCTCGCCCTTCGAATTCCACGGCCTGCGGGGCAGCCTGCACGGGTCGCTCGCCTTTACCGGGGTCGGGCACGCAACCGACCGGGCCACGATCCTTGGGCTCGCCGGTTTCACTCCTGACACGTATGACGCCGAGGCGGCCGAGGCCGCGCTGGCCGAGATCCGCGCCACCGGGCGGGTCAGCCCGGACGGGCTGGGCACGCTCGGTTTCGCCCCTGCCGAGGATCTGGTCTTCGACTATGACCGTCCCTTGCCGGGGCACGCCAACGGCATGATCCTGATGGCCACCGATGCGCAGGGCGACGTGATCCTGCAGGAAACCTACTATTCCATCGGCGGCGGTTTCGTGGTGACGGAAAAGGAACTGGCCGAGGGCCGGGACCGCAACGAAGGCCCGCCGGTTCCCTTTCCGTTCGAAACCGCCGAACAGATGCTGCGCATGGCACGCGAGAGCGGCAAGTCCATCGCCCAGATGAAGCGCGAGAACGAGATCGCCCGCGGCGGCTGCGCCAAGGCCTTTGCCACGGGCACCGCGCGGATCTGGGAGGTGATGAACGCCTGCATCGAGCGCGGTCTGGCGGCCGATGGAGTCCTGCCCGGCGGGCTGAAGGTCAAACGCCGCGCCGGTGCGATCCATCGCGCGCTTCACGCCGAACGCGGCATGAACCTGAACGCGCCGCACACGGTGAACGACTGGATCAGCGTGTATGCCATGGCGGTGAACGAGGAAAACGCCGCGGGGGGACAGGTGGTCACGGCCCCGACCAACGGCGCCGCGGGCGTGCTGCCGGCGGTGCTGCGCTATTACCTCGACCACGTTCCGGGCGCGTCGGACTCCCATGTCGAGGACTTCCTGCTGACCGCTGCGGCGATCGGCGGGCTGATCAAATACAATGCCTCGATCAGCGGGGCCGAGGCCGGCTGTCAGGCCGAGGTCGGCAGCGCCAGCGCGATGGCGGCGGCGGGCCTTTGCGCGGTGATGGGCGGCACGCCCGAGCAGGTGGAAAACGCCGCCGAGATCGCGCTCGAACATCACCTTGGCATGACCTGCGATCCGGTAAAGGGGTTGGTGCAGGTGCCCTGCATCGAACGCAACGCGCTGGGCGCGGTCAAGGCGGTCAGCGCCGCCAGCCTTGCCCTGCGCGGCACCGGCGATCATTTCGTGCCGCTCGATGCCTGCATCGAAACGATGCGTCAGACGGGCCACGACATGCACGAGAAATACAAGGAAACCTCGCTGGGCGGGCTGGCGGTGAACGTGCCGAACTGCTGAGGCTACACGGCAAGAGCGCGGCAGGGCGCCGGGTCGCTCGCACGTCTGGAACGAGACGGTGAGCGGCAACTCGCCTATCGCGGCCAAAACTTTTTCGCCGAGCCTCGATTTTGACGCAACCCAAGCTTGCAATGAATCGAAGTGGCCTCTACCGTGGGCCCCATGACACAGGATCGCCCGGTTCTTGGAATACTGCTCATGTTGGGCTTTTGCGTGGTGGCGCCGCTGGGCGATGCCGTGGTCAAGCTGCTCGGCACCTCGGTGCCGGTTCTGGTCCTGCTGGTCATGCGGTTCGGCATACAGGCTCTGATCCTCGTGCCGATCGTCATCTCTCGGGGCGGGCTGGGCTGGCTGCGGCGGAGCGTCATCGGCTGGATCGCGCTGCGCACGCTGCTGCACATGGCCGCGATTGCCGCCATGTTCACCGCGCTGAAATATCTGCCGCTGGCCGATGCCGTCGCGATTTCCTTCGTGATGCCGTTCCTGATGCTGCTGCTGGGACGGTTCCTGTTGGGCGAAGAGGTCGGGATGCGGCGAATCATTGCATGCCTCGTCGGGTTCGGCGGCACCTTGATGGTGGTCCAGCCCAGCTTTGCCGAGGTCGGCTGGCCCGCGCTCTGGCCGCTGGTCGTCGCGGTGCTGTTTTCCCTGTTCATGCTGGTCACGCGCCAGATCGCGCGGGGCACCGACCCGATCGGCCTGCAGGCGGTCAGCGGGGCCATGGCGGTCGTGCTGCTGATCCCGGCATGGTTCCTTGCGTCGGCGCTGGAGGTGGCTCCATCGGATCTGGCCGCCGTCAGCGCGGTGGACTGGGGGCTGCTGGTGTCCGTTGGCCTGATGGGAACGGTGGCGCATCTGCTGATGACTTGGGCGCTGCGTTTCGCGCCCGCGGCCACGCTGGCCCCGATGCAGTATCTGGAAATCCCGCTGGCAACGGTCTTCGGCTTTCTCATGTTCGGGGATTTGCCGAATCTCCTGGCCAGCGCGGGCATCGCGGTCACCATAGGCGCCGGGATCTATGTAGTGCTGCGGGAACACGCCGTGGCGCGCGCTACGACGCGGCTGAAGGAGCAGGCCGAGGCCGGACTGTCGCGCCTCACTCCGCCGCCCGAGCCTGCGCCGGCGCAAGCGCCCTGATCACATCGTCCAACGCCCCGCGCGGCACCATCGCCAGCAGCCCCGGTTGATCGGTTTCGATCGTCACCGGGCCAAGCGCGCGGTTCGACGTGCCGATGCGCCCGCCCGGGTTCAGTTCCAGCCCGTCGATCGGCCATTCCAGCCCGTGCGATCGTCCCGTGACCGCGCGCATCGGAAACAGTGACACGACATCGCCCCGCGCGACGGGAACCTCGATCCGTGCGGGCACATGAAAGATCACCTCATGCGCGCCGATCAGGATACAGCTGTGATTCGCGTGTCGCACCACGGCATTGAATGCCGCGAGCTGGTGGTCCACCCGCGCACCCAGGAACCCGACGGCCAGAATCAGCGGCGCGCGGATGCTGCGCAGGGCTTTGTCGAAATCTGTGCTGTCCTGTTCACGGATCGGAAACAGGCGGTCGCCGGGAATGCGATGCCGCCACTCCGCCGTCAGCGAATCGAAATCGCCAATCACGGCCTCGGGTATATGCCCGGCCGCCAGGGCCGGCCCCGCCCCGCCATCCGCCGCAATGAGACGCGGCGCCCGCGACAGGGCGTCGTCAAGGTCATTTCGGCCCAGTTCACCCCCGCCAATCAGCGTAACTGGTTCGGAGATGTCAACAATCGGTGGTTTCATGCCCGGTTACATGCCCTTTTTGGAAACACGACACAATCTAGTCATGAAATGATACGCTGTTTGGCACAGATTCGGGCCGCTTTCGTCGAGTCGGTCATGGTAAACCGACGCGAAACAATGTGAGAGGACGAGCATCCGATGGTACAGAACAACAAGATCCTGACCGTATCTTACGGCACGTTTTCCTGTACGCTGGAAGGCTTTGAAGACTCCTTCGAGACGATGAAGGCGATTGCCGAGTATTTCCGGGATCTTGCCCGCGAGGACCGTTATTTCGGCGCGGAACCGCCGCAGCCGGACGCCGAGATGCTCGCCCGGATCGCCGAACGCGAAATCGCCCGCCAGGTCGAGGCCCGGCACGAGGAAAGCGGCATCGTGCTGACGGCCGCCGCGCCGGAAGCGACCACGCCGCCTGCGGCACCCGCGATGGCCGAAGCGACAGACGCGCCCTCGGCGGCCGACGCCGCAGTGGCCGAGGCGGCGCCCGAGCCTGCTCCCGAACCGGCCCAGCCGCACGCGCATGCCGACGCCGCAGAGTCCGCGGCCGTATCCGAACCGCCGATCATCGAAGAACCCGCCGAGGTGTCGGCCGAAGAGGTTCAGGAGGATGCCGAGGCGGCGCCCGAGCCTTCGGGGGAAACCGCTCGGCCGCCGGCGGTCGAAGAGCCTGCCGAACCCGCGTCGGAGGCCGAACCCGAAATGGCGACGGCCGAGGATCTTGGCCAACCGGCGCCGGCCCGTCCGCAGGCCGAAGACAGCATCGCCGCCAAGCTGGAGCGAATTCGCGCGGTTGTGGCCCGGAATGAACAGGCCGAGACGGACCAGTATGACGAGGACGCTCTCGCCGACTCCGCCGCCCCTGCCGAGATCACCTCGACGCTCGCCCATGTCCTCCACGCGGAAGATACCGAGGAAGAAGCCGAGGCTGCGGAGCCCCTGACCTGGGAAGCCTTCGCCGAGCCCGCCGCTGCGGAAGCGCCCGCCGCCGCGCCGACTGTTGAAGAGGGGGCTGACGAAGCTGCGGAGCCGGTTGAAGAAGCCGCCGGTAAGGATGACAGCGACATTGGCCCCGACGAAAGCGAAGAAGACCTGACGGGAGCGGACAGCCTGTTCGGTGATCTCGATCAGGAAACGGACGAGGCCGAGCCGGACGACCAGGACGTGGCCAACATCCTCTCGGAGGCCGAGGAAGAGCCCGCAGCCAGCGTCATCAAGATCAAGAAGCGGGATCTGGACGAGGCAGTCGAAGCGGCCGAGCTGGAAGAAATCGTCGAAGACGCCGCGCCTTCGGATCACGGCGACCTGCCGCCCGAGGACGAAGCCGAACTGATTCAGGAACTGGCCCAGCTCGAAGCCGAGATTACGGGCGCCGACCAGGCGCCGGCGGCGGAAGAATACGAACCGGCGCGCCCGGCCGGAAAGGGGCCAGCAGGCACGCCGGACGTGGAGCGGCTGATGAAATCGGCCGAAGAGCGGTTGAGCGACCCCGAGGCCGCGGCCCGCCACGAAGCCTATACCCACATGCGCGCCGCCGTGGCGACAACGCGCGCCGAACGCGAAGCGGGCGGAACGATGGGCACTCACCCCAGCGACGATCCTTACCGGGTCGATCTGGCCCATGCGGTGCGTCCGCGCCGCCCCGATGCGCCAAGAACACGGCCGGTCCGGCCAACCACCAAGACCCGCGCCGCACCGCTGAAACTGGTGGCAGAGCAGCGGGTCGACGAAGGTGCCGGCAGGGCGGCGCGCGGTCCGATCCGGCCGCGCCGCGTGGCAGCCGAGTTGCTGGACGACAGCGTCATGGCGGCGGTCCCGTCCGGCGAGAGCGAATTCGCCAGGTTTGCCCGGGAACTCGGGGCCGAGGAGTTGCCGGAGTTGCTGGAAGCGGCCGCGGCCTACCTTGCCTTTGTCGAGGGCCGGACGGAGTTTTCCCGTCCGCAACTGATGAATGTGGCCCGTCAGGTGCGCAATGCCGACTTCAACCGCGAGGACGGGTTGCGGGCATTTGGCCACCTGCTGCGCGAAGGCAAGATCGAAAAGAAAGGCGGCGGACGTTTCACCGTATCCGGTGATATCGGCTTCCGTCCCGGCCAGCGCGCGACCGGCTGAGGCGAGACGCCCGCCGGAACAACGAAAAGCGGCCCGCCGGTATCTCGGCGGGCCGCTTTCGGTCTTGCGCTGTCATCCGGTGGGCGTATGCGCCCGGCGGATCACCCCAGTTTCTCGGTCAGTTCCGGCACAGCCTGGAACAGATCCGCAACCAGGCCGAAGTCTGCCACCTGGAAGATCGGTGCCTCTTCGTCCTTGTTGATGGCAACGATGATCTTGGAATCCTTCATCCCCGCCAGGTGCTGGATCGCGCCGGAGATGCCGACCGCAACGTACAGATCGGGCGCGACGACCTTGCCGGTCTGGCCCACCTGCCAGTCGTTCGGCGCATAGCCCGAATCGACTGCCGCGCGCGAGGCACCCACCGCGGCGCCCAGCTTGTCGGCCAGCTTCTCGATCAGCGCAAAGTTCTCTTCCGAGCCCACGCCGCGGCCGCCCGAGACGACGATCTTGGCGCTGGTCAGTTCGGGCCGGTCGCTTTCGGCCACCTTGTCCTCGACCCATTCGCTGAGGCCGGACGCTTCGGGGGCCGCGACGGTTTCCACCGGCGCCGCCGCTTGCTCGCCCGCCGCATCGAAGGTCGAGGTGCGGATTGTGACGACCTTCTTGGGGTCGCGCGACTTCACGGTCTGGATCGCGTTGCCCGCGTAGATCGGCCGTTCGAACGTGTCCGCATCCACCACGCCCGAGACATCCGAGATCACCATCACGTCCAGCAGCGCGGCGACCCGCGGCATCACGTTTTTGGCGTCGGTGGTGGCCGGCGCGACGATGTGGTCATAGTCGCCGGCCAGCGACACGATCAGATCGGCGGTGGATTCCGCCAGACGGTGGCCCAGCGATTCGCCTTCGGCCACCAGAACCTTTTTCACGCCGTCGATCTTGGCGGCGGCTTCACCGGCGGCCGCGGCATGGGCGCCGGCGCACAGAACGGTCACGTCCCCCAGCGCCTTGGCGGCGGTTACGGCCTTGGCGGTGGCGTCCAGCGCCAGTTCGCCGTTGTTGACTTCGGCAAGAAGAAGAACAGCCATCACACAGCCCCCGCTTCCTTGAGTTTCTCGACCAGCTCGTCCACCGAGCCGACGATGATGCCCGCGGCGCGCGCCGGCGGTTCATCGGTCTTGACCACTTCGAGCCGCGGCGTCAGGTCCACGCCGTAATCGGCGGCGGTCTTTTCATCCAGCGGCTTTTTCTTGGCCTTCATGATGTTGGGCAGCGAGGCATAGCGCGGCTCGTTCAGGCGCAGGTCCACGGTGACGACCGCGGGCATCTTCACCTTGATGGTCTGCAGGCCGCCGTCCACCTCGCGGGTGACCAGCGCATGATCGCCTTCGATGTCGATCTTGGAGGCAAAGGTCGCCTGGCTCCAGCCCAACAGCGCCGACAGCATCTGACCGGTGGCGTTCATGTCGTTGTCGATCGCCTGCTTGCCGGCCAGAACGAGGCCGGGCTGCTCTTCCTCGACCACCTTGGCGAGAATCTTGGCCACGGCCAGCGGCTCGATGTCCTGATGCACGTCATCGGCGGCCACCACCAGGATCGCGCGGTCCGCGCCCATCGCCAGCGCGGTGCGCAGCGTTTCCTGGGCCTGCTTGACGCCGATCGACACGACGACGATCTCGTCGGCCTTGCCGGCTTCCTTCAGGCGGATGGCTTCCTCGACGGCGATCTCGTCGAAGGGATTCATGGACATCTTCACGTTGGCGAGATCGACACCGCTTCCGTCCGCTTTCACGCGAACTTTCACGTTGTAGTCGATCACGCGCTTGACGGGCACAAGGACCTTCATCTTTGCGTTCTCTCCTTACAAAAAACGGCAAGCCGCTTTGCGACTCCCCCACGCTCTCCCGGGCGTAGATAACGGTTCGGTCTGCGCCGCAACAGGGCAAAATCGTCACGTCAGCGCTCAAGGACGTCGCGTTTTCACGACGTGGCGCAATTTTGTTGCGAGAATGTTTCTGATCGGCGACCTTGGCGCGGACCGGAACGCGGTTTTCGCATCCGCTGTGACAGGAGGCCCCCATTGGAACCCGAAATCGAAACCGCGCCGGAGCGGCGGCTTGTGGGCTTTGCCGATGCGTTTACGGTCGAGACCCGTCACAGGATCGGCGAACTGTGGCAGGCGTTCCTCAAGGACGCACAGCACATTCGCAACCGGGTGCCCGGCGCGCTTTATGGCGTTTCCTTCAGCGCGGATGGGAAGGGCGGGTTCCGCTATGCGGTGGCCGTCGAGGTCGACCCGTTGCCCGAACAGCGCCCCCAGCGCAGCTGTGTCGTCACTTTGAGCGCCGGCAAGTATGCCGTGCTGCGTCGCTTTGCGCCAATTGAGGAACTGCCGCGTGCGTTCGACGAAATGTTCACGGAATGGCTGCCGGGGTCAGGTTGGTGCCAGCGCGAAGGGGCGGTGTTCGAACGCTACCCCGACGATCCGCGCAACGGGCCGGACGGGGTCGCGTGGGAGATTTGGGTGCCGGTCCAGGCGTGATCGGCCGGACGCCCCGCCGCTTCGCGGACGCTCAGCGGTTCGCGCCCGGAACCCAAAGCACGTCGTCGGCGCCGTTGTTGTTGGCCACGCGGGCAGCGACGAAGAACCAGTCGCTCAGACGGTTGAGGTATTTCACCGCTGCCGGGTTCACGTCCTCCTCGGCGTCGAGCTCCACCGCCAGCCGCTCGGCCCGGCGGGCAACGGTGCGGCAGACATGCAGATGCGCCGCCAGCGGCGAGCCGCCCGGCAGGATGAAGCTGCGCAGCGGCTGCAGGCCCGCGTTCATCGAGTCGATCTCGGCCTCGAGCCGTTCGACCTGTTCGGCCACCATGCGCAGGGGCGGATATTCGGCCTCGGCGTCATTTTCGCGTCCCGGCCGGCACAGGTCCGCGCCCAGATCGAACAGGTCGTTCTGGATCCGCGCGAGCGCTGCGTCCATTTCGCCGTCGGCATGCAGACGGGCGAGGCCGACAAAGGAATTCAGCTCGTCCGTGGTGCCATAGGCATTGACCCGCGCGGCGTTCTTGGGCACGCGCTGACTGTCGCCCAGCGCGGTATCGCCCTTGTCGCCGGTGCGGGTGTAGATCTTGTTCAGAACGACCACTGCTCAGCCCTTTGTCTTCAGATAGACGAACAAAACGATCAGCGCCACCGCGATGGCCTGGAACAGGATCCGCAGGCGCATCATCAGATTGGCGTATTTCGCATTGAACTTGCCGCCCGCGCCAAAGCCGCCGATGCCGATGGCCAGCACCACGACGACCGCCAGCATCGCCAGAAGGATCAGGATGAAAAGAGGTTCGCCCATATCGGCCCCCGCTGTTCGCTTGGTAGGGCGGGTCTATCCCGTTCCGGCAGCAAATGCGACCGCGTTTTCCGCCTAGAGTCGCGACAAAATGCGGTCAGTGGCGCGGGTGGAGAGGAACCGGCGCAGGTATCCGGCGACATGGGTGGGCGTCGTGACATAGTAGCGCGGACGTGGGCGGCGCGATTCCAGCGCCCGCACCAGCTTGGCCGTCACCGCGCTGGGCGGCAGTTCGAACCGGTCCGGCCCGCGGCTTTCGTAGAGCCGTTTCAGCACCTGTGTCTCATACTTCTCGCGCAGGGCCGAATGCCGCCAGTCGATGTATCGTTCAAAATGCGGGATCGCCTTTTCCCGCAGCTTTGACGTGATCGGTCCCGGTTCGATCAGCACCACCTCGATCCCTGTCCCTCGCAGTTCCATCCGCATCGTGTCGGTCAACCCTTCGAGCGCGTATTTCGTGGCCGTGTAGGCCCCGCGCCAGGGAAAGGCGATGAAACCCAGGATCGACGAACACTGCACGATCCGCCCCGCGCCCTGCGCCCGCATCACCGGGATCGCCTGGCGGGTCAGGTCGTGCCAGCCGAAGAAGTTGGTCTCGAAGATCTCGCGCAGGGCCTCGGTGGGGATGTCCTCGACCGCCCCTGGCAGCCCGTGCGCGCCGTTGTTGAACAGCGCGTCCAGCCGTCCGCCGGTGGCCTCCAGCACCTCTGCCAGACCGGTTTCGATGCTGGCGGCGTCGGAATAATCGATCCGGGGGCTGTCGAATCCTTCCGCCCGCAGCCGGTCGCAATCCTTCTGTTGCCGGCATGAGGCAAAGACGCGCCAGCCGCGGGCGCGCAAGCCCCGCGCCGCGTCCAGCCCGATTCCCGATGAACAGCCGGTGATGAGGATGGTTTTCCCCGCCATTGCGCGTCTCCTGCCTGTATCGGCACCGTTGTCGCCATCCGGGCCGGACAAGGCAAGAGACAGATTACCGCGCGGGCTTGCTGACCAGCGAGGCCGCGACCCAGCCGCGCAGCCCGCTCTGCACCGTTTTCAGCCGCAGCCAGCCGGTGCCGGAATCCTCCAGCACCTCGACCTTCTGACCCAGCATCAGCCGCGCGGTGGCGGGATAGATGGTGCCGGGGCCGTCGCGCATGTTGACCCGCGTGCCGATGATCTCGCGGATGTCGGGTTCGGTCGGCGTGGTATCCGGGGTGACCGTGGTGGTTGACGTTTCCGTTTGCGATGCCGGCCTTGCCGCGATCGTCGCCAGCGACGGGATCGGGCCGCCGGATGCGGCAAGCGATGCGTTGCCCGCGACGGGCGGGAAAAGGGACAGACCCGCGCCGACGCTCGCGGCCAGGCGCGGCGGCTTGTGTGGGGCGGTCTGCGGTGGGTCGGCGGCCGGCTCCGACACCGGCGACTCTTGGGCAGACGGGACGTCTGCCGTCCTTGGGTGGGGTTTGCGCGGCGCGATTGCGGGGCGGGCCGCAACCTTTTCCACCACCGGCGCAGCCCGGTCTGCTGCCAGATCGGCCTGCGGTGTGGGCCGGCGGCCGCGCGGTTCGAAATCGGCGCCGCCGCTGAGTTCGTAGAAGGCCCAGAACAGGAAAACGAACGAGACGATGGCAAAGCGCATGGCGCGTCCCCGAAGGCGAAACGACTGAAAATGGCGTGAAACCCGGCTGTCCGGCCCGAGATTCGGGCGAAGGTCAGCATAACCCTTCCCTTCGATTCGCGGCACCGGGGAAACCTGCCGCCCGCTTCCCCGCCCCCGGATTGCGGTGGATAACCTGCATCCGCCGCTTTACCCTGCGCCGCTGCCCCGGTATCACCGCATCTATGACCGAAGATGTGGACACCCCCAACATGGAGCGCCCCGAAGGCGGGTATGAGCTGGCCGAGCCGCTGCGCCGCGCGATCGGCGAACGCTATCTGACCTATGCTCTTTCGACGATCATGAACCGGGCGCTGCCCGATGCGCGGGACGGGCTGAAACCCGTTCACCGGCGCATATTGTTCGCGATGCGTGAACTGCGGCTGAGCTCGACCGGCGGCTTCCGCAAGTCCGCCAAGATCTCGGGCGACGTGATGGGCAACTATCACCCGCACGGCGACGCCGCGATCTATGACGCGATGGCCCGCCTGGCGCAGGATTTCAACGTCCGCTACCCGCTGGTGGACGGGCAGGGCAATTTCGGCAATATCGACGGCGACAACCCCGCCGCCAGCCGATACACCGAGGCCCGCATGACCGTGGTCGCCGAGGCGCTGCTCGAAGGGCTGGACGAGGACGCGGTCGATTTTCGAGACAACTATGACGGCACGCTGAAGGAACCGGTGGTTCTGCCGGCGACCTTTCCGAACCTGCTGGCCAATGGCGCCAGCGGCATCGCGGTCGGCATGGCGACCAACATTCCGCCGCACAACATCGCGGAACTGGTCGATGCCTGCCTACATCTCATCAAGACCCCCGACGCTCGCGACGACACGCTGCTGAAATACGTCCCCGGCCCGGACTTCCCCACCGGCGGGGTGATCGTGGAGCCGGCCGAGAACATCGCCCAGGCCTATCGCACCGGGCGCGGCAGCTTCCGCCTGCGCTGTTCGTGGGAGAAAGAGGATCTGGGCCGCGGCCAGTGGCAGATCGTGGTCACCGAGATCCCCTATCAGGTGCAGAAATCCAAGCTGATCGAAAAGCTGGCCGAGCTGATCCAGACCAAGAAGGTGCCGATCCTCGCCGATGTCCGGGACGAGAGCGCCGACGACATCCGCATCGTGCTGGAGCCGCGGTCGAAGAACGTGGACCCGGACGTGCTGATGAACATGCTATACCGAAACTCGGATCTCGAGGTGCGGTTCAGCCTGAACATGAACGTGCTGATCGACGGGCTGACGCCCAAGGTCTGTTCGATGAAGGAGGTGCTGCGCGCCTTTCTCGACCATCGGCAAGAGGTGCTGCTGCGCCGGTCGCGGCACCGGCTGGGCAAGATCGACCATCGGCTCGAAGTGCTCGAAGGCTTCATCGTCGCCTTCCTCAATCTCGACCGGGTGATCGACATCATCCGCTACGACGACGACCCCAAGGCCGCGCTGATGCGCGAGGACTGGAGCCTTGACCATCCCCGCGCCACCTCCGAAGCCGACTATGTCTCACCCGGCCCGGGCGAGGGAGAGTTGTCCGAGGTGCAGGTGGACGCGATCCTGAACATGCGTCTGCGGTCCTTGCGCCGGCTGGAAGAGATCGAGCTGATCCGCGAACGCGACGCGTTGATGGAGGAGCGCGCGCAGCTCGAGGATCTGCTGGAGAACGAAAGCCTGCAATGGGCGAAGATCTCCGAACAGCTCAAGGAAACGAAGAAGAAGTTCGGCAAGGACTATCCCGGCGGCGCGCGCCGCACCCGCTTTGCCGATGCGGGCGAAATCGAAGAAGTGCCGCTCGAGGCGATGATCGAGCGCGAGCCGATCACCGTGGTCTGTTCGCAGATGGGCTGGATCCGCGCCATGACCGGCCATATCGACCTGAAACGCGAACTGAAGTTCCGCGACGGCGACGGGCCGCGCTTCATCTTCCATGCCGAGACCACCGACAAGCTGCTGGTGTTCGGCTCGAACGGGCGGTTCTACACGATCAGCGCCGCCAACCTGCCCGGCGGGCGGGGGCTGGGCGAACCTCTGCGGCTGATGGTGGATCTGCCCAACGATGTCGAGATCGTCGACCTCTTCATTCACCGTCCCGGCCAGCGCCTGGTGGTGGCCTCCAACGCCGGCAACGGGTTCATCGTCAACGAGGACGAGGTGGTGGCCCAGACCCGTGCGGGCAAACAGGTGCTGAACCTCAAGGAGGGCGAAACGGCGCGGATTTGCCGCCGCGTGGCCGGCGATCACGTCGCCGTGGTCAGCGAAAACGGCCGCTTCCTGGTGTTCCCCGTCTCCGAGCTGCCCGAGATGACCCGCGGCAAGGGCGTGCGGATTCAGAAATACAACATGGCGCGTGGCCGGCAGGGCACGCTGGAACTGGACGGCGGCCTGTCGGACCTGACGACCTTCGACTGGGCCGAGGGGCTGAAATGGGAAATGGGCGGCGGCAAGACGCGGCATGAACAGGATCTGTCGCCTTGGCTGGGCAAGCGTGCCGGTGTCGGCAAGAAGCCGCCCTACGGGTTCCCGCGCAACAACCGGTTCAGCTGATGGTTTGCGCGGCCGGCGAGGGTGCAGTAAGACCGGGACACGAGAAACCGATCGAGTGGTCATGCTGAAACGAATTGCTCTTGTCGCCGGTCTTGCCTTTCTGGCGGGCTGTGGCGCACAGCCTCCGATCTCCGAGGAGCCCAAACTGCAACTCGGCGACTTCAGTCTTGGCCACAACATCGTGGTTGCGCCCAAGATGCAGAAGGGCCCCGTTTCGCGCGAGGCGACCAAGGAAGAATGGATCGACGCGCTGACCAACGCCTTCGCCGAGCGCCTGGGGCGCTATGATGGCGACAAACTTTATCATCTTGGCGTCAGCGTCGAAGGCTACATGCTGGCCCCCGGCGGCGTTCCGGTTCTGTACAGCCCGAAATCCGTTCTCGTCCTTTTGGTCACGGTCTGGGACGATGACGACGCGCGCAAGCTGAACGACAAGCCGCATCAGCTGGTGGTATTCGAGAACACCGAGGCGGATTCGGCGCTGCTGGGGTCGGGATACACCCGCACGCGCGAAGAACAGATCGCGGGCCTGTCCTACAACGCCGCCAAGCAGCTCGAGGCATGGCTTGCCGAGCAGCACGAGAAATACGGCTGGTTCACCGACAACCCGGTGTTCAACCCGCCGGAAAACGACGACCCGCTGCCCAGCCAGTGATTTGGCCCCCCAAGCCGCGCGGCATTCTGTCCAGGTTCAGACACATGTGAGACTTTGAGGTTGAGGAGGGGTTTTCCGAATCTGTTGTTGAGAGACAAGAGAGGAGGAGAACCCCATGCAGGTTATTGGCGTGCCTCGCCAGGTTATCAGGAACGCCCGGACGGCAGCCGCAGTGGGGGTGAGCCGGGCGACGCTCTAGCGCCGGGCGCGGCGCGTGCGTCAGCGGCGCTGGGACCGGGCGCCGGTGGCCGACCTCAGGCGCCTGCACGAGGACAACCCGCTATGGGGCAAGCGCAAGCTCGGCCCGGTGCTGAGGGCGCGGGGTTTTGCCGTTTCCGACAGCTCGGCAGGGCGCATCCTGCCGTGGCTGATGGCCCAAGCCTTCGCCCCGCCGCGCCGCCCCCCGCCCGCGCCGGCCCCATGCCCGCAGGCTGCGCAAGGCGCTCCGGGCCCGCGCCCCCGGCGAGGTGGTGCAGATCGACAGCTTCAAGGTCAATCTCGGCGCCGGCCGGCAGGCCCGCCAGTTCACCGCCATCGACTGCGCCTCGCGCTGAAGCGTGGCCATGGCCGTCCACCGCCTTACTGCCAGTGCTGCGGCACGCTTCCTCGACAAGCTCGTGTCCGAGATGTCCTTCCCCGTGAAGGTCATCCAGATCGACGGCGGATCGGAGTTCATGGGGGGCTCAAAGACGCCTGCGCGGCGCGCAAGATGCCCCCGTGGGTGCTGCCGCCCCGCTCGCCAGAGATGAACGGCCGCGTCGAACGCATGCAGGCAACCTGGCGCTACGAGTTCTACGCCGTCTACGATCCTCCCCACCGGATCGCCGAATTCAACCCGCTGATCGACGCCTTCGCCCACCGATACAACACCCACCGCCCCCACGATGTTCTTGGCCAGAAACCAACCCTGCATTACCTCTTCCACCACGATTCGGCGGACCCCCTCAAAGCCGCCCGCGCGTCTCGGATGTCTTGAGCCTGTGCACTTTCTTGCCAAAGGCGCGGGATGGGGCTATACGCCCCCGGTGGCCGAGGGGCCGCGACTCGAAAAGCACGAAACGCCGCGTTTGGCCCCGTTCGCTTCGGGGGTCACATCCGGCAACAGGAGAAGCGACATGAAACTGCACGAACTGCGCGACAATCCCGGCGCGACGAAACCCCGCAAGCGCGTGGGCCGCGGTCCGGGTTCCGGCACCGGCAAGACCGGCGGCCGGGGTATCAAGGGTCAAAAGTCCCGTTCGGGCGTGGCCATCAACGGCTACGAAGGCGGGCAGATGCCGCTCTACATGCGGCTGCCCAAGCGCGGCTTCAACAAGCCCAACCGCAAGAAATATGCCGTGGTGAACCTCGGACTCATTCAGAAATTCGTCGATGCCGGCAAGCTGGACGCCAAATCCGCGATCACCGAGGATGCGCTGGTTGCCAGTGGCCTGGTCCGTCGCAAGCTGGACGGCATCCGCGTGTTGGCCAAGGGTGACATCACCGCCAAGGTGAATCTGGAAGTCACCGGTGCCTCGAAGGCTGCCATCGAGGCGGTCGAGAAGGCGGGCGGCTCGCTGAAGGTCGCAAACGCGCCCGCAGCGTAATTGCGGCTTGTGAGCGGCGCGCGAGCCGCTTACATAGACCCCAGTTTTCCATGACGCCGCCCGAGCCGGAAAACGGTTCCGGGCGGCGTTTCACAACAAGAGACCGCATTCATGGTATCAGCAGCAGAACAGATGGCGGCGAACACCAGCTGGGCCGCCCTTGGCAAGGCCACCGATCTGCGCAACCGGATCCTCTTTACCATCGGGCTTCTGATCGTCTATCGGCTGGGCACCTTCATCCCGGTGCCGGGCATCGACGGCGCCGCGTTGCGTGAATTCATGGAGCAGGCCGGTCAGGGGATCGGCGGCATGGTTTCCATGTTCACCGGCGGCGCGCTGGGGCGGATGGGCATCTTTGCGCTGGGGATCATGCCCTACATATCGGCCTCGATCATCGTGCAGCTGCTGGCGTCGATGGTGCCGTCGCTGGAGCAGCTCAAGAAAGAGGGCGAACAGGGCCGCAAGAAGCTGAACCAGTATACCCGTTACGGCACCGTGGCGCTGGCCACGTTGCAGGCCTACGGGCTGGCTGTGTCGCTGGAGGCGGGCGATCTGGCGACGGATCCGGGGCTGTTCTTCCGGTTTTCGGCCATGATCACGCTGGTCGGCGGGACCATGTTCCTGATGTGGCTGGGCGAACAGATCACCCAGCGCGGCGTGGGCAACGGCGTGTCGCTCATCATCTTTGTCGGCATTGTGGCGGAAATTCCGGCGGCACTGGCGCAGTTCTTTGCCTCGGGCCGCAGCGGCGCGATCAGCCCGGCGGTGATCGTCGGCGTGATCGTGATGGTGGTCGTGGTGCTGACCTTCGTGGTGTTCATGGAACGGGCGTTGCGCAAGATCCATATCCAGTATCCGCGCCGCCAGGTGGGAATGAAGGTCTATGACGGCGGGTCTTCGCATCTGCCGGTCAAGGTCAACCCCGCCGGCGTGATCCCGGCGATCTTTGCCAGTTCGCTTCTGCTGCTTCCGACCACGATCTCGACCTTCAGCCAGGGCGCGGCAAGCGGGCCGATCATGTCGTGGCTGCTGGCCTTTTTCGGACCCGGACAGCCGCTTTATCTGCTGTTCTACGCGGTCATGATCGTGTTCTTTGCCTATTTCTACACCTTCAACGTGTCGTTCAAGCCCGATGACGTGGCCGAGAACCTCAAGAACCAGAACGGCTTTGTCCCCGGCATCCGCCCCGGCAAGAAGACCGCCGAATATCTGGAATACGTGGTCAATCGGATTCTGGTGGTGGGCTCGATCTATCTGGTGGCGGTGATGCTGCTGCCCGAGTTCCTGCGCGGCCAGTTCGCGGTTCCGTTCTACTTTGGCGGCACCTCGGTGCTGATCGTGGTCAGCGTGACCATGGACACGATCCAGCAGATTCAGAGCCATCTCCTTGCGCATCAGTATGAGGGGCTGATCGAAAAGTCGCAGCTGCGTGGCAAGGGCAATCGCAAACGCGGAAGAAGGGTACCGTCGCGTCGATGAATATCATACTTCTGGGGCCTCCGGGGGCAGGCAAGGGAACGCAGGCAAGGTTTCTGGTGGAAGAGCGCGGCATGGTGCAGCTGAGCACCGGCGACATGCTGCGCGAGGCCAAGGACAGCGGTTCCGAGATGGGCCGCCGCGTGGCCGAGATCATGGCCCGCGGCGAACTGGTCACCGACGAGATTGTGATCGGTCTGATCCGCGAAAAGCTCGAGGGCGAAGCCGGCGGCGGATTCATTTTCGACGGGTTCCCGCGCACGCTGGCCCAGGCGGATGCGCTGGGCGAGCTGCTGGAGTCGATGGGGCAGAAGCTGGATGCGGTGATCGAGCTGGCGGTCGATGACGAGGCGCTGATCGCCCGGATCACGGCGCGGTCCACCTGCGGCAGTTGCGGCGAGGTCTACAACGACATCACCAGGCCGATCCCGGCCGACGGCAAGTGCGAAAAATGCGGCGCGTCCGACTTTCGCCGCCGCGCGGACGACAACGAGGAAAGCCTGCGCAACCGGCTGATGGAATACTACAAGAAAACGTCGCCGCTGATCGGTTACTACTATGCCAAGGGCCTGCTGCATCGGGTCGATGGGCTGGGCGAGATCGACGAGGTGCGCACCTCCATAGCCGGGGTGCTGGACAGTCTGTAATTGGGGGCTTGACGCAATCGCGAAAAGCCCATATCGACCCCCATCCCGCAAGGGAATCGCTTCGCGCGGAAGGGATTCGCCTGCCCGCGCGGGACCACCTCATGAACTGCTGGGCCCACTGGCATCGCCGCCAAGGTCGAGCGTTGTGAAAAAAGGTTCTGGAATTACGGAACCGCAACGAAAGGAAGAAGAAACGTGGCACGTATTGCCGGCGTTAACATCCCGACTGCAAAGCGGGTGCCCATCGCCCTCACCTATATCCACGGAATCGGCCGCACCTCGGCCGAGAAGATCTGCGAAGCTGTCGGCATCGAGCCGAGCCGTCGCGTGAACGAACTGTCGGACGCCGAAGTCCTGAAGATTCGTGAACATATCGACCAGAACTACACGGTCGAAGGCGACCTGCGCCGCGAAGTGCAGATGAACATCAAGCGCCTGATGGATCTTGGCTGCTATCGTGGCCTGCGTCACCGCCGGAACCTGCCGGTTCGCGGCCAGCGCACCCACACCAACGCCCGCACCCGCAAGGGGCCGGCCAAGCCCATCGCCGGCAAGAAGAAATAAGGAGGCAGGAACATGGCTCGTGACAAGACCCGCCTTCGCCGCAAGGAACGCAAGAACATCGCCGCTGGCGTGGCGCATGTGAATTCGACCTTCAACAACACCAAGATCCTGATCTCGGACGTGCAGGGCAACGCGATTGCCTGGTCCTCGGCCGGCACGATGGGCTTCAAGGGCTCGCGGAAGTCGACCCCCTATGCCGCCCAGCTGGCCGCCGAAGACGCCGGCCGCAAGGCGCAGGAGCATGGCGTCAAGACGCTGGAAGTCGAGGTTCAGGGCCCCGGTTCGGGCCGTGAATCGGCGCTGCGGGCGCTGGCTGCGATCGGCTTCAACATCACGTCGATCCGCGACGTGACGCCGATTCCGCACAACGGCTGCCGCCCGCCCAAGCGTCGCCGCGTCTGAGCGCAAGAAATCATCGCTGGGGCCGTGTCATCCGCACGGCCCCAGCACGCCGTTTTGAACCTCGGGCGTCTGCGCCTTTCGGACATGGGGCGCAGACAGGAATGGAGGGTACTACATGATCCACAAGAACTGGCAGGAACTGATCAAGCCGACGCAGCTCGAGATCAAGCCGGGCGCCGATCCGTCGCGGCAGGCCACGATCGTCGCCGAACCGCTGGAGCGCGGCTTTGGTCTGACGCTGGGCAACGCGCTGCGGCGGGTGCTGCTGTCGTCGCTGCAGGGGGCTGCGATCACCAGCGTGCAGATCGACAACGTCCTGCACGAGTTTTCCTCGGTCGCTGGCGTGCGCGAGGACGTGACCGACATCATCCTGAACCTCAAGGGCGTCGCCCTGAAGATGGAAGTCGAAGGGCCCAAGCGCCTGTCGATCTCGGCCCGTGGTCCTGCGGTCGTGACCGCCGGCGACATCAGCGAAAGCGCCGGCATCGAGGTTCTCAACCGCGATCACGTCATCTGCCACCTGGACGATGGCGCGGATCTCTACATGGAGCTGACCGTCAACACCGGCAAGGGCTATGTCTCGGCCGAGAAGAACAAGCCCGAAGACGCCCCGATCGGCCTGATCCCGATCGACGCGATCTATTCGCCGGTCAAGAAGGTTTCCTACGACGTTCAGCCGACCCGCGAAGGCCAGGTTCTGGACTATGACAAGCTGACCATGAAGGTGGAAACCGACGGCTCGGTCACGCCCGAGGACGCCGTGGCCTTTGCCGCGCGGATCCTGCAGGACCAGCTGTCGATCTTCGTCAACTTCGAGGAACCCGCAGCCGCCGGCCGCGCCGACGAGGGCGAAGAGCTGGAATTCAACCCGCTGCTGCTCAAGAAGGTGGACGAACTGGAACTGTCGGTCCGATCGGCAAACTGCCTGAAGAACGACAACATCGTCTATATCGGCGATCTGATCCAGAAGACCGAGGCCGAGATGCTGCGGACCCCGAACTTCGGCCGCAAGTCGCTGAACGAGATCAAGGAAGTGCTGTCGGGCATGGGCCTGCACCTGGGCATGGATGTCGAGGACTGGCCGCCGGACAACATCGAGGAACTGGCCAAGAAATACGAGGACGCCTACTGAGGCGTCCCGTCTCCACGGCGCGGCACTGCGCCGTGGACCCCGGGCACCCGCCCCAAGGAGAGCGGCTGACACGCATCGGCCGCCGGACAAAGCAAAACGTGAAAGAAGGAACTGAACAATGCGTCACGCAAAAGGCTATCGCCGCCTGAACCGCACCCACGAACACCGCAAGGCGATGTTCGCCAACATGGCCGGCTCGTTGATCGAGCACGAGCAGATCAAGACCACCCTGCCCAAGGCCAAGGAACTCAAGCGGATCATGGACAAGCTGATCACGCTGGGCAAGCGCGGCGACCTGCACGCCCGCCGTCAGGCGGCGGCCCGGCTCAAGCAGGACAAGCACGTCGCCAAGCTGTTCGAGGTTCTCGGCCCCCGCTATGCCGAGCGCAATGGTGGCTATACCCGCGTGCTCAAGGCCGGCTTCCGCTATGGCGACATGGCGCCGATGGCGATCATCGAACTGGTGGACCGTGACCCGAACGCGAAAGGTGCCGCCGACAAGGCCCGCCTTGCCGAAGAAGAGGCCGCCGAAGAATAAATCTCTGTTTTTCCGGCCGGTCCCACGGCCGAATATGCCGCCCCGACCCGTTCGGGGCGGCTTTTTCGTGCGGCTACATGGCCTCGAGCTCCGCCTTGACGACCTTTTCGAGCTGATCGACCGGGTGATTGGTCAGAGTCTTGGGGATCTCGGCCACGACCCGTTCGGCGACTTCTTTGTGCAACTCGTCGCGCAGCGCGCCGAGAACGTCCGGCGCTGCGGCGATCACGATGCGCTTGAACGCCCCCTTGTGCGCCTGCCTATAGAGGATCTCGGCAAGATCGCGGGCAAAGGTATCGCGCGCCAGATCGTGCCAGGCGTCCGCATCGTTCACGGCCGACTTCTGGTTCGGCCCCTTGTCGGCCCGGCGCCCGGCCTCGGTTTCCGGGCGGAAGGCCTCGCTGTCGAACTCTTCCTTGCGGATCACCTCAAAGTTGGGATCCTGATGATCGGTGATGTTGCGCAGGAACAGCGCCTTTTCCTGATCCGCGACGACGATCCAGATACCGTTCTTGAGTTCGATCATTTCAGTTACCCCTCTCTTGAATGCCCGGTCGCGTGGGCGGACCGTCCTTGTTCGAAACTGATCTTTGCATTCAGCCCCTTCGGCGCAAGAGGGTGAGGCCACGGGTCGCGGGGTTTCTTGCAATTGCCAGATCGCCCGCGCATATCAAGGGTCAAACCCCGAGGAGGCGCCATGTTCCGTATTCTGTTGATTGCGCTCACGCTGGTCTCCGCGGCGGCGGCAGGGGCCGAAACCCGCGTGCCGCAGTCTCCCGCCGAGATTTCGCTGAGCTTTGTTCCGGTGGTGAAGAAATCCGCTCCGGCGGTGGTGAACATCTATGCGCGCACGGTGACGCAGGAACGATCCCCCTTTGCGGGCGATCCGTTCTTTGAGCAGTTCTTTCGCGATTTCGCCCAGCCGCGCCCACGGATTCAGAACTCGTTGGGATCGGGGGTGATCCTGACGCCGGACGGAATCGTGGTGTCGAACTTTCACGTCGTGGGACGCGCGACCGACATCCGCGTGGTGCTGAAGGACCGGCGGGAATACGAGGCCGAGGTGCTGTTGGGCGACGAGGCGCTGGATCTCGCCATTCTCAGGCTGAAAGATGCGCGCGACCTGCCGTATCTGGAATTGCGCGATTCCGACAGGGTCGAGGTCGGCGAGCTGGTGCTGGCCATCGGCAACCCGTTCGGGGTGGGGCAGACCGTGTCCAGCGGCATCATTTCGGGGCTGGCGCGGTCGGGCACGTCGGTGGGCAACGAACGCGGCTATTTCATCCAGACCGACGCGCCAATCAATCCCGGCAACTCGGGCGGGGCGCTGATCGACGTGAACGGGCGGCTCATCGGCATCAACACCTCGATCCTGACCCGGTCCGGCGGGTCGAACGGCATCGGTTTTGCGATCCCCGCCAATCTCGTGCGCGAATTTCTCGCGCAGGCGCGGGCGGGAAACCGGGAATTCGTCCGCCCCTGGGCCGGGATGGCGGGGCAATCGGTGGACGCGGACCTGGCCGCCTCACTGGGGCTGGATCTGCCGCAGGGTTTCCTGATTTCCGACCTGCATCCGGCCAGCCCCTTTGCCCGCGCGGGCTTTCGCGTGGGCGACCTGATCACCCATGTTGACGGGCAAGAGGTCAATTCCCCCGCCGAGATGATGTTCCGCATGGTGGTGGCGGGGATCGGTCACAAGGCGCGGGTTACGCGGCTGCGCAATGGCCGGACGAAAGAGATCGAAGTCGCCATGATGCCGCCGCCCGACGATCCGCCGGCGGAAGAAACCGAACTGGGCGACCGCACCGTGTTTCCCGGCCTCAAGGTGGCGCGGATCAACCCGCGCACCATGCTGCGGTTCGGCCTGCCGCTGTCGCTGGACGGGGTGGTAGTGACCGAACCGGGCCCCTATGCCGGGCCGGCGGGGCTGCGCGCGGGGGATGTGATTGTCGCCATCAACGGCGAGGCGGTGGAACGGCCGCGCGACGTGCGCCGCGCCCTGACACGGCCGGGCCGCTGGCTGCGGATCGACCTGTTGCGGCAGGGCCAGCGGGTCAGTCTGCGGCTGAGGCTCTGACCGTCGTGGCCGACCTGTTCGACAGCCCCGAGGAAACCGGTGATCACGCCGCCCCGCACCGGCCGCTGGCCGACCGGCTGCGGCCGAGAACGCTGGCCGAAGTGATCGGGCAGGACCAGGTGCTGGGGCCGGATGCGCCGCTGCGGGTGATGCTGGAGTCCGGGTCGCTCGGCAGCCTGATCTTCTGGGGTCCGCCGGGGGTGGGCAAGACCACCATCGCGCGGCTTCTGGCCGATGAAACAGATCTTCATTTCGTGCAGATCAGCGCAATCTTCACCGGCGTGCCCGAACTGAAGAAAGTGTTCGAGGCGGCGAAGATCCGGCGGCAGAACGGGCAGGGGACGCTGCTTTTCGTGGACGAGATCCACCGCTTCAACAAGGCCCAGCAGGACGGATTCCTGCCGCATATGGAGGACGGCACGATCCTTCTGGTCGGGGCGACCACGGAAAACCCGTCCTTCGAGCTGAACGCCGCGCTGCTGAGTCGCGCGCAGGTGCTGGTGTTGGAACGGCTGTCGCTTGCGGATCTGGAACGGCTGATGCAGCGGGCCGAGGCCGAACTGGGCCGCAAGCTGCCGCTCACCGGTCCCGCGCGCGAGGCCTTGCAGGAAATGGCCGACGGCGACGGGCGGGCGCTGTTGAACCTGGTAGAGCAGGTCGCGGCCTGGCGGGTGGAGCAACCCCTGGACCCCGACGCGCTGGCCCGGCGGTTGATGCGACGGGCGGCGAAATACGACAAGAGCGGAGACGAGCATTACAACCTGATTTCGGCCCTGCACAAATCCGTGCGCGGCTCGGACCCGGACGCGGCGCTCTACTGGCTGGCGCGGATGCTGCAGGGGGGCGAGGATCCGCGCTATCTGGCGCGCCGGATCACGCGGATGGCGGTCGAGGATATCGGGCTGGCCGACCCGCAGGCCCAGACCATCTGCCTGCACGCCTGGGAAACCTATGAACGCCTCGGCAGCCCCGAGGGCGAACTGGCGCTGGCGCAGGCGGTGGCCTATCTCGCGCTCGCGCCCAAATCGAACGCGGGCTATGTGGCCTACAAGGCGGCGATGCGGCTGGCCAAAAAGACCGGCAGCGCGCCCCCGCCCAAGCATATCCTGAACGCGCCAACGGCGCTGATGAAGGACCAGGGCTATGGGGCGGGCTATGAATACGACCACGATGCCGAGGACGGGTTTTCGGGGCAGAACTATTTCCCCGAAGGCGTGAAACGCCCGGTGCTCTACCAGCCGGTCGAACGCGGGTTCGAGCGCGAGCTGAAACGCCGGCTGGACTATTTCGCGCGGCTTCGGGCGCGGCGCGGCGGGTAGGGCGGGCTCTTGCCCCCTGGCCTCTGATCGCTCATAAACGCCGGTGACTCGAGGTCGCGGCGCGCGATGCGCCACCAACCAGAAGGACAGCCGGGAAGATGACGACAAAAGCGCCTGAAATCAAGATCGTCGAAACCACGCGCATTGCCTGTGACGGCGGCGAAGGCGCGCTGGGCCATCCGCGGGTCTGGCTGCACATCCCCGAAGGGCAGGGCTGGATCGAGTGCCCCTATTGCGACTGCAAATACGTGCTCAAGGGCCACGAGGACAAGGCCGCCTGAGCCTCGGCACCCGCTGACGCGATCCTTTTCATGCCGCGTGTTCCCCGGCCGGAGGGCACGCGGCGATTGCGATGTGCGCCGTCATGGCCGATAACGGGCGCAGTCCGGCAGCAACAGGAACGGGTGGGCGACGCAGCATGACGGATTCGAATTTCGGCAAGGGGTGCCACCTGCACCTGATCGACGGCTCGGCCTTCATTTTTCGCGCCTATCACGCCCTGCCGCCGCTGACGCGGAAATCCGACGGTTTGCCCGTGGGCGCGGTGGCCGGGTTCTGCAACATGCTGCAACGCTATGTGGACGGCGACCACGGCGCGGATGCGCCGACCCATCTGGCGGTGATCTTCGATGCCAAGGGCGACAATTTCCGCCACAAGCTGTTTCCCGACTACAAGGCCAACCGCGAAGAGATGCCCGAGGATCTGCGCCCGCAGATCCCGCTGACGCGGGCTGCGACCGAGGCGTTCAACATCCCTTCGATCGAGCTCGAAGGCTTCGAGGCCGACGACATCATCGCCACGCTGACCTGCCGGGCGCGGCAGGCCGGGGGGCGGGTGACGATCGTGTCCTCGGACAAGGATCTGATGCAGCTGGTCGGCGGCGGGGTCGAGATGATGGACCCGATGAAAAACATCCGCATCGACCGCGACGGCGTGATCAAGAAGTTCGGCGTGCCGCCGGAAAAGGTCGTGGACGTGCAGGCGCTGGCGGGCGACAGCATTGACAACATCCCCGGCGCGCCGGGGATCGGGATCAAGACGGCGGCGCTTCTCATCAACGAATGGGGCGATCTGGAAACGTTGCTGGACCATGCCGAGGAGATCAGGCAGCCCAAGCGCCGTCAGACCCTGATCGAGAAACGCGACCAGATCGAGCTGTCGAAGAAGCTGGTGCAGCTCGACTGCAAGATGCCCCTGGACGTGTCGCTGGACGATCTGGAGCTGCGCGAGCCGGACCCGGACAAGTTGCTGGCGTTTCTGGCCGAGATGGAGTTTCGCACCCTGTCGCGGCGGATCGCCGAAAAGCTGGGGGTGGAGCCGCCGGTCATCCCCGAAAAGGCGCCGGACCCTGCCGGTGATGCGCCGGCACCGGACGATCAGCCTTTCGATTCGGCCAATTACGAATGCGTCCGCGACGCCCAGGCGCTGCAACGCTGGATCGACCTGATCCAGTTCCGCGGCTGGGTGGCGGTGGACACCGAAACCACCAGCCTGGACGAGATGCGCGCCGATCTGGTGGGTATCTCGCTGGCGGTCGAGCCGGGTTCGGCCTGCTACATCCCGCTGGGGCACAAGGACGGCGCGACCGATGACCTCTTTGGCTCGGACGCGCTGGCCGAAGGGCAGATGGACAAGGCGCAGGCGCTGGGCATGCTGAAGCCGGTGCTGGAGGACGACTCGATCCTGAAGATCGGGCAGAACATGAAATACGACGCCAAGATCCTGGCCCGGCACGGGATCGACGTCGCGCCGATCGACGACACGATGCTGTTGTCCTATGCCATGCACGCGGGCCTGCACGGGCATGGGATGGACACGCTGTCCGAACGCTACCTGAACCACACGCCGATCCCGATCAAGCCGCTGTTGGGCTCTGGCAAGTCGGCGATCACCTTCGACAAGGTCAAGATCGAGGACGCCGTGGCTTACGCCGCCGAGGATGCCGACATCACGCTGCGGCTGTGGCGCGTGTTCAAGCCCCAGCTGCACCGGGCGCGGGTGACAACCGTCTATGAGACGCTGGAACGCCCGTTGGTGCCGGTTCTGGCGCGGATGGAGATGGACGGCATCAAGGTGGACCGCGACACGCTCGGCCGCATGTCCAACGGGCTGTCGCAGAAAATGGCCGCGCTCGAATCCGAGATCCACGAACTGGCGGGCGAGGAGTTCAATGTCGGCAGCCCCAAACAGCTGGGCGAGATCCTGTTCGACAAGATGGGGATCGAGGGCGGCAAGCGGGGCAAGACCGGCGCCTATGCCACGGGGGCGGACGTTCTGGAAGATCTCGCCGCCGAGGGCAACGAACTGGCGGCGCGGGTGCTGGACTGGCGGCAGCTGGCCAAGCTGAAATCGACCTATACGGATGCGCTGCAGGACCACATCAACCCGGAAACGGGGCGGGTGCATACGTCATATGTGATCGCGGGGGCGAACACGGGGCGGCTGGCCTCGACCGATCCCAACCTGCAGAACATCCCCGTGCGCACCGAGGAAGGCCGCCGCATCCGCAAGGCATTCGTCGCCGAGCCGGGCAACAAGATCGTGTCGCTGGACTACAGCCAGATCGAATTGCGGATTCTGGCCCATATCGCCGATATCCCGGCGCTGAAACAGGCCTTTGCCGACGGGCTGGACATCCACGCCATGACCGCCTCCGAGATGTTCGACGTGCCGCTGGACCAGATGACGCCGGAGATCCGCCGCCGCGCCAAGGCGATCAATTTCGGGGTGATCTACGGCATCTCGGCCTTTGGCCTGTCGCGCAACCTGCGCATTCCGCGCAGCGAAGCGCAGGAATTCATAGACCGCTACTTCGAACGCTTCCCCGGCATCCGGGCCTACATGGACGACACGGTTGCCTTTGCCAAGGAGCACGGGTTCGTCCGCACCCTGTTCGGCCGGCGCATCAATACGCCGGAAATCGCGGCCAGGGGGCCGCGGGCCGGGTTCGCCCGCCGCGCGGCGATCAACGCGCCGATCCAGGGCACGGCCGCGGACGTGATCCGGCGGGCGATGATCCGCATGCCCGACGCGATCGCCGGCCTGCCCGCGAAGATGCTGTTGCAGGTGCATGACGAACTGCTGTTCGAAGTGGCCGAGCATGCGGTGGACAAGACCATCGAGATCGCCCGCTCGGTGATGGAAAACGCGCCCGAACCCGCGGTGAAGCTGGACGTGCGGCTGACCGTGGACGCAGGCGTGGGTGACAACTGGGCCGAGGCGCACTGACCCGTCAGGCCGGCATCCAGCCCAGGGACTCGCGCGTGTCCGGCGTGGTGGGGTTGTATTCGGCGCTGATCCAGCCGTCATAACCGCTGGCTTCGATAGCGTCGAACAGCGTGGCAAAGTCGATCGGGCCGGACCCCGGTTGGCGGCGGTCCGGGGCCTGCCCGATCTGAACGTGAAAGGCGCGATGGCCAAAGCGGCGCCAGACCTCCAGCGCGTCGCCGTGGATCATCTGGGCGTGATAGCTGTCGAATTGCAGTCCGACATTGGGCCGGTCCACCCGGTCCAGCACCCGCGCGGCAAGGCCGTAGTCGTTCAGGAAATATCCCGGCTGGTTGCTCGCGTTCAGCGGCTCGATGGTGAACCGCCTGCGCGGCCAGGTGTCGGCCAGCCATTGCAGGTTTGCCACGAAGGTCTCTTCGGCCCGCGGATCGTCCGTGTAACCGGCCATCACATGGATCAGGCCGGGGCGCAGTTCCTCGGCAAAGCGGTCCACGCGGCGCATGTCGTGGCGAAACCGCTCCACGCCGTCGGGCAGGGCGGCATAGCCCGGCGTGCCGCCGGTGTAGTTGGGGGGTGGCGCGTTGAACAGCACCAGTTCCAGCCCGTTGGCGATCAGGCGGCGGCGGATCTCTTTTGCGGCGACGTCATAGGGAAAGAGGATCTCGACGCCCGCGAACCCCGCGCGCTCGGCGGCCTCGAAACGGTCGAAGAACGGCAGTTCGGAAAACAGCAGCGAGATGTTGGCGGCGAGGCGGGGCATTGGCTCGGAATCCTTGTTCGGTCCGTTCAGGCTTAGCGACCCGGCCGCGCAAAGGAAAGGAGTCCGAAAACGACACCTTGTCGAATCCGGGCCAGACGGAAGCCGCGAATCAGAGGATTGAGGAGCAAGGAACGCAACGGATCTTGCGGGTGTTTCCATGACCTATCCCTATGATCCGGCGGGGTTTTCGCAGGTTGGTGCGATCCGCCGGGGCGGTATTCTTTCGGGCAATGCCTTGTGTGTGGCCTCGATGGTCACATGGGCCGCGGGCTTTCCGGCGGCCGAGATCCTGCTGGACAGCTGGCACCCCGCTGCGCTGACCGCCGCGCGGCTGGTGCTGGCGGTGGCGATCCTGCTGCCGGTCTGGATCATGGCGGACGGGCCGGCTGCGGCGCGTCACGCGCGCTGGGGGCATGGCCTGATGGTGGGCGGCATGGGCTTTGGGCTGGGGGCGTTCTTTCTGCTCAAGGCGCAGGCGCTGACCGATCCGGTGACGGTGGCGCTGATCGCCTCGGCCTCGCCGCTGGCGGCGACGCTGCTGGAGATGGCGCAGCGCAGCCGCAGGCTGACGCCCGGTTTCGTGCTGGGGCTGGCGGCCTCGGTGATCGGCGGCGCGGTGGCCACGCAGGGCACGCCCTCGGCCGATCTGGGGATGGGGGCGGCCTATGCGATTGCCTCGGTCTTTGTCTTTGCCTAGGGCAGCATGAAGGCGGTGCAAGATTTCCCCGACCTGAGCCCGCTGGGCCGCACCACGATCACGCTGGCCGGTGGCATGGTGTTGATGGTGCTGGTCACGGCCGTGATGGGCACTATGGGCTCGGACATGCTGCCGCGCGGCACTGTCGGGGTGGAACAGTTCGGCCTGCTGACGATCTACGCGGTCACCGGCATGGCGCTCAGCCAGGTGATGTGGATCGCCTCGGTGGGGCGGCTGGGGATTGCGGTGGCCTCGTTCCACATCAACATCGCGCCCTTCTACGTGATGGTGATCCTGCTGTCGCTGGGGGGCGCGTGGGACTGGCGGCAGGCCACCGGCGCCGCGATCGTGGCGCTTGGGGTCGTGTTGTCGCAGGGCGGGGGGTGGGTCGGCCGCCGTTGAACCCGCGGCGCTTGCGATAAGCGGCGCGGCGCGGTATCCGCATGAACTGTCCCGGCCGGCGCGCACGCGTCTGCCGGGCCGGCAGAAACGGAGCCCAAGCCCATGGTGGATATCGCGACCCGCGTCTGGAACCACAAGTGGAAGATCGACCCCATCGTGCGGTCGCTGATCGACACGGATTTCTACAAGCTGCTGATGTGCCAGTCGGTGTTCCGCAACAAGCCCGACACCGTTGTCACCTTCAGCCTGATCAACCGCTCCAAGCACATCCGGCTGGCGGAACTGGTGGACGAAGGCGAGCTGCGCGAACAGCTGGACCACATCCGCACCCTGCGGCTCACCCGAGGCGAGAGCACCTGGCTGCGCGGCAACATGTTCTACGGCAAGCGGCAGATGTTCCGTCCCGACTTCATGGAATGGTTCGAGGGTCTGCGCCTGCCGCCCTATCACCTGGAAAAGCGCGACGGCCAGTATGAGCTGACCTTCGAGGGCAAGTGGCCCGAGGTGATGCTGTGGGAGATCCCGGCGCTTGCCGTGCTGATGGAGCTGCGCGGGCGGGCGGTGCTGCACAAGATGCGCCGGTTCGAGCTGCAGGTGCTCTATGCCCGCGCGATGACCAAGCTGTGGGAAAAGGTCGAACGCCTGCGCGCCGTCGAGGGCATCAAGATCGCCGATTTCGGCACGCGCCGCCGCCATTCCTTTCTGTGGCAGGACTGGTGCGTGCAGGCGATGACCGAAGGGCTGGGCGAGGGCTTTGTGGGCACGTCGAACTGCCTGATCGCCAAAAATCGCGATCTGGAGGCGATCGGTACCAACGCGCATGAACTGCCGATGGTTTATGCGGCGCTGGCGGACACCGACGAGGAACTGGCGCAGGCGCCCTATGAAGTGCTCAAGGACTGGCACGAGGAACACGAAGGCAACCTGCGCATCATCCTGCCGGACACCTTCGGGACCAAGGGGTTTCTGGAGCGTGCCCCGGACTGGCTGGCCAGCTGGACCGGCATCCGTATCGACAGCGGAGACCCCGTCGAAGGCGCGGAAACCGCGATCGCCTGGTGGAAATCGCGCGGCGAGGATCCACGGCAGAAGCGGATCATCTTTTCCGATGCGCTGGACGTGGACAAGATTCTGGATCTGCACAAGCGCTTCGCCCATCGCGCCAAGGTGTCCTATGGCTGGGGCACGCTGTTGACCAACGATTTTCGCGGGTTGGTGCCGGGCGATGCGCTGGCGCCGTTTTCGCTGGTTTGTAAGGCGGCTGCCGCGAATGGCCGGCCCACGGTCAAGCTGAGCGACAACCCCGAAAAGGCGATGGGGCCGCCGGAAGAGATCGAACGCTACAAGCGCGTCTTCGGCGTTGGAGAGCAGAAGCGGATCAAGGTCGAGGTCTGAGCGTCCTGCCCGCCGGGCAATGAAAAAACGCCCCCGGATTCCGGGGGCGTTCGCATTGTCATGCGAGGCGATCATGCCTCAGTCGCGCTCTTCGATGATCTCCACGAGGTGCGGGATCTTGGCGACCATGCCACGGATGGCCGGAGTATCCTCCAGTTCGCGGGTCTTGTGCATCTTGTTCAGTCCAAGTCCGATCAGCGTCTGGCGCTGCTTGGCCGGGCGACGGATCGGGCTGCCGATCTGCTTGACGACGATGGTTTTGGCCATGTTGACGTCTCCTTACGCTTCGGCCGGCTGCTGGGCCGGCGCTTCGTCCCGCTTGGGCAGGATGTCGGCGACCTTCTTGCCGCGGCGCTGGGCGACCATGCGCGGCGACTGGGTCTTGGTCAGGCCGTCGATGGTGGCGCGGATCATGTTGTAGGGGTTCTGCGAGCCGATCGACTTGGACACCACGTCCTTGACGCCCAGCATCTCGAACACGGCGCGCATCGGACCACCGGCGATGATCCCGGTGCCTTCCGGCGCGGTGCGCATCACGACCTTGCCGGCGCCCCAGCGACCTTCGATGTCGTGGTGCAGGGTGCGGCCCTCTTTCAGCGGCACGCGGATCATGTTGCGCTTGGCGGCCTCGGTGGCCTTGCGGATGGCTTCGGGCACTTCCTTGGCCTTGCCCTTGCCAAAGCCGACCCGGCCCTTCTGGTCGCCCACGACCACCAGAGCCGCGAAGCCGAAGCGCTTGCCGCCCTTCACGGTCTTGGACACACGGTTGATCGCGACCAGGCGATCGGCGAATTCAGGGGCTTCCTCGCGGTCGCGGCGGCCGCCCCGGCGGTTTTCACGTTCTGCCATTCGGCATTCCCTTCTCTTGGTGGCGCATGGCGCCGGTTCGTCCAATCCAGGTGGGCCCCGGTGTTGCCCGATCAGGGCCGGAACCCCCGGATCATCGGGGCGGCACGCAACCCGCGCCGCCCACGCTTTGCATCAGAGCTTCAGTCCGCCTTCGCGGGCGGCGTCGGCCAGCGCCTTGACCTTGCCGTGGTAGAGATAGCCGCCACGGTCGAAATAGGCCTCTTCGACGCCGGCTTTCCTGGCGCGCTCGGCGATCACCGCGCCCAGCTTGGCCGCGGCTTCGACGTTCTTCTTGCCGACCAGGCCCAGATCCTTTTCCAAGGTCGAGGCCGAGGCCAGGGTCACGCCACGAACGTCGTCGATCAGCTGTACGCTGAGGTTCTTGTTCGAACGGTACACGCTCAGCCGCGGACGGCCGACATTGACCTTGCGAAGCTTGTTCCGAACGCGCAGGCGGCGCTTCAGAAACAGGGTTCTTTTGCTGTTTGCCATTTTTCGCGTCCTTACTTCTTCTTGCCTTCCTTGCGGAAGATGTACTCGTCCTTGTATTTGATGCCCTTGCCCTTGTAGGGCTCGGGCTTGCGCCAGGCGCGGATTTCCGCGGCAACCTGGCCGACGAGCTGCTGGTCGATGCCTTCCACGACGATCTCGGTCTGCTTGGGCGCCGAAACGGTCACGCCCGCGGGCGCTTCGTATTCGACGTCGTGGCTCAGGCCGAGGTTCAGCTTGAGTTTGTTGCCCTGCATTTGGGCACGATACCCCACACCGTTGATCTCCAGCTCTTTCTTGAAGCCCTGGGTCACGCCGGTGACGAGGTTCTGCACCATGGTGCGGGACATGCCCCACTGCTGGCGGGCACGCTTGGACTTGCCGCGCGGTTGAACCTTGACGACGTTGTCCTCGACCACCAGCGCGACATCGTCGGTGGCGGTAAAGCTGCGGGTGCCTTTCGGCCCCTTGACCTCGATGGTCTGGCCCGACACGGTCGCGGTGACGCCGCTGGGCAACTCGACCGGCTGCTTACCAATACGAGACATGGGCGACCTCCTCAGAAGACCGTGCAAAGCACTTCGCCGCCGACATTGGCCGCGCGTGCGTTCGCATCCGACATCACACCCTTGGGGGTGGAGACAATCGACACGCCCAGGCCCTGACGGACCTGCGGGATGTCCTTGACGCCCATGTAAACGCGACGGCCGGGCTTGGAGACCCGCTTGATCTCGCGGATGACAGGGGTGCCATCAAAGTATTTCAGGCTGATCTCGAGCGCCGGATGGCCGTTGGCATCCGTGGTCTTTTCGTAGCCGCGGATATAGCCTTCCTCCGCCAGCACGTCGAGAATCCAGGCCCGCAGCTTGGATGCCGGCGTGGTCACGGTGGACTTGCCGCGCATCTGCGCGTTGCGGATACGGGTGAGCATATCGCCGATAGGATCGTTCATCTCACTCTCTCCTTACCAGCTCGACTTCACCATGCCGGGGATCTGACCGGCGGAGCCCAGTTCCCGCAGCGCGATACGGCTGACTTTCAGCTTGCGGTAATAGGCGTGCGGGCGGCCCGTCAGCTGGCAGCGGTTGTGCAGCCGCGTGGGCGAGCTGTTGCGGGGCAGTTTCGCCAGTTTCAGACGCGCCTTGAAGCGCTCTTCCATCGGGCGGCTTTCGTCATTCGCGATCTCTTTCAGCGCGGCACGCTTTTCGGCGTATTTCGCCACCAGGCGCTGGCGCTTCTTCTCGCGTTCGATCATGCTTTTCTTGGCCATGATAGTCCTCTCAGGCTCAGCTGTTGAACGGCATGTTGAAATGCTTCAACAGCGCCTTGGCTTCAGCGTCGGTGTTCGCCGTGGTGGTGATCACGACATCCATGCCCCAGACCTCGTCGACCTTGTCGAAGTCGATTTCCGGGAACACGATGTGCTCCTTGATGCCCATGGCAAAGTTGCCGCGGCCGTCAAAGGCCGGCTTCACGCCGCGAAAGTCGCGGACGCGGGGCAGGGCGATCGTGATCAGGCGGTCGAGGAATTCATACATCCGGTCGCCGCGCAGGGTCACCTTGACGCCCAGCGGCATGCCTTCGCGGACGCGGAAGCCGGCGATCGACTTCTTGGCCTTGTTGACCACGGCCTTCTGGCCGGCGATCGCAGTCAGGTCTTCCTGGGCCGACTTGACCTTTTTGGAATCCTTCACGGCCTCGGCGCCGCAGCCGATGTTCAGAACGATCTTTTCCAGACGCGGGATCTGCATGTCGTTCTTGTAGCCGAACTCTTCCTTCAGAGCGGCGCGGATGCGGTCCTTGTAGTCGGCCTTCAGGCGCGGGGTGTAGTTTGCGGCATCAAGCATCGATCACGTCCCCCGTGGTCTTGGCGTAACGGACCTTCTTGTCGCCTTCCATACGAAAGCCGACGCGGGTCGGTTTGCCGTTCTTGTCGACGATCGCCAGGTTCGACAGGTCGATCGGCATCGCCTTGGGCAGGCGGCCGCCCTGGCTGGTCTGGCTCTGGCGGGTGTGGCGGATGGCGATGTTCAGCCCTTCGACGATGGCCTTGCCTTCCTTCGGCATGACCTGCGTGATGGTGCCCTGCTTGCCCTTGTCCTTGCCGGCAAGCACGATCACCTTGTCGCCCTTCTTCAGTTTGGCAGCCATCTTACAGCACCTCCGGGGCGAGCGAGATGATCTTCATGAAGTTCTTCTGCCGCAGCTCGCGCACCACCGGCCCGAAGATCCGGGTGCCGATCGGCTCGAGGTTGTTGTTGAGGATCACGGCGGCGTTGCGATCGAAACGGATCGCGGTGCCGTCCTCGCGGCGGACTTCCTTGGCGGTGCGCACGACGACGGCCTTGCGGACGTCGCCTTTCTTCACGCGGCCGCGCGGGATGGCTTCCTTGACGGACACGACGATGATGTCACCCACCGACGCGTATTTCCGCTTGGAACCACCCAGGACCTTGATGCACTGAACCCGGCGGGCGCCGGAGTTGTCAGCGACATCCAGATTGGTCTGCATCTGGATCATGTGGTTTCTCCCGACCTGTGGGGGCTGTTCTCGTTCATTCCCCCAGGGTTTCGCTCAAACCGAAAGGTTCGCAGGCTTACGCCTCCAGAACCTCCCAGCGTTTCGTCTTCGATTTCGGCGCGCATTCGATGATGCGAACGGTGTCGCCGACCTTGAAGGCGTTCTTCGGATCGTGAGCCCGGTATTTCTTGGACTTGCGAACCGTTTTCTTCAGAACAGGATGGCGGAAGCGGCGTTCCACCAGGACGGTCACGGTCTGGTCGTTGGCGTCACTGGTGACGGTGCCTTGCAGGATACGTTTGGGCATCGATCAGGCTCCTCAGTTCGCAGCTTCTGCGGCTTTTTCGTTCAGCACGGTCAGCACCCGTGCAATGTCGCGGCGGACGGTGCGCATCCGCGCGGTGTTCTCAAGCTGGCCGGTCGCCTGTTGAAAGCGCAGGTTGAACGCTTCCTTCTTCAGCGCCGCCAGGTCCTCCCGGAGCTGGTCCGGGGTCTTTTCTCTCAGTTCCTGGGCGTTCATCGCCTTTTTCCTCTTTCCTCGAACACCGGAGGGCCCCGACCTTTGGCAAGGGTCACCCTGATCCCGGTGGACAAAACAAAAGACACACGAATCCCGTCACCGGAATCCGCGAGATGCGCTCCTATAAGGGAGGGTGGGCGCAGGGGCAAGGGAAAGTTTGCGGTTTTTTCCCTGCATCCGCGCCGGGCGGAACTCAGCCCCCCGCGCCGCGCAGACGGGCCAGCAGCGCGGGTGACGGATAGCCGTCGGGAATGAGCTCTTGGGCGTTCTGAAAGGCGCGCACTGCGTTGATGGTCAGCGGCCCGATCCGCGCGTCGATGCCTTGCGTGTCAAAGCCCCGTTCGGTCAGGCGGCGCTGCAGTTCGATCCGTTCGTCATAGGTCAGCGCCCGGTCGTCCGGCCAGGGGTGCCCGACCGGTCCCGCCCCCATCAGCCGGTCGCCCAGATGGCCCACGCCGATTACATAGGCGTCGGCGGTGTTGTAACGCTCCAGCACCGCGAAATTGGGAAAGATCATGAAGGCCGGCCCCCGGTGCCCGCCCGGCAGCAGGATCGAGGCCGGCGCGTGATCGGGCACCGGCTGGCCGTCGATCCCTCTCACCCCCAGCGCGGCCCAGTCCGACGGCATCTTCTCGATTCGCCGGTCGGCCAGCAGATAGTCGAAATCCTCGGGCAGGCGCACCTCCACCCCCCAGGGCTGGCCGTGGGTCCAGCCGTGCGCCGCCAGATAGGCCGCGGTTGAGGCCAGCGCATCGCGCGGGTCGTCCGACCAGATGTCGCGCCGCCCGTCGCCGTCGAAATCCTCGGCATATTGCAGATAGGAGGTCGGCATGAACTGGGTGTGCCCCATCGCGCCCGCCCAGCTGCCGCGCAGGTCGGTGGCGCGCGCCTCGCCCCGTTGCAGGATGGTGAGCGCGGCGATCAGTTGCGTTTCGAAAAACGCCCCGCGCCGGCTGGTGGCAGCCAGCGTAGCCAGCGCGCTGAGAACATCGGTCGAGCCGCGCCAGGCGCCATAGGCGCTCTCCAGCCCCCAGATCGCGGCGACGATCTGCTTTTCCACGCCGTAACGCGCCTCGATAGCGGCCAGATCGGCGGCGTATTTGCGCATCGCGGCCCGCCCGTTGCGGATCCGGGCCTCCGACACGGCGGTTTTCAGAAATTGCCCGACCGTTTTCGTGAACTGGAACTGGTTTTCGTCGCGTTTCAGGATCGCGGGGTCGAAGGACACGCCAAGAAAGGCGCGGTCGATCAACGCGCGGTCGATGCCGAGCGCCTCCGCCCTGCGGCGGAAATCCGTGGCCCAGGCGTCAAAGGCGCTGGCCGAGGCCGGGGCGGGGTGCATCACCATGCCGGGCCGCGCGAGCGGGCGCAGCGAATGATCGACCGGCCCGGCCGCCTGCGCGATGCCGGCGCACAGAACCGCCGCGACGACCAATCCGCCCCGTCTCGCCCGAAATCTGCCGGTGATCCGTGCCATGCCGTTCCCATCGCGCTGCCTCGGGTCCAGAATAGCCGCCCCTGCCTATGCGTAAAGCGCGGGAAGGGACGGGCCGCGCCGGGCGGCGGGCCCTTGCCGATCACCGCCTGCGCCGCGCGGCCTTCTTCTTGAGCCGGTCGCGTTTCTGCCGCGTCGGTTTGACCTTGCGCCCACTCGCCCGCCGCGCCGGGCGCGGCCCGCGCGGCATCGGTTTGTCCTCCAGCGACAGCAGTTCCAGCTCCAGCCCCCCGGTCACGGGCGAGGCCTCGACCAGCCGCACGGTCACGCGCTGGCCGATGCTGATGGTCAGCCCGGTATCGGCCCCCATCAGGGTGCCGCTGTCGGCGTCGAAATGAAAATACTCCCGCCCTAGCGACCGCACCGGAATGAGCCCGTCGGCGCCGGTTTCGTCCAGCTTCACGAACACCCCGAACCGGGCAATCCCGCTGACGCGCCCCGAAAACTCGCTGCCGACCCGTTCGCTCAGATAGGCGGCAAGATAGCGGTCGGTGGTGTCGCGTTCGGCCATCATCGATCGGCGTTCGGTGTCCGAGATGTGCTCGGCCGTCTTGTCCAGCCGTTCGATTTCCTCGTCCGTCAGCCCGTCATCGCCCCAGCCGTGCGCGCGGATCAGGGCGCGGTGCACGATCAGGTCGGCATAGCGCCGGATGGGCGAGGTGAAATGCGCGTAATTGGCCAGGGCCAGTCCGAAATGGCCAAAGTTTTCGGGGCTGTAATAGGCCTGCTGCATCGACCGCAGGGTAGAGAGGTTGATGAGTTCGTCGAACTCGGTGCCCTCGGCCGCGGCCAGAAGCGCGTTGAGGTGCCGGGTCTGCAGCACCTGCCCCTTGGCCAGCGTCAGTCCGCTTGCCTGCGCGGTTTCCCGCAACGCCTCGAGCTTTTCGGGGGTCGGCTCTTCGTGCACCCGGAACAGTAGCGGCGAGCGTTTCCTGTTCAGCGTCTCGGCGGCGCAGACATTGGCGAGGATCATGTATTCCTCGATCAGCCGGTGTGCATCCAGCCGCTCGCGGAAAGCGACCGACTTGACCTTGCCGTCCTCGCCCAGAACGATGCGGCGTTCGGGCAGGTCGAGATCCAGCGGCTGGCGTTCCTCGCGCGCGGCGGCCAGCGCCCGCCAGGCGGAGTAGAGGGGCTTCAGCACCGGATCCAGCAGCGGTTCGGTGCGCTCGTTCGGCTGGCCGTCGATAGCGGCCTGCACCTCCTGGTAGGTCAGCGAGGCGACCGATTTCATCATGCCGCGCACGAATTTGTGGCCCAGTTTCCGCCCCTGGGCATCGACGCGGATGCGCACCGCGATGCAGGGGCGCGGCACGCCTTCGTGCAGCGAACACAGATCCCCCGACAGCCGGTCGGGCAGCATCGGCACCACGCGGTCGGGGAAATAGGTGGAATTGCCGCGCTTCCACGCTTCGCGGTCCAGCACCGAACCGGGCCGCACATAGGCCGCGACATCCGCAATGGCGACCCAGATCACATGCCCGCCGGGGTTCTTGGGGTCGTCGTCGGGATGGGCATGGCAGGCGTCGTCGTGGTCGCGGGCGTCGGCAGGGTCGATGGTGACGAAGGGCAGATCGCGCAGATCCCTGCGGCCCTTCAGCCCCACCGGCTTGATCCGGTCGGCCTCGGCCAGAACCTCGGGCGGGAACTCGTCGGGGATGCCGTGCTGATGGATCGCGATCAGCGACACCGCCTTGGGCGCGGTGGGGTCGCCCAGGCGTTCGATCACCCGCGCGCGGGGCAGGCCCATGCGGCCGCGCGGGCCGGCCTGTTCGGCCTCGACCAGTTCGCCGTCCTTCGCGCCGTGGCGGTCGGCCTCGGCCACCATCCATTCGGTGCTGGCGGCCTTGTCGATGGGCAGGATGCGGCCGCCCTCGGCGGTCCTGCGAAAGATCCCCACCACCCGGCGCGGGGCCGACCCGATGCGGCGGATCAGGCGGGCCTCGTAATTGTGGTCCTCTTCGTGCACGCGGGTCAGGCGGGCAAGGATCCGGTCCCCTTCGCCCAGCGCGGGGTCGGAGGCGCGTGGCACGATCAGCACGATCGGTTCCACCCCCTCGCCATGCCATTCCAGCGGCCGTCCGTAGAGGTCGCCGTTCTCGTCCGGGGCCTTGACCGTCAGCACCGTCACCGGTGGCAGGCTTTCAGGGTCGCGATAGCTGCGCTTGTGCTTTTCCAGGTGGCCCTCGGCCTCGAGCTCCTTGAGCACGCGTTTCAACTCGATCCGGTCGGCGCCCTTGATGCCGAACGCCTTGGCGATGTCGCGTTTGCTGGTCTGGGTCGGGTGCGCGGCGATCCAGTCGAGGATCTCCGCCTTGGAAGGAATTCGCTTCATACGGTTCGCCTAGCACGGCGCGCGGGCGGCGTCATGCGCAAAAGCGACTGCGCCGGGGCGAGAGCCGGGGAGGGGAATGTCAATCGCGCGGCGGGCTCGTGCGGCCGGGCAGATCGGCCGCCTCATCCACGTCGCGCAGCCGGTCCACAAGCGCGATCCGCGCACCGCGAACCGAGGCGATGCTGTCGGCCAGCGCGTATTCGCTCGACCAGCGCGCACCGGCGAACAGCCGCGCGGGCACCGCCGACCCGCGCCGCGCCCCCACCAGCCAGAAGCCGCCGTCGGTGGCCGGGCCGAACACCAGATCGTGCGCTGGAGCCGCGGCAAAGGCGCGGGCGATGTGCCGCCGCCGCACCTCTGGAATGTCCCCGCCGATCAGGCAGACCGGCCCCGGCGCCGCCCGCAACAGCCGCCGCATCCGCGCACCCAGATCGCCCCGGCCCTGGGGGATGCGGGGCAGGTCGGTGGGCCAGACCCGGCTGGCCAGCCCCTCGCGGTCCGGGGACACCGCCAGCACCAGATCCCAGCGCGGATCGCGCAGCCGCCGCAGCGTGGCGCGCGCCGCGTGGCGGAACCACCAGGCCGCCGCGACCATCCCGATGCCCCGCCCCAGCCGCGTCTTGACCCGACCCGGGCGCGGTTCCTTCACCATCACGATCAGGACGGGCCGGGGCCGCATCATGCAAAGTAATCCGATAGAAGCCGCGAATAGATCGCCTTGAGCTGATGGATCTGCGCGATCTCGACCCGTTCGTCCACCTGGTGCATGGTCCGCCCCACGAGCCCGAATTCCACCACCGGGCAGTGGTCCTTGACGAACCGCGCGTCCGACGTCCCGCCGGATGTGGACAGCACCGGCCTGATCCCCGTTTCGGCCTCCACCGCCGCCGACACGAGGTCCGAGAGCGGCCCCGGCGGGGTCAGGAAGCTTTCGCCCGACACCTTGACCTTCATCTCGATGGCGACCTCGAAGGCTTCGGCCACGGCGTCGGCCTCGGCCTGCAACCATTCGGTCAGGCTGGCGCCGCTGTGCAGGTCGTTGAAGCGGATGTTCACCGCTGCCCGCGCCTGTGCCGGGATCACGTTGGTCGCCGGGTTGCCGGTGTCGATGGTGACGATGGCCAGCGTCGAGGGGTCGAAATGCTCGGTGCCTCGGTCAAGTTCGTGGCTGGCCAGCCGGTCCATCAGCCGCGCCATCGCCGGCAAGGGGTTCTTCGCCCGGTGCGGATAGGCGGAATGGCCCTGCACGCCGGTCACCGTGAACCACGCGGTCAGCGACCCGCGCCGGCCGATCTTGATCATCTCGCCCATACGGTCCGGGCAGGTCGGTTCGCCCACCAGACAGGCGGCCATGCGCTCGCCATTGGCCTCCATCCAGTCCAGAAGCGCCACGGTGCCGTCGGTTGCCTCGCCTTCCTCGTCGCCGGTGATGGCCAGGATCACCGCGCCATCGGGCGGGGTGTCTCGCACGAAATCCACCGCCGCGGCGACAAAGGCGGCCACGCCCGATTTCATGTCGGTTGCCCCGCGCCCATAGAGCATCCCGTCCCGTTCCACCGCGCCAAAGGGCGGAACGCTCCAGGCCGCTTCGTCCCCCACCGGCACCACGTCGGTATGCCCGTTGAAGCCGAACGTGCGCGGATGGCCCTTCGCCCCCCAGCGGGCAAAGAGGTTCGCCACCCCGCCACGATCCACCCGCGTGCAGTCGAACCCGGCGCTCGACAGCACCTGTTCCAGCAGCACCAGCGCGCCGCCTTCCTCGGGGGTGACCGAGGGGCAACGGATCAGATCGGCGGTCAATCGGGCGGGATCGGTCAGGGTCATGAGGGCTCCTTTTCACGTCTGGAGCATAGACTTGTGATGGAATCGCCGCAAAGCCAAGCCCTTGGAAGCCGGCACGGACCAATTCCGCTTAACAGGCGGTCGAGCGGCGTGTTAGACGGGGTCAAGATCAACAAGACGTTCCGTGCCACCACGCGGACAAAGAGGCAGGCAGTGAACATCACACCGCGACACGCGGCAAGGCGGCGATGAGCTGGATCGCGCTGGCCGAACATGACGGGCGCCGTCTGTCAAGGCGCGCCTTTGCACACCGCGCGCCGGGCAGTGAGCTGCGGCGCGGATCGCTGGTGATCGAGACGCGCCTGCCCACCGGCGACCGGCCCGAACCCATGATCTATTTCGATGGCAAGGGACCGCCGCGGTGCCATCTTTCGGTGCAGTCGGTGCCCGGCGGCGGCCTGACATTCGTTATGGCGCAGGGGCAGGAGACACTGCACCGCACCTTCAACCACGCGGATACCGGGCGGGCCGACCTGTTGCGGCTGACCTGTTCTTGGGACGTGGATGCGGGGCTGGGCCGTGTGGCGCTGGAATGCGAGCAGGACAAGGTGATGATCGCGCCGCTGGCCGTGACCGTCCCGCCGCGGCTGGCGGATCTGCGTGTGCTGTTCGCCGACCGGTCCGCCAGCTATCTCGCGCCCGAGGTCAGCTTCATCGCGCTCAGCGACGCCGTGGAGCCGGTCGGTCCGATGCCGACGCTTGCCCCCGACACGCCAATCGCCACACCCGAGGGGTTCCGCGCGGCAGGCGCCCTGCGGCGCGGCGACACCGTCGTGACCGCCGGGGGCGAGATTGCCCCCGTCCTGCACCGGCTGGACCGCACCGTTCCGGCCATGGGCCGGTTTCGGCCGATCCGCCTGCGCGCACCCTATTTCGGCCTGATGCGAGATATCGTGATCGCTCCCTCGCAGCGGCTGGTGGTGCGCGGCTCCGAGGTCGAATATCTGTTCAACCACGAGGCCGCCATGATCGAGGCCGGACATCTGGCAGGCGGAAAAGCGGTTCGACCCGTTCAAACCGGGCCGCTGGTCACATACACGCAGTTGCTGTTGCCCGCGCACGAAGCTTTGGACGCAGGCGGCGCTGCGGTCGAATCGCTCTATGTCGGACGGCTGCGGCGCAAGCGCGATGCGCTGGAAGCCAGCATCCTGGCCGGTCTTGACCGCCAGACCCTGCCCGAGCACGGGAAGTCGGTCCATCCGGTGCTGCGCGCCTTTGATGCCCGCATCCTGGCCGAGCAGCGCGCGGCGTAACGCCGCTTTTCCTTGCTGTTTCCGCGACTTCCCGGTTAGGTGACGGAGAAACAACCGCGCGGGACAGATGATCAGGGCGTTTCTGGCTCTTTGCATTGCGGTATCGGTCTGGGCAGAGACGCTCGCGGCCGAGCCGCTGAAGGTGGCGACAGTCACCCGCCCGCCGTTTTCGCATGTCGAGAACGACACCGATACCGGTTTTTCGATCGAACTTTTGCGGCAGATCGCCAACCGGCTGCGCTGGGATTACACCATCGAGCGCAAGAAAACCTTTGGCGAAATGCTGGATGCGGTGCAGGACGGCACCGTCGATCTGGCGATTGCAAACATTTCGATCACCGCCGAGCGCGAAGTCGTGATGGATTTCAGCCAGCCGATATTCGAGGCGGGGCTTCAGATCATGGTGCCCGCCGATCAGGCCGGCGGACCTTCGCTGTTTCGGGCGATCCTGTCGCGGGACGTGCTGGCGGCGGTCGGGATCGCTTTTCTCGCGCTGGTGGGGGGCGGCATGCTGATGTGGATATTGGAGCGCCGCGCCCAGCCCTATTTCGACCGTCCCGCGCGTGAGGCCCTGTTTCCGTCCTTCTGGTGGGCGCTGAACCTCGTCGTGAACGGCGGGTTCGAGGAACGCGTTCCCCGCACCCCGTTCGGCCGCCTGTTCGGCGTGATCCTGGTGGTGTCGTCCCTGTTTCTGGTGTCGGTCTTCGTGGCCAAGATCACCTCGGTCATGACGGTCGAGGCGATTTCGGGGTCGGTCAACGGTATCAACGATCTGTATGGCAAACGGGTGGGCACGATCGGCGGCTCGACCGCCGCGGGGTTCCTGCAACGGCGCGAGATCGACTATTCCGCCTATGAGGGGCTGGACGAACTGATCGAAGGGTTCGAAGGCGGCGAGCTTGACGCCGTGGTCTTTGACGCGCCGATCCTGGCCTACTATGCCAACCACGACGGCAAGGGCCGGGCGGTCACGCTGGGGGGCGTTTTCCTGCGCGAAAACTACGGCACCCTGTTTCCGACCGGCAGTCCGCTGACCGAGGATGTGAACCAGGCCCTGCTGGCGCTGCGCGAGGACGGCACCTACGACACGATCTATCGCAAGTGGTTCGGTTCTCGACAGTGACGATCTTGCCGGCCCGGTCGCGACCCGGCCTCCCTCCGGGCCGGTGTCATGGTCGGACAGCGCAGCGGATTTCATCGCACAGGGGCGAGAATGCCATAGCGGGATGGCGAACGTCGCCGCGCCTCTTGACGCCCGCGCGATATCCTTGGACAACTCCGAAAACAAAAAACCTTGTGCCGGCGACGGGAACCGTTAGGGTGCGCCTCCCGGTCCGTGAAGGGGGAAGAGGGAAATGAAGTTCAGCATCGAACGCGGCGTGCTGCTCAAGGCCGTGTCCCAGGCGCAATCGGTCGTGGAACGGCGCAACACCATCCCGATCCTGGCCAACGTGCTGATCGAGGCCGAGGGCGACAATGTCCAGTTCCGCGCGACGGATCTGGATATCGAGGTGGTGGACCGCGCTCCGGCGCAGGTGGAGCGTGCGGGCGCCACGACGGTCGCCGCGACGACGCTGCACGAGATCGTGCGCAAGTTGCCGGACGGGGCGCTGGTCACGCTGACGGCGGACAGCGCCGCCGGCCGGCTGACGGTCGAGGCGGGCCGGTCGAATTTCTCGCTGGCGACTTTGCCCAAGGAAGATTTCCCTGTGATGGCTTCGTCGGAATACCAGTCGAATTTTTCGGCCCCCGCGCCGGTGTTGCGGCGGCTGTTCGACAAGTCGAAGTTCGCCATCTCGACCGAGGAGACACGCTATTACCTGAACGGCGTCTACATGCATGTGGCCGAGTCCGACGGCCAGAAGGTGCTGCGTTGCGTGGCCACCGACGGGCATCGGCTGGCGCGGATCGACGCGGATCTGCCGCAGGGTGCCGAGGACATGCCCGGCGTCATCGTGCCGCGCAAGACGGTGGGAGAGCTGCGCAAGCTTCTGGATGACGACGACATGCAGATCGCGGTGTCGGTCAGCGAAACCAAGGTGCGCTTCGCCACGCCGGACATCACGCTGACCTCCAAGGTGATCGATGGAACCTTCCCCGATTACGCGAGGGTGATTCCGCTGCACAATACGCGGCGGCTCGAGGTGGACGCGCGCGAATTCGCGGCAGCCGTGGACCGGGTTGCCACCGTGTCGTCCGAACGGTCGCGGGCGGTGAAGATGCAGATGGAGAATGACCGGCTGGTGCTGTCGGTGAACGCCCCCGACAGCGGCGCGGCCGAGGAAGAACTGGCCGTGGCCTACAGCGACGAGCCGCTGGAGATCGGTTTCAACGCAAAATATCTGCTGGAAATCGCCAGTCAGGTGGACCGAGAAAATGCCGTGTTTCTGTTCAATTCGGCCGGCGATCCCACGCTGATGCGCGAGGGCAATGACGACAGCGCGATCTACGTCGTCATGCCGATGCGCGTCTGAATCGCGCTGACGCGCGATGCCTCCGGCGGGAGTATTTGAAGCAAGATGAAGGGGCCGGGTCCCGTGTCTCTGGCCCTGACGAGTCTGGTGATCTCGCATTTCCGGTCGCATCGTCTGGCGCGGCTGGAACTGGACGGGCGTCCGGTGGCGATCTTCGGGCCGAACGGGGCGGGCAAGACCAATATCCTGGAGGCCGTTTCGCTATTTTCGCCGGGGCGGGGTTTGCGCGGGGCGCCGGCGGCCGAAATGGCGCGGCGCCCGGATGCGATCGGGTGGAAACTGGCGGGCAGGGTGGCCTCGTTGGGGCAGGTGCATGAGGTCGAAACCTGGTCGGAGGGCGGCGCGGCGCGAAAGGTTCGGATTGACGGCAAGGTGGCCGGCCAGTTGGCGCTGGGACGCGTTGCGCGCGTGCTGTGGCTGGTGCCTGCGATGGACCGGTTGTGGATCGAGGGCGCGGAAGGGCGGCGGCGGTTTCTGGACCGCGCCGCTTTGAGCTTCGATCCGACCCATGCCGAGGCGGTTCTGACTTATGAAAAGGCCATGCGCGAGCGGAACCGCCTGTTGAAGGAGCAGGTGCGTGATCCGGGCTGGTATGCCGCGCTCGAGGCGCAGATGGCGGCGGCCGGGCAGCGCGTTCACGAGGGGCGGTTGCGCACGGTTGAGGCGCTGGAAGAGGCTCAGGCGCGGGCGGAGACGGCCTTTCCGGTGGCGGCGCTGCGCCTGGTCCAGAGCGAAGGTGAGATGCCAGGGGACGAGGCGGCGCTGCGGCAGGCGCTGGCTGAAAGCCGCCCGCGTGACATGGCGGCGGGGCGGGCGCTGGTCGGTCCGCACCGGACGGATCTGCGCGGATCTTACGCGGCAAAGGGCGTGCCGGCCGAGCAATGCTCGACCGGAGAGCAGAAGGCGTTGCTGGTGTCGCTGATTCTGGCCAATGCGCGCGCCCTGGCCGCGCGGATGGGCGCGCCGCCGATCCTGTTGCTGGATGAAGTCGCCGCGCATCTGGATGCGGACCGGCGGGCGGCGCTTTATGACGAGATTTGCGCGCTGGGCGCTCAGGCCTGGATGACCGGAACCGGGCCGGAACTGTTCGGCGAACTGGGCGATCGCGCGCAGAATGTAGAGGTGATCGATGCCGGCGGAGAGTCGGTGACCCGGCTGCGAGGGTGACGGTCGGAAACCCCGTCGAAATCTGCCTTTTGCGCCCACAAAATCTGGGGCGATGACGTGACATTCCCCCCAACAGTTCGTATATAATGAACAGCGAACAGGGGATTTTTCCGAATGTCTGAACAGGCACAGGCGCAACAGCAATACGGCGCCGAATCGATCAAGGTTCTCAAGGGCTTGGAAGCCGTGCGCAAGCGTCCCGGCATGTATATCGGCGACACCGATGACGGGTCGGGGCTGCATCACATGGTCTATGAGGTCGTGGACAACGGCATCGACGAGGCGCTGGCCGGTCACGCCGACGAGGTGACGGTCGTCATCCATGCCGATTCCAGCGTCTCGGTGCGCGACAACGGGCGCGGCATCCCGGTGGACATCCACCCCGAGGAAGGCGTGTCCGCGGCCGAGGTGATCATGACCCAGCTGCACGCGGGCGGCAAGTTCGACAGCAATTCCTACAAGGTGTCGGGCGGCCTGCATGGCGTGGGCGTGTCCGTGGTGAACGCGCTCTCGGACTGGCTGGAGCTGCGCATCTGGCGCGACGGCAAGGAGCATTTCGCCCGATTCGAGCGTGGCGAGACGGTGGAGCACCTCAAGGTGGTCGGGGAATGCGGGGACCGCACCGGAACCGAGGTGACCTTTCTGGCTTCGACCGATACGTTTTCGAACCTCGACTATTCCTTCGAGACGCTGGAGCGGCGCCTGCGCGAACTGGCATTTCTGAATTCCGGCGTGAAGATCGTCCTGATCGACGAACGCCCCGCCGAGCCGCTGAAGGTCGAGCTGCACTACGAAGGCGGGGTCAAGGAGTTCGTCAAGTATCTCGACCGCCACAAGCAGGCGATGATGGAAGAACCGATCTACATCGCAGGTGACCGCGACGGGATCGGCGTCGAGATCGCCATGTGGTGGAACGACAGCTATCACGAAACGGTGCTGCCCTTTACCAACAACATTCCCCAGCGGGACGGCGGCACGCATCTTGCCGGCTTTCGCGGGGCGTTGACACGGACGCTGACCCGCTATGCCCAGGAAAGCGGGATCGCGAAGAAGGAGAAGGTGAACTTCACCGGCGACGACGCGCGTGAAGGGCTGACTTGCGTTCTGTCGGTCAAGGTGCCGGACCCGAAATTCTCCTCTCAGACCAAGGACAAGCTGGTCAGCTCCGAGGTGCGCCCAGCGGTCGAGGGGCTGGTGAACGAAAAGCTGACCGAGTGGCTGGAAGAGCATCCCAACGAGGCCAAAACCATCGTCGGCAAGATCGTCGAGGCTGCTCTGGCCCGCGAGGCCGCCCGCAAGGCGCGCGAGCTGACGCGGCGCAAGTCGGCGATGGACGTGAACTATCTGGCCGGCAAGCTCAAGGACTGTTCCGAGAAGGATCCGAGCAAGACCGAGCTGTTCCTGGTCGAGGGCGACAGCGCCGGCGGGTCGGCCCAGACCGGGCGCGACCGGATGACTCAGGCGATCTTGCCCCTGCGCGGCAAGATCCTGAACGTCGAACGCGCCCGGTTCGATCGGATGCTGTCGAGCCAGGAGATCGGCAACCTGGTGATGGCGCTGGGCACCGGCATCGGGCGGGACGAATTCGACATCTCCAAGTTGCGCTACAACAAGGTCATCATCATGACCGATGCCGACGTGGACGGCGCGCATATCCGCACGCTTCTGCTGACCTTCTTCTACCGGCAGATGCCGGAGTTGATCGAGAAGGGTCATCTCTACATCGCGCAGCCGCCGCTCTACAAGGTGACGCGGGGCAAGTCCGAGGTCTATCTCAAGGATCAGGAGGCGCTCGAGGACTACCTGATCGAGCAGGGGACCGAGGGCGCCGTGCTGCGGCTGGCCTCGGGCGAAGAGATCGTCGGGCAGGATCTGGTGCGCGTGATCGAAGACGCCCGTCGGCTCAAGCGCGTGCTGGAGGCTTTCCCGACCCATTATCCGCGCCACATTCTTGAACAGGCCGCGATTGCCGGGGCTTTTGTGCCGGGCGCGGTGGATGCCGACCTGCAGGGCGTGGCGGACAAGGTCGCGGCGCGTCTGGACATGATCGCGGAGGAATACGAACGCGGCTGGCAGGGGCGGATCACGCAGGATCACGGCATCCGGCTGGCGCGCATTTTGCGCGGCGTCGAAGAGGTCCGAACCCTGGACGGCCCGGTGCTGCGGTCGGGCGAGGCGCGCAAGGCGGGCAGCTTTACCGAGAGCCTTCAGGAAATCTACGGCCAGCCGGCAACGCTTGTGCGCAAGGATCGCGTGCAGGTGATCCACGGGCCTCTGACCCTGCTCGATGCGATTCTGGAAGAAGGCCAGAAGGGTCTGACGCTTCAGCGTTACAAGGGACTGGGTGAGATGAACCCCGATCAGTTGTGGGAAACCACGCTGGACCCCGAGGCGCGCACGCTGTTGCAGGTCCGGATCGACGATGTGGCCGAGGCCGACGATCTGTTCACCAAGCTGATGGGCGACGTGGTCGAACCCCGGCGCGAATTCATCCAGAAAAACGCGCTGAGCGTCGAGAACCTGGATTTCTGAAGTTTTGTACGCCGACCCATAAGCTTGCGCTTGCCGTATAAGCCTGCGCATTTTGCCCAAATGTTTGCGCGTGGCCGGGTTTCGGCGCCGTGAATGCGCCCATGAGGGCGGATCGAGCTTCAACAGGGCGTCGTGCGGGCAAAGAGTGGCGGGGCATGCCTCTGGCTTCCTCCCCGGCGGGACAGCGGTGCGTGGCGGAGACGAACGATCACGGCGTGCCTGTCTTGGGGAGCCGGAAGCGGCGCAGGGCTACGGCGCGAGGCGGGGATCGACTGTCAGGCGAGGGTTCGTTCGAGCCTTTGCTTGCGACGGTCCCAGTCTGGCATCACCTGCGCGAGAAGGTCGAAAAACGCCGGGCCGTGATGCGGCTCCGCGATGTGGCAGAGTTCGTGGGTGATCACGTAGTCGATGGCGTCGACCGGCGCTTGAATGAGACGCAAGTTGAGCAGCAGCCGTCCGGCGGGCGACATGGAGCCCCACCTCTGGCGGATTTGCCGAACGATCAGACTCCTTGGCCGAAACGCCTCGGGGTCTGGAAAGAACCCCAGACAATGCTCGATCCGATCCGGAAACTTGACGTGAGCGCGCTCACGATACCACGCTTCCACCAACGCCCGCGTCACATCGGGCCTGTCCGGTCGATGCGTGTGCACGACGATGAACCCCCGGATCAGCTTCACTCCGGCCTGAACATGCGGGACAACCTTCAGCCGATACTGGCGCCCGAGATAGAGATGCGTTTCACCGGAGACGAACCGGCGTTCGGGCGTGCGCGGCAGGAACTGCGCGAAATATCTCTGCTGCCGCAGCACCCAGGCCGCCCGCTTTCGCAGCTTTGCCTCGATCGCTTCCAGCGCCGCGTCCGCCGGTGCGGTAACGACCACGGAGGTGTCCGGCTCCACGGCAATCTCCAGCGTCTTCCGCGGCCGCCGCACGATTTCATAGGCGATTTGATACGCGCCATAACGCAAACAGTGGCCTTGGCGTTTCATGCCGCGAACCTGGCCCTGACGAGATCCATGATCTTCAACTCGATTTCGTCGAGCGTCTCGACTGGAAGTTCGATACCCTTCTCGTCGCGCAGGACGTCGAAGAAGTGGTCGTCGATGGCGTTGCGCAGGTTGTTCTGGGCGACGTCGTTGGTGAGCTACTCCCCAATGTCTGGACAGTTTCCGGCTTGATTTAAGCTACTATTTGCTCCTGCTGACCGGGTTGGGTTTCGTCTTTTCTCAGCCAGTAGACCACGGCTGGGGGTTTGCCGCCAAGGGCGGAATGGGGGCGCTTGCGG
>NZ_FNVD01000006.1 GCF_900108275.1 Jhaorihella thermophila
TGTCCAACCCGCGATCCCCTCAAGACCCTCGCCTCTCAGGCCCGCCGGCCGTCCCAACCGCGCCTCAGCGCCGCCGGTGAGCGCGTATTTACGGATTGCCCCCGGCACCTGCAAGCCCCTTTTTTGCGTTCAGCGCAAAAAATTCGAGATTTTTTGAATTATGTCGCAATTTCAATTAGTTAGACGGCCGAAAACATTCCCCGAGCGCCTTGGCGTTGCTGACGAACTGCGCCAGGGCAACCGCCCGTGCGCCGCTCCGGCGCGTTATCCACAGGACTTTCCACAGAATCCGGGTCCAAACCCTACCGAGTCAGGTGAATCGCTCCCTCTCAGACCCGACTCGGGCGCCCGAACGGCCTGAGCCGCAGCATGAGCAGGAAGGAGATGGCCGCGAGCCAGGCAATCGGTTGAATCGGCAGCCCCTTGACCAGCGTCGCATAATGCAACCCCGCCAACAGCACCGCCGGATAGACCAGCCGGTGCAGCCGCCGCCAGCGCACCGGGCCGAGCCGCCGCAGGCTGCGATCGTTCGACGTCGCCGCGAGCGGGATCAGCAGAACGAAGGCAGCCATGCCGATTGTCACATAGGGCCGCTTGACGATATCGGCCCAGATCAGGGGCAGGCTTTGCACATCCAGCACCAGCCAGACCAGAAGGTGGACACAGACATAGCCAAAGGCCAGCAGCCCGACCGCCCGGCGGAACCGCAGCAGGTTCACCCCCGCCAGCCGCCGCGCGGGCGAAATCGCCAGACCCGCCACGAGCAGTTTCAATGCAAACAGACCCAACGCGCGTTCGAGTTCGCGGATCGGTTCAACCCCGAGACCACCCGTCGCGCCCTGCCAGAACAGATAGGGCGCATAAAGGCCGCCACAAAGATATACCGCCCAGATCGGGATGCGGCGCAGCCGGTCGTTGATCCAGACCACCACCACGTCAGTAGTTCTTCTTGAGGTCCATGCCCTCGTAGAGCGATGCGACCTCGGCTTCGTATCCGTTGAACATCAGCGTCGGCTTGCGGCGCGAGAACAGCCCGCCGCCGATGCGCCGCTCGGTCGCCTGGCTCCAGCGCGGGTGGTCCACGTTCGGGTTCACGTTGGCATAGAAGCCGTATTCGTCCGGGCCGATCGTGTTCCAGGTGGTGGGTGGCTGCGTATCGGTCAGCGTGATGCGCACCACCGACTTGATCGACTTGAACCCGTATTTCCAGGGTACCACCAGCCGCAGCGGCGCGCCGTTCTGGTTGGGGAGGGGCTTGCCGTAGATCCCGGTCGCCATGATGGTCAGCGGATGGCGGGCTTCGTCCAGCCGCAGCCCTTCGACATAGGGCCAGTCGAGGATCGGCAGGCGCTGGCCCGGCATCTCGGTGGGCCGGAACAGGGTTTCAAAGGCGACATAGCGCGCCCCGTCCTGCACCCCGGCCAGATCCAGCAGATCGGCCAGTTCGAACCCGTTCCACGGCACCACCATCGACCAGGTCTCGACGCAGCGAAAGCGATAGATGCGTTCCTCCATGGTCATCTTCCGCATGATCGTGTCGAAGTCATAATCGCCGGGACGGTCCACCATGCCGTCGATGCGCACCGTCCAGGGTCTGGTGGTCAGAGCGCCCGCATTCTCGGCCGGGTCGGACTTGCCGGTTCCGAATTCGTAGAAATTGTTGTAGCTGGTAATCTCTTCCCAGCTGTTGGGCTCCAGCGTCTCGGCCCGCCCCGGCCCGACCATCGCCGCCAGCCCCGCACCCGCAAGCCCGCCAATGATCTGCCGCCGGTTCAGCCAAGCGGTTCGGGGGGTGACGTCTTCATGGGTCAGATCGTTCCTCCAGCGATGGGCCATGCTGTCTCCTGCAGTTTGTCATCTCTGGATATACGAGAGAAAGCGACACGGACGAGTCACGTTTCAGCGACCGGCCTGTAGCCTGGGACAAGCTTGTCCATCGGAACCGAACGCCCGTCGGGCTGGACAATCCGCACATGACGTCGCCGCAGCAGGCGCGGTTCGGCCACGCCGACCGAATGCGCTATCGTTTCGACCTCGCTGATGAGACCGCGCGCATAGTTGGCGACACGCCGATACTTTGCCTCGGCCACCAGCCCCTTTTGCAGGGCCGGATCATGGGTGGTGATGCCGGTGGGACAGGTGTTGCGGTTGCATTTCAGCGCCTGGATGCAGCCCAGCGCAAACATGAACCCGCGCGCGGATGTCGCGAAATCCGCCCCGGCCGCCAACGCCCAGGCCACATCGCCGGGATTGATCAGCTTGCCGCTGGCGATCAGGCGAATCCGGCCCTTCAGCCCGTGTTCGTCGCGCAGGTCCGCCACCATCGGCAGAGCCTCGCGGATCGACATGCCCACAAGGTCGATCAGCGGCATGGGCGCGGCACCGGTCCCACCTTCACCACCATCCAGCGTGATGAAATCCGGCGCACAGGCAGCTCCGCGCGCCTTGATGAGTTCGAAAAACTCGCGAAACGCCTCTTCGGACCCCGCAACCGTCTTGATTCCCACTGGCTTTCCCGTGACTTCGCGGACGTGGCAGACCAGATCCAGAAGGTCGTCGAAACTGTCCACCTCTCGGTGGCGGTTGGGCGACAGGCTGTCCCGACCGGGCTGGATCCCCCGGATGCGGGCGATCTCTTCGGTCACCTTGGCGCCGGGCAGGATGCCGCCCTTGCCCGGCTTGGCGCCCTGAGCCAGCTTGATCTCGAACATCCGGACCTGTTCATGCGCGCCCACCTCGCGCAGCTTGTCATCGTCCAGGCCGCCCTCGGCATCCCGGACCCCGTATTTGGCGGTGCCGATCTGGAAAACGATATCGCACCCTCCGGCAAGATGGCAGGGGCTGAGCCCGCCCTCGCCCGTGTTCAGCCAGATCCCCGCCTCTTTCGCCCCGTGGCTGAGCGCATCCACCGCCGGTTTCGACAGCGCGCCATAGCTCATGCCCGAGATGTTGAAGAAGGACGGTGCCAGATAGGGTTCGCGCGCCTCCGGCCCGATCAGCAGCGGTTCGGCAATGGAGAACTGATCGTGCAGCGGCGGGAACGGGTCATTGACGAAGATCGACGTCCCCGGAACGGCCAGACTGCGGGTGGAACCAAAGGCAACCGTGTTGCCGCGCCCATCGGAGGCGCGATTGACCCAGTCCCTCTGCGCGCGGTTGAAGGGCAGCTCTTCGCGATCCATGGCAAAGAAATACTGGCGAAAGAATTCGCCGAGTTGCGTGAATAGGTGCCTGAACCGGCCGATCACCGGATAGTTGCGCCGGATCGCGTCCGCCTTCTGGGATCGGTCGATGACGAACAGGACGGCCACCGCCAGCGCGGCCAGACCGGCGGCGAAAATGAACAGAAAGGCCAGAAACTCAACGATGCTGAACGCAGATCCCATGATTTTCCCGGCCCTCGCGTTTGGAAAGATGTTCCGTGCCACAGTGTTCCCGCCCGGCCGGCAAGGCAAGTCACAGGTTGCGGAACCGCGGTCCGGAGCGACCGCGGAATCGAACGGGCCCGGACCGGGTGGTCCCAGCCCGCGCCTGACGTTGCACAGAGCTTACTTGCCCTCGACCTCGGCCACGACTTCCTTGTAGGCGTCAAGATAGTTCTTGGGCAGCCTGTGTGCGATGCCCTGGTGGCAGTCGATGCAGGTCTTGCCCTCGTCCATGGCCTGCTCGTGGCTCTTGGCCGCGCGGTTTTCCTGGGCCGTAAAGTCCATGAACTCGAAGCTGTGGCAGTTGCGGCACTCCTTGCTGTCGGTCTTCTTCATCCGCTTCCACTCGCGCTTGGCCATGGTAACGCGGTGCTCTTCGAACTTCTCGGGCGTCCAGATCGACCGCGTGACGAAGTGGCCCCACAGTTCCTTGGACGCCTGGATCTTGCGGATCACCTTGGGCCCCCAGTCCTTGGGAACGTGGCAGTCGGGGCAGGTGGCGCGCACGCCGGACCCGTTGTTCTGGTGCACGCTGCCTTGATATTCGGCATAGACGTTTTCCTCCATCTCGTGACACGAGATGCAGAAGGATTCGCGGTTCGTCATCTCCAGCGCCCAGTTGAAGCCGCCCCAGAACAGCACGCCGACCACGAAACCCACGATCAGCAGGGTTCCCGCCGCGATCGCCACCGCCGGTCTGGTGAGAAAGCTCCAGGTGCGCCGGATCGGGCCCGGGCGATCACCCTTGTTCATGTTGTCCGACATTTTTCCTGTCCTCGCGGTCTGTGGCCTGCATCAGTTTCTGGCGGTCGATTCAAAGGTGTTTTCGACCAGTTCGGGTGCGTCCGCCTGGGGCACGTGACACTGGTTGCAGAACCAGCGGGTTCCGGCGACCCGGTCCAGCTGGCGGCCTTCGCGGTCCATGTAGTGGGTCATGGACAGGGTCGGTGCGCCGCGTTCGCCGGCCACGGTCCAGTCATGGCAGGTCAGGCACTGGTTTGTGCGCAGGTCGATCTGATAGCGCGCGATGCTGTGCGGGATCAGCGGCGGCTGCTGCCGGTAGCTGCGCGAAAACCGTTTTTCGTCCTGGTGATAGATTTCCGGAACGGTACCTTCGCTGTCGATCGGCGCGATCCGCAGGGCGCGCACCGGCGAATTGGCGGACTGGGCAAAGGCGAAACCGGCGGCCAGCAGGGCAGAGGCCGTCAGGGTGCTTATGAGAGTGGTTTTTTCATGAGCTTACTCCGTTGCTTGCTCAGGCGGCGCGGCTGGCACCGGGCGTAGGTTTCGATCTGGCCCGATCGTCACGGGCGGGTGCCGGCGTGGCGTCGAACCGATGGGTAAAGGCGAAGACGTCCATGGCGCAGACGTCGATGCAGCGACCGCAATTGGTGCAGTCGTGCGAAAGGATGATGGGCGTGTCGCCGTCTTTCCCGCGCAGGGCGGGGGTGATGACGTGCATCTCGGGGCAGACGGCGAAACAGTCCATGCAGTCGTCGCAGGCGGCGCGGTTGGCGGCACTGACCCGCAACAGGGATTTCGCGCCCAGCAAGCCATAGAAGGCGCCCACGGGGCACAGGTGCCCGCACCAGCCGCGGCGAGACAGGAACACATCGAACAGGAACACCGCGACGACAAAGGTCCAGGCAAAACCCATGCCGAAGATCAGGCCACGATGCAGCATGGAAATAGGGTTCACGAACTCCCACGCGATCGTGCCGGTCAGGGCGCTGACCGCCAGCACCATCGCCAGCACCCAGAGCCGGGTGCCGCGCTTGGGCTGCCAGCCCTTCTGCATCCCCAGTTTCTCGTGCGCCCAGTGGGCTGCGTCGGTCACCGGGTTGATGGGGCAGACCCAGCTGCAATAGACCCGCCCACCGATCAGAGCATAGGCCACCGCGACGATGACCGCACCGATCAGCGCGGTCAGTTCCGGCCAGTGTCCGGCGACCATCGACTGAACCGTGATGAAGGGATCGGTCAGCGGCAGGATGCCAAAGGTCAGCGAGCCGCTGAGATTGCCCTTGACCCACCAGATGCCAAACCACGGCCCCAGCAGGAAAAGCGAGAGAAAGAACAGCTGCGACAGCCGCCGCAGGATCAGGAACCGATGCGCACGAAGCCAGCCGAATTTCTCGACGGCTTCCTGTCCGACGGGAAGACGGGCCTTGTCGTTCATGGGCGCGCTCCCGGCACTTTGAAAGCCGGCTCGAAGCCGCCCGGCGTTTCCAGATTGTCGGTGCCCGGCCCCGGTAGACGGTCGGGCAGGTCGGTGATCCCCTCGACCAGCGGACCGCCGGCCTTTTCCTTCTCTTCCCAGCCCAACCGGTAGTGTTCCGCCGCTTCGGCGCGGGCCAGCCGGGCGGGCAGCACCTTGATCGCGGCCTCGGGCAGCACGCAGGACTTTTCGCACTTGCCGCAGCCGGTGCAGGCGTCGGCGTGAACCGTCGGCATGAAGATCGCGTGATGGCCCGAGCGGGGGTTGTGCTGAAGCTCCAGCGTGATCGCCTCGTCGATCACAGGGCAGACGCGATAGCAAACGTCGCAGCGCAGGCCCAGCGCGTTCAGGCAGTGTTCCTCGTCCACCAGAACGGCGGTGCCCATGCGGGCGTCGTCGATATTCGTCAGGCCCTTGTCCAGCGCCCCGGTCGGGCATGCAGCGACGCAGGGGATGTCGTCGCACATCTCGCAGGGCACGTCGCGCGCGGTGAAGAACGGGGTGCCCGTGGCCGGCCCGTCCTCGCCCAGTTCGGCCAGTTTCAGCGTGTCATAGGGACAATCCCGCACGCACAGACCGCAGCGGATGCAGGCAGCCAGAAAGTCGTCCTCGGGCAGGGCCCCCGGCGGGCGCAGCGCCTCGGCCGGCAGGGCGCGGGCGTCCGAGATCAGCCAGGCCAGCCCCATGCCCGCCACCGCGCAGCCCGCCAAGCCGCGCGCCGAATCCTTCAGGAAACGGCGCCGGTCGATCGGCGAGTTTATGCGTTTCGCGGCGGACATGGGTTTCTCTTTCGTCCCTCAGAGTTCAGATCAGGCGCGTTCGACCTTGCAGGCGCATTTCTTGAAGTCCGTCTCCTTCGAGATCGGACAGGTCGCGTCCAGCGTCAGCTTGTTGGTCAGCTGGCCTTCGTCGAACCACGGGAAGAACACCACCCCGCGCGGCGGTTTGTTCCGGCCGCGGGTTTCGACCCGGCTCGGCACCTCGCCGCGACGGGTCGAGATCACGATCTGCTGACCGCGCTTCAGACCGCGGTCCTTGGCGTCCTCGGGGTGCATGTAGACCACGGCCGCGGGGAAGGACCGGTGCAGTTCCGGCACCCGCCGCGTCATCGAGCCCGAATGCCAGTGCTCGAGCACCCGGCCGGTGACCAGCCAGAGGTCGTATTCCTCGTCGGGGCTCTCCGCAGGCGGCTCGTAGGGGGCAAAGATGATGTTCGCGCGGCCGTCGGGTTTGCCGTAGAACTTCACGCCCTCGCCCGGCTTGACATAGGGGTCATAGCCCTCGCGGAAGCGATAAAGCGTCTCCTTGCCGTCCACCACGGGCCAGCGCAGACCGCGGGTCTGGTGATAGACATCGAAGGGGGCCAGGTCATGCGCCTTGCCGCGCCCGAATTCGGCATATTCTTCGAACAGCCCCTTCTGGACGTAGAACCCGAAATGGTGGCTTTCGTCGTTGTCAAAGCCCTCGGGCAGTTCGTTCAGCGGATACTTGTTCACCTTGCCGTTGGCAAAGAGCACCTCGAACAGCGTCTTGCCGCGCAGCTCGGGCTTCTGGCTCAGCAGCTCCTCGGGCCAGACCTCGTCGGTGGTGAACCGCTTGGAGAACTCCATCACCTGCCAGACATCCGACCGGGCCTGACCCGGCGCCTTGACCTGCTGGCGCCAGAACTGGGTGCGGCGCTCGGCGTTGCCATAGGCGCCTTCCTTTTCGACCCACATCGCCGTGGGCAGAATCAGGTCGGCCGCCATGGCGGTCACTGTCGGATAGGGATCGGACACGACGATGAAGTTGTCGGGGTTGCGATACCCGGGCCAGGTTTCCTCATTGAGGTTCGGCGCGGCCTGCACGTTGTTGGTGCACTGCACCCAGTAGCAGTTCAGCTCGCCATCCTTCAGCTTGCGGTTCTGCAGCACCGCGTGGAAGCCCGGCTTGGCCGGGATGGTGCCCTTGGGCAGGCCCCATTTCTGTTCGCAGATGTCGCGGTGCGCTTCCTTCATCACCACCATGTCGGCGGGCAGGCGGTGGGCAAAGGTGCCAACCTCACGCGCGGTGCCGCAGGCAGAGGGCTGTCCGGTCAGCGAGAACGGCGAGTTGCCGGGCTCGGCGATCTTGCCGGTCAGCAGGTGCACGTTGTAGAGCAGCCCGTTCACCCAGGATCCGCGGGTGTGCTGATTGAAGCCCATGGTCCACAGGCTCATCACCTTGCGGTTCGGGTCGGCATACTGCTTGGCCAGCCGCTCCAGCTTGGCCGCCGGCACGCCGGACATTTCCGACACCTTTTCCAGCGTGTATTCGCTGATAGCCTCGGCATATTCCTCGAAGCTGATCTTGGTCAGCTTGCCATGCTTGCCCGAATGTGCCGGGTTTGCGGCGTTCTGTTCGCGCGGGTCGTTGGGGCGCAGACCGTAACCGATGTCAGTTGCGGTCTTGGTGATGTTGACGTGGTTCTTGACGAACTCCTCGTTTACCGCGCCCGACTGGATGATGGAGTTGGCGATGTAGTTCAGGATCGCCAGGTCGGTCTGCGGCGTGAACACCATGGCATTGTCGGCCAACTCGAAGCAGCGATGTTCGAAGGTGGACAGGACATGCACCTCACAGCCCGGCTTGGTCAGGCGGGTGTCGGTCAGACGCGACCACAGGATCGGGTGCATCTCGGCCATGTTCGACCCCCACAGCACGAAGGTGTCGGCGTGCTCGAGGTCGTCATAACAGCCCATCGGTTCGTCGATGCCGAAGGCGCGGATGAACGCGGCCACGGCCGAGGCCATGCAGTGCCGCGCGTTGGGGTCGATGTTGTTGGACCGGAAGCCCGCCTTCATCAGCTTGGCGGCGGCATAGCCTTCCCAGACCGTCCACTGGCCGGATCCGAACATGCCGATCGCGGTCGGACCCTTCTTCCTGAGAGTTTCCTTCCACTTCTGCGCCATGATGTCGAAGGCTTCATCCCAGCTCACCGGCTCGAATTCGCCGTTCTTGTCATAGACGCCGTTGGTCTTGCGCAGAAGCGGCGTGGTCAGGCGGTCCTTGCCATACATGATCTTGGACAGGAAATAGCCCTTGATGCAGTTCAGGCCGCGGTTCACGGGCGCGTCCGGGTCGCCCTGGGTGGCGACCACGCGGCCGTCCTTGACCCCGACCAGAACAGAACAGCCTGTGCCGCAGAACCGGCAGGGCGCCTTGTCCTAGCGGATGTCGGGGGCGGAAAGCTGCGCGTTGGCGCCGTTGGGCAGGGTGATGCCGGCGGCCGAGGCCGTCGCGGCGGCTGCGGTGGCCTTCAGGAAAGATCGGCGGGACGTGGACAGGGTCATGGGTGGTCTCCCGTTCAGAGTGTCGGTTCGGCGAGGGGCTCGGGCGTTTCGTCCAGCTCCTCGAAATGGTGATAGGTCAGCGTCACGGTGATGACGCCGGGGATCTGGTGCAGGTCCATGATGATCTCGGAGGCCAGCCGGCCGTCAGTGTCCTCGACCGTGACGACGATGCGGCCGTCCTCCTGGGCGTGGACCTCGGCGCCGTCCGTGGCATTGATGGCCTCGACGACCTCGGCCATCCGGGCCGGAACGGTGTGCACGAGGCATCCGCAGATGTTCAGCATGCCAGCGCCTCCTGTTGCTGTTTCGGTTCGGCCAGACGAATCGCGCCGACCGGGCAGGGCACGACGCATTCGCCGCATCCGGTGCAGGCCTCGGCGTCGAATTGCGGTTGCGACCGGCCGCCGGGCATCAACCGGAACCGGATTGCCCGCGCGTCGCAGTGATCCTGGCAGGCCCTGCACTGGACGCCGTTCATCGACAGGCAGGTCGCCCCTGCCGAAGCCCGCCAACGCCACGCAGCCCCTTCGGCAAGAGCGCCGCTGTGACAGGCTTCAATGCACGCCCCGCAGAAGGTGCACCCCCCCAGGCCGGGGTCGAAGACGGGGTAGCCGTCGCGGTCGGCGCGCAGGACGGCCTCGGTGCAGGCGTCGAGACAATCGCTGCATTTGGTGCAGCGGTCGGCAAATCGGCCGCCGCGCCAAAGGGGCGCGGAACAGGCGCCTCGTTGAAGGCGCCGCGCAAAAAGGCTCGTCTGGAGCTTTGCGTCGTCAATGCCGGTCTCCTGTCTCAAGCTGGGGCCTTCGGCCGCCAGTCCGGGCTTGACAGTGGCAAATCGACGCATTCGATTTAATCTGGATCATGGTTCTGAAGAAAATCACCGGATCCGAGGCATCTTTTTAAGCATTTGTTTTTTCGAATGTTTTTTCGAAACCCGGACGTCCTGGCGCAACGCCCACCCAAGATACGGCATTGATTCCGCGACCACATCCACGCGCGCGCCCTACCTCTGCACACGCCCGAGGCAAGCGATCGGAGCCGCCCGCCCTGCATCTGACACCATGCGCCGCACCCCGAGAACGTCCCGCGTCATGCCATGGCGATGTCGTCACCTGTCGCGCTCCGTGAATGGTTGGCATCGGCGCCGCCGAGACCTCGGCGCCGCCCGGCGAGTCTGTTGTCCTGCCGTTGCAATAGCTGTATCGAGGATGGGCAAGTTTGCGGCGGAACAAACTTTGTCGGGATTTTTTGAAGAGCCTCGACGAAAGCCTTCTCGCACCTCTGGCGCCCTTTCGACGGCTTGACCGGCGCCAGATTCGGGAAATCCTGGATCACGCTCAGCCATTGCGAACCGAGCGGGGACACGACGTGTTCACCCAAGGCGACGAGGCCGCGCGATTCTTTCTGCTGCTGGATGGCTACATCCGCGTCGAACGCCTGACCGCCGAAGGTGACCGCGTGGTGCAACTTCACATCCCGCCCGGGCAACTTTTCGGCATCGCCCGCGCCTTGGGGCGCGACACCTACCCCGCCAGCGCGGTCGCGGCTGCGGATTGCGTGATGCTGTGGTGGCCGGCCTCGCTGTGGGACGCATTCGAGGCCCGGTATCCGGGCTTTTCGGCCGAGGTGCACCGCACCGTCGGACAGCGTTTCGAAGAGATCAACAGCCGCGTCATGGAACTGGCCACGCAGCAGGTCGAACAACGCGTGGCCTCGGCGCTGTTGCGGCTCAGCCGGCAAAGCGGCCGGCAGACCGACAGCGGCGTCGAAATCGCCTTTCCCATCACCCGCAAGATCATCTCGGAAATGACTGGCGGCACTCTGCACTCGGTCAGCCGACTGCTGGCGGCATGGGAGAAAGCCCGGATCGTCGAAAGCCGCCACCGACATATCAGCGTGCGTGATCCGGCGCGGCTCGAGGCGCTCAGCCGCACCGGAGGCGGTGCCCAGGCATGAAAATGGCCCGCCAGAACGGCGGGCCACTTCATTTGCCACGGGCGATGGGCGATTACTGCGCCGCGACCTCTTCGGGCTCGGCGCCGGTATCGGCATCGCGTTTCGTCCGGATTTCCAGACCATCGGCGCTGACCGTCACCAGAACGGTGTCGCCATCCATGATCTCGCCGGCCAGCAGTTTTTCCGCCAGCGGGTTCTGCAACGCGGTCTGGATCACCCGCTTGAGCGGGCGCGCGCCATAGACCGGGTCGTAGCCCTTGTCGGCGAGCCATTGCAGCGCGGCGTCGTCCAGCTCCAGCGCGATGTTGCGCCGTTCCAGACGCTGGCGCAGACGGCCCAGCTGGATATCGACGATCGCACCCATCTGATCGCGGGTCAGCCGGTCAAAGATGATGATCTCGTCCAGCCGGTTCAGGAACTCGGGCCGGAAGTGGCTGCGCACGGCCTCCATCACCTCGCGCTTGGCATCGCTGGCGTCGGCACCTTCGGGCAACTGGCTCAGCGCCTGAGAACCGAGGTTCGACGTCAGGATGATCAGCGTCTGCTTGAAGTCCACCTTGTGGCCCTGCCCGTCGGTCAGCACACCGTCGTCAAGCACCTGCAACAGCACGTTGAACACGTCCGGATGCGCCTTTTCGACCTCGTCGAACAGAACCACCTGGTAGGGCCTGCGCCGGACCGCTTCGGTCAGCACGCCGCCTTCCTCGTAGCCGACATAGCCCGGAGGCGCACCGATCAGCCGCGCGACCGAGTGTTTCTCCATGAACTCGGACATGTCGATCCGAACCATGGCATCCTCGTCGTCGAACAGATACTCGGCCACGGCCTTGGTCAGTTCGGTCTTGCCGACGCCGGTGGGGCCGAGGAACAGGAACGACCCCAGCGGACGGCCTTCATCGTTGAGCCCCGCGCGCGCCCGGCGCACGGCGTTGGCGACGGCGCGGATCGCCTGATCCTGACCGACCACGCGCTTGTGCAGCTCTTCTTCCATCTTGAGCAGCTTCTCGCGTTCGCCCTCCAGCATCTTGGAGGTCGGGATGCCGGTCCAGCGTTCGATCACCTGGGCGATGTGCTCGGGACGGACCGCCTCTTCGACCATCAGGCCCTGGGCCTCGCGCTCTTCGGCCTCGGCCAGCTTGCGCTCGAGCTCGGGGATCACGCCATAGCTCAGCTCACCCGCGCGTTGCAGGTTGCCCTCGCGCTTGGCGATCTCGAGCTCGGCCCGCGCCCGGTCGAGTTGCTCCTTGATGTCGCGGGTCGCGGCCAGCTTGTCACGCTCGGCCTGCCACTTGGCGGTCAGCTCGGCGCTCTTCTGCTGCAGCTCGGACAGTTCCTTTTCGAGCTTTTCAAGCCGCTGCTTGGACGCCTCGTCGGTTTCCTTGCGCAGCGCCTCGGCCTCGATCTGCAGCTGCAGGATCTGACGGTCCAGCTCGTCCAGTTCCTCGGGCTTGCTGTCCACCTGCATCCGCAGACGGCTGGCGGCCTCGTCCATCAGGTCGATCGCCTTGTCCGGCAGGAACCGGTCGGTGATGTAGCGATGCGACAGGGTCGCCGCCGCAACCAGCGCCGAGTCGGAGATCTTCACGCCGTGGTGCAGCTCGTATTTCTCCTTGATGCCGCGCAGGATGCTGATCGTGTCCTCGACCGTCGGCTCATCCACGAACACCGGCTGGAACCGGCGGGCAAGCGCCGCGTCCTTCTCCACATACTTGCGGTATTCGTCCAGCGTGGTCGCGCCGACGCAGTGCAGCTCGCCACGGGCAAGCGCGGGCTTGATCAGGTTCGCCGCGTCCATCGCGCCGTCGGTCTTGCCGGCGCCCACCAGCAGGTGCATCTCGTCGATGAACAGGACGATCTCGCCGGCGGCAGCCTCGATCTCCTTCAGGATCGCCTTGAGCCGCTCCTCGAACTCGCCGCGATATTTCGCACCGGCGATCAGCGCACCCATGTCAAGCGCCAGCAGCTTCTTGTCGCGGAGCGATTCCGGCACGTCTCCGTTGACGATCCGCAGCGCGAGGCCCTCGACGATCGCAGTCTTGCCGACGCCCGGTTCGCCGATCAACACCGGGTTGTTCTTGGTCCGGCGGCTCAGCACCTGCATGGTGCGCCGGATTTCCTGGTCGCGGCCGATGATCGGGTCGATCTTGCCCTCGCGGGCGCGTTCGGTCAGGTCGATGGTGTATTTCTTCAGCGCGTCATAGCCTTCCTCGGCGCTGGCGCTGTCGGCGGTGCGGCCCTTGCGGATGTCGTTGATCGCCGCGTTCAGCTTCTGCGCGGTCACCGCGCCGGCCTCCAGCGCCTCCTTCGCGCCGGACTTGACCATCGCCAGAGCCATCAGGATCCGCTCGACCGGAACGAAACTGTCCCCGGCCTTGGTCGCGATCTTCTCGGCCTCGTCCAGCACACGGCCGGTAGCGCTGTCCATGTAGACCTGACCGCCGGTGTCGCCGCTGACCTTGGGCAGCTTGGCGATCATGGCCTCGAGCGCCTCGACGACGCGCTCCGGCGCCCCGCCCGCGCGGGCGATCAGGTTGCTGGCCAGCCCCTGATCGTCATCCATCAGCGCCTTGAGAATGTGTTCGGGTTTGAGTTGCTGGTGCCCCTCGCGCATCGCGATCGTCTGCGCGGCCTGCAGAAATCCGCGTGCGCGGTCCGTGAACTTGTTGAAATCCATGGTTCTCTCCTTTCAAGCGCCCGATATTCCGGCACCCGCTTGGCGGCATGCCCCCGTTCCGGGCCTCGCCATTCAATTTGGGTATGGCCCTTCGGCCTTCAAGACTTCGTGAACCAAGGAATCGAGAAAAACTGCGCTCCGGCCGAAATTGCCGCAGGCCGGCCGCAATTTGGTTACTTTTCGATGCCAGCCTGTCGTCGAAGCAGGAGGCGAACATGCTGGTGACAGACATCGAGATCACCCATTACCACTACAACAAGGACCGCGCCCGCCATGTGGCGAACGTGTGCCTGACGCTCAAGGACCGCGTGGTCAGCCTGTTCTGTCAGACCGACCTGCCGGAAGCCGAAAACCCTGCCGCACGCACCCGGGCGCTTCTGGGCGATGCCATGCGGCAGCTTCTGCGCATGCCGGAATTCCGGACCGGCCAGGCCACCCTCGAATTCGCCGAGCCGCTGAGGGACCGCCTGCCGCCGGAGCTCGCCTGACCCACGGCGGGGCTTGCCTCGGGCCGGGACCGGTTCTAGACAGGCGCGACTCCAGCCAAGCAGGATCGCGCCGTGACCGATGACCGCCTGATTGTCGCCCTCGACGTTCCCAATGCCATCAAGGCCCTTGAACTGACCGATACGCTGGGCGATGCGGTCGGGTTCTACAAGATCGGTCTTGGTATGCTGACGGGCGGCGGGCTGGCGCTGGCCAACGAGCTCAAGCATGAACACGGCAAGCGGATCTTTCTGGACATGAAGCTCTTTGACATCGGCGCCACGATCGAGGCGGCGGTGCGCGGGCTGGCCCAGTTCGGCCTTGACTTCCTGACCGTGCATGGCGACCCGCATGTGGTGCGCGCGGCAAGGGAAGGGGCGGAAGGCAAGGGGCTGAAGATTCTCGCCGTCACCATCCTGACCTCGCTGGACCGCAACGATCTGGACGAGGCCCTGATCAAGCCCGGCGAGATCAGCGACCTCGTGCAGGAACGCGCCGGACGGGCATTCCTGGCCGGCGCCGATGGCGTCATCGCCTCGCCGCAGGAGGCCGCGATGATCCGCGCCCTGCCCGAGGCCGAAGGCCGTTTGATCGTGACCCCCGGCGTGCGTCCCGCCGGCGCCGCGCTGGGCGATCAGAAACGTGTGGCCACCCCGGCGCAGGCGATCCGCGACGGCGCCGATCACATCGTGGTCGGCCGTCCGGTCTGGCAGGCCGCCGATCCCAAGGCCGCCGCCCAAGCCATCCTTCAGGAACTGAGCGCGGCCTGAACCCGCCCTGTTCCTCGGCCGACACGCCCTGTGCCCGAAAAGGCACAATCTCGATGGCTGTTTCCCGCCCGGGCAAGGTTCGCTCTTCAAACGTCGCTCGGACTGAGGGAGTCTGAATGTGAGACACTCCCCGACGGACCTTCTCTTCCTGTGGTTCGTTACCTCCCCCCGGCTGACGTTCAGACGGGGGGACTCTTTGCCCGGTCGTTGAATACGGTTTCGGGATGCCGGTCGATCTCCGGCTCGCTAAACTGGCCTTGAACGGATTTCCTGACTCGCTAGGCCGATTCATGCCCGCCTTGTGCCGCGACTGCCTGTCCGAACTGCAAGACAACCGCCGCTGTCCGAACTGCGGCAGCCCCCGCGTGGTGTCGCACCCGGAGCTGTTCGATCTGACCATCGCCCATATGGACTGCGATGCCTTCTACGCCTCGGTCGAAAAACGCGACAACCCGGAACTGGCGGACAAGCCAGTGATCATCGGCGGCGGCAAACGCGGCGTGGTTTCGACCGCTTGCTACATCGCGCGTATCCGGGGCGTGCGCTCTGCCATGCCCATGTTCCAAGCGCTTCGGCTGTGCCCGGATGCGGTGGTCCTGCGACCCCGGATGGACGCATATGCCGAGGTGTCGCGCAAAATACGCGCGATGATGGAAGAGCTGACGCCGGCCGTCGAGCCATTGTCGCTGGACGAGGCGTTCATGGACCTTTCCGGCACCCGGCGCCTGCACGGAGCGCCACCGGCGGTCATGCTGGCGCGGCTGGTCCGGCGAATGAAGGACGAGCTGGGCGTGACGGGCTCGATCGGGCTGTCGCACAACAAGTTTCTGGCCAAGGTCGCCTCGGATCTCGACAAGCCGCGAGGGTTTTCCGTCATCGGCCGCGCCGAGACCGCCGATTTCCTGAAGGACAAGCCGGTCAGCCTGATCTGGGGCGTCGGCCCGTCTGCACAGGCCGCACTCGACCGCGCCGGGATCCGCACCATTTCCGATCTGCTGCGCTGGGACCGATCGGCGCTGCATGAACGCTTTGGCAGCATGGGCGACCGGCTGTGGCATCTGGCACGGGGCCAGGACCGACGGGCGGTTTCGGCCAATGCGCCGGTCAAGTCGATCTCCAACGAAACGACCTTTGCCGAAGACATCGCGGACCCGGACATCCTGGACGGCCACCTCTGGCGCATGTCCGAAAAGGTGGCGGATCGGGCCAAGGCCAAGCGCCTTGCAGGCCGTGTCGTGACGCTGAAGCTGAAGCGCGCCGATCACGCCCTTCTGACGCGGCGCGTGGCGCTTCGCGATGCGACTCAGATCGCGGACCGGATCTATCGCACCGCCCGCGCCCTGTTCGCGCAGGTCGCCGATCGCGCACCGTTCCGGTTGCTGGGCGTGGGGCTGTCCGAGCTTTACCCCGAGGCACAGGCGGACATTTCCGGCGATCTGCTTGACCCGGATGCCGCCCGCCGGGCCAGGGCCGAGCGAACCGCCGACGAAATCAGACGCAAATTCGGCCCGAACGCAATCATCAAGGGACGGGCACTGCGCTGACGGTCGCTATTCGGCGGCCAGCGGCTGCCGTTCGGCGCCGATCTGGACGAGGTCGCGAATCACGCGCCGCATCAGCGCGTGGAACTGATCGAAATCCGGCCTTGGCGTCACGGTTCGCTCGTCCATGTAGAGCGACCGGTCGATCTCCACCTGAATCACGTGCTGGTTTCGCGCCGGTCGCCCGTAGGCCTGGGCCACATACGCGCCGGCAAAGGGCGAATTGCGCACGACCGTGAACCCCTGGGCGACAAATGCGGCCTCGACCCGGTCCACGATGTGGGGACTGGCCGCAGCCCCGAACCTGTCGCCCAGAACGACTTCGGGGCGGCGGATGAAACTGCGGCTCACGGCATCCATCGCCTCGTGCGGCATGGAATGGCAATCGATCAGCACCGCCTGCCCGAACAGCTCGTGCGTCTCGCGCAAAAGCCCCTTCAAGGCGTCGTGATACGGCATCCAATAGCGGGAAATCCGCCGCTGCGCCTCGGCCAGAGGCAGCTTGCCCCGGTAGATCGGCCGGCCATTGGCAACGACACGGGGAATCACCCCCAGCCCCGATGCCACGCGCGGGTTGCGCCCGAAACGGCTGACGCCTTCGATAAGCGCCGGGTCCAGCTCGTCCGCCGCGCGGTTGAAATCGACGAAACATCGCGGCGCACCCGCCGCCAGCAGCGGCGCGCCCGCTTCGGGCGCCGAATCGAACAGAACGTCTACAAAGGCATCTTCGGACGACCGAATCTCGCGGCAATCCAGAACCGTCCGGTTCAGGAAATCCTCCGGGTAGTCGTGGCCGCTGTGGGGCGAGGCGAACACCACTGCGGACAGTCTCTGCTCGGGTCGGAAAATGTGATACGCAGCCTTGGGCATTCTTTCCCCTTTCGGCCCGAACATAGACCGGAAAGACAATCTGCCAAAAGCCCTTGATCACCCTGCCGACTCCTTTTATAGAGCGCGCACCCGGCGCGGTCATCCGCGCCCCATTCGTTTGGGGCGCCACGTCTGCAAAGGTCTTCATGGGCGGTTAGCTCAGCGGTAGAGCACTACGTTGACATCGTAGGGGTCACTGGTTCGATCCCAGTACCGCCCACCATGAACACACGGTCCCGGTTCGCCGGACCACCCGCCAACCCGGCGCTGGCCCGCGCCACAGGAACAGGAGACAGACCATGAAGGTCAAGAACTCGCTCCGCTCGCTGAAGAACCGGCACCGTGACTGCCGGGTCGTGCGTCGCAAAGGCCGCGTCTACGTCATCAACAAGACGCAGCGCCGCTTCAAGGCCCGCCAGGGCTGACGCCGGCGACACCGGATCAGAAAAAGAACCGCATCAGAAAAAGAACCGCGCCTTCCGGCGCGGTTTTTTTGTGCGCATGCCGTTTCCTGTCGAGACCATTTCTTATAAATTCAGTCAGAAATGGGTTGCATTCGCAGAAACATTTGGTATCCGATCAATTCAGTCAGGAATTGATTCTCGGAAAGGACGGGACAGATGCGCAAACTTCTCCTCACGGCTGCCGCGGTTCTGACCGGCTTTGCTGCCCATCCGGCAGGAGCCCAGGAACTCAACCTCTACTCTTCGCGTCACTACGACACGGATGAACGGCTCTATACCAATTTCGAAGAGATGACGGGCATCCGCATCAACCGGATCGAAGGCAAGGCCGACGAGCTGCTGGCGCGGATGAAGGCCGAGGGGCGCAACTCGCCGGCGGACGTGCTGCTGACGGTGGACACGTCGCGGCTGGCGCGGGCCAAGGACATGGGGCTGCTGCAGCCGGTCGAAAGCGACGTGCTGGAGCAGAAGATCCCCGCCAACCTGCAGGACACCGACAACCAGTGGTTCGGATTCTCGCAGCGGGCGCGGATCATCTTCTACGACAAGAAGGATGTGGCCGAGCCGCCGCAGACCTATGCCGACCTGGCCGATCCGAAATACAAGGGACTGATCTGCATCCGGTCGTCCACCAACACTTACAACCAGACGCTGCTGGCGTCGATCATCGCCCATGAAGGCGAGGACTTCGCCCGCGAATGGGCTGCCGGCGTGGTGGCCAACATGGCCCGTCCGCCGCAAGGAGGCGACACCGACCAGCTGCGCGGGATCGTGTCCGGCGAATGCGAAATCTCGGTGGCGAACACCTATTATTTTGCCCGCGCGCTGCGCAAGAACGTCAAGGGCGTGACCGATCATGTGGACATGATCGGCTGGGTCTGGCCCAACCAGGACAGCTATGGCGCGCATGTCAACCTCAGCGGCGGCGGGGTGGCGGCCCATGCGCCACACAAGGACGCCGCGGTGAAGTTCCTCGAATATCTGGCCAGCGAAAAGGCCCAGGAATATTTCTCGGCCGGAAATGACGAATATCCTGCCGTGAAGGGCGTCAAGCTCGCCCCGTCGGTGGAAAAACTGGGCAGCTTCAAGGCGGACGAGATCAACCTCGCCGAAGTCGCCAAGAACATCCCACTGGCACAGAAGATTTTCAACGAAGTCGGCTGGAAGTAAGGCGGAAAGGCCGTCGGGCAGTTCGGGGCGCGGATTTTCCGCGCCCCTTTTTCATTTTCGGCGTGATTTGTTGTTGCTGATCCTATACTTTCATTTTTGAAACACTTTCTCAGTTTTGGACATACACCTGCATGCCCCATCAGCTCGCGCGCGTTCTGAAAAATCTCCGCCAGGACCGGGGCTGGACCCTTGATCGTCTGGCGGCAGCCAGCAGCCTCAGCCGGGCGACATTGTCGCGCCTGGAGAACGGGCAGGTGAGTCCGACGGTCGAGGCACTCTCCGCGCTGGGGCATGCGTTTGGGCTGTCGGCCTCGCGCCTGCTGGCCATGGCCGAGGACGATTTCGGCCCGCTTGTACCCTACGCCGACCAGAAAGAGGCCGAAGACCCGCGCACCGGCTTTGCCGTGCGTATCGTCTCGCCAATGAACGGCGGGCTCAGCGCGGATGTCGTGGAATGCCATCTGCCCTCGGGCCGGAGCGCGACCGACGCCGCGGTGACAGCGCCGGGGCGCGAACATCACCTTGTGTTGCTGGATGGCGCCCTGACAGTTCTTCTCGAAGGGGGGCAACACGATCTGACCGCGGGGGACTGCCTGCGCTTTCACCCCTCCGCGCCCGCCGAGTTCGAAACCGGCCCAAACCGAGGCGCACGCTTTCTGGTGCTGCGCGTGTGACCGATCAGCGCCGACCGACCTGTCGGCAGATCAGGATCACCGGCACCAGCCCGACCGCGACGATCACCAGCGACGGCACGGCCGCGCCTTCCAGCCGTTCGTCCGAGGCCAGCCGATAGGCCTGCACCGCCAGCGTGTCAAAGTTGAACGGCCGCATGATGAGCGTGGCGGGCAGTTCCTTCATCACGTCCACGAACACGATCAGCAGCGCGGTCAGGAGGCTCGGTGTCAGGATCGGCAGATGCACGCGCCTGAGCGTCGCCAGCGGCGAATGCCCCAGCGACCGGGCGGCGGCATCCATGTTGGCATGCACCATGCTCTGTCCGCCTTCGTAGGCACCGATCGCCGAGGCAAGGAACCGCACCATGTAGGCGCCGATCAGCAGCCAGATCGAGCCGGTGAGCAACAGTCCGGTCGAGATCCCGAATGTCTGCCGCATCCAAGCATCCAGCGCGTTGTCGAAGGCGGCGAATGGCACCAGCAGACCGACGGCGATCACCCCGCCCGGCACCGCATAGCCCAACCGGGCCACATAGGCAGCCATGGCCGACCGGCGCCCCGGCTGCAGGCGCTGGTAGAAGCCGATGCAGATCGCGGCGGCCACGGTCACGACCGCCGCCGTGCTGGCAAGGATCAGAGAATTTCGGATGAAGCCAAGATAGCGATGGCTCAGCAGGTTCTGTTCGGATCCCAGCCCCATGTTGAACAGGGCGATCGCGGGGATCAGGAACCCCAGCGCCACCGGAACCGCGCACAGAACAAAGGCGGCGGCAGCGGCCATCCCGCTCAGCTCTTCCGGCGGCATCCTTGTGTGGCGCTTGCCCGCCTCGTGATAGCGCGCCTTGCCGCGCTGGATCCGCTCGGTCACCGCCAGCAGCAGGGCAAAGCCCAGCAGAAACAGGGCAAGCTGCGCGGCAGCCGCCCGGTCGGCCATGGAAAACCAGGCGGTGTAGATGCCGGTGGCGAAGGTCTGAACGCCGAAATACGCGACCGTGCCGAAATCGGCGATGGTTTCCATCACCGCCAGCAGCACTCCCGCTGCGATCGCCGGCCGCGCCATTGGCAGGCTGACCCGAAAGAACGCACCCCACGCGGTACGGCCCAGCGCGCGGGCAGCGAGGAACGCCGTGGCGCTTTGCTGGATGAAGGCCGCTCGGGCCAGCAGATAGACATACGGATAAAGAACCAGGATCAGCATCACCGCCGCGCCCGGAAGCGACCGGATCTCGGGGAACCAGTAGTCGCGCGGCCCCCATCCGGCGACCGCCCGCAGAGTGGATTGAACGATACCAGCGTGATCCAGAAGATGGGTGTAGGCATAGGCCAGCACATAGGCCGGAAAGGCCAGCGGCAGGACCAGCGCGATCTCGAACAGGCGCACGCCGGGGAAACGGGTCATCGTGACCAGCCACGCCGCCCCGACGCCCAGTGCGAAGGTTCCCGCCGCCACCATCGCCACCAGCGCCAATGTCGTCAGCGTATAGCGCGGCAGCACAGTCTGCATCAGGTGCGATATGGTCTCGGTCCCGCCGGTCAGCGCCGTGATCGCCACCGCGACCATCGGCAGCAGGCAGGCCCCTGCAATCAGGTAGGCCATCACCCCCATGAACCGCGTCCCGCCCGCGTGGCGGCTGAACGAGCCATGTTCGGCATATTGTGTCCGATCGGTCACCTGAGACCACCCTCACCCGAAACAGGGAAATGGAAAACGGGACGCACAGAATGCGTCCCGCCCTTGTTCGACCATTTCAGTCGGAATTTCCAGTTCGAAACTGCAAATCAGTCGTATTTGCGCCGATCCTCGATCACCAGCCCGTCCTTGGGAAGGGTTCCGGGGGGCACGATCTCGATCGCGCCCTTCAACTTCAGCACTTCGACAACCGATTTGGCAAAGGTCGACGGATCCTGAGCGGTCGATTCGATTTGGACCGTCATCGCGTCCATCTCGCCGTCACGGGCGGCAATCACGCGGGCCTTGAGGATTTCGTCATGCTTTTCCACAAGCTGCGCCACCTGTTCGGGGCGGACGAACATCCCCTTGATCTTGGTGGTCTGGTCGGCGCGGCCCATCCAGCCCTTGATCCGCATGTTGGTGCGGCCGCAGGGGCTCTGGCCCTCCATCACTGCCGACAGGTCGCCGGTGGCGAACCGGATCAGCGGATAATCGGGGTTGAGCGTGGTGACGACCACCTCGCCCACCTCGCCGGGCGCGACCGGGTTTCCGGTGCCGGGGGTGACGATTTCGACGATCACGCCTTCGTCCACGATCATCCCTTCCATCGCCGGGCTTTCATAGGCGATGTTGCCCAGATCCGCGGTGGCATAGTTCTGCAGGCAAGCAATGCCGCGATCGGCATATTCCTGCCGCAGCGACGGAAACAGCGCACCGCCTCCCACGACCGCCTTGGAGAAGTTGAGCTTCACCCCCATTTCGTCGGCCTTGTCGAGGATGATCTTGAGATAATCCGGCGTGCCCGCGTAAGCCGTCGAACCCACGTCATGCGCCGCCGTCACCTGCAGTTCGGTCTGGCCGGTCCCGGCGGGCAGGACAGCGGCACCCACCGCGCGCGCGCCGTTTTCAAAGATCATGCCGGCGGGCGTCAGGTGATAGCCAAAACAGTTCTGAACGATGTCGCCCTTTCCGATCCCGGCGGCGTGCAGGAACCGGCCCATCCGCCACCAGTCATGCCCGACGCCGCCCGGTTCGTAGATTGGACCCGGCGACTGGAAGATATGCGCGAATTCATGCGCCGGCTTTGCCGTGAACCCGCCAAAGGGCGGGTTGGCCTTCTGCGCGCGGCTCAGTTCCGATTTGCGCAGCACCGGCAGTCGGGCCAGCGCCTCGACCGTCGCGATCTGATCGGCGTCAACGTCATCCAGCGAACCCGCATAGCCCGGCGCTGCCTGGGCAAGACGGATCTGCCGCGGCAGCGCCTCGGCAATGGCTGCGGCGCGTTCGTCGGCCGACCGGGTTTCCAACGCATCGTAATACTGGCTCATCGCTCACCCCTTTTGGCGCCGCGACAATGCGCGGCCCGCCAGTCATTCCCGCCCCGGCATGGCCGCCGGGCACGATGTTCAAAGTTTCGCCGTCAGCTCAGCCAACGCTTGCGGCGGCGGTAGGAACGCACATCGCGGAACGACTTGCGCCCTTCCTCGGACATGCCGAGGTAGAATTCCTTGACGTCCGGGTTCTCGCGCAGTTCGGCCGCCGGGCCGTCCATCACCACGCGGCCGTTTTCCAGGATGTATCCGTAATGCGCGAACCGCAGTGCCACGTTGGTGTTCTGCTCGGCCAGCAGGAAGGACACGCCTTCCTTTTCGTTCAGGTCACGGACGATTTCAAAGATCTCTTCCACCAGCTGCGGCGCAAGCCCCATGCTGGGCTCGTCCAGCAGGATGGTTTCGGGGCGCGACATCAGCGCGCGACCGATGGCCACCATCTGCTGTTCACCGCCCGAGGTATAGCCGGCCTGACTGCGCCGCCGCTCTTTCAGGCGCGGGAAATAGGTATAGACCATCTCGAGATCGCGCTCCATTTCCGCGCGGCTCCCCTTGCGGGTGTAGAACCCCGTCAGCAGGTTTTCCTCGACGGTCAGGTGTTCGAAACAGTGGCGTCCCTCCATCACCTGTATCACGCCCATCCGGACCAGTTCGGCCGGATCGAGATCCTGCACCTTCTGGCCCCGATAGTAGATGCTGCCCTTGGTCACCTCGCCGCGTTCCGAATGCAGCAGGTTCGACACCGCCTTTAGCGTCGTCGTCTTGCCCGCGCCGTTGCCGCCCAGAAGCGCGGTGATCCCGCCCTTGGGCACGCTCAGCGACACGCCCTTCAGCACGAGGATCACATGGTTGTAGATCACCTCGATATTGTTGATGTCCAGCAGGGTTTCAACCTGCGTGTCCGTGGTGTTGGCTGCATCCAGCATCAGCGGTTTTCCTCATGTCGTCCCGACCGGGCCGGGGCTGTCAGGGGTCGGCGCGGCGGCGTCCGCCGCACCGGGGTTCGGACCGGCCCCGGATACGCGCCGGGGCCGGGCATGGATCAGTTGCAGTCACGCAGCTCGATGTTGTGTTCCTTGGCATAGGCCATGGCGTCTTCCTCGATCAGCGCGCCGATCACTTCGCCGTCGGTCGGTTTGAAGTCCGAGATCAGATTCCACTTCTGAGCCTTGGCATCCCATTGGCTGACGCCCACCAGTCCCGGGCCGCCGTGGTTTTCACAGGATACCTCGAAGGTCGGGCCAAAGCCTTCCATTCCCAGTTCGGCCATACGCTCCTTGGTAATTACAAGTGCTTCCATTCCGTCGCGCATCTGGGCAGCGTTGATGTCGGCGACACCGTGAATTTCTTGCGCTTTTCGGACAGCTTCCGCAGCCAACATGGCTGCATAGACGGCGCGGTTGTACTGCACCGTGCCCAGTTTATCGCCATTCCCAGCTGCTTTTCCGGCATCAATCACGTATTTCTTGATGTCATCGAAAACCGGGAAATCGTCACCAGTTGCGGTAAATGTCAGCGCCTTGTATCCATGAGCTCCTTCTCCGGCCGGCAGAACGTCCGGCTCGGCGCCCGACCACCAAATGCCGATGAAGTTTTCCATCGGGAAGCGAATGTTGGCAGCTTCCTGGATCGCAACCTGGTTCATGACTCCCCACCCCCAGAAAAGTACATAGTCTGGACGGTCGCGGCGGATCTGGAGCCACTGCGATTTCTGCTCCTGACCGGGGCTGTCAACCGGAAGCAAAGACAGTTCGAAACCGTGCTTCTTGCTCAGTTCCTCAAGCGTACGAATTGGTTCTTTGCCGTAGGCGGAGTTGTGGTAAAGCAGCGTAATTTTCTTGCCCGCTATGTCGCCATCGTTCAGTTCGAGGATGTGATTGATCGCTCCGGACGCGCCGTTCCAATAATTCGCGGGATAATTGAAAACCCATTTGAACACTTTGCCATATGCGGCTGATGTACGACCGTAACCCATTGTGTGAAGCGGGATACCGTCAGCCGTGACCTTGGGGATCAACTGGTAGGTGATACCAGTCGACAGCGGCTGATACAGAAGCGAGCCTTCATTCTTTGTCGCTTCGTAGCATTCGACACCCTTCTCGGTGTTGTAGCCGGTTTCGCATTCGATGACCCGGACAGGAACGCCACCTATCCCCCCATCCCGCTCGTTCAGCATGGTGAAATAGTCGGCATATCCGTCCGCAAACGGAATGCCCCCTGCGGCGAACGGCCCGGTGCGGTAGCTGAGCGACGGGAACACCAGGTCGGCCATCGCCGGGCCTGCGGCCATCAGGGCGCCCAGCGCCAAGGTTGCCAGTTTCATTTTCATCGGGTTTATCCTCCCTTGATTGGTCCGATGTAATGGTGGGGCGGAATTGCTCACCCCGCTTGAATTCGGGCCATCCCCATCAGTAGGGGAAGGGCCAGAGCCGAAGCTTCTCCTTCGCCACGCGCCACAGCTGCGCCAGCCCGTGCGGCTCGAGGATCAGGAACATGGTGATCAGGGCGCCGACGATCACCAGCTGCAGGTGGGCCACGATGTCCGTGGGCCAGCCCAACCAGTCGGCGCCGAATACTTTGAGCACCACCGGCAGCAGCACCAGGAAGGCCGCCCCGGCGAAAGAGCCGAAGATCGAGCCCAGACCGCCGATGATCACCATGAACAGCACCAGGAACGATTTCTGGATGCCGAACGCCTCGCCCACCTCGACGGCGCCCAGGTAGAGCGCAAAGAACAGCGCCCCCGAGATGCCGATAAAGAACGAACTGACCGCAAAGGCCGTCAGCTTGGCCTTGAGCGGATCCACCCCGATGATTTCGGCGGCGATGTCCATGTCGCGGATCGCCATCCAGGTCCGACCGACCGACCCGCGCGTGAGGTTCCGCGCAACCAGCGCGCAGGCGGTCAGAAAGATCAGGCAGAACAGGTAGGCCGCCCAGGCCGGCGCGTTGGGGCCGGTGATGATGATGCCCATCACGTCGCGTTCGGGCGCGCTGATCTGGCCCGAGGCCGAGTAGTTGTAGAACCACGGCACCCGGTTGAACACCCAGACCAGAAAGAACTGCGCCGCCAGCGTGGCCACCGCGAGGTAGAAGCCCTTGATCCGCAGGCTGGGCAGACCGAACAGGACGCCGACCGCGGCGGTGATGCCCCCGGCCAGCAGGACGTGAACGAACATGCTGACCTCGGGAAAGGCGGTCATCAACTTGTAGACCGCGTAGGCCCCAACCGCCATGAACCCGCCGGTGCCCAGGCTGACCTGCCCGGCATAGCCGGTCAGGATGTTCAGGCCGATCGCCGCGATCGCGTAGATCAGGAACGGCAGCAGCAGTGCGTTGGCCAGATAGTCGTTGATGACCAGGGGAATGATCAGAAAGGCGACCGCGAGCGCAACGTAAAACCCATACCGATCGAACTTGATCGGAAAGGTCTGGCTGTCCTCTTGATAGGATGTCTTGAAGTCCCCGGCTTCACGATAGAACATGGCTTACAGGCCCTTTTCGGCTTCTTGATGCGCGCGATTGCGGGCCGCGGCATCGAGTTGATTGGTTTTCTTCGCGTATCCGCTTTCTTCTGCGGCACGGACGAGTTTCTGGTAGGCCAGCAGCCCGGTCACCAACCCGGCAAAGGCCAGAACGGCGGCGGTCACGAGCTGCGCGTCTGTCAGTCCCTCGGCCGCAAGGGCGAGGTAGCCAAAGGCCCAGAACCCGGACCAAGCGATGACGTTGACAATCGCGATCAGCTTCTTCATGCCGCCATTCTCCTCCCCTTGGCGACGCGCGGCCGCGTCCCCGCGTCAGACCCTTTCGATGATCTTCTCCCCGAACAGCCCCTGCGGGCGGAACACGAGGAAGATCAGCGCCAGCACATAGGCAAACCAGTTCTCGGTCGCGCCGCCGACCAGCGGGCCGACCCAGAATTCGAACAGCTTTTCGCCCACCCCGATGATGAGCCCGCCGACGATGGCGCCCGGGATCGAGGTGAACCCGCCCAGCATCAGCACCGGCAGCGCCTTGAGCGCGATCAGCGACAGCGAGAACTGCACGCCCGACTTGGCGCCCCAGATGATCCCGGCGACCAGCGCCACGAACCCGGCGACCGACCAGACCATCACCCAGATGAAGTCGAGATTGATGCCAACCGACAGTGCGGCCTGGTGATCGTCGGCCACCGCGCGCATCGCCCGGCCATGCTTGGTATATTGCGAAAACAGCACCAGCGCGACCACAAGCAGCGCCGCGATCACGGTCGCCACGATGTCGAGATTGTCGATGAAGAACCCGTAGCCGAAGATGTTGTAGGTCACCTCGTCGATGGTTTCGTTCAAACCCTGAGGCAGACCGACATCCAGCGTCTTGATCTCGGACCCCCACATCAGATCGGCAAAGCCTTCCAGGAAATAGGCCAGCCCGATGGTCGCCATGAACAGGATGATCGGCTCCTGGCCGACAAGGTGGCGCATGACGAAGTGATGCACCGCCCAAGCCAGCAGGACCATGACTCCGGCGGTCAGCAAGATCGACAGCAACGCCGGCAGTTGCCAGCCGAAATGGTGCACGTCGGTGCCGAAAGTCGCGTTGATGAGGTGGCTGAACGGCACCTGCCCGTCCATGATCCCCACCAGCGTCATCGCCGCGAACAACGCCATCACGCCCTGGGCATAGTTGAAGATGCCGGACGCCTTGTAGATCAGCACGAAGCCCAGCGCGACCAGCGAATAGAGGACCCCCGCCATCAGGCCGTTGAGGAACACCTCGATCGAGAAAATCAACTGCTCAGGCATCCGAGCCCCCCTCCCAAGTCTTCGATTGATCAGTCATGGCTCACCCCCAGATAGGCGTCGATCACCTCCTGGTTGTTGCGCACCTCGTCGGGCGTGCCGTCACCGATCTTCTTGCCGTAATCCATCACCACCACGCGGTCGGACAGGTCCATGACCACGCCCATGTCATGCTCGATCAGCGCGATGGTGGTGCCGAATTCGTCATTCACGTCCAGGATGAAGCGGCTCATGTCCTCCTTTTCCTCGACGTTCATGCCAGCCATGGGTTCGTCCAACAGCAACAGTTTCGGCTCGGCCGCCAGCGCGCGCGCCAGTTCGACCCGCTTCTTCAGGCCATAGGGCAGACGCGCCACCGGCGTCTTGCGGATGTGCTGAATCTCGAGAAAGTCGATAATGTGCTCGACCACTTCGCGGTTGGCGACCTCTTCCTCCTCGGCCTTGCCCTTCCACAGCGCCTGCTGGAACAGGCCCGACTTCATGTGCGTCAGCCGCCCGGTCATCACGTTGTCCAGCACGGACATGCCCTCGAACAGCGCGATGTTCTGGAAGGTCCGCGCGATGCCCTGGCGCGCCACCTCGTAGGGCTTCATGGGCGGGCGGCGCTCGCCGCGGAACCAGATCTCGCCCTCTTGGGGCACATAGAACCCCGAGATCACGTTCAGCATCGACGACTTGCCGGCGCCGTTGGGGCCGATGATCGCGCGAATCTCGCCTTCGCGGATGTCAAAGCTGATGTCCTTGATCGCCACCACGCCGCCGAACCGCAGGGTGATGTTCTTCATCTCCATCACCACGCCGCCGATCCGGCGGCCGTCCTCGGTGATGTATCCGTCCTGGGATGCGTCAAGCATGATCAGCGATCTCCCCCTGACAACGTTTCTTCATTTCGTGCCCCTCCCGGGCGACGGCGCGGACGCCGTGATCCATATTGCCCGTCTCTTTCATGCCGACGCCTCCGACCCGTGCGCCGGCGCCGATTTCCTGGCGATCCAGGCGATTGCACCGGCCATCGTGCTGCGGACGGTGTGCAGATCGTCCAGCCCTGGCCAGCGCCGGTTGCCCAGAAAGAACTGCATCTGTTTCGGAAACAGGTAGAACCGGTTCATCAGCCGCCCCAGCCAGGCGACCGGGCGCGTGGCCTTGTTGCCCATCACCAGCATCGCCCGGAAACCCGGCCAGTTGACCTCGGGCCATATGAACAGCACGTCCAGCCCCGCCAGCTGCAGCGTCATGTGCGTGCCATTGGGCGTCATGTGGTAATAGCTCTCGTCGTGCCACGGCTCGAGGAACGAGGCCGAGCCCAGGAAATAGCCGCCCGGTTTCAGCACGCGCCGCACCTCTTGGGCGGCCAGTTGCGGAAAGGCGAGGTGTTCCCACACCGCGACGGCGTAGACCGCATCGACGCTGTTGCTCCGAATCGGCAGGGCATGGGCGTCGCACAGGATGTCCGGACCGCCATGCTGTGCCAGCCAGTCATGCACCCGCTCGACCGACACGTCGGTGCCCAGGTAGTCCAGCCCGCGGTCCTTGACCCATTTGCGCATCTGCCCACCGCCGCAGCCGATCTCGAGCACCAGCGACCCTTTGGGCAGACCGTTCAGCACGTCCTCATGCGCACGATCGAGGTGATAGACGCCAGAGGCCTCCTGCCCCGAACGCTCGGGATAGCGATAGGCGCGGTCCTTGGGGATCGCCCCGGGGTCGAACGCCGCGACGGGAATGCGCCAGACCGCGTCGCGCGGCTGCTCGGGGAACAGCGCGGGGCGGCCGTCGCGCAGCGCAAAGCTGCGTCCGCAGGCCGTGCAGCACGCGAACTCCTCAAGCTCCGCGCCGCAGTCACAGCACATGAACAGCCCGTCGGCAAGACCGCGGCTGGCGCCGTCGGTCGCGGCCGGGCGGCCGTATGTCCCCCCCGAAAGGCTCATTCCGCCGCCATCTTCTGCCCGGTCGGAACCACCTTGGCATCGCGAATCTCGAGCGTCGCCTTGATCGAGCCCTTGCGGCCGTCCTCGTAGGTCACCTCGGTCTCGGTGCTGACGGTCTTGGACCCGTCGTAGAGCGCGTCGATGATGTCGGCGTATTTCTCTTCGATGATCCGCCGGCGCACCTTGCGGGTGCGGGTCAGTTCGCCGTCGTCGGCGTCCAGTTCCTTGTGCAGCACCACAAAGCGGTGGATCTGGCAGCCCGACAGCATGGCGTCCTGCGCCACGCTTTCGTTGACCTCTTCCACATGCTTCTGGATCGTGTCCAGAACCTGCGGATGCCCGGCCAGTTCCTGATAGGACGCGTAGGGGATGTTGTTGCGTTCCGCCCAGTTGCCGACCGCGGTCATGTCGATGTTGATGAAGGCCACGCAGTAATCCTTGCCGTTGCCGAACAGAACGGCCTCAAGGATGTCGGGATAGAACTTCAGCTTGTTCTCGACATATTTGGGCGCGAACATGCTGCCGTCGGCCATCTTGCCCACGTCCTTGGCGCGGTCGATGATCCGCAGATGCCCGGTGCCTTCCTCGAAGAAGCCGGCATCGCCCGTGGCCACCCAGCCCTCGGCATCCTTGGTCGAAGCGGTGGATTCGGGGTTCTTGAAATACTCCACGAACACGCCGGGGCTGCGATAGTAGATCTCGCCCTTTTCGTCGATGCGGACTTCGACGTCGGGCGCCGGAACGCCCACCGTGTCGGCCCGCACCTGCCCGTCGGGCTGGACGGTGATGAACACGGTCGCCTCGGTCTGGCCGTAAAGCTGCTTGAGGTTGATCCCCAGCGAGCGGAAGAACTCGAAGATCTCCGGCCCGATCGCTTCGCCCGCTGTATAGGCGACCCGGATCCGGCCAAAGCCCAGCGTGTCCTTGAGCGGGCCGTAGATCAGCACGTCACCCATGCGATACTTGAAATAGCTCTTCAGCGGCTCGGGATAGATCATCAGGCCCAGCGGATCGCGGGCCTTGAAATGCTTGCGCGCGTCCTTGCCGTATCGCAGCTTGTAGAAGAACAGCCGGATCGCGTTCTCGATCAGCGTCTCGATGGCGAACCCGACCCCCATCGCATAGCGCCAGGCCCGCACCATACGGCGCTTGAACGTCAGCACGCTGCGCTTGCGCCTGGGCATCCCGTATTTCTCGCCCGCGCCGCCCTTGGCGAATTCCAGGAAATGGTGGAACAGCGCGTATTTCAGCGCGCCGGCATCCTCCATCCGGATCATCACGTTGGTCAGCTGGGTTTCGAACACGCGCGGCGGGGCAAAGAAATAGGTCGGCCCGATCTCGCGCAGGTCGGTCATCATAGTGTCCTGGCTTTCGGGGCAGTTCACGCAGAACCCGCACCAATAGGCCTGACCGATCGAGAAGATGAAGTCGCCCACCCAGGCCATCGGCAGGTAGGACAGGATGTTCTCTTCCTCGGTCAGGTTGTCGAACTCGGCGGAGTTCTTGGAGCTTTCGATCACGTTGCGGTTCGACAGCACCACGCCCTTGGGCTTGCCCGTGGTGCCCGAGGTGTAGAGCATCACGCAGGTGTCGTCATAGGTCAGCTTCTCGCGCCGCCGCTTCAGCTCGCCGATCAGCTCGTCATGGGCGGCGCGGCCCTGGGCCTGGATGTGGCTGTATTGATGCAGCCGGGTGTGGTCGTATTTCCGCAGGCCCCGCGGGTCGAGATAGATGACATGTTCGAGGTTCGGCAGCTGCTCCTTGACCTCGATGACCTTGTCCACCTGCTCCTGATCGCCGGCCACGACGAAGCGCGCGCCGCAATGCGCCAGCACATAGGCCATCTCTTCGGCCACCGCGTCCTGATACAGCGGCACCGGCACCGCCCCCACCGACTGGGCGGCAACCATCGACCAATACAGATAGGGACGGTTGCGCCCGATGATCGCGACGAAATCGCCCGGCTGGACGCCCAGGTTGATGAACCCCAGCGCCAGCGCCTCGATTTCCTTTTCGGTTTCGGCCCAGGTCCAGCACTGCCAGATGCCGAATTCCTTTTCCCGATAGGCCGGCCGGTTGGCGAACCTGGTCGCGTTGCGTTGAAGCAGCGCCGGCAGGGACTGAAGCCCCTCGGCGCCCGACTGCGTCTGAGCCAATTGTCTTTCCTCCCCTTCCGGCCACTCCCCCGGGCCGGACAAGAACGCTCTCACGATTCCCTCGCGAAACAGATCAGGCAAATTCCTGCGCGTCAATTTTTTCCTGATGTTTTCCCAAATCTTACGAATTGTTTCAGCGCTCCGGGGGCGGGCGGGTCGCGCCATCGAACCCTCTGCCCGCCCCCTTTGCCCCGCCGTCAGAGGGTGCTAGCAAAGAGCCGGGGAGAGACCGGGCATGGACTACGCGGAACAGCAGAAACGGGCGATGACCGAGGCCGGTCTGAACCTGATCGCACAGGCCCTGTCGATCTATGACAAGGATCTGCGGCTGGCCGTCTGCAACCGCCGGTTCAAGGAGATGTTCGATCTGCCCGACCGGCTGGTGCAACCCGGCGCGCGGTTCGAGGACACGATCCGCCACCTTGTCGAAACCGGAGAATACGGCGAGGTCGCCGAGCCCGAATCCTTCATCCGCGCCCGCGTCGAACAGGCGCTGGCCTTCGAGCCGCACTATGTCGAGCGCACCCGCGCCAACGGACAGGTGATCTCTATCGAGGGCGCGCCGCTGCCGCAGGGGGGCTGGGTCGCGGTCTATACCGACATCACCCGCACCAAGCGTGTCGAACAGCTGCTGCGCGCCCGGTCCGAGGAGTTGTCGGATCAGCTTCTGGCCCATGCCGAAGAGCTTTCGGCAACCAACCGCAAGCTCGCCGCGACCATCACCGCGCTGGAAGAGGCCAAGCGCCAGCTGACCGAGATCGAGGCCCGCACCCGCCTGACCACCGAGATGATGCCGGCCCATATCGCCCATGTGGACGCGAGCGGCCACTACACCTATTCCAACCGGCGCCTCAGCGCGGTGTTGCCGGGGCGGCCCTCGGACATCCTCGGCATGCATATCCGCGACGCGCTGGGCGCCTTTGCCTATCAGCGGATCGAACCGCATCTTCAGGCGGCCTATGCCGGCAAAAGCTCGGTCTTCGAATTCACCGAGAATCACAATTCCCGCCGCATCCGCGTGGCCTTTACCCCCGACCGGGCCGGCGGCGTCTACATCCTGTCGATGGACATCACCGAGGAGACCCAGGCCCGCGTGGCGCTGCAACAGTCGCGGCGCCGGGCGCTAGCGGCGCAGATGACCAGCGGGCTGGCGCATGATTTCTCGAACCTTCTGACCATCATCACCGGCATGCAGAACAAGCTGGAAAAGATGGACCTGCCCGAACCGGCCGCCGAACTGGTCGCCGGCACGCAGGCGGCGGTGCGGCGCGGTGCGCGGCTTCTCAACCGGATCGCCGACATCACCGGCCGGCGGACCCTGCGCCCGCGCGCCACCGACCTGCACATGCTGCTGCAGGATCTTAAGCTGATCGCCACCCCCACCCTGCCGCGGGGCGTCGGCCTCAGCGTTCTGGACCACACGCCGGACGTGACGCTGCTGCTGGATGCGGGCATGTTGCAGGATGCGCTTCTGAACCTGATCCTGAACGCGCGCGATGCCTGCGGAACCTCGGGGCTCATCACCGTCAGCGCCCATTGCGTCGGCCGCACCTGGGTCGAGATCTCGGTCGGCGACACCGGCCCCGGCTTTTCCCCCGAGGCGCTGAATTCGGCGCTGGATCCGTTCTTCACCACGAAGGGCGGCGAAGGCTCGGGGCTGGGCCTGCCGATGGTCTATGACATGGTCAAACTGGCCGGCGGCGACCTGCAGATCGGCAACACGCCCACCGGCGCGCAGGTCACGCTGCGCCTGCCCTACCGCGAGGCGCCCGTCGCCGATGGCGGCATCGCGCTGCTGGTCGAGGACAGCCCGGAACTGCGCGAAGGCTTCCGCGACATGCTGATGGAACTGGGCTATTCGGTGATCGAGGCCGAAACCGTGGACGAAGCCGTCGCACTGGCGGCCGATCTCGACGACATCCGGCTGGTGCTGTCCGACATCCGCCTGCGCGGGGACGCCACCGGCATCGACCTGAAACGACGGATCGAAACCCCCGACCGCCCCTGCATCCTGATGACGTCCCTGCCGCAGGACGACCCGCTGTTCATCTCGGCGCAGGCCACCGGCGCCGTGCTGCGCAAACCCTTCACCACCGCCGACCTGTCGGCCCTGATCCGACCCGAGGCCGCCGCATGACCGCCCCGCTTGTCACCATCCTCGACGATGAACCCGAGATTCGCCAGATCCTGACCGAGGCGCTGGAAGAGGCCGGATTCCGCACGCAAAGCTTCGCTCGCGCCCGCGAATTCGAAGCCTTCCTCAAGGGCCTGACCCCCGACGTGTGCCTGGTGGACCTGTCCCTGCCCGACACCGACGGGCTGGCGCTGGTGCACCGGCTGGCACTGGAACAGGGCGCCATAGTGATCATCATCTCCGGCCGCGCCGAGGTGCAGGATCGGGTCACGGGTCTTGAACTGGGGGCCGACGACTACATCACCAAGCCCTTCGACCCCAGCGAGGTCGTCGCCCGCATCCGCGCCCGCCTGCGCGGCAACCGCGCGGCGCAGACCGCCGGCGACACCGCGCATTTCAACGGCTGGACCGCGCATTTCGACCGTTACGTGCTCGAGGACGAAACCGGCGCCGAAACCCCGTTTTCCCATGCCGAAGGCGAAGTGCTGCGCCTCTTTCTGGAAAGCCCCAGACGCCTCATCTCCCGCGCCCAGATGCAGGAATCGCTCGGCGGCGCGGCAGGCGAAAGCTTCGACCGGGCGATGGACGTGCGCATCTCGCGCCTGCGCACCAAGCTGCGGGAAGATCCGAAAAACCCCCGCCTCATCAAGACGATCTACGGCGCGGGCTACATCTTTCTGGGCGACGTGCGCTGGTCCTGACGCCCCCGTTGCGCGCCCGATTCGCCACGGCTAGAAATGGCCCATGCCTGTCTGCCTGCTCTATCGCGATACCACCGACAAACCCCGGCGCTTCTACCGGGTCGAGATCGCCATGACCCTTTTTGCCGAGGTGTCCGTGCTGCGCGAATGGGGCGTGGCGGGCCGGCGCGGCCAGTCGGTCATCCGCCTTTACGGCAACCTGCGCGAGGCCTCGGTTGCCGCCGACCGCGCCCGTGCCACCGCCCTGCGCCGCGGCTATGTCCGCGCCGCCTGACCCTTCGCGCCCCCGCTTCTTTCTGGTTCCAAATACCCCCGCCGGAGGCGCCCGCCCTTTCCACGGGCGCAAAGCTTGCCTAGGAACGCGCCATCAGGAGCAGCCATGTCCCACATCACTCTGATCCGCCACGGCCAGGCCAACACCCAGGCGCGCGACGAAACCGGATACGACCGGCTCAGCCCGCTGGGCCACCAGCAGGCGCGCTGGCTGGGCGACCACCTGCGCGCCGCACGCGACCACCACCCGCGCGTCTATTGCGGCACGCTTACCCGGCACATCGAGACCGCCCGCGCCATGGGTCACCCCGACGCCACCCCCGATCCGCGCCTGAACGAGCTGGAATATTTCCGCCTCGCGCAGCTCTTGAAACAGCAACACGGCATTCCGGTCCCGACCGAACGCGAAGGCTTCATCGCCCACCTGCCGACCGTCTTCACCGCCTGGCGCGAAGGCCGGATCGAGGGCGCCACCGAAACCTTCGAGCAGTTCGAAGCCCGTGTCCGCGACGCGCTCTCCGAAATCGCCGCCGGCCCCGGTCCTGCGCTGGTCGTCACCTCCGGCGGGCTGATCGCGATGGCCATGCGGCAGGTGCTCGACCTCGACATCCCGGCGATGGCGCGAATGGCTCTTGCCATCATGAACACGTCGATGCACCGTCTCTACCCGATCGGCGACCGGCTCAGCCCGGTCCTGTTCAACGCCGCGCCCCATCTGGAACATCCCGACCGGCATTTCGCCCGGACGCATCTGTGAAAAGGAACGCCGCATGACACATCTCTGGGTCCGCGCCGAACAGCGCCCCAACGAGGAACGGGTCGGCCTGACGCCCGAAGGCGCCCGCGCGCTGATCAAGGCCGGGATCCGGGTGACCGTGGAAGAAAGCACTACCCGCGCCATCCCGATCGACGGCTACCGCGATGCCGGATGCGAAATCGCCCCCGAAAACAGCTGGCCCGACGCGCCCGCCGACGCCATCATCTTCGGGCTCAAGGAACTGCCCGACGACGGCACCCCGCTGCCGCACCGTCACATCATGTTCGGCCATGCCTTCAAGGGCCAGCATTCCGGCCGCCGCCTGCTGGAACGGTTCAAGGCCGGCGGCGGCACGCTCTACGACCTGGAGTATCTGGTGGACGAAACCGGCCGCCGGGTCGCGGCCTTCGGCTACTGGGCAGGCTTTGCCGGCGCCGCCGTCTCGCTCAAGGCCTGGGCGGCGCAGAGGCGCGGCCAGATCTGCGGGCCGGTCGGCGCCTACCCGGACAAGGACGCGCTGCTGACCGATCTCGGCGCGGAACTCGACGCGACCGGCACGGCCCGGCCCCGCGCCATCGTCATCGGGGCATTGGGCCGGGTCGGCACCGGCGCCTCGGACCTGTGCGAGGCGATGGGCGTTGCCGTCACCCGCTGGGACATGGCCGAGACCGCCCATGGCGGGCCATTTCCCGAAATCCTCGACCATGACCTGTTCCTCAACTGCATTTTCGCCCGGCCGGGCACGCCGGTCTTTGTCCCGCGCGCGGCGCTCACCGCCCGGCGCCGGCTGTGCGTGATCGGCGACGTCGCCTGTGACCCCGACAGCGACTACAACCCGGTGCCGATCTATGACCGCGCCACCACCTGGGACGCACCCGTGATCCGCGTTCATGACGACCCGCCGCTCGATGTGATGGCGATCGACAACCTGCCGTCCATGCTGCCGCTTGAAAGCTCGCGGGACTATGCGGAACAGCTCCTGCCCTCGCTGCTCACGCTGGGCGACCTGGACGCCGGCGTCTGGGGTCGGGCCAGGGCGACTTTCGAAGAACACATGAAAGGGATCTGAGACCATGACCATCCACTGGTGCGGAACCGGCCTGTCGGCCATCCCCGGCCTGCGCCGGCTGATCGAACAGGGCCACGATGTTACCGTCTGGAACCGGACGGTGGACAAGGCGCGCGAAGCGGTGGGCGATCTCACCGACGACATCCGTGCCTATGACATCGAGGCGCTGTCGCAAGCGGTGCAGAAGGGCGACGTGATCGTGTCCATGCTGCCCGCCGACTGGCATGTGCCGCTGGCCGAACTGGCGATCGAAAAGGGGGCGCATTTCGTCTCCTCGTCCTACATCGCGCCCGAGATGCGCGCGCTGGACGACCGCGCCCGCGAGGCCGGCGTCGCGCTGGTCAACGAGGTGGGGCTCGATCCCGGCATCGACCACCTGATGGCGCATGCGCTGGTCGCCGATTACCGCGCCTCGGACGCCTACGACCCGGCCAACCATCTCAGCTTCATCTCCTATTGCGGCGGCGTGCCGAAGTTCCCCAACGCCTTCCGCTACAAGTTCAGCTGGTCGCCGCTGGGCGTGCTCAAGGCACTGCGCTCGCCGTCGAGGTCCATCCGCAACTATGCCGAACTGCGCGTGGACCGCCCTTGGGACGCGATCTCGACCTATACCGCGCCCCTGCCCACGCCCGAAAGCTTCGAGGTCTATCCCAACCGCGACTCGATCCCCTTCATGGAACAGTACGAGTTCGACCCGAACTGGACCGTGCGCGAATTCGTCCGCGGCACGTTGCGGCTCAACGGCTGGGCCGAAGCCTGGTCCGACGTCTTCCGCGAGGTGGAAACCCTCTCGGGCCCCGAAGGCGATGCCCGGCTCAAGGAAATGTCCGACCGGTTCTGGGAGGAAAACGCCTATGACGAAGGCGAGCCCGACCGCGTCGTGCTTTGCGTCGGGCTCAAGGCCGAACGCGACGGGCAGGAGGTCTGGCACAAGACCTGGGTGATGGACGCCTGGGGCGACGAACGCGGCACCGCCATGGCGCGCCTGGTGTCGATCCCGGTTTCACTGGCGGTCGAGGCGGTCCTCAACCGGCAAATCCCCGCGGGCGTCCACGCCGCGCCCAGCGATCCGAAACTGGTGCAGGCCTGGCTCGACGAGGTCGGCCACCTCGCCCAGCATCTGCAACTGGTGGACCGCCGCGTCTGAACGCCTCCACTCTTCATCTTGCGAAAAATACTCCCGCCGGAGGCATGAATTCTTCGGCGGGACATCACCGCACGCACCTTCGCGCCGAATGCCGCCGCGATCGTCACGGATACCGATCGAACGAAAAACCTTGCCGCGCGCCGCGCGCGCGGCGCCGCTGGATCACATCAGGTCGTTTTCCACGTCCTCGGCGGAAATGCCCAGCGCATCCAGCCCGTTCTCGAGATGATCCGACACATGCGGCGTGCCGATCAGATAGTCGGCGCAGGGCGTCGATGCCTCGGCCTTGGCCGTGGCAATCGCCTCTTCCAGATCATCGGCAAAGAAACTTTCCCGCCCGATCCACATGATCGCCACCAGTTCGGCCTGCTCGTCCTCGCTCATCCGGTCGATGAAGGCGCGCAGTTCGTCCTCTGCCCGGTCCAGTTCGCGCGCCATCAGCGCGACCTGCGCGACCTTGCGGGGCGAAATCTCCAAGTCATTTACGTCCATCCCTCTCTCCGGTTGCCGGAATCCTCGTGACCCGTGGCTCATGCCATTGCCCGCGATCTTACGCAATATCGCCCTACAAGTTCCAGACCAACCTTTTCCCCGGCGCAAGAGGCAGGCCGGTCAGCCCGGTGGCGCAGCTGTCGGGATCAGCGGGACGTGGCGGGCTTGTCCAGGGACACGACATGCCCCGCATCCTGCGGCGCCAGCTCCTCGAAATCGAAATTGTCGAGCCGCAGCGCCCGCCGCCCCGCCTTTTCGGCGCTGATCTTGATTTCGGCCACGTCTTTCGCTGCCTGCCCGAAATGCCGGTCGAGATTGGCGACCCGGTCGCCCAACCGTTCCACATCCTTGTGCAACAGGCTCAGTTCCCGGCGGATGGCGCCGGCCTGTTCGCGCATCCGCGCGTCCTTCAGGATCGCGCGCATCGTGTTCAGCGTCGCCATGCAGGTGGTCGGCGACACGATCCAGACCCGCGCGGCGAACCCTTCGCGCACCACGTCCGCGAAGTTGGCGTGAAGCTCGGCATAGACCGCTTCGGATGGCAGGAACATGATCGCCCCATCGGCGGTCTCGCCCTCGACGATGTAGCGTTCGGAAATCGCCTTGATGTGACCCCGCACCGCCGCGCGCAACGCCTGCGCGGCCTGTCTGGCCTCGGCCTGAGTCTCGGCCCGCCGCAGCGCCTCGTAAGCTTCCAGCGGGAATTTCGAATCGATCACGATCGGCCCCGGCGGATTGGGGAGATGAACCAGGCAATCCGCCCGACGCCCGTTCGACAGCGTGGCCTGAAAGGCGTAAGAATCCGCCGGCAGCGCCTTGGACACGATGTCATTCAGCTGGATTTCCCCGAAGGCGCCGCGCGTCTGCTTGTTCGACAGGATGTCCTGAAGGCTCAGCACCTCGCCCGACAGTTTGGTGATGTTGTCCTGCGCCTTGTCGATGGCGGCCAGCCGTTCCTGCAGCGCGGTCAGCGAGGTCGCGGTCTGTTTCGACGTGCCGTGCAGGGTCTCCTTCATCCGCTCCTGCATCTCGGTCAGCGCGCGCGAGGTGCGCATCACGTTGTCCGCCAGCCGGTCGTTCATGTGCTGCTGCACGTCCGACAGGCGCATCTCGACGGTCTGGATCAGCTGCACCTGTGCGTTGGCCTGCTGGTCCGACACATGCTGAAGCCCGCCGCGCAGATGCTCCTGCCCCTGCGCCAGTTGCTGCACGCTCTGCGCCATCAGCGCGACCTGCTGCGACAAGGGCTCCACCGCCCGCGCCGACCGCCGCGCGGCAGCCAGCGCGGAAACCAGCAGAACCAGCAGAACCAGCACCAGCAACGCGACCCCTGCCCCCGCCAGAACCGCGACCACCGCCGGGTCGCCCAAGGCGTAGCTCTGTCCGCCGATCTCGATCATGTGCGCCCGAACAGCCTTTCGATATCCTTCAGCTTCAGCTCGACATAGGTCGGGCGGCCGTGGTTGCACTGGCCGGAATGCGGGGTCGCCTCCATCTCGCGCAACAGCGCGTTCATCTCGTCCGCCTGCATCCGTCGCCCCGACCGGACCGAACCGTGACAGGCCACGCGGCTTAGGATCGCTTCGATCCGGGCCTGCACGGTGATCGTTTCGCCCTGGTCGTCCAGCTCGTCCAGAATGTCGCGGATCAAGGCGGCCGCATCCACCTCGCCCAGGATCGCGGGGGTTTCGCGCACCGCCACCGCGCCACCGCCGAAGGGCTCGACGGTCAGGCCCATCCGGGCAAGGTTGCCGGCCTCGGCCAAAAGGCGGGCGCAGTCGGCTTCGGAAAGCTCCACGATTTCCGGGATCAGCAACGCCTGCGCGGCGACGCCGTTCTCGGCCATCTGGCGTTTCAGCTTCTCATAGACCAACCGTTCATGGGCGGCGTGCTGGTCCACGATCACGATGCCGTCCGCCGTCTGGGCGATGATGTAGTTTTCATGCACCTGCCCCCGCGCCACGCCCAGCGGCAGGGCTTCGATCGGCACTTCCGGCGCGGTTTCAGCCGCGGCTTCGGGTGCCACCGCTGGCTCGACCCGGCCGCTGAACGCGCCGCCCAGTTCCGCAAAGCCCGGCGCCTGCGCCTGATACGCCGCCTGCCGCGCCGCGACCGACGGGCGGCGGTCCATCTGGTAGATGCGCGGCGCCTGCGTCTCGGGCGTCATCGCGCCCAGAGTCGCCCCGGCCACGGTGGTCGAGGCCCGGTGCCCCGCCTCGGCCAGCGCATGCCGCAGGCCGGACACGATCAGCCCGCGCGCCACGCCGGGGTCGCGGAATCGGACCTCGGACTTCGCCGGGTGCACGTTCACGTCCACAAGATGCGGGTCGCAGTCGATGAACAGCGCCGCCGCCGGGTGACGATCTCGGCTGAGAAAATCGAAATAGGCGGCCCGCAGCGCCCCGGTCAGCATCTTGTCGCGCACCGGGCGGCCGTTGACGAACAGGTATTGCGCCACCGCCGCGCCGCGCGAATAGGTGGGCAGCGCAGCATAACCGTATAGCCGCAGCCCTTCGCGCGTGGCGTCGATCCGCAGGGCATTCTCGGCAAACTCGCGCCCCATGACGCGGGCCAGCCGGGCATGAAGCGCATCGAACAGATCGCCCGATTCGGGATCAGCGCGGAACACCACGCGCCCCTCGCCCCCGCCCGAAACGTCGCGCAGGGTGAACCCGATCGCCGGTTCCGCCATCGCCAGCCGCTTGAGCGTGTCGCCGATCGCCTGCGCCTCGGCCCGGTCGCTGCGCAGGAACTTGAGACGCGCCGGGGTGGCGTAGAACAGGTCGCGCAGCTCGACCACCGTGCCGGCGCGCAGGGCGGCCGGCTTGACCGGATCCATCCGGCCACCGCTCACGCGGATCGTGGCGGCCTCCTCGCCCTCGGCACGGCTGGTGATGGTCAGCCGCCCCACCGCGCCCAGCGACGGCAGCGCCTCGCCGCGAAAGCCGAAGGTGTGGATGTCCAGCAGGTCGGACCCGTCGATCTTGGAGGTTGCGTGCCGCGACAGCGCCAGCGGCAGCTGGTCGGGCGGGATGCCGCAGCCGTCATCGGTCACGCGGATCAGGGTTTTGCCGCCATCGGCGATGTCGATGCCGATCCGGGTCGCGCCCGCGTCGATCGCGTTCTCCACCAACTCCTTGACGGCCGAAGCGGGGCGTTCGACCACCTCGCCGGCCGCGATGCGGTTGATCGCGGCGTCGTCGAGTTGCCGAATGACGGGGCGGTGCTGGCCTATATTGGGGTCGTGCTGGGTCATACCGCAAAACCTAGCACGCACCTGCGCGATTCTGCCAGCGGGGAAATCCAGGCGGTCAGCCTTCGGCGGGCGCACCGGCGCGGGTGCGGCATGGCCCAAAGCGTGCGGCCAGCACGAGGATCACGCCCGAAACAGTGGCGATCATGCCTGCCGCGCTGACCGCGTCGTCGGCCCCCAGCCACAACGGTCCGTAACCCGCCAGCACATAGCCCAGAACGGCGGAAACGGCCGCAAAAACCACGCTCCAGCCCACTTGCACCTCGAGCCGGTTGGTCATCATCCGCGCCGCCGCGGGCGGGCAGATGAACATGGCGATGACGATGATCGACCCCACCGCGTCGAATGCTGCCACTGCCGCGATCGCTGCCACCACCACCAGCGCCAGCCCAAGCGCGGCGGTGGGGATGCCGACCGAACGGGCAAAGCCTTCGTCGAAGGTCGAGATCTTGAGCGGCCGCCAGAACAGGAGGATGAAAGCTGCCACCCCCAGCAGGGTGAACCCCATGCGCGGCAACTCGGGCGGAAGATAGCGCAGCGCATCCGTATCCAGCAGAGACCCCCAACCGGTCGCGTCCAGCCAGATCAGGCTCTCGAGATTGCCATACAGCGCGTGCTGCACATCCAGATGCACGCTGGAGGTATCGGACTGTTCCAGCAACAGCACGCCGCCGGCGAACATCGCGGTGAACACCACGCCCATCGCGGCGCCGGGCTCGATCCGGCCCAGGCGGCGGATCAGCTCGATCAGCACCACCGCGACCACGGCGGCCCCCATCGCGCCCAGCATCATCGGCCAAGTGGACACCGCCCCGGTCAGCAGGAACGCGACCACGATGCCGGGCAGGACCACATGGCTGATCGCATCCCCGATCAGCGCCTGCCGCCGCAGCACCAGGAAATTGCCCGGCAAGGCACAGGCGATCGCAGCGAAAGTGCCGATCAGCAGCGGTGGCAGGGACAGGGGGACGAATTCCTCGCCGCTCATGTGCGCACCTCCTTCGGTCCACCGATGCGCCGGTCGATTTCTTCGATCTGGTCGCGGGTCAGCACGGTTTCGATGTCGCGCAGCCCGTCATAGAGCGACGCCGCGCCCTCATGCGCCGGATCCGCGCGCACCGCCTGCCATCGGGTTTCATCCAGCAGGGCGCGAGCCGCGCGGACGCGCCCGCGATCGGTGGGCACGCCATCGGCACGCATCAGCCCCGCCCGCCGCAGCAACCGCCGGGTCAGATTCTCATAGACCGGCTGCCCCTGCGCCAGCGCCAGAAGCCCCTGCCGGAGATGCACCCGCCGCTGATAGCGCAGGTGGCGCACAGTCGCGGCCAAAACGCCCCGCCCCGGTGCCACCAGCATCGACAGGACGAAGAATCCGAACGCCACCAGCACGATGATCGGCCCGGTGGGCAGCGCCGGCGTCGTGGCCGAGATCGCCGCGCCGACATAGCCCGACAGCGCTCCAAACGCGCCGGCCAGCAGCACCACGCGTCCCGAACGGTCAGACCAGAACCGCGCGGTGACGGGCGGGATGATAAGCATTGCCACGATCAGGATCAGCCCCACGACCTTGAGCCCGATCACCGTGACCGCCATCACCAGCCCCATCGTCGCCATGTCCACCCGATGCACGGAAATGCCTTGAGTTGCGGCGAATTCCGGGTCGAAGGCCACCATCGTCATCGGCCGCCGCAAGATAACGACGGCCACCAGCACCAGTGCGCCGCTGATGGCTATGACCAGCGCATCCACCCGCAGCATGCCGGCGGTCGAACCCAACAGGAAGCTCTCCAGTCCCGCCTGCCGGCCCGCCGTCATGGTCTGGATGACCGTCAGCAGCACCACGCCGAACCCGAAAAAGACCGACAGCACCGCGCCGATCGCAGCATCCTCGGCCAGCCGCGTGTGCCGTGTCAGCCAGGACAGCGCCCAAAGCCCCGCGCCCGCCGACAGCGCCGACCCCAACAGCAGACCGGCCAGATTGCGCCCGTCGCCGCCCAGCGCCACCATGACGATAAAGGCCAGCCCCACCCCCGGCAGTGTCGCGTGCGATACCGCATCGCTGACCAGCGCGCGCTTGCGCAGGAACAGGAATGTGCCGGTGGCGCCGGCGGCAAAGCCCAGCAGCGCGGCCCCGATCGCCACCAGCGCCGCGTTGTAGCCCAGCTTCAGCAGCAGCGCATCCCACAGCATCGCCGATCAGCTCCGGTTTCGGGAAAACAGGTCGTGCTGGGAAATCGCCAGCCGGCCGCCATAGGCCGCCTGCAGGGTTTCGGGGGTGAAGGCCTCGTCCACCGGGCCTTCGGCGATCTTGCGGACGTTCAGCAGGAATACATGGTCGAAATAGTCCCGCACCGTGGACAGGTCGTGATGCACCGCGACCACGGTGCGACCGGCCGTCTTGAGATCCTTCAGGACCGCGATGATCGCCTTTTCCGTCGCCGCGTCCACCCCGGCAAAGGGTTCATCCAGAAGATACAGCTCCGCATCCTCGGCCAGGGCGCGGGCCAGGAACACCCGCTGCTGCTGGCCGCCCGAGAGCTGGCCGATCTGGCGTTCGGCGAACTCGTGCATGCCGACCCGGCGCAGGCAGTCCATCGCCCGCGCCATGTGCCGCATCCGCACCCGGCCCAGCAGCCCCAGTTCGCGATAGAGTCCCATCAGCACCACGTCGATCACCCGGGTGGGGAAGTCCCAGTCCACGCTGGCCCGCTGCGGCACATAGGCGATCTGGTCGCGGACCTCGTCCAGCGGTCGGCCGAACACCGTCACCTGCCCCGACAGGGGGCGCAGGATGCCCAGCGCGGCCTTGAGCATGGTGGACTTGCCCGCGCCGTTCGGCCCGATGATTGCGGTCATGGATCCTTCGGGCACCGTCATGTCCACCGAGAACACCGCCGGTTTCTCGCCATAGGCGACTGTCAGGCCCCGGATCGCAAAGGGGCTTTTGCCCAGATCCGCGTCGGTGGTCGCACGGCCTTCTCTGGCGGCCAGTTCCAGCATCGCGTCACATCCCCGCCGAAAGCTTGCCGTTCATTCCGCGTTCGGGCGCATCCGCGCCCAGCGCGCGGGCAATCACGGTTACATTATGGTCGATCATACCGATATAGGTGCCTTCGTATGTGCCGGGCGTTCCCATTGCATCACTGAACAACTCGCCGCCGATCCTCACAGCGTGACCCTTCGCCGCGGCACCTTCGACCAGGGCGCGGATATTGCGGTCGGACACCGAGCTTTCGACGAACACGGCACCGATCCGACGGCTGACGAGGATGTCCACCAGTTCGCGGATCCGCGCAAGCCCCGCCTCGCTTTCAGTCGAAATGCCCTGAATGCCCATGACCTCGAACCCGTAGGCCCGCCCGAAATAGCCAAAGGCATCATGGGCCGTGACCAGCACGCGCGATTGCGCCGGAACCCTGGCGAGCGTTTCGCGGGCGTAGGCACCCAGCCGGTCCAGTTCTTCCATATGGGCCGCGGCATTGGCGGCGAATCGCCCGGCCGCCTCGGGCCGGGCCTCGCTCAGGGCGCGCTGGATCTCGGCCACGACATGCTTCCACAGATCGGGCACCATCCAGACATGGGGATCGAACTTGTCGGCATAGTCGTCATGGGCCAGCAGCAGCTCGCGCGGCAGCGCTTCGGCCACCGCCACGACGCGACGCTTGCGCGCCAGATTGTGCAGGAACTCCTCCATCTGCGCCTCGAGATAGAGCCCGTGCCACAGCACCAGGTCGGCCCGGGTCATCGCGACGATGTCGCTGCGGGTCTGGCGATAGGAATGCGGGTCCACGCCGGGCCCCATCAACGCGCGCACCTCGACCTGATCGCCACCGACGCGCCGCGCGGCGTCGGCGATCATGCCGGTCGTGGCCACCACCCGCAAAGGCGCCGAAGCCCGCCCCGAAATCGCAAAACCGGCACTCAGCAGAAGAGCCGGCAACCCCAGAACCACGTTTCGGCGTCGAATCATGTCCCTGCCCTTCCGTTCCCGTCCTGGCCAATATGCGCGCCGGGACATCTTTCGTCAATGCAATTGCGAATTATTCGCAATAAGAGTTGCACTTTCCGCGCCGGCATGTCTTGCGCTGCACTGAGGGAACATGCGACTTTTGCGGGTCTGAACCTTTCGGGGATAGAGGATGGATACCGCAACCAAGGACCGCACCGCCCAGCTGCCGCAGGTTACCGATCCCCGCAATGCGGGGATCGAACTGGACCTGGCCTGGGTTCGTGCCGCGCAGGCCAATACCTCGGCGATCGAACGCCGCGCGGCGACGCTGCCCGCCCGGCGCAGTGTGAAAAAGGACCATCAGGCCGCATGGCTGCTGAAGGCGATCACCTGCATCGATCTGACCACGCTTGCCGGCGATGACACGCCCGGCCGGGTGCACCGGCTGTGCGCCAAGGCCCGCCAGCCGGTGCGCCGCGACATTCTGGAGGCGCTGGGCATGGGGCCGATCACCGTGGGCGCCGTCTGCGTCTATCACGAGATGATCGCCCCCGCCGTAGAGGCCCTGCGCGGCAGCGGCATCCCCGTGGCCGCAGTCAGCACCGGTTTTCCGGCGGGTCTGTCGCCGTTTCACCTGCGGGTCGAAGAGATCCGCGAAAGCGTCAAGGCCGGCGCGCGCGAGATCGACATCGTGATCTCGCGCCGTCATGTGTTGACCGGAAACTGGCAGGCACTTTATGACGAGTTGCGCATCTTCCGCGAGGCCTGCGGCGAAGCGCATATGAAGGCAATTCTGGCGACGGGGGAACTGGGCACCCTGCGCAACGTGGCGCGGGCCTCGCTCGTGGCAATGATGGCCGGGTCGGACTTCATAAAGACCTCGACCGGCAAGGAGAGCGTCAACGCCACCCTGCCGGTGTCTCTGGTGATGATCCGCGCGATCCGTGAGTTCCACGAACGCACCGGCCACCGTGTCGGCTACAAGCCGGCCGGCGGCATCTCCAGGGCGAAGGACGCGCTGAACTATCTGGCGCTGATCAAGGAAGAGCTGGGCAACCGCTGGCTGCAGCCGGATCTGTTCCGGTTCGGCGCCTCGTCGCTGCTGGGCGATATCGAGCGACAGCTGGAGCATCACGTCACCGGGGCCTATTCGGCCGGCTGGCGCCACCCGATGGGCTGACGCGCGCGGCAGGCGCGGCGCAGTGAGTATTTGGAGCAAGATGAAGAGATGGGCGTGAAAGAGATCTTCGAGACCATGGACTACGGTCCCGCCCCGGAAAGCGCCGCCGAGGCACTGGCCTGGCTGGTGGATCAGGGCGACCGGTTCGGTCATTTCATCGAAGGCGGCTTTACCGCCACCGGGGAAGGCTTCGAGAGCCGCAACCCGGCGACGGGCGAGGTGCTGGCGCTGCTCAGCCAGGCGACGCAGGCGGATGTGGACGCGGCGGTGCAGGCCGCCCGGCGGGCCCAGCCGAAATGGGAGCGGCTGGGCGGGCCGGGCCGCGCGCGGTATCTTTATGCGCTGGCGCGACTGATGCAGAAACATGCGCGGCTGTTCGCGGTGCTGGAAACGCTGGACAACGGCAAGCCGATCCGCGAGAGCCGCGACATCGACGTGCCGCTGAGCATCCGGCATTTCTATTACCACGCGGGCATGGCGCAACTGATGGAGGCGGAACTGCCCGACCGCGCGCCGATCGGGGTTTGCGGGCAGATCATCCCTTGGAACTTTCCGCTGTTGATGCTGGCCTGGAAGGTGGCGCCGGCGCTGGCGATGGGCAACACGGTGGTGCTGAAACCGGCCGAGTATACCTCGCTGACCGCTCTGTTGTTCGCCGATATCTGTCGGCAGGCCGGGCTGCCCAAGGGGGTCGTCAACATCGTCACCGGCGATGGCGCGGTGGGCGAGATGATCGTGGCGCACCCCGGTATCGACAAGATCGCCTTTACCGGATCCACCGAGGTGGGTCGGAAGATTCGCGCGGCCACGGCCGGGTCGGGCAAGGCGCTGACGCTCGAGCTGGGGGGCAAGAGCCCCTACATCGTGTTCGACGACGCCGATCTGGACAGCGCGGTCGAGGGTCTGGTGGATGCGATCTGGTTCAACCAGGGCCAGGTCTGCTGTGCCGGCTCGCGGCTGATCGTGCAGGAGGGGATCGCCGAGACCTTTCTGACGCGGCTCAAGGCGCGGATGGACAGGCTGCGCGTGGGCGATCCGCTGGACAAGAGCATCGATGTGGGCGCGGTGGTCGATCCGGTGCAGCTGGCGACGATCACGCGGATGGTCGAGGCGAACAGTTCGGGCGAGGTGCATCACGCGGCGGTGGAGATGCCGAAGGCGGGGTGTTTCTACCCGCCGACGCTGATCACCGGGCTTGAGCCCTCCGACCCGCTGATGCAGGAAGAGATCTTTGGCCCGGTGCTGGTGTCCACTACCTTCCGCACTCCGGCCGAGGCGGTGCAACTGGCCAACAACACGCGTTATGGTCTGGCGGCGACGGTCTGGACAGAGAACGTCAATCTCGCGCTGGACATCGCGCCCAAGCTGGTCGCGGGTGTGGTGTGGGTGAACGCCACCAACCTGTTTGACGCCGCCGCGGGGTTCGGTGGCGTGCGCGAGAGCGGCTTTGGCCGCGAAGGCGGCTGGGAGGGGCTGAGCGCCTATACGCGACCCCGGGGGCGCACGCGGCCTCTGCACAAGGTCGAGCCGTTCACTGGGAATGGCGGGGCGCCCGTGGATCCGATCGACCGGACGGCCAAGATGTATGTGGGCGGCAAGCAGGTGCGGCCCGACGGCGGCTATTCGCGGCCCGTGTGGTCGAAGTCGGGTGCGCTGCTGGGGCATGTGGGGCTGGCCAATCGCAAGGACGTGCGCAACGCGGTCGAAGCCGCGGCGGGCGCCTCTGGTTGGGCGAAGACAACCGGGCACCTGAGGGCGCAGATCCTCTATTACATTGGCGAGAACCTGTCGGCACGCGCGGACGAGTTCGCGCGGCGGATCGACGCGATGACCGGCAGGCAGCGGGGCGCGAAAGAGGTGGAAGCCGCGATTCAGCGGATGTTCACCGCCGCCGCCTGGGCCGACAAGTATGACGGGCAGGTGCATGGGGTGCCGATCCGCGGCGTGGCGATCGCGATGAAGGAGCCGGTGGGCATCATCGGCGCGCTGTGTGCGGACGAGGCGCCATTGCTGGGACTGGTGTCGGTAATGGCGCCGGCGATCGCCATGGGCAACCGGGTGGTGCTGGCAGCGTCCGAGCCGTTCCCGCTGGCGGCGACGGATTTCTACCAGGTGCTGGAGACCTCGGACGTGCCGGCGGGTGTGGTCAACATCCTGACCGGTTGTCACGCCGACATCGCGGGGCCGCTGGCGGCGCATATGGGCGTGGATGCGGTCTGGAGCTTTTCATCCAGCGATCTGTCGGCGGAGATCGAAAGGGCCTCGGCCGGGAACCTCAAGCGGAGCTGGGTCAATAACGGGAAATCCTTCGATTGGGACAAGGATCACACCGGCCGTTTCCTGGAGGCCTCCGTGGAGATCAAGAATATCTGGGTGCCTTACGGGGAGTGAGGCGCGGGGAGTCGTCGTTCCCGCTGGAGACAGGGTTTCGGATCGCTTGCGCGATCCGACCGAAGCGAGGGGGCTTTGCCCCCTCGCGCTCCCCCAGGATATTTCGGGCAAGAGGAAGCGGTAGGGCGGAGTGGCCTACCAGCCGCGCCGCGCGGCCCAAAGCGTTTCGCTGACGCGGCGGCGCACATCTTCGGGTTCGGCTTCCAGCGCTTGGAGCACCGCGCGCAGTTCGGCGCGCACACCGTGCAGCTGGTCGATCAGCGACAGCATCATCGACAGCGCGTCCTCGTGCAGGTCGAAATCGTCGGCCAGGTCGCAGGCCAGGGCGGCCCGAGCCCGGTCGAGCCGGCGGAACAGGCGGCCCTGCTCCGATTCCATCGGCGCGAGGATGTCGGCCTCGATGAGGGCGCGGAGCCTTTGCCGGGTCAGGCGCGGGATGGCGTCCAGAAGGTCGTCTTCGGTCAGGTAACGGGTCATCAGAACATCCCCTTGCGCGGATCATAGGCGTGGGTCTTGCGCCATTTCTCCATGAAATCGGCCAGGTCGTCATCGACCTTGGGCGGGGAGACAATGTTCAGGATCACCTTCTGGTCGCCGCGCTTGCCGTCACGCGTCTGTACGCCGCGGCCGCGCAGGCGCAGCACCTGGCCGCTGCTGGCGCCCTTGGGGATGGTCAGGTTCACCGTGCCCGAGATCGTGGGCGTCGGCACCTTGCCGCCGAGGATCGCCTCGTCGATGGTGATCGGCAGGGTCAGGATGATGTCATTGCCTTCGCGGGTGAAGAACTTGTGCGGCCGCACGGTCAGCGTCACCAGCGCGTCCCCCGCCGGCCCCTTGCCGATGCCGGGCGCGCCCTTGCCGCGCAGCCGGATGGTCTGGCCGTCGCGGGTGCCTTGGGGGATCTTGACCTCGAGCGTCTGGCCATCCGGCAGCGTGATCCGCTTGGTCGCGCCATAGACCGCGTCCAGAAAGTCGATCTCCATCGTATAGCGCCGGTCCGCGCCGCGGGCGTGGAATTCACGCCCACCACCGCGGCGTTCGAACCCGCCGAAGCCGCCGAAATCGGCGCCTTCTCCGGCGCGGGCGCGCATGAATTCGGCAAAGATGTCGGAGGCGTCGAAGTCGAAATCGCCGCCGTCGGCGGTCGTGTAGCGGTAGGTGCGCCCCGAGCGGTAGGGGTTGCCCGGTTCCTCGGCATATTCGCGGTAGAAGCCGTGCGGCGCGCGCTCCTGCCCCTGTTCGTCGATCTCGCCGCGATCGTAGCGGGCGCGCTGTTCGGGATCCTTGAGCAGGTCATAGGCGGCCGACGCTGCCTTGAATTTGGCCTCGGCTTCGGGGTCGTCGGGATTGAGGTCGGGGTGGCAGGTCTTGGCGATCTTGCGGTAGGCCTTGCGGATCTCCGCATCTGTCGCCGTCTTTTTCACCCCGAGGGCTTCGTATGGATCCATGTGTTCCGGTCCTTGATGACTCACAAGCAGTTGTTACCACTGAATGAAGGATCGGGGGGGCACTTTCGCAACCCCCGGTGGACGCAAAGACCGCGCGACAAATGGTCAGTTCGTTCCGGTGCTTGCCAGCCCCTGCGGGCGACCCACCACCACGAAATGCAGCTTGTCCGGCTTCAGAAGCCGTCGGGCGACGCGGTTGACGTCCTCGAGCGTGACAGCGTTGATCCTGTCGTTGCGGGTCGCGACATAGTCGATCGGCAGGTCATCCAGTTGCATGCCGACAAGGATGCTGGCGATCCGGGAATTGCCGTCGAAGCGCAGCGGGTAGGCCCCCGTCAGGTAGGTCTTGGCGTTCTTCAGCTCTTCTTCGGTCACGCCTTCCGTAGCCATCCGCTGCCATTCGGCGTGGATCACCTTGATCGCCTCGGCAATCCGGTCGTTGGCCGACGCCACCCGCCCCATGTAGAGGGCTGCCAGATCCTTGGGCATGAGGTAGGAATAGACGCCATAGGTCAGGCCGCGCTTTTCGCGCACCTCCTGCATCAGCCGGCTTTCGAAGGATCCGCCACCCAGGATCTGGTTCATGACGTAGGCGGCAAAGAAATCCGGGTCGTGCCGTTCGATCCCCGGCTGGCCGAACAGGGCCACCGATTGCGGCGTGTCGAATTCCACAACGGTCACGCCGCCGTCGATTTTCACGTCCGCCTTGGGCGGCATCGGCGCGCCGGCTTCGGGCAGCTCCGCGAACAGACGGTCCAGAATCCGCCCCAGTTCCTGCGGCGCGATGTCGCCTGCGGCACCCACATACAGCCGGTCACGGGCGAACACGCCGCGATGGGCGGCCACGATGTCATCACGGGTCAGGGCAGCGACGCTTTGTTCGGTCCCCTTGCCGTCGGTGGCATAGGGGTGGTCGCCATAGACCATCGCGGCGAAGGTATTGCCGGCAATCGCGTCCGGGTTCTTGGCGTCGAACCGAATCGAAGAGATCACCTGTGCCCGCACCCGGTCGATCGCGTCCTGATCGAAGCGCGGCCGGTGCAGGGTGGTGCGCAGCAGGTCGATCACGTCATCGCGGTTCTCGGTCAAAAACCGCGCGCTGACCGACACGGCGTCGTCGCTGCTGCCGAACCGGAACGAGGCAGCGAGCGATTCCAGTGCCCTGGCAAAGGCCTGCGCGTCCAGGTCGCCCGCGCCTTCCTCGAGCAGCGCCGTCATCAGATGGACCGAACCGCGCTTGCCCGGCGCGTCCAGCGAGGTGCCGCCCCTGAACCGGATTTCGAGCGCCGTGAAGGGGATAGAGTGATCCTCGACCAGCCAGGCGCGAATACCGCCGGGCGAGGTGACCTCCTGGATCTTGACTTCGGCCAGAGCCGGAAGGACCGCGAAGACCCATGCGGCAAGCGCCGTGACAAAAGCCCTCATTGCGTCACCTCCTCCTTCGTTTTCTGCTCTGCGTCGCGCATCAGCCAGCCGGTGACCGATGCTTCGGGCCGCAGCACCTCGCGCGCGGCGGCCATGATCTGATCGGGCGTGATGGATTGCAGAATGCCGGGCCAGGCCTTCACGTCCGCGATCGTCAGCCCCGAGGTCAGCGCCCGGCCATAGCGGTTGGCGATGCCATCCACGTTGTCCAGCGCGTAGATTTCCGCCGCGCGCAGCTGCAGCTTGATCCGGTCGAGCATTTCCTGATCAACGCCTTCGCGCATGAAGTCGGCCAGCGCGCGGTCCAGAGCGGCTTCGGCCTCTTGCAGGCCGACGCCCTGATGCGGCACGATGACGAAATCAAAGGTCGTGTCGTCCAGCGAAAGCCCGTTGTAGAAGGCCCCGGTATAGACCGCGACCTGTTCCTGAAACTGCAGCCGGTCGGCCAGATAGGACGTGCTGCCGCCCCCCAGGAGCTCGGACAAAAGATAGAGCGCGGCGGCCTTTTCCTGCGCGCCGGGGTCGCGTTCGGGGGCCAGGTAGGAGCGGCTCACATAGGGCTGCGCCACGCGCGGATCCTTGAAGGTCAGCCGCCGCGCGGCGATCTGCGGCGGTTCCTGCGACCGCAGACGTTCCGGCAGGTTCGGGTTGGCCGGGATGACGCCATAGTATTTCTCGGCCAGCGCGCGCACCTGATGCGGATCCACATCGCCCGACACCACCAGGATCGCGTTGTTCGGCGCGTAATGGGTGCGGTAGAAATTCAGCGCGTCTTCGAGGTCCAGCGTCTCCATCTCGTGCTTCCAGCCGATCACCGGAACGCCGTATCGGTGGTTGAGATACTGCACCGCGTTCATCTGTTCATTGAACAGCGCGCGGGGGTTGTTCTCGGTCCGCTGGTTGCGTTCCTCGAGGATCACGTTGCGCTCGGTCACGATGTCGTCTTGGGACAGGCGGAGATTGACCATGCGGTCAGCCTCCATTTTCATCACCAGCTCCAGCCGGTCCGCCGCGATCCGCTGGAAATAGGCGGTGTAATCATACGAGGTGAACGCGTTGTCCTGCCCGCCATTGGCCGCGACCGTTGCCGAGAACTCGCCCGGTGCCATCGTGTCGGTTCCCTTGAACAGCAGGTGTTCCAGGAAATGCGCCACGCCTGACGACCCCACGGGTTCGTCCGCCGAGCCGGCCCGATACCAGACCATCTGCTGCACGACCGGCGCCCGGTGGTCCTCGACCACCACCACCTGCATGCCGTTGTCCAGGGTGAAATCGGTGACCTTGTCGTCGATGCCCTCGGCCGCCACGGGCAGGGCGAGCACGGCCAGTGCCGCGCCCAGCGCGAATTTCCAGATCATCCGTAAACCTCCGATTCTGTCGGGTTCAAACTACGTCGCCCGCCGCGCGGTTCAAGGCGCGGTTGCCGAGATTACGGAAATGTAATCGGCTATCACTGCGTCGCCGGCGGGGACGTCGGCGTCTCGTATCCCCTGCGCCGGAACGCTTCGGTCACCGGGAACGGGTCCAGCGCCTGCTTGCGGTAGGCCTGAGAATAGCGGTCCACCGGGAACAGCTTGATCCGGGTCATGCGTCCCTGCCGGCGGCGAAATTCGGCGTCTTGCCGGGCCAGCGTGTCGCGGATGTTCGGCTCGACCCCGTTGCGGCTGGCCGCGGTGACCAGCGCCCCGTCCGAGGCCGGTATCCCGCCCGAGGCCACCATCGCCTCGGGCCGGCCGCCCAGCGCTGCGATGGCTTCCTGGTCAGGGTGAATGTCGGTCAGGTTCCCGCCGCCCGGCGTGGGTGCCGGCAGAACCTTGTAATCGGGTGGCTGCGTGAGCGGTTTGACCGGCATGATCATGAACTCGTCCGGCCCAGTGCCGGGCGCGCGCAAGTCGCGCAAGCCCTTGTCGGAGCACCCCGCCACGGCGACGGCTCCGGCCAGAACGATCATGCTCAACGGGATCCGCATGGCCCCCAACTCCTGCCTGTTTGTCCGGCTTTTACCCCATTTTCCGCCCAAGGTCACGGGGCGTTTTGCCGTTGCTTGCCCCCGTCCTTTCGCCCGTCGAACAGCACCAGCCCCACCGCGCCGGCAAAGATGAACACGTCCGCGACGTTGAACACGAAAGGGTTGGAAATGCCGCAGCAGGACATGTTCAGAAAATCCAGAACATGCCCATAGAGCAGCCGGTCCAGCACGTTTCCCAGCGCCCCGCCGATCAGCAGCCCGGCGCTGACGCGCATCGTGCCCGACGCGTCGGCCCGCCGCCCGGCCCAGATCGCGACCACCGCGCAAACCAGCAGCGAAAAGCCGATCAGCGCCCAGCGCGCGGCATCGGCGTCGCTGTCCAGAAGGCCGAAATTGATGCCGCGGTTTTCGCCATAGCGAAAGTTCAGAAAGGGCGGGAACACGTCGATCGCCCGGCGCTGATCAAGCCCCATGCCATGCACGACCAGGAATTTCGATCCCTGGTCGATCACGAAGGCCACCACGGCAGTCCAGAAGATCAGGCCGGGCCGCATCGCGTCAGTGCCGGAAATGGCGCATGGCCGTGAACACCATCGCCAGCCCGGCCTCGTCGGCGGCGGCGATCACCTCGTCGTCGCGCATCGACCCGCCCGGCTGGATCACGCAGGTGGCCCCCGCGCCGGCGGCCTCCATCAGCCCGTCGGGGAAGGGGAAGAACGCATCCGACGCCACCGCCGAACCCACCGTCAGCGGCTGGGGCAGGCCCAGCGCCTCGGCCATGCGCTCGGCCTTCTTCGCGGCGATCAGGGCCGAATCGACCCGGCTCATCTGGCCCGCGCCGACGCCGACCGTGGCCTGATCCTTAACGTAAACGATGGCGTTGGACTTGACATGTTTCGCCACTTTCCAGGCGAACAGCAGATCGCGCATCTGCTTCTCGGTCGGGGCCTTCTTCGTCACCACCTTAAGATCATCCAGCCCGACGAACCCGTTGTCCTTGTCCTGCACGAGGAACCCGCCGGCGACCTGCCGGAAGGCCAGCCCGCCGGCGCGCGGATCGGGCAGGCCTTCGGTGGTCAGAAGCCGCAGGTTCTTCTTGGCGGCAAATATCTCCTTCGCCTCTTCCGTGGCGCCCGGCGCGATCACCACCTCGGTGAAGATACCGGTGATCTCGCGCGCGGTATCCGCGTCCAGCGGCTGGTTCAGCGCCACGATGCCGCCGAAGGCGCTGGTCCGGTCGCAGTCGAAGGCAGCCTTGTAGGCCTCGACCAGCGTCTTTCCGCGGGCCACGCCGCTGGGGTTGGCATGCTTGATGATCGCGCAGGCCGGACCTTCGGCGGGGTCGAACTCGGCGACCAGCTCGAACGCGGCGTCGGTGTCGTTGATGTTGTTGTAGCTGAGCTCCTTGCCCTGATGCTGAACGGCGGTGGCCACGCCGGGCCGGTCGGAGCCGTCCACGTAGAAGGCCGCGCGCTGGTGCGGGTTCTCGCCATAGCGCAGGGTCTGCGCCAGCGTCCCGGCGAAGGCGCGGCGGCGCGGGGCTTCGATCTCCAGCGCGCCGGCCATCCAGTTCGACACGGCCGCGTCATAGGCGGCGGTGCGGGCATAGGCCTTCTGCGCCAGCTTGCGGCGGAATTTCGGGCAGGTGGCGCCGCCGTGCTGGTCCATGTCGCCCAGAAGCTTGTCGTAATCCTCGACATCCACGACCACGGTGACGAAGGCGTGGTTCTTTGCCGCCGCGCGGATCATCGCCGGCCCGCCGATGTCGATGTTCTCGATGCATGTCGCCCAGTCCGCGCCCTTGGCCACGGTTTCCTCGAACGGATAGAGGTTCACCACCAACAGGTCGATGGCGCCGATCCCGTGTTCCTCCATCGCGGCGACATGGTCGGCATTGTCGCGCAGCGCCAGGAGCCCCCCATGCACCATCGGGTGCAGGGTCTTGACGCGGCCATCCATCATCTCGGGGAAGCCGGTCACTTCGGAGACGTCCTTGACGGTCAGCCCGGCGTCGCGCAGCGCCCGCGCGGTGCCGCCGGTGGAAAGAAGTTCAACGCCGCGGTCGGCCAGCGCGCGGCCGAGTTCGACAAGGCCGGTCTTGTCGGATACGGAAATCAGCGCGCGGCGCACGGGGATCTGGTCGGTCATCGGTTTCGGAGTCCCTTTGGGTCAGTCGTAAAGCAGCTCGGCATCGTCCCGGTTCAGGTCGCGCACGGCCACGGCGGTATCATGCGCCTTGGCCAGCGTCCACCGGATGCGCGTCACATACTCCATTGCCCGCCCGGATAGAACGATCTGTTTTGTCGCGCGTGGCTTGAGCCGCACTTTCTCCAGGTAAACACTGGGTTCCAGCGACAGTTTCGCCGCGCCGTCAAAGCGGAACACCCAGATTTCTCCGCTTTTCAGCACCATCGACACGGCCGACCCGCCCAGATCCAGTTCCGCGTCCACGTCCGGGTGCAGGTGGAACCGGATGTCATAGCGCAACCCGGCCAGCAGATTCGCGTCCATCGCACGGTCAAAGAGCCGCTTGTCGGCCTCCTCCAGCGCCAGCAGCATGTCCTCTCCCGCCAATTCGCGCCCGTCCTGCGACAGGTCCAGGATGCGCGCATGGGTCAGGCCGAAATGCCGCACATAGCCGTCATGCGCGCCCTCAAAGCGCATGCCGTCCGTCATGTCGGTGATCTCCACCGGCACCCGCGAGGGGCCTTCGATCAGCGCCTCGTGGCCAGTGAACCGTTCGGGCGCGGCCAGCCGGGCCGAGGAATAGCCCTCAAGGCACAGGGTCGAATGCGACGGCGTCGCCCGCCCCGCTCGCCGCCATTCGGGGCCGAAGGAAATTCCAGATCCGCAATTGACGATCAGCGGCCGCCGCCCCGAGGTCAGCTCGAACGCAAGCGTCGAGGCATGCGCGTTGTGCGAGGCCGCGCCCGAAGGCGGCGCGCTGGCATCGATGATGACACTGCTGCGCCGCGCCGAAAGCCGCGCATATCCCATCGACAGTCCGGCGGCCTTCCATTCGCGCACATGGCTGGCCGCCAGCGCGTGATCCAGCCGCCCTTCGAGCCCCCGGCCGCCGCCGTGGAACCGCGCCAGCCCGCCGTCGGCATGGCGCAGGGTGCGCAGCGCGGGCGCGATCCGGGCGATCGCCGCCTCGTGCGCGGGGGCCACGCCGCGCCCCACGTCATGCAGCGCCGCCGCCGCCCAGGTCAGCAGCGTGAACACCTCCAGCAGTTCCTCGGGGTTTCGCGTAGGCAGCCCGCCTTGCGCGTCGATCTGGCGTTCACATTCCTGCGCCAGCGCGCGGATCGCGGGATCGGCCATGTCCTCGCGCCCCTCGAGCGCGAGACCTGCATAGATCAGGCCGGTGAGCGCCTCGAACCTCGGCAGGCCCGGCGCGGCGCCCTGCCAGCGTTTCGAAAGGAACCAGGTCTGCTGCCCCAGCGCGCGGAAAAAGGCGTCGCTTTCGGCGCTTTCCGCCCCGCGCAGCAGAAACAGCGCGTGGTTGATCCAGCGGATCAAGCGCCGCCCGGTCAGGTCCGGGGTCCAGCCCGGACCGGTGCCGCGCCCATGAGATTCGATCCACCCCCACAGCCATTTCTGCGCCGTCTGCCGGGCGACCGGATCACCGACGGCGGCAAGGTCGTCGAGCCAGGCAAACCCCTGTCGCTCGGCCTCGAAGGCGGGGTTGGGCGCGGCCACCTCCCACAGGCCGGTGTCCCTGGCTTCCACCAGATACCCCGCGAACAGAAGGTTCCCGCCAATGAGCTGCCGCCCGCGGGCAAAGCTGCCGATGGTGCGTGGCTCGGGTTGCGAAACAAAGGCCGTGACCGCGCGCTGACGTCGGCTCAGCCGCGCATAGACCCGGTTCAGGAACCGGGTGCGCCGGCGGGCGATCGTTTCGAATGCGGACATGCGCTCGGCCTCTCACGCTCTCTGGCGTTTGTGGCGGATCATAGCCGTCGCTGCCCCCCGAGTCACCGGGGAATGCGGGGTCAGGCGGATTTGCGCAGGCAGGCGATGTAGAACCCGTCCATCCCGCCCAGATCGGGCCAGTAGTCGGGGCGCAGGCGCAACCCGCCCTCTTGCGTGATCCAGTCCGGGTCGATGCCGGGCAGGTCCAGCGCCGCGCGGTCCGCGCGCAGCTCCGGATGGCGGCGCAGCGCCTCTTCCACCTGCACCTCGCCTTCGTCCGGCAGCAGCGAGCAAGTGCAGAACACGACCCGTCCGCCCGGACGCAAAAGGGTCAGCGCGTGGTCCAGCATCCGCGCCTGCAGATCGAACAGCGTCGCGAATTCCGATCCGTCCTTTGCGTGCGGCAGGTCGGGATGGCGGCGGATCGTGCCAGTGGCAGAACAGGGCGCGTCCAGCAGGATCGCGTCATATGCGCCGCGATGGGCCAGCGCGTCGCCCACTTCCAACCGCGCGGTCAGGCCGGTGCGGTCGAGGTTCTCGCGCACCCGCTTCATGCGCGGCTCCGAGATGTCCAGCGCTGTCACATTCGCCCCGGCAGCGGCCAGTTGCAGCGTCTTGCCGCCGGGCGCGGCGCACATGTCCAGAACCGATTCGCCCGGCTTCGGGGCCAGCACCCGCGCGGGGATCGCGGCGGCGGCATCCTGCACCCACCAGTCGCCCGCCGCATAGCCCGGCAGCGCCGACACCTGCCCCGGAGCCTCCAGCCGCAGCGATCCTGTGGGCAGAGCCCGCGCGCCGGGCAGATCGACGACCGCGCCGGGTTTCAGCGTGATGTCCAGCGGCGCGCCCGCGAAATGTGCGGCCTCCATCGCCGCGACGGCGGGCGCCCCCCAGGCCGCAACCAGCGGTGCACGCAGCCATTTCGGCAGGCGCGGCACGCGCAGCTTGCCCCAGCCTTCCGGGCCTTCGGTGGCGATCTTGCGCAGCACCGCGTTGACCAGCCCCTTGAGGTGCCCGTGCCGCCGGTGGCGGCTGACGATTTCGACCATGGAATTGACCACGCCATGCGCGGCCGCGCCGGTGCACAGCTCCACCGTGCCCAGCCGCAGCGCGTTGCGCACCGTCAGCGGCGGACTCTTGCGCAGATTCCGCGCCAGCAGGCGGTCGGCGCGCTCCAGCCCGCGCAGGGTTTCCAGCGCCAGCCGCTGCGCCCGCGCCCGCTCCTGCGCCGGCAGCCGGTCCAGCGCCCCGGCCGACAGACATTCCGACAGCAACCGCCCCTCGCCCAGGATCTGGTCGAGCAGATGGATCGCGCTGCGCCGCGCCGCGGTTGCCGTGTCGGTCATCGTCTCTGGCCCATCGTCTCTGGCCTTGTTGTTTCCCCGTCCCTTGCATGGGTGGGACGAGGGCGTATATCACGGACGCAGCATAAAGGAACCGGTGATGAGCGAGCAAAGCGAAGCCGAACGCCGCAAGACCCTGCCCCCCGCCGCCCAGCGCGCGCTGGCCGAGGCGGACGAACGCCGCAGGCAAGCCGAGAAGAACGCCAGGCCGCTGCCAAAGGAATACGGCGGCCGCGACGGCCTGGAACCCGTGCGCTATGGCGACTGGGAAAAGAAGGGCATCGCCATCGACTTCTGACCGCCCGTTCTGATCGCTGGCGCGGGTGTGATTGACAAACCGGCCCGGAGCCGCCACAGAATCCGTCATGGCGGAGAAATCCGACGATATCCTGTCAAAACTGCCGGCGCGGCTGAAAGAGGCCCGCCGCGCCAAGGGGCTGTCGCTGGAAGCGGTGGCCAACCTCTCGGGCGTGTCGCGGTCGATGGTCAGCCAGATTGAGCGCGGCGAAAGCAGCCCGACCATTGCGACGCTGTGGAACCTGACGCGCGCGTTGCAGGTTGATTTCGCCGGGTTGCTGGAAGGCGACGACACCGCCGACCGGATCGAGGTGGTCCGTGCCGACGACGTGCCCCGGATCGAGAATCGCGGCCAAGGCTGCCGCATCCGCATACTGTCGCCGCCCGAAGAGGCCGGCCATCACGAAGTCTATGACCTGCGCTTCGACCAGGGCGGCGCGCTGGTCAGCCAGCCGCACGCCCGCGGCGCGCGCGAACAGCTCACCGTGCTGGAGGGCGAGATCGAGGTGACTTCGGGCACCGCGACCGACCGGCTGCGCGCCGGGGACACCGCCCGCTATGCCGCCGATGTGGCCCACAGCGTTATGGCGCCTGATGGCCCCGCCCGCGCCTTTCTGATCGTCAAGAACGCCTGAAGTCTGGCCACGCCCGGCATTGGCGAAATTCCACCCGGCGCATCCGATTTGACGGATTTTTTTCCGCCATTCTGAATTTCCCCTATTTCGGAATTTCATCCACTATGGTAGAAGCCGGGCAGCAAGGAGGGTTGCCCATGTCCGAATCGTTTCTGTCCCACATCCGGCAGACGCTGGCCGAGATCGAAGAGGAGGGGATGATGAAGCACGAACGTCTCATCACCTCGCCGCAGGGCCCCGAGATCGACGTGTCCGGGCACCATGTCATCAACCTGTGCGCCAACAACTATCTCGGCCTTGCCGATCATCCCGCGCTGATCGAAGCGGCCAAGGCAGCGATGGAGCCACGCGGGTTCGGCATGGCCAGCGTGCGGTTCATCTGCGGCACGCAGGACATCCACCGCGAGCTGGAGCAGAAGCTGGCGGCGTTTTTGAACAAGGACGACGCGATCCTGTTCGCGGCCTGTTTCGACGCCAATGGCGGGCTGTTCGAGCCGCTTCTGGGTCCCGAGGATGCGGTAATCTCGGATGCGCTGAACCATGCCTCGATCATCGACGGCATCCGGCTCAGCAAGGCGAAACGCTATCGCTATCTCAACAGCGACATGAACGACCTCGAAGCCTGGCTGAAACAGGCGCGCGAGGACGGGGCGCGGCACATCATGATCGCTACGGACGGCGTGTTCAGCATGGACGGCTATCTGGCGAAGCTGCCCGAGATCCGGGCGCTGGCGGACAAATATGACGCGGTGGTGATGGTGGACGACTGCCATGCCACCGGCTTCATGGGGCCCCGCGGGGCGGGCACGCCGGATCATTTCGGCGTGGACGTGGACATCCTGACCGGCACGCTGGGCAAGGCGCTGGGCGGCGCGATCGGCGGCTACATCGCCGGGCCGCAGCCGGTGATCGACCTGCTTCGGCAGCGGGCGCGGCCCTATCTGTTCTCGAACTCGCTGCCGCCGGCCATCGTGGCGGCGGGGATCGAGGCGCTGAAGCTGGTCGAAAACGGCGCCGAACTGCGCGCGCGGCTGTTCGAGAATGCCCGTTACTGGCGGGCGGGGCTGACCGATCTGGGCTTTGACCTGCTGCCGGGGGAACACCCGATCGTGCCTGTGATGCTGGGCGAGGCGCGGCTTGCGCAGGACATGGCGGCGCGGCTGTTCGACGAAGGCGTCTATGTTTCCGGCTTCTTCTATCCGGTTGTGCCGCGCGGGCAGGCGAGGATCCGAACGCAGATGAGCGCGGCGCTCACCCGCGACGAACTGGACCGGGCGCTGGCGGCCTTTGCCAGGGTCGGGCGCGAGATGGGAGTGATCCGATGACGAACGAGATGAAATGTCTGGTGAAGGCCCGCCCGGAAGAGGGGCTGTGGATGGAAACCCGCCCGGTGCCGGAGATCGGGCCGGATGATGTGCTCATCAAGGTGCACAGGACCGGGATCTGCGGAACCGACGTTCACATCTGGAACTGGGACGCCTGGGCGCGGCGGACGGTGCCGGTGGGGCTGATCACCGGGCACGAATTCGCCGGCGAGATCGTCGAGCTGGGCCGCCGGGTGGAGGATCTGAAGATCGGGCAGCGCTGTTCCGGCGAGGGCCATCTGATCGGGCATCATTCGCGCCAGAGCCGGTCCGGCAAGTTTCACCTGGACCCGGAAACCCGCGGCATCGGCGTGAACGAACCGGGCTGTTTCGCGGAATATCTGCGGCTTCCGGCGTTCAACGTGGTGCCGCTGCCGGATTCGATCCCCGACGAGATCGGCGCGATCCTCGATCCGCTGGGCAATGCGGTGCATACGGCGCTGAGCTATGATCTGGTGGGAGAGGACGTTCTGATCACCGGCGCCGGGCCGATCGGTATCATGGCCGCGGCGGTGGCGCAGCACGTGGGCGCGCGGCATGTCGTGATCACGGACGTGAACCCTTACCGGCTGGAGTTGGCCGAACGCGTCACCGAGGTGGTCGCCGTCAACGTCGCCACCACGGATCTTCGTGATGTGATGCGCGATCTGGGCATGAAGGAAGGGTTCGATGTGGGGCTCGAGATGTCGGGCAATGCGGCGGCCTTTGACCAGATGGTGGAGGCGATGGTCATGGGCGGGCGGATCGCCATGCTGGGAATCCCCGAGGGGCGCACGGAAGTGGACTGGAGCCGGATCGTGTTCAAGGCGCTCACGATCAAGGGAGTTTATGGGCGCGAGATCTTCGAGACCTGGTACAAGATGATCGCGATGCTCGAGGACGGGCTGGACATCTCGCGGATCATCACCCACCGTTTTCCGGCGGCGGAGTTCGAGAAGGGGTTCGCGGCGATGAAGTCGGGCAAGAGCGGCAAGGTGGTACTGGACTGGAGCGCGGCCTGAGGGGGCTTTGCCCCCGCCGCGCGGAGCGCGCGGCTCCCCCAGGGTATTTGGGACCAGAAAGAAGCAGGAGGCAGGCATGGCAGCGGGGTCGATCGTCGAAGTGATCGGGCGGACGCCGGCGGTGTGGCTGGACCGGATGGTCGCGGCGCGTGGGCTGGAGGGGCGGATCCTGGCGAAGCTGGACTATCTGAACCCTGGGTTTTCCAAGAAGGACCGCGTCGCGCTGGGGATCATCGAGGCGGCCGAGGCGGCCGGCGTTTTGGCGCAGGGGCAGGTGGTGGTGGAGTTGACCAGCGGCAACATGGGAACCGGGCTGGCCATTGTCTGCGCCGCGAAGGGGTATCCGTTCGTGGCGGTCATGTCGCGGGGCAACTCGCCCGAGCGCGCGCGGATGATGGCTGCGCTGGGGGCCGAGGTGGTGCTGATGGATCAGGCGCCGGGCAGCGTGGTGGGCGAGGTGTCGGGCGAGGATCTTGCGCTGGTCGAGGAGGAGGCGCGGCGGATCACGGAGGAACGTGGCGCCTTCCGGGCCGACCAGTTCCGCCATCCGGGCAATGCGGCGGCGCATTTCCAGACCACCGGGCCGGAGTTGTGGGCTGACAGTGACGGCACGCTGACGGCGTTTGCGGATTTCACCGGGTCGGGCGGCACCTTCGCCGGGACGCTGAAGGCGCTGAAGGCGCGGAACCCGGACCTGCGGGGATATGTGGTCGAGCCCGAAGGCGCGGCGGTTCTGGCCGGAGAGGCGGCGGTTCGACCCGGCCACCCGATCCAGGGCGGCGGCTACGCGATGGCAGATTTGGCGCAGATGGAGGGCGTGCAGGCGGACGGGTTCGTTCAAGTATCCGGCGACGAGGCGCGCGAGACGGCGCGAGCCCTGGCGCGGGAAGAAGGTATCTTTGCCGGGTTTTCCTCGGGTGCCAACGTGGCCGCCGCGCTGCGTCTGCTGGAGGGGCCGGAACGGGGTGGCGTGGTCGCCGTAGTGATCTGCGACAGCGGGTTGAAATACCTCTCCACCGATCTGTGGGCGTGACGGATCACGGGGTGAGCGGCTCGCGCCCCCGTTCCGTCAACAGCCAGCAGTCGCGCCCCTCGAGCACCGCCGGGCGGACCGGTCGGCCATAGCCCGCGCCGCCGTCGAGGTCGATGCGATTGCCGAAATGCCGCGGGTAATCCAGGGCCGTGTGGCCGTGCACCACAAGCCAGGGGTGCGGATCGCGAAAGTCCAGAAACGGATCGCGGATCCAGATCAGGTCTTCGGGATCCTGCTGCGCCAGCGGAACACCGGGTCGGATGCCGGCATGGACGAACAGAAGCGGGCCGCGTTCCAGGTGGCGGGGCAGCTCTGACAGGAACCGGACGTGATCGGCCGGGACCGCGTCGCGGGCCGCGTTCAGAAGAACGTCCAGCGAGGCATCCTCCTCCGCGTCGATGCCATAGGAGGCCAGCGTCGCCAGCCCGCCGAGGCGGCGGTGGGTCCAGGGCACCTTCGACATGATCCGGGGGTGATCGACCGAACCGTCCGCGAGAAACCGCAAGAACAGTTCGTCATGATTGCCCGTCAGGATGTGCCAGCGCCGGCCCTCGACCCGCCCCCGCATGAGCCGTTCGATCACGCCGCGGCTGTCCGGCCCGCGATCGACGAGATCGCCGAGAAAGACGATCTCGGCATCTGACCCGCCGTCGGCCTCGATGAGGCGCAAGGCGCGATCGAGTTCCTGCAGATGGCCGTGAATGTCGGGGATGGCGTAGATCAGGTCGGTCATGGAACCGAGCTAACTCAATGGGACACCGATGAAAAGACATGTCAGACCGCGGGCGTGTCCAGCGGCGCCAGAAGCATGGCGATCTGGTCGCGCAGCCAGCGATGCGCAGGGGTGCGCGTGGCCCGACGGTGCCAGACCAGCGCCAGCGAGGCCTCGGGCACCTCCATTGGCGGCGCATGGATCGAAAGCCCGAGCACCGGGGCGACGCGTCTGGCCAGCTGTTCAGGTATGAGCGCGATCAGGTCGCTTTGCGCCACCGCGCGGCAGACCCCGGAAAAGACCGGTAGGGTCATCACGACGCGGCGCTCCCGCCCCACGCGCGCCAGCGCCTCGTCCCCGATCCCGTGCGACTTGCCTTCAGGAGAAAACAGGATGTGGTGCACATCGCAATACACGTCCAGCGGGATCGCTTCTCCGGGCCGCACATGGGCCGTCTTCAGTTTCGGATGCCCGAGCCGGTCCATGACGACAAAGCGCGATCGGTGAAGCGGTCGGTGATCGATCCAGGGAGGGAACGTCGTGCCAGGTATCATCGCCATGTCCACGTCGTAACGGTCGATCGTATCCAGGTAACGATCGGGCACGAGATCCACGAGGTGAACCTGCATGAAAGGCGCGGCGCGCGACAGGTGGTCGGCCAGCTGCGGCATCAGGAACTCGGCGTAGAAGTCGCTGCCGGAGATACGAAAGACATCCTCTGCGGTCGCCGGGTCGAATGGGGCGGCGCCGGAAAGGAGACTTTCCGTATTTTCCAGCAGATCCCGCAGAGGGTCGCGCAGGGTCAGCGCGTGTCCGGTCGGCACCAACCGCCGCCCCTGCCTGACAAACAAGGGGGCGCCCAGCGCATGACGCAGCCGGCCGAGCGCCGCCGAAACCGCCGGTTGCGACAGTCCGATCTGGCGGCCTGCCGCCGTGGTCGAGCAGGTTTGCAAAAGCGCGTCCAGCACCCGCAGAAGGTTCAAGTCGAAATTTGCAAAATTCTTGAATCAAATTGGTATCATATCATCAATCAATTTCCCAAATGCGTCGCGCCAACACAGACTTGTCGCATGCCGCAATACGGCAATACGCGGAACATGCGGAAGGAGGGACAAGAGATGAGAGGACCAGCACTGGCATTCTTTGCGACAGGGGCGGTCGCGGTCACCATCGGCATGGCGTGGGGGATCGCGATGGCCGCCAGCGGGGACCATTCACTGGCCGGGGCGCATGCGCATCTGAACCTGGTGGGCTAGTGTGACGATGGCGCTGTTCGGTATCCATTACCACCTGAATCCGAAGATGAATGAACGCCTATGGGCACGAATCCACTATGTCGTCGCCCTGGCCGGGCTGGTGATCATGGTGCCCGGCATCGTGCAGTCGATCCGGCAGACCGGTGAGACGCTGGCCAAGCTCGGATCGGTTCTGACGCTTGCATCGATGCTGATGTTCCTGGTGACGGCCGTGCTGGGGGCGCGCGCGGTTTCACGATCGGCTGAAACGAAAACCGCCCCGCGAAAACGGGGCGGCGTCGTTTCATGACCTTCGGCCCGGTTTTCAGGCCACGTCGAATTCCAGCGGCTTGATCTGCCGGAACAGACCCGTTTCGGCCAGCTTGGCGCGGGCCTCGGCCGGGACGGGTTCATCCACGTAGAGCAGCGCAATCGCCTCGCCGCCCGGTTCCTTGCGGCCAAGGGTAAAGTTGGCGATATTCACGCCGTTGGACCCAAGCGTTTCACCCAGCGCGCCGATGATGCCAGGGACGTCCTCGTTCGAGGTATACAGCATGTGCTCGCCAACCTCGGCGTCGATGTTGATGCCCTTGATCTGGATGAAGCGCGGCTTGCCGTCGCTGAACACCGTGCCGGCGATCGAGCGTTCGCGCTTGTCGGTCACCACGGTCACCTTGATATAGGCGTCAAACGCGCCGGACTTGTCCTGGTTGGTGGTGCTGATCTGGATGCCGCGTTCCTTGGCGATGAAAGGGGCCGACACGAGGTTCACGTCGGGGTTGGCCTTTTTCATGATCCCCGCGATCACCGCGCAGTTCAGCGCGTCCAGGTTCATCTGCGCCACCGAGCCGTCATAAAGGATGTTGATCGCCTTGATCGGCTCGTCGGTCATCTGGCCGATGAAGCTGCCCAGGTGATCGGCCAGCTTGACCCACGGCCCCATGACCTTGGCCTCTTCGGCGGTCATCGATGGCATGTTCAGCGCGTTCTCGACCGCGCCCTCCAGCAGATAGTTCGACATCTGCTCGGCCACCTGGATGGCGACGTTTTCCTGCGCCTCGGTGGTCGCTGCGCCCAAATGCGGGGTGCAGACCACGTTGGGCAGGCCGAACAGGACGTTTTCCCTGGCCGGTTCCACGCTGAACACGTCAAAGGCCGCCCCGGCGACATGGCCCGACTTGATGAGATCGGCCAGCGCCTCTTCGTCCACCAGACCGCCGCGGGCGCAGTTGATGATGCGCACGCCCTTTTTGGTCTTTTCCAGTGCCTCGCGGGACAGGATGTTGCGGGTCTGGTCGGTCAGCGGCACATGCAGGGTGATGAAGTCGGCGCGCGCCAGCAGATCGTCGAGCTCGACCTTTTCGATCTGCATCGCCTGGGCCTTTTCCTCGCTGAGGAACGGGTCATAGGCGATCACCTTCATTTTCAGCCCGCGCGCGCGGTCGCAGACGATGGACCCGATGTTGCCGGCGCCGATCACGCCCAGCGTCTTGCCAGTCAGTTCCACGCCCATGAACTTGGACTTTTCCCACTTGCCCGCCTGGGTCGAGGCGTTGGCCTCGGGAATCTGGCGTGCACAGGCGAACATCATGGCGATGGCGTGTTCGGCGGTGGTGATGGTGTTGCCAAAGGGCGTGTTCATCACGATCACACCGCGCTTGGACGCCGCGACCTTGTCGATGTTGTCGGTGCCGATGCCGGCGCGGCCGATCACCTTGAGATTGGTGGCACGGTCCAGGATCTTTTCGGTGACCTTGGTCGCCGAACGGATCGCAAGGCCGTCATACTGGCCGATGATTTCGGCCAGCTTTTCCTTGTCCTTGCCCACGTCGGGCAGATAGTCCACCTCGATCCCGCGGTCCTTGAAGATCTGGACGGCGGTCGGGCTGAGCTTGTCGGATACGAGAACTTTCGGGGCCATGTCAGTTGGTCCTTGTCAATGGCTGTGTCAGTGGCTGTGTTTGATGAGCCAGGCGCGGCGACGGCGCCCGGCGGTCGATGTTCGAGGGTCTTTGCCCCAAATCAGGCGGCCTGTTTCTGCGCTTCGAGCTCGGCCTGATAGGCCCACTCGATCCACGGCATCAGCGCCTCAACATCCGAGGTTTCCACCGTTCCGCCGCACCAGATCCGCAGGCCCGCCGGCGCGTCGCGATAGGCGCCGATGTCGTAGGCCACGCCCAGATCGTCCAGCCGCTTGACCACCGCCTTGGAAAAGGCCGCCGGGTCGGCGATCGCAGGATCTGTGAACTTCAGGCAGACGCTGGTGTTGGATCGGGTGGCCGGATCCTCGGCCAGGTTGTCGATCCAGTCGCGGGTGTCGCAGAAATCCCACACGGCGCGGGCATTGGCGTCGGCGCGGGCGATCAGGCCCTGCAGCCCGCCCACGGACCGCGCCCAGTCCAGCGCGAACAGATAATCCTCGACGCACAGCATCGACGGGGTGTTGATGGTGGCACCGGAAAAAATGCCTTCGATCAGCTTGCCGCCCTTGGTCAGACGGAAGATCTTCGGCAGCGGCCAGGCAGGGGTGTAGCTCTCCAGTCGCTCGACCGCACGCGGGGAAAGGATCAGCATCCCGTGCGCCGCCTCGCCGCCCAGCACCTTCTGCCAGGAGAAGGTGGTCACGTCCAGCTTGTCCCAGGGCAGGTCCATGGCAAAGGCGGCGCTGGTCGCGTCGCAGATGGTCAGCCCTTCGCGGTCGGCCGGGATCCAGTCGCCGTTCGGCACCCGCACGCCGCTGGTGGTGCCGTTCCAGGTGAACACCACGTCATTGGCGAAATCGACCGCGCTCAGGTCGGGCAGTTGGCCATACTCGGCTTCGCGCACCACCGCGTCCAGCTTCAGCTGCTTGACCACGTCCGTCACCCAGCCCTTGCCGAAGCTTTCCCAGGCCAGCATCTCGACCCCGCGCGCGCCCAAGAGCGACCACAGCGCCATTTCCACCGCGCCCGTGTCCGAGGCCGGAACGATCCCGATGCGATAATCGGCGGGGATGCCCAGAACCTCGCGCGTGCCTTCGATCGCGGCTTTCAGCTTGGCCTTGCCGATGGCGGCGCGATGCGACCGGCCCAGCGCGGCGTCGGCCAGCTTGTTCAGTTCGAATGTCGGGGGTTTGGCGCAGGGGCCCGAGGAAAAACGCGGATTGGCCGGCCGCGTCGCCGGTTCTTGCATAGCCATGTTGTTGCTACCCTTCCAGATATGCGCCCCTCGTTGGGGAGGGGTGTCCCACTGACCGCATTACGGGCCGATCCGGGGTTTCGCAAGCGCAAAAATGCCGGTAGAGCGACGTTTGATTCGCCAAATGCGACCTTTGCGACGCCTATCGGAAACCTGCCCATGCATATCGTGACACTTCTGACCAACCCGGAAACGCCCTCGCTCGACCCTTCGCTGGTCGAGAATCTGCGCCGCGCCTGGGGCGGCGGACCGGCGGTGGCGCTGGCGCCAGGCGTGGCGTCCGAGTTTCCGATCCCCGAAGTGCCCGACAACCGCTGGCAGGTCTGGGAGGATCTGCAACCGCTGGGCGTGGACCTTGTCGTGCAACCGGCCGAGGGCCGGCGCAAGAAGATGCTGCTGGCGGACATGGACAGCACCATGATCCGGCAGGAATGCATTGACGAGCTGGCCGACATGGCCGGCGTCGGCGACCGGGTCAAGGAGATTACCGCCCGCGCCATGAATGGCGAGCTGGATTTCGAAAGCGCGCTGACCGAACGGGTCGGGCTGCTGAAGGGCCTGCCCGAATCGGTGATCGACGAGGTTCTGGCCCAGCGCATCACCCTGATGCCCGGAGGGCGCGAGCTGGTGGCGACGATGCGGGCGAACGGGGCCTATGCCGCGCTGGTCTCGGGCGGGTTCACGGCCTTCACCGCGCGGGTGGCGGAACTGCTGGGCTTTGACGAGAACCGCGCCAACACGCTGCTGGTTCGGGACGGCAAGCTTGTTGGCGACGTGCAGCGACCGATCCTCGGGCGCGAGGCCAAGGTGCAGGCACTGGCCGAGATCACCGCGCGGCTGGGCATTTCCGAACGGGATGTGATCGCGGTGGGCGACGGGGCGAACGACCTGGGCATGCTGCACCGCGCGGGCATCGGCGTCGCGCTGCACGCCAAGCCGTCGGTCGCGGCGCAAACGGATATCCGAATCAACCACGGCGACCTGACGGCGCTGCTGTATATCCAGGGCTATCGCCGGGACCAGTTCGCAACCGTCTGAAATCGCGGAAAACCGACGCAAAGACCCGGCCCGGCCCGTTCAAGGGCGTGCTTTCGTGTGCCCCAACGTCATGATTCTGAAAAATTGACAACATACCGGGTAGTATGTTCGCCTTTGCTTCGGAGGAGAATTCATCATCGAACATCGGACGGACGTGACCCAGGCTGCCCCAACAACCAGCGACCTCGCGCCGAACGAGCGGCTGGAGGAGCTGCTCCAAGCGGCCGCGATCTGCTTTGAACAACGCGGCTATGCGGCGACGTCCATCGACGCGGTTGCGCGCTTCATGGGCGCGACCAAGGGACGGGTCTATCACTATTTCCCGTCCAAGCTGGACCTGTTCAACGCGGTGCGCGAACGCGGCATGGAGATCGTGTTCGAGGCCACAGATCCGGGCTATCACGCCGACCTGCCGGCGGTCGATCGGCTGACGCTGATGGCGCTGGGCCATGTGCGGGCAATGCTGCTGCATCATTCTTTCATGCAGGTGCACAAGGAAGGGCTGCAGATGCACCGCTATGGCGCCACCACGCCGGAACAGCGCGAGGCCACGCTGCGCCATATCGAGCGCCGCGACGCCTACGAGGCGCGATTCCGCGAAGTGGTGCGCGAAGGCGCCAAGCAGGGCGCGCTGACGGTGGGCGAACCCTTCGGCATCACCATCCAGTCCTTTCTGAGCGCGCTGCACGGGCCGGTGACATGGTATTTCCCCCGCCCCGACGACACGCCCGAGAAACTGGAATCGCTCGCCCGCGAGGTGGTGCGCTTTGCCATGCAGGGACTGGGACACACGATCACGGCCCGCGACTGGGCCAGGCTGACACAGGAAGAAGAACGGACATGACAGAGATACCCCAAACCATGACCGCCGTGCTGCAAAAGGGCGACGGCTATTCCGGCAAGGCCACGGGGCCACAGATCGACGATGCTGCCGACTGGCTGGAACTGGGCGAGGTGCCGGTTCCACAGCCCGGCCCCGGCCAGGTTCTGGTGAAGATGCGCATGTCCTCGGTCAACCCGTCCGACCAGCATTTCATCAAGGGCGAATACGGCCAGCCCCGCATCAAGGGCGCGCCGGCGGGATTCGAGGGCTGCGGCGACGTGGTGGCCGCCGGCGACGGTGCGGAAAAGCTCGTCGGCCAGCGGGTCGCCTATGTGGTGACCGAACCGACCTCGGGCGCCTGGGCGGAATACGCGGTGACGAATGCGTCGGCCTGCATTCCGCTGCGCCCTGAGATCTCCGACGAGGACGGCGCGGCGCAGATCGTGAACCCGATGACCGCGATGGCGATGGTGGACATCGCCCGGCAGGAGGGCGACGCCTTCATCGTCTCTGCCGCCACCAGCCAGCTGGGCAAGCTGATGTGCGCGCTGGGCCGCGATCTGGGGCTGAAGCCGATTGCCTTTGTCCGGCGCGAGAACGCGGTGGACATCGTACGCAAGGCCGGCGCGGCCGAGGTGCTGGTGACATCCGACCCGGAGGCGCTGAAGAAATTCGCCGCGATCAGCGCCGAGCTGAAGCCGCGCGTGTTCCTTGACGCGGTGTCCGACCAGATGTCGGAGCAGATCTTCACGCTGATGCCCAAGGGCGCGCGCTGGGTGAGCTATGGCAAGCTGAGCCCGGAACTGCCCAAGCTGACCCAGATGGGACAGCTGATCTTCATGAGCAAGCGGATCGAGGGCTTCTGGCTGACCCAATGGATAATGACCACGCCGCCGCAGGATCAGGGCCGCGTGGTGGCCGAGGTGCAGGCGCGATTCGCCGACGGACGCTGGAAAACCGACGTGGCGGCGCATCTGCCGCTGCGTGACGTTGTGTCAGGTCTCGCTTCGGCGCTTCAAAAGCCCGACGGAAAGGTGATGATTACACCGTAACGACAACCCGGCGCCGGGCGGAGGAGGAGCCGCCCGCGCTGGCACCAGACACGCCGGACAACTGGCATGGGGAGGACAAGTTGGATACATTGCAGCTGTTAATCAGCGGCCTTGCGAACGGGTGCGTCTACGGCCTGATCGCGCTGGGCTTCGTGCTGATCTACAAGGCGACCGAGGCGGTGAACTTTGCCCAGGGCGACCTGATGATGCTGGGCGCGTTCATCGCGATCGGCCTGACCAACGCCGAATACATGGGCCTGCCGTTTCTGCCTTCGGTGATCCTGTCGATCGGGATCATGGGCGTGATCGGCTATCTGCTGGACCGGTTCGTGATCCGGCTGATGTTCGGCCAGAGCCAGGTGGCGGTGGTGATACTGACCATCGCGCTGGGATTCGTGATCCGGTTCGTCGCCGGTCTGATCTGGGGGCACGAGCCGCACGCGCTGGAAAACCCGATGGCGGGCGGCGAAGTGCGGTTGGGCGATCTCGTTCTGGGGATGGAGGACGTCGCGGTGATCGTCGTCACCCTCCTGCTGACCTTCGGCCTGTTCGCGTTCTTCGCCCGCACCAAGCTGGGCCTGGCCATGCAGGGCGCCAGCCAGAACCAGCTGGCGGCCTATTACATGGGCATCCCGGTCAAGCGGGTGCAGGGCCTCGTCTGGGCGCTGGCCGGCGCGGTGGCGGCGATTGCCGGCATCCTGTTCGCCGCCAAGGGATCGGTCGATCCCAGCACCGGGCTGCTGGGCATCAAGGCCTTTGCCGCAGCCGTGATCGGCGGGTTCGGGTCGCTGCCCGGCGCGCTGGTCGGCGGGCTGATCGTGGGGGTGATGGAGCCCTTTGCCGCCCGCTACATCGCCGCCGGATACAGTCAGATCGCGCCCTATGCGCTTCTGGTCGCCATGCTGATCTTCCGCCCCTCGGGGATCTTCAGCCAGACCCGCGTCAAGAAGGTGTAGCCCCATGCGGATCGTGTTCAAGACAGACTACATGCAGGACATCCGTCCCTGGAAGGACGGGCACCAGCTGAGCCTTTACCTGATCCTTCTGGCGCTGGTGGTGGTCGCGCCGTGGATCCTGAACGACTTCTATCTGGGCGAGCTGACCAACGTGCTGATCTGGGCCATTGCCGGGCTGGGGCTGATGATCCTGACCGGGCATACCGGACAGGCCAGCCTGGGCCACGCCGCGTTCCTCGCGATGGGCTGCTATGCCAACGTGATCCTGCTGGAACAGGGCGTGCCCTTCGTGCTGGCCTTTCCGCTGGCCGGACTCATCACCGGGATCGTCGGCGCGCTGGTCGCGCTACCGGCGATGCGGCTGCACGGGATCTACCTGGCGATCTTTACCATGGCGCTGTCGATCCTGGTGGACGACATCATCGTGCTGACCGAACCGTGGAGCGGAGGCGTCAGCGGCAAGTATGTCGGGCCGGTCAGCCTGTTCGGCCTCGAGATCGACCGCTGGGGCACGCCCTGGGCGTTCTACTGGCTGGTGCTGGGCGTCACCGTCGCCGTGACGCTGGGCTACATCAACCTGCTGCGCAGCCCGATGGGCCGATCCTTCATCGCCGTGCGCGACTCGGAGGTTTCGGCCCAGGCGATGGGGGTGGACGTGGCCCGGACCAAGACGATGTCCTTCGGGCTCAGCTGCATGGTCACCGGCTGGGCCGGGGCGCTGATGGGCCTTTATGCCACGGTGTTCAACAACGAAACCTTCACGGTGATCATCTCGATCCAGCTGTTGATGATGATCGTGATCGGCGGGCTGGGCTCGATCCACGGCGCCTTTCTGGGCGCGGTCGTGATCGGGTTCCTGCCGCAGTTCCTGTCGATCTCCAAGGAATATGTCGGCATGGTCTTCGGCGGCAGTTCGGTCGCCATTCCGGGGCTCGAGGTCGGCGTGTTCGGCCTGATCCTGATCGCCTTCATCCTGTTCGAACCGATGGGGCTCTATGGCCGCTGGCTGAAGATCCGCACTTGGTTCGAACTGTTCCCCTTCTACCGCAAGGACATGTTCAAGCGGCAGAAATCCTATCTCAAGACGGAGCGCCTGAGATGAGCCTGCTGGAGTTTGAAAACGTCACCCTGAAATTCGGCGGCCTGACGGCGGTGAACGACCTGTCCTTCGAGGTCGAAGAGGGCGAGGTCTTTGCCATCGTCGGCCCGAACGGCGCGGGCAAGTCTACGGTGTTCAACCTGATCTCGCGGTTCTACGACCCTTATGCGGGCCGGATCCGGTTCGACGGGCACGACCTGTTGCAGGTGAAGCCTTCCGGCGTGGCGGCCTATGGCGTGGCGCGCACCTTCCAGAACATCGAACTGTTCGACCACGCCACGGTGCTGGACAACCTGCTGGTGGGCCGCCACCGGCACCGCAGGACCAGCCTGCTGTCCGAACTGTTCTTCACCCCCTCGGTGAAAAAGCAGGAATTGCAGAACCGGCACGTGGTGGAAGAGATCATCGACTTTCTCGACCTGCAGCCCTATCGCGACAAGATGATCGCGGGCCTGCCCTACGGCGTGCGCAAGGTGGTCGAAGTGGCGCGCGCGCTCGCGACCGAACCCAAGCTGCTCTTGCTGGACGAACCGGCCTCGGGCCTGTCGGTGGAGGAGACCACCGACATGCGCTGGTGGATCGACGACATCCGCCGTCAGATGGGAATCACCGTGCTGATGGTTGAACATGACATGGGGTTGGTCAGCGGTGTGTCGGACCGCGTGCTGGCGATGGCCGACGGCGCGAAACTGGCGCTGGGCACGCCGGCCGAGGTGCAGTCCGACCCCGCCGTGATCGAAGCCTATCTGGGGAGGGCGGCATGAGCGACGCGCTTCTGAAAGTTCGAAACATCGAAAGCTTCTACGGCCCCATCATGGCGATCCGCGGCGTCAGTCTGGACGTGCATCAGGGCCAGATCGTGTCGATCCTGGGCGCCAACGGCGCCGGCAAGACCACGCTGATGAAGACGATCAGCGGCGTGATGGATCCCGAAAAGGGCCAGATCATCTTTGCCGATCAGGAAATCCAGGGACAGGAGCCGCACAAGATCGTGCAGGCGGGCATCGTCCACGTCCCCGAAGGGCGCGAGGTGTTCCCGCTGCTGACGGTGGATGAAAACCTCAGCCTCGGCGCCTATACGGATATCGACCGCGCCCGGGTCGAGCGCCACCGCGAGCTGGTGTTCAACTATTTCCCGATCCTCAAGGAGCGCCGCAACCAGGAGGCCGGCACCCTGTCGGGCGGCCAGCAGCAGATGCTGGCGATCGGGCGCGGGCTGATGGGCAACCCCAGGATCATGCTGCTGGACGAACCCAGCCTCGGCCTGTCCCCGCTTCTGGTGCAGGAGATCTTCGGCATCCTCAGGCGGCTGAACGAGGAAGAGGGCGTCACCATGCTGCTGGTGGAACAGAACGCGTCGGCCGCGCTGGAACTGGCGCATCACGGCTATGTGATGGAGGTCGGCCGGATCGTCATGGACGGCTCGGCCGAAGACCTGATGAAGTCCGAGGACATCCAGAACTTCTACCTCGGCGTGCAAGAGCAAGGCGTCCGCGAAACCCGGCGCTGGAAGCGGAAGAAGACGTGGAGGTGAGGGAGATGAACGCACAGACCGGAAACGCCCCTGCGGAAACCGTGCTGATCAACGGCGTGCGTTTCAACGCCGTCCCCGGCCACCGCCCCGTAACGGTGGACGGCGCCGACACGATCGTGGGCCTGTTCAAGCTGCGCTGCGCGGCCCTGGGCGACCGCACCGCGCATCGCGAAAAGGATCTGGGGATCTGGAAATCCTATTCCTGGGCCGATTACTGGAACCATGCCAAATGGATCGGCATGGGCCTGCGCAAGCTGGGCCTGAAGCGCGGCGAGGTCGTTTCGATCCTGTCCGAGGACCGCAAGGAATGGGCCTATTTCGATCTGGGCATCCAGTCGGTCGGCGGCATCGCCTCGGGTGTCTATACGACGGATTCGGCCAGCCAGCTGGCCTATCTGGTCAATGACAGCGACAGCCGGTTCCTGATCGTCGAGAACGAAGAGCAGCTCGACAAGTTTCTGACCGCCGAGGCGGACATGCCGGGACTGGCCGGCGTCATCATCCTCGAAGACGAGGGCCTGCACGATCTCGAACACCCCAAGTGCATGTTTCTGGACCAGCTCTACGAAATCGGGCGCAAGGCGGACGCCGATGAACCGGGCGTATTCGAGGCCGAGATCGACAAGGCCCGCCCCGAGGACGTGGCGCTCTTGATCTACACCTCGGGCACGACCGGGGCACCGAAGGGCGCGATGCTGACCAATGAAAACATCATGGCGGCGATCGAGGCCGGCGCGCACGGGCTGCCCGCCTATGAGACCGACGAACAGCTGTGCTTTCTGCCTCTGTGCCACATCCTCGAACGGGACGTGTCGATCTATTTCCCGCTGGCGGCCAAGGTCACGGTGAACTTTGCCGAAAGCCCCGAAACCGTGTTTGCCAACATGCAGGAGGTCAGCCCGCACACGTTCACCGCGGTGCCGCGAGTGTGGGAAAAGATCTATTCGCAGGTGCTGATCCTAAACCAGGAGGCGACCCCGCTGGGCCGCTGGGCCTTTGCCAAGGCGATTCAGGCGGGTCGGGCGCGCGCCGAGCACATGCTCAAGGGCGAACCGGTCCCCGCGGGCGTCCAGGCGCGCTACAAATTCTGGGACAGGCTGGTGCTGCGCAACCTGCGGCGAATGCTGGGCATGGACCGGATGCGCCGCGGCGGCACCGGGGCGGCGCCGATCTCGCCCGAGCTGCTGAAGTGGTACTGGTCGATCGGCGTGCCGCTGGTCGAAGGCTTCGGCATGACCGAAACCGCCGGCATCGCGACCATCAACACGCCCGAGGTCAACCGCATCGGCACCGTGGGCAAGCCGGTGCCGGGCGTGCAGGTGCGCATCTCGGACGAGGGCGAGATTCAGGTCAAGGGGCTCAACGTCTTCAAGGGCTACTGGCGCAACAACGAAAAGACCGCCGAAACCTTCACCGATGACGGCTGGCTGAAAACCGGCGACGTGGGTCGGATGGACGAGGACGGATTTGTCACCATCACCGGCCGCATCAAGGACATCATCATCACCGCCGGCGGCAAGAACATCACCCCGGCCGAGATCGAAAGCCGGCTGAAGTTCAGTCACTACATCTCGGACGCGGTGATCATCGGCGACCGGCGCAAGTATCTGACCGCGCTCATCATGATCGACCAGGAAAACGTCGAGAAATACGCGCAGGATCACAAGGTGCCGTTTTCCAACTTCGCCTCGCTCTGCGCGGCGAAGGAAGTGCGCGACCTGATCGCGGCCGAGGTCGCGGCGGTCAACAAGGAATTCGCCCGGGTCGAGCAGATCAAGGATTTCCGCTTGATCGACGTGCTGCTTACGCCCGAGGATGAGGAACTGACCGCAACCATGAAACTCAAGCGTTCCTTCGTCGAGAAGAAGTTCCAGAACCTGATCGACGAAATGTACTGAAAACCAGCTTGTTCAAAGGGAGGACAACATGAAGAAACTGTTGAAACGGCTCACGGTGGCCACGGCGCTGACCGCGGCGGCGACACTGGCGCAGGCCGAGGTGCAGGGCGTCACCGACACCGAGATCAGGATCGGTTCGGTCAACGACCTGTCGGGCATCTTCGCGGCGGTGGGCGCGCCGGCGACCAAGGGTGCCAACCTCTATTTCGACAAGGTGAACGCCGCCGGCGGCGTGCACGGGCGCAAGATCACCTTCATCACCGAGGACCACAGCTATCAGATGCCCAAGGCGATGCAGGGCTTCAACAAGCTTTTGAACCGCGACAAGGTGTTCATGTTCATGCAGAACCTCGGCACGCCGATGAACATCGCCGGGTTCAAGCTGATGGACCCCAAGGGCATCCCGAACGTCGCGCCGCTGTCGGCCGCGCGGCAGATGCTGCAAGAGCCGATGCACAACAAGTTCACCTCGTTCGCGTCCTACTATGACATGGCGCGGGTCGGCACCAAGTATCTGGCCAACGAATTCGGCGGCAAGGAAGCCTGCACCATGTATCTGCCGACCGATTTCGGCAAGGAGGTCCTCGAAGGCACCAAGGCCGGTGCCGAAGAAGCCGGCATCACATTCGCCGCCGAAACCACGCACAAGCCGGACGAATCCGATTTCGTCGGCTCCCTGTCCAAGCTGAAGGATGCCGGCTGCGACATCGTCAGCCTTGCCGTCGGCGTGCGTCAGGCCATCACCATCGTCGGCACCGCCAAGAAGATGGGTCTGAACGACATGAAGTTCCTGGGCACCTCGGCCAGCTTCCTGACCGTGGTCGCCAAGGTGCCGGGCGGCGTGACCGAAGGCTTCTATGCCGCCGCCAGCTGGCAGGATCTCTGGGCCCGCGCGGATGAGCCCGCGCCCAAGGCCTTCATCGCCGAATACAAGGCCGCCTATGGCGAGGATCCGGTGGGCTTTTCGATGCTGGGCTATGCCGCGGCCTCGATGGTCGTGAAGGCGCTTGAGGCCGCCGGACCCGACCTGACCCAGGAAAGCTTCATCAAGGCGATGGAGACGCTGGACTATACCGACGATCTGGTCGGCAACCACATCGACTATGGCCCGAACGATCACCAGGGCGCGGACAAGGTCTATGTCCAGGTGGTCGAGAACGGCAACTGGAAGAAGCTCTACGAAGAGTGATGCGTTTCGCGCGTCCGGGTCGAAACCCCGGGCGCGCGTGATCCCCGACCTGTGGCGCGGCGACCCCGCGCCACCTTTTTCCCCGCCGGCCCCTTTCCCTGACAGAGACTTTCCATGGAAACGCGCAATATCCTTGTCGCACAGGACGACATTACCCAAACCTCGCTTCAGACTCTGCCGGTGTCCGCGCTCGAGGACGGGCATGTCCGGCTCAAGCTGGAAAGCTTTGCCCTGACCACCAACAATGTGACCTACGCCGCCACCGGTTTCGTCATCGGCTATTGGAAGTTTTTCCCCTCGGGCGTCGAGGGCCAGGGCATTGCCCCCGTCTGGGGCGTGGCCGAGGTGGTGGAAAGCCGCTCCGACATGCTGGCCGCCGGCACACGGCTCTATGGCTTCTACCCGATGGGCGAAGAGCTGGTGATCACCCCGCAACCGGATTCGCCCGGCGTCTGGCTGGATACCGCCCCCCACCGCGCCGAGCTGCCGGCCGTTTACAACCGTTACACCGAAGTGCGCAAGGGCACGCCCGAACAGGATCATTTGCGCGCCCTGCTGCAACCGCTGCTGGCGACGTCCTACCTGCTGTTCGACTGGCTGATGGACAATGACCGGTTCGGCGCGGACCAGATCATCGTGGGTTCGGCCTCGTCCAAGACGGGGCTGGGGCTGTGCAAGTTCTTGGCCGAGCCCCAAAACCGCTCGTATCGCATCATCGGCCTGACCTCCGAGGCCAACCGCGCCTTTGTCGAGGGCCTGGGCGCCTGCGACAGGGTCGTGACCTATGACGACATCGAAAGCATCGACAACGTGCCCTCGGTCTATGTGGACATGGCCGGGAATGCGGAGGTGAAATACCGGCTGCACCACCACCTGGGCGACAACATGCGCCATTCGGCGGCCGTGGGCACCTCGCACTGGGACAAGTTCGCGCCGCAGAAGGACCTGCCGGGCGCCAAACCGCAGTTCTTTTTCGCCCCCGCCCAGATTGCCAAGCGGCGCGAGGAATGGGGGCCGGGCGTGATCGAGAAACAGATCACCGCCGCGTGGAAACGCATCGCCGCCGATGCGGGCGACTGGCTGACCGTGCGCACCCATTCCGGCATCGCCTCGGCCCCGCCGGTGTGGGAGGCGCTGGCCAAGGGGCAGGCCGACCCGCGCGATGGCCATGTGATCGTGCTGAAGGAGGCCACGGCATGACCCTGCACACCCATCACCGCACCTGCAATATCTGCGAGGCGATGTGCGGCCTTGTCATCGCCCATGACGGGCGCGATGTGATCTCGGTGAAGCCGGACCCCGACGACCCGCTGTCGCGCGGCCATATCTGTCCCAAGGCGGTCGCGCTTCAGGATTTCCGCACCGATCCCGACCGGATCACCGCGCCGCTGTTGAAAGTGAACGGCGAGTTTCGCGCGATCGGCTGGGACGAGGCACTGGACCTCGCCGCAGAGAGGCTCCGCGCGGTGCAGGCGGCGCACGGGACAGACGCGGTGGGGGTCTATCTGGGCAACCCCAACGCGCACAAGTTCGGCAACCTTCTGAACCTGCCGGGCCTCGTCAAGGCGCTGGGCACGTCGAACCGCTATTCCTCGGCCACCGCCGACCAGATCCCGCATCACGTCGCCAGCATCCACATGCTGGGCCACCCGATGCTGATGCCGATCCCCGACATCGACCGCACCGATTTCATGGTGATCGTGGGCGGCAACCCGCTGGTGTCGAACGGCTCGATGATGACCGCGCCGGGCTTTGGCCGTCGCATCGACGAGTTGAAGGCGCGCGGCGGGCGCGTGGTGGTGATCGACCCGCGCCGCACCGAGACCGCCGAACGCGCCGGTGAACACCTGTTCATCCGGCCCGAAACGGATGCCTTCCTGCTGCTGGCGATGATTCGGCAGGTGTTCGAAGACGACGCCGTGACCCTGCGCCACCTTGCCCCGCTGGTGGACGGGGTGGAGGCCCTGCGCGAGGCCGTGCGGCCCTTTACCCCCGAACTGGCCGCAAGCCGCACGGGCATCTCCGCAGAGGCAATCGTGGCATTGGCCCGTGACCTTGCGCAGGCCGACCGCGCGGTGGTCTATTCGCGCATGGGCGCCTCGACGCAGAGCTTCGGTTCGCTCTGCCTTTGGGCGACCTATGCGCTGAACATCCTGACCGGCAATTTCGACCGCGAAGGCGGGGCGATGTTCACCACGCCGGCGCTGGATTATGTCGGCATGACCAGCCGCAAGGGCAAGACGCGCAGCTACCCCGAGAAACGCTCGCGCGTCTCCGGCCAGCCTCTCTATAACGGCGAGTTTCCCGTCTCGGTCATGGCCGAGGAAATGGAAACCCCCGGCCCCGGCCAGATCCGGGCGCTGGTTACGGTGGCGGGCAACCCGGTGCTGACCGCGCCCAACGGGCGGCGGATCGAACGGGCGCTGGAAGGGCTCGACTTCATTATGTCGATCGACATCCACGTCAACGACACCACGCGGCATGCCGACCTGATCCTGCCGGGCACCGTGGCGCTGGAAGAATCCGTCTATGACATGGTGTTCCACGGCTTTGCGGTGCGTAACACCGCCGCCTATGCCCGGCCGATCTTCGACCCGCCGAACGGCAACCCGCAGGAATGGGAGGTGATCGCCCGCCTGACCGCGCGGCTGACCGGCGCGAACCGGATCGGCCCGTCGCCCGAAGAGATGCTCGCCGGGCTGCTGGCCGCCGGGCCGCACGCTGACAAGGTGACGGTCGAGAGGTTGCTGGAGGCCGGCGGCGCGGTCGATCTGGGGCCGTTGGTTCCCAACCTGGCCGAACGGCTCGAGACGCCCGACGGGCGGTTGCATGTCGCCCCGCAGGTGTTTCTGGACGACCTGCCGCGGCTGCTGGCGTTCCGCCCGTCGGACGCGCCCTTTATCATGATCGGGCGGCGGCAGGTGCGCAGCCACAACAGCTGGACCCAGAACAGCACGCGTCTGGTCAAGGGCCGCAACCGCTGCACGGTCCAGATAAACCCGGCCGATGCCGCGCGGCTGGGGGTTTCGGATGATGCGCCGGTGCGGGTCAGGTCGCGGGCGGGCAGCGTCACCATGCCAGCCGAGATCACCGACGCGATGGCGCCCGGTGTCGTGTCGATCCCCCAAGGCTGGGGCCAGAGGCACGGGCGGCTGTCGGCGGCGACGCAAAACGCCACCGTTTCGATCAACGACCTGACCGACGACGCGCGGATCGACCCGGTCAGCGGCAACGCGGCCTTCAACGGCGTGCCGGTAGAGATCGCACCCGTCTGAGGCGCGCCTCCGACCGCCCATGCCTCGGCCCCGGAAGAAGCGCCCGCAACAGCGTCAGCGCCGGATAGCCGGGCGGCCCTTGCCCTTGGCCACTTGAAGCCGAAGCGGCTCGATCCGCGACCGGTCATCACCGCCTCGGTCCCGTCAAGGGCGTGACTCGCAGGGTGATCTTCAAGTTCGGGACCAGCGAAACGGGCGGGCCGGAAGATGAATTCCTTCCGGATGGCCCTACGTTATGCCGCTTTCAACACAACCGGAATCCGTGGCTTTCGCCGAGGCCTGCCCGGAGTATTTTCGGGCAAGATGAAGGGGCGGCAGTTCGGAGCCAGTTTCCAGTTTCGTGGAAGGCCCCGAACCGGCGCGGAGGCGGCGATCTTCCGGACCCTTGCCTCAGCGGCCCTTCCAGACCGGGTCGCGTTTCTCGGCGAAAGCGCGGGCGCCTTCGATCTGGTCTTCGGATGAATAGAGGATGTCCACGGTTCGCAACTGCCGTTTGGTGATCCGGTTCATCGCGTCCTGGAACTTGCTGTCCTCGGCGTCGCGGACGATTTCCTTGATCGCGGCATAGACCAGCGGCGGGCCACTGGCGAGCAGCCGGGCCATGTTCCATGCCTCCTCCATCAGGGCGCCGGCCGGCACGATCCGATTCACCAGGCCCCAGCGATGCGCCTCTTCGGCATCGAACCAGCGCCCCGTCAGCAGAAGCTCCATTGCGATGTAATAGGGGATGCGCTTGGGCAGCTTGACGCTGGCCGCATCCGCCACGGTGCCCGACCGGATCTCGGGCAGGGCGAAGGTGGCATGATCGGCGGCCAGGATGATGTCGGCCGACAGCGCCAGTTCCAGCCCGCCGCCACAGGCGATGCCGTTGACGGCCGCGATCACCGGCTTGTTCATGTCGCGCAACTCCTGCAGGCCGCCGAACCCGCCGACGCCATAGTCGCCATCCACCGGATCGCCGTCGGCCGCGGCCTTGAGATCCCAGCCGGGGCAAAAGAATTTCTCGCCGCCGCCGGTCAGGATCGCCACGCGCAGGTCGGGATCGTCGCGGAAATCGCGGAACACCTCGCCCATGATCCGGCTGGTGGCCAGGTCGATCGCGTTGGCCTTGGGCCGGTTGAGCGTGACTTCGAGAATGGCGCCCTCGCGCCGGGTCTTCACTGGGGTCATGTTCTGGCCTCTCCTTTCCGGGCCCGTCGGATCAGGGCATCCACCGCCACGGCCCCGTCGGGCAGGCAGATCAGCGGATTGATTTCAACTTCGCCAACCGCATCGGCATTGGCAACGACATAGTTCTGCACGGCATCCACGGCGTCGCAGATCGCATCGAGATCCGCGGCAGGCTTTCCGCGAAACCCTTGCAGGACCGGCGCGTATCGCAGCCGTATCAGCGCCGCCCGCACCGCGCTGCGGCCCGATGGCACCAGCAGGGACACCGTATCCCGCAACACCTCGGTCAGCACGCCGCCTGCGCCAAGCGTCAGAACGAAGCCATGTGCCGGATCGCGGGTCACGCCGATCAGCAATTCGGCCACGCCGCCGCTGACCAATTCCTCGATCAGCACCTGTGGGGTGCCGATCCCACGCGCGACCCTGCCGACATCCGCAGCGTCTATACCCAGCCGCACCGCGCCGTGGTCCGACTTGTGCGCCAGCCCCACGCCCTTGACCGCGAACGGACCTTTCAGGCCGACCGTGGCCGACCCGGCGGCCTCCGCCTCGACGATCGCGTGGCGCGGAATGCGCAGACCATGCACGGCCAGCGCCGCTTTCGCCTCGACCTCGGTGAGGGTCTCGGTCGCGGCACCCGTGCCCGGAAGCAGCGCCGGCCGGGTCTCGGGCACCGGCACTCTGGCCGCCGCCTCGATGGCGGACAGGGCTTCGTGCAGACCGGCCAGCGGCACCACGCCGCCGGACAACAGCCGTTCCGCGACCTCCTCGGGCATCAGTTCCGGCAGGCTCGACACGACCGCAAATGGCGCCCCGGTTTCCGCGCGAACCCGCAGCGCCGCGCCGGTTGCACAGTCCCAGTCGGTCCGATCGGTGTGCGGATAATCCACGACGGACAGCGTCAGCCCGATTCCATCGCCGGTCATAGCCCGCCAAGCCCGTGCCATGGCAGCTTCATCGCGCCAGACATAGGTGTGGTAGTCCAGCGGATTGGCCAGCGCCACCATCGGCCCCAGCGCCGCCCGCAACTCGTCGCGTTGCCGTTCCGTCACCGGCGGGAACACGAGATCCCGCCCCACCGCCATGTCTGAGACCAGGCTTGCCTCGCCCCCCGAGCAGCTGATCGAGGCCACCCGGTTGGAGGCCAGCCGTCCTTCGCAATGCAAGAGCTTCAGCGTCTCCAGGAACTCGGGCAAGCCGTGCAGCCGAGTGATGCCCAGCCGGTCCAGAAAGGCCTGCGCCCCGGCGTCGCTGCCAGCGAGCGATGCGGTATGCGATACGGTGGCCGCTTGCGCCTGCTCGGATCGGCCGATCTTCAGCGCCACCAGCGGCACGCCGCGCCGGGCCGCCTTTGCGGCAAGCGACTCCCAGCGGCGGAGATTCCCGAACCCTTCGACATGCAGCCCGATCGCGGTCACGCGGTCGTCGTCGAGAAGGCTCTCCGCGATTTCCGCCTGGCTGGTCTGCGCCATGTTCCCGCAGGTGATCATGTAGGCGATGGGCAGGGCGCGGCGCTGCATGGTCAGGTTGATTGCGATGTTGGAGGATTGAGTCACGATCGCCACGCCGCGCGTCACCGGTTTCATCCCGTGCTGGTCGGGCCAGACGGCCACCCGATCCAGCGCATTGACGAACCCATAGCAATTGGGACCGAGAATGGGCATTTCGCCGGCCGCCTCGACCAGCCGCGCTTGCAGATCCGGTCCGCACCCATCCTCGGCGGTGGCTTCGGTAAACCCTGACGCAAAGCAAACCGCCCCGCCGGCACCCAAGCCGCGCAAGGCTGCGACAGCCTCGACCGTTGCGTGACGATTGATGCCGACGAAGGCCACGTCAACTGGATCCCGACAGTCCTCCACACGCCGAACCGCGTTCAGGCCGGCCACGTCGTCGCGCGATGGATGGACAGGGAGAATGGCACCCTCATAGCCGATGCGTCGTGCGGCTCCGATGATCGCTTCGCACCATGCGCCACCGCCGATGACGACCATGGAACGGGGATGGAGCAAGCGGGAAAGGTCGCGTTTCATGTTCTGCTCGTTGTGCTTGTGTCAAGCTCCGATGCCTCCGGCGGGGATATTTGAAGCAAGAGGAAGAAAGGGTTTGTTAACCGGAATCGGTCATCCTGTTTCCACGGTACAGGCGGGGACGCCGATGACCGTGCAAGGGGAAGAGGGTTGCTTCTTTCCAAAGGGGGGATGTGGTGCGCATCTCCCCTTTTCCTCTTGCTGAAAATATCCCGGGGGAGCGCGAGGGGGCAGCGCCCCCTCGCCCCGGTCGGATGGGCGCAGCCCATTCGAAACACCGGTCAGGCTCCCAGCGGCCGCAGCAGGTCGCGGCTGATGATATGGCGCTGGATCTCGGACGTGCCTTCCCAGATCCGCTCCACCCGCGCATCGCGCCAGATCCGCTCCAGCGGCAATTCGTCCATCAGTCCCATGCCGCCATGGATCTGGATCGCCTCGTCGGCCACATGCGCCAGAACCTCGGTCGCCTTCAGCTTGGCCATGGACATGTCGGCCTCAGTCACCGTGCCCCGGTCGAATTTCCATCCCGCCTCCCAGGTCAGCAGGCCGGCTGCCTTCATCTCCATCGCCATGTCGGCCAGCTTGAAGGAAACACCTTGAAACTTTCCGATCTGTTGCCCGAATTGCCGCCGCTCGGCGGCATAGGCCAACGCATGATCGAACGCCCGTTCGGCCCGACCGAGACACGTCGCCGCCACCTGCAACCGTGTGGCACCCAGCCACTGGTTCGCAACGTCAAAGCCCTTGTGCACCTCGCCCAGAACCTGAGAATCCGGCAATCGGCAATTGTCGAACTCCAGAACTGAGTTGGTATAGCCGCGGTGGCTGACATTCCGGTAGCCCTCGCGCACCGAAAAGCCCGGCGTGCCCTTATCCACGAAGAAGGCGGTGATGAGCTTCTTTTTGCCGCGCGGCGTGTCCTCCTCGCCGGTGGCCATGAACACGATGGCAAACCCGGCGATGTCGGCATGGCTGATGAAATGCTTGGTGCCGTTCAAGACCCAGTCGCCGCCATCGCGCTTCGCCGTCGCCTGCATCCCGCGCAGATCCGACCCCGCGCCCGGTTCGGTCATCGCAAGGCAATCCCACGTCTCGCCCCGGATGCAGGGATAGAGATACTTCTCCTTCTGCTCGTCCGTCCCGGCCAGAAGGATGTTCGAGGGCCGCGCCACCCCGGTCCAGTGCAGCGCATAGTTCGCGCGGCCCAGTCCCTTCTCGTAAAGCAACCATGTCAGCGTATCGAGGCCCGCGCCGCCCACCTCTTCGGGCATGTTGGCCGCATAGAGCCCCGCCTCCATGGCCTTGCGCTGGATGTCACGAATCACATCCATGTCCAGACGCCCGGTCCGCTCCACTTCCGCCTCGTAGGGATAAAGTTCCCGTTCCACAAAGGCGCGCGTGGTCGCGACGATCATCTCCTGTTCTTCGGTCAGGGCGAAGTCCATTTCCTGCTCCTTGAAGGATGTTCCGATGTATCAGGTGGGGGCCAGGGCGGCGTCGAGGTGGTCGGCCAGCTCGGTCAGCGTGGTGAAATGCAAATCGGGCTGCGTCACCGCCTCGGGCACCGGCGAAGCCCCGAACCCGTCCGCACCGCTGCGCCGTTCAATCCATGTGGTGAGATAGCCCAGCCGTTTCGCCACGCCGATATCGTGATACTGGCTCTGCGCCACATGCATCGTGCTGGCCAGCGTCACCCCGTGAATGCTCTGCCGTCCGCGGCAATAGGCGAACACCTGGGGGTCGGGCTTGTTCACGCCGACATCCTCGCAGGTCACGGTATCGTCAAACGGATTGTCGAGCGTCGAGGCCATGTGAGAGAGAGCCCTGTTGTCGGCATTGGTCAGAGCCACCAGCCGGAATCGCGAGCGCAGCCGCCGCAGCGCCTCGACCGAATCGGGAAAGGCCGGCCAGCCGGGGATCGAGGCGCGGAAGGCTTCGCCACGCCCCGGCGGCAGTCCCATCTCGGGTGCCATGCGGTCGTAGATCGGGCTCAGCATCTGGGTAAACGGCGTTTCCGGCGTCAGATCCTGCTGCACCGCCTCGGCCCGGCCAAAGGCGGCGAGGATTTCCTCGCGGTCCCGGTCGCAGCCCCGCGCCCTGAAAAACTCGACGATGCCGGCCTCGAAGTCGATGAGCGTGCCCACCACGTCGAAGGTCAGGCAGTTGATGCGGGACAGATCCATGAGCGGCTACCTCGTATACATCTGTTTCTTGTGTTCGCGGGTGCGGCGCGTGGCCTCGGCCGAACCGTCGTGGAACGTTCCGAACCATTTGTCGAAGGGGATTTCCGAGGTGCCGTAGTTGCACTCGAAATAGCGGTGGTGGAGCTGGTGAAAGAAATCGCCGGCCCGCGCCATTTCGGTATCCTTGGCGATCACCTTCTCGAACCCGGAATGGGAAAAGACCGGGCTGATCTGCTGGAAATAGGCATGGAACAGCAGGTGCAGCGGGTGCGACGGCACCACCAGATGCACGAAATAGGTGGTGAAGTAGAGTAGGTTTTCATACCAGTGGTTCGAGATCCCCGACCACGGGCCGGTATTGACGTTGCGATGATGCACCGCGTGGACCCGTTTGTAGAGTATGGGTGAATGCTCCAGCCGGTGCACCCAGTAGAAATGCAGCCCCGACCACATCGGGATCAGCGCCATCCAGAGCGCGAACCACGCGGGATGCGCGGCAAAGGTGATGACCGGCGCCCAGCCGTTCGCCATCGCCCAGAAGATCAGAACCTGATAAGCGGTGCAGACGGTCATCGCGCTGCCCAGCGTCCACCAGATGTTGTCCAGCACCTGGTTGTCGAAGGTGAAGGTGCCGTTCTTGCGGGTCAGGTCGCGCTTGTCGAACTTCTTGCGCATCCCCTGACTCTTGCGGATGTAAAGCCACCAGTGCAGCCCGCCCGCGACCAGTGTCTGCGGGATCACGTTCAACAGCCAGATGCGCAGGATCCAGCCCGGACGCAGCGTGGCCATCTGCTCCAGCGGCGGCAGGGCCACGGCATAGGCGGCCACGGCAATCGTCAGACATACGGTCAGTGCGGTGAGCGGCAGCCACGCGCCGCGATACCAATCCCACACCGCGCGCGGGCACAGCGGCCATGAAAACAACGGATTCAGCCTGACCGGCTCGGGCGGGCGATAGTTCCACCGCTCGGCCTCGCCGTCATTCCGATAGGCAATCAGGACATCGTCTGTCGCATTCATCGCCAATCTCCCTGATTAGAGACTGTTTTTACCTCTATTCAGCGTAGTTCGACCCTTCCTGGTCGAGGATCAGCTTCAGTTCGGCGAAGTGCCGTTCGGCCTGTCCGGGGTAGGTCTCGATCTCGCGCGCGGTCTTTTCCGCGATCTCGTCGGGCAGCACCCGCAGCGGCCGGCCGGTCTGCAGCGCGCGGATATAGGTCTCGGCGGCGCGTTCGAAGTAATAGAGCCGGTTGAACGTCTCGGCGACCGTTTCTCCCGTGACCATGACGCCGTGATTGCCCATGATCAGGGTCTTCTTCTTCGGATCGCTCAGCAGGCGGGCGCAGCGTTCGCCTTCTTCCTCGAAGGCCAGCCCGCCGAACTGGTCGTCGATCACATAGCGGTCGAAAAAGGTCGCGGTGTTCTGGTCGATCGGCGGCAGATTGGAATCGGCGAGGCTGGCCAGCACGGTGGCGTGGATCGAATGGACATGCATCGCGCACCGGACATGCGGGCAACGCCGGTGCAGAGACCCGTGCAGGCCCCAAGCGGTCGGATCCGGCGCGTTCGGCCCCTCAAGAGCGCTGGGATCGTTCGCGTCCAGCAGCAGCAGATCCGAGGCGCGGATGCGGCTGAAATGCACCTGGTTGGGATTCATCAGGAACTGCGTGCCGGCGTCGTTCACGGCAAGGCTGAAATGGTTGGCGACCGCCTCGTGCAGGTTCAGCCGGGCCGTCCAGCGGAACGCGGCGGCCAGATCCACCCGGTCCTGCCAGTGGTCCATGTTGGGGCGTAGAGTCGTCACAGTCATCGCGCGTCCTTTCGTTTCCGCGAGCCTGCCCGGCGCGCGGTTGCTTGACCAACGAAAAAAACGAAGGTTATCCATTAGCAAAACTGATAGGTCGATTATGCAACCGCAGAATCCGCTTCCGCCGCTGGGCTGGCTGCGCACCTTCGAGGCTGCGGCCCGGCACCTGTCCTTTACCGGCGCGGCGCGCGATCTGAACATGACGCAAAGCGCGGTCAGCCAGCAGATCAAGTCGCTGGAATCCTATCTCGGCCGGCCGCTGTTCCACCGCCGCCCGCGCGCGCTGGAACTGACCGAGGCCGGGATCACCTATCTGCCGGTGGTGCGCGAGGCGTTCCGCACGCTGATCCGTGGCACGCGGGCGGTGACCGGAGACACGGCCGGCGCGGTGCGGGTGCAGTCGAACCTGACCTTCGCCGTGCACTGGCTGGCGCCGCGCCTGCCCCGGTTTCGGGCCGCGCACCCAGAGGTGCTGCTCAACGTCTCGACCGAGCTGTGGGAGCCGCGCGAAATGGCCGAAGGGACCGATGTCGAGATCCGCTTTTCCCTGCGCCCGTCCGACACGGTCCGGGCCGAACTGTTGCGGACCGATCACTTCTACCCCGTCTGCGCGCCGGGCTATCCGGTGACGATGGAAACGCTGGCCGACCAGCCGCTGCATGACTGTTCGAACCTGCTGGCGAACTGGGCGGCATGGGCCGAGGATCAGGGTCTGAACTGGCCGAATCCGCCCGTCACCTATGCCACGACCTATACCGTCACCCTGGCCATCGCCGAAGCCGGAGGCGGTCTTGCACTGGCCCATGACACGATCGCGCGGCGGTTGATCGAACAGGGCCGGCTGGTCGCGCCCTTCGCCCACCGCGCACCGATGCCCGAGGCCTATTACCTGATCCTGTCGCCGCAGGCGGAACGCGCGCCGGCCTGCATGGCCTTTGCGGACTGGCTGAGGTCCGAGGTCAGGGCCGAGGCGGAAGAGCGCGCGCCGCGTTGACGTGGGGTCGGGGCGGCGGGCTGTTGCGTGGTTGCGCAAGCGCCGCATAATGCCATCGACCGTTCGGCCGGGAGGAGGCCCGATGACCCACGTTCTTGTCGCCGCGCTCTTCGTCGCGGGGCCGGTTCTTGTGCTGGTGCTGACCCGGCATGTGCCCGTCGCCCGCGCGCTTGGGCCGATCGTGCTGTGCTATGCGGCGGGGCTTGTCGCGGGGCTGTCGGGGCTGTTGCCCGGACAGGCCGACGCTGCGCGCGTCTCGGTCATGGAGGCGAGCCTCGCGCTGGCGCTGCCACTGTTGCTGTTCTCGGTGGATGTGCGCGCGTGGCGGCGGGTGGCCGGGCGGGCGATGTTGTCGATGCTGCTGGCGGTCGTGGCGGTGGTGTTCGTGGGCACGGTGCTGTTCTGGCTGTTCGCCGCGCGCGGCGTTGACCGGCCCGAGCAGCTGACCGCGATGGCGGTGGGCATGTATACTGGCGGCATTGCCAACATGGGCGCGATCAAGCTGGCGCTGGGCATCCCCGACGCGCGATACCTGCTGTTCGCCACGGTGGATACGGTGGTCGGAGCGGGATACCTGCTGTTCGTGCTGACCGCCGCGCCCAGGCTCTTCGCCCGGTTCCTGCCGCCCTTTCCCGGTGGCCGCACTGACGAAGCCGAGGACGAGGTGACCGAAACCCATGCGCAGCTGTTCGGCCGCGCGATGCTGGGACAGGGGGCGGTGGCGCTGGTGGCGGCGGCTGTGTGTGTCGGGCTCGCCGTCGGTCTGGCGCCGATGGTGCAGATCGGCAGCCCGCAGGTGATGGTGATCGTTCTGCTGACCACCTTCGGCCTGCTGGCATCGCTGGTGCCGGCACTGCGCCGCAACCGGGCCGCGCCGCGGCTGGGCATGTATCTGATCTATGTCTTTTCGCTGGCGGTGGCGGCCTCGATGGATCTGACCGCGCTGCGCGGCATGGAGCCGACCATCCTGGTCTTCGTGGCGGTCGCGACCTTCGGCAGCCTGTTGCTGCACGGGGTTCTGAGCCGGATCGCGGGAATCGACGTGGACACCTTCCTGATCACCTCGGTCGCGGCGATCATGTCGCCGGCCTTTGTCCCGATGGTGGCGCGCAGCCTGCGCAACCCCGCGATCCTGATGTCGGGCATGGCGACGGGGATCCTCGGCTTTGCGATCGGCAATTATCTGGGCATCAGCGTCGCCCTGTTCCTGACCTCCGGAGGATGAGATGACCCACAAGAGCCTGCCGCCCCGCGGACGCGATGCCGATGACGTGCTGGCGGACCTCAAGGCCTTTGCCGAAAGCGACCCGGACTACCGGTCGGGCCGGACCTGGAGCCTGGTCTATCATCTTGACGATGCGCATGACGATTTCGCCGCCGCGGCCTGGCGGCAGTATTCCTCGGCCAACGGGCTGAACCCGGCGGCGTTCCAGAGCCTGAAGCGGATGGAAAGCGAGATCGTCTCGATCATCGCGGGGCTGCTGCACGGACCGGAGGAGACTTGCGGCGTGCTGACGGCGGGCGGCACGGAGAGCTGCCTGCTGGCGGTCAAGACCTACCGGGATCTCGCGCGCAAGACCCGCCGGGTGCGGCGGCCGAACATGGTGATTCCGGCAACCGCGCATGTGGCCTGGTTCAAGGCGGCGGAGTATTTCGACGTCACGCCCCGGCTGCTGCCGATGACCCGTGACTATGCCACCGACATCTCGCGGCTGCGGCGCAAGATCGATCGGAATACGGTGATGGTGCTTGGCTCGGCGCCGGAATACCCGCATGGCACTATCGACCCGATTGCCGAAATGGGTGCGATAGCGGTCGAAAAAGGCATCCCGATGCATGTGGATGCCTGCGTGGGCGGGTTCATCCTGCCCTTCATGGAAATGAACGGCGAGACGCTGCCCGAATGGGACTTTCGCGTGCCGGGGGTCACGTCGATTTCCGCCGATCTGCACAAATACGGCTATGCGGCCAAGGGTGCGTCGGCGATCCTCTATCGCAATCTCGACCTGCTGAAGCACCAGATGTTCGTGTATCAGGACTGGCCCGGCGGGGTGTTCGCCTCGCCCGCGCTGCTGGGCACGCGGCCGGGCGGGGCCTATGCGGCCGCCTGGGCGGTGCTGCAGAAAATCGGGGTGGAGGGTTATCGCGATCTGGCGGCGCGCACGGTGCGGGCGGTGCAGGCCCTGAAGAGGGGAATAGAGCAGATCGAGGGGTTGCGGATTCTCGGGCATCCGCAGGGGCCGCTGTTGTCCTATGGCTCGTCCGATCCTGGGCTGAACATCTATGCGGTGGCCGATCAGCTGGAGGCGCGGGGCTGGGCGGTGAACCGGGTGCAGAACCCCGACGGGATCCATGCGATGGTGACGGCGCGGCATGAAGGGGTGACCGATCAATACCTGCGGGATCTGGCCGAGGCGGTGGAGATCGTGCGCGCCAACCCGGATCTGGCGCGCAAGGGGCACGCGGCGGCTTATGGACTGATGGCGCATGTGCCGCTGCGCGGGATGGTCAGGGAACGGGTGCTGGACACCTTTGCCCAGTTGTATCGCGCCGGCGGCGGCGAACTGACTCTGGATGAGCCAGGTGAGAAGGTGCCGATGCTGGAGCGCTGGATGGCACGCTATGTGGCTTGGAAAGCGCGGCGGGGATAGCGGTTTCGGGTCACTGACGTGACCCGACCGGCCGGGGGGCGCTGCCCCCCGGAGCCCCCCGGGGTATTTGGAACCAGAAAGAAGCCGGGACCGGGTCAGGGTTTTCCGTAGCCCCCGCCGCCGGGGGTTTCGATCACGAAGACATCGCCCGGGGCCATTTCCGTCGTGTTGGTGGCGCCGAGGTCGTCCACGCGCCCGTCGGCGCGTTCCACATAGTTGCGGCCGCACTGGCCGGGCTCTCCGCCCTTCATGCCGTAGGGGGGCACCGTGCGGTGGCCCGAAAGAATCGAAGCGGTCATGGGCTGGCGGAACTCGACCTTGCGCGTGGTGCCGTTGCCGCCGTGCCAGCGCCCGCGACCGCCCGAGCCGGGACGGATCTCGAAAGAGCGCAGCAGGACGGGGAAGCGGAACTCCAGCACCTCGGGGTCGGTCAGGCGCGAGTTGGTCATGTGGGTATGCACGGCGTCGGTGCCGTCAAAACCGTTACCCGCGCCCGAGCCGCCGCAGATGGTTTCGTAATACTGGTAGCGGTCATTGCCGAAGGTGAAGTTGTTCATCGTCCCCTGAGCCGCCCCCATCACCTGCAGCGCGCCATAAAGCGTGTCGGTCACCGCCTGGCTGGTTTCCACGTTCCCGGCGACCACGGCGGCGGGGTAGGTCGGGGCCAGCATGGAGCCTTCGGGGATGATGATGCGGATCGGCTTCAGGCAGCCTTCGTTCATCGGGATGTCGTCATCGACCAGCGTGCGGAAGACGTAGAGCACCGCCGCCCGCACCACCGCCGAGGGCGCGTTGAAGTTCGCAGGCAGCTGCGCCGAGGTGCCGGTAAAATCGACCGTGGCGCTGCGCGCGGCCTTGTCGATGTCGATCTTCACCCGGATCACGCCGCCGCAATCCATCGGGTATTCGAATTCGCCGGGGTGGAGCACGTCCAGCACCCGGCGGACGCTTTCCTCGGCATTGTCCTGGACGTGGCGCATATAGGCGTGCACCACGTCCAGCCCGAAGTGATCGACCATCTTCCACAATTCCTGCGCGCCCTTGGCATTGGCGGCGATCTGGGCCTTGAGGTCGGCAATGTTGTAATCGGGATTGCGCGCGGGATAGCGGCCCGAGGCCAGCAGCTCGCGCAGGGGGCCTTCGAGGAAGACGCCGCGATCCACCACCTGGAAGTCGGTGATCAGCACGCCCTCTTCGTCCAGCGTGGTCGAATCGGGGGGCATCGACCCCGGCGTGCGCCCGCCGATATCGGCCTGGTGCCCGCGCGAGGCGGTATAGAACAGAACCTCGCGGCCCTCGCGGTCAAAGACCGGCGTCACAACGGTCACATCCGGTAGGTGCGTGCCGCCGCGATAAGGGTCGTTCAGCGCGAACACGTCGCCGGGTTGCATGGTGGCGCGGCGGTCGCCGATGATGGTGCGCACGCTTTCGCTCATCGAGCCCAGATGCACCGGCATGTGCGGCGCGTTGGCAACGAGGTTGCCGTCCGCGTCGAACACCGCGCAGGAGAAGTCGAGCCGTTCCTTGATGTTCACCGAATAGGAGGTGTTTTCGAGCGTCGCCCCCATCTGCTCGGCAATCGACATGAAGAGATTGTTGAAGATCTCTAGCATCATCGGATCGGCCTGCGTGCCGATGGCAACGCGCGCAGGCCGCGGGGTCACGCGGGTCAGGACGAGGTGGTCGCGTGACGTGACCTGCGCCTCCCAGCCGGGATCGACCACGGTGGTGCCCACCGGTTCGACGATCACCGCGGGCCCCGTCACCCGGTCGCCGGGGCGCATCGCCGCGCGGTCGATGAAGGGCGTGTCCTGCGCGGCCCCTTCGAACCAGACCCTGTGGGTGGCAATCGCGGGCACCTCGCGCGGCTCGGACAGGGGGTGTTCGGGTTCCTCGATGCGGGTCATCTTGCCCACGACTTCGACCGACAGCGCCTCGATCACCAGCTCGCGCCCCTCGACGATGAAGCCGAACCGGGTCTTGTGCGCGTCGAGAAAGCCTTGCGCGATCGCGTCCGCATCGCCGCGCGGCACCTGCAGCGCGGTGTCGGTGCCGGCATAGCGCACATGCAGGCTGTGGCGCGCCTCCATGTCGGCGCGGTCGATGTCCTGGTCTTCCAGCTCGGCCATCGCGGCCTCGGTCAGGGCGTCGAAACGGGCGGCCAGATCCGCCACGGTGGCCTCGGTCAGCGGACGTTCCACCGCCTCGTCGCGCAGCGCGCGCACATCCGCCAGCCCCATGCCATAGGCGGACAGAACGCCTGCCAGCGGGTGGATGAACACCCGGTCCATCGACAGCGCATCGGCCACCTGGGCCGCATGCTGCCCGCCCGCGCCGCCAAAGCAGTTGAGCGTGTATTCGGTCACGTCATAGCCGCGCTGCACGGAGATCTTCTTGATCGCGTTGGCCATGTTCTCGACCGCGATCTTGAGGAAGGCCTGGGCGAGTTCTTCGGGCGTCATCTCCTTGCCCGTCGCGCGCGAGACCTCGGCGGCAAGTGCCGTGAACTTCTCCACCACCACGTCCCGGTCCATCGGCTGGTCGGCGTTTGGGCCGAAGACGTGAGGGAAGTGTTCGGGGTGGATCTTGCCCAGCATCACGTTGCAGTCCGTCACCGCCAGCGGCCCGCCGCGCCGGTAACAGGCGGGGCCGGGATTGGCACCGGCGCTGTCGGGGCCCACGCGGAACCGCGCGCCGTCGAAATGCAGGATCGACCCGCCGCCCGCCGCGACCGTGTGGATCGACATCATCGGCGCGCGCATCCGCACGCCCGCGACCTCGGTTTCAAAGGCGCGTTCATATTCGCCGGCGAAATGGCTGACATCGGTGGACGTCCCGCCCATGTCGAAACCGATGAGCTTGTCGAACCCCGCCATCTGCGCGGTGCCGACCATGCCGACCACGCCGCCCGCAGGCCCCGACAGGATCGCGTCCTTGCCCTGAAAACGGTGCGCATCGGTCAGCCCGCCCGAGGACTGCATGAACATCAGCCGCGTGCCGCGCAGCTCTTCCTCGACCTGATCGACATAACGGCGCAGGATCGGCGAAAGATAGGCATCGACCACCGTGGTATCGCCCCGGCTCACCAGCTTCATCAGCGGCGCGACCTCGTGGCTGGCCGACACTTGCGTGAACCCGATTTCACGGGCGATGCGGGCGGCCTCGGCCTCGTGCGCGGGATGGGCCCAGGCGTGCATGAACACGATCGCGACCGAACGGATGCCATCGTCGAAGGCCGCCTGCATCGCGGCGCGGGTGGCAGCGGCGTCAAAGGCCTCGCGCTCCTCGCCCTCGGCCGTGAAGCGGCCGGGCACTTCCTCGACCCGTTCATAGAGCATCTCGGGCAGCTTGATGTTCAGGTCAAAGAGCCGGGGCCGCGCCTGATAGGCGATGCGCAGCGCGTCGCGGAAGCCCTTGTTGACGACCAGCAGCGTGCGGTCGCCCTTGCGTTCCAAGAGCGCGTTGGTGGCCACCGTGGTGCCCATCTTGACCGCCTCGATCCGATCCGTGGGAATCGGCTCGCCCTTTTCCACGCCCATCAGGTCGCGGATGCCCTGCACGGCGGCATCCCTGTATTGCTCGGGGTTCTCGCTCAGCAGCTTGGCGGTGACGATCCGCCCGTCCGGCCGGCGGCCCACGATGTCGGTAAAGGTGCCGCCCCGATCGATCCAGAATTGCCACTTGGCGTCGGTCTGAGCGGTCATGGCGGTTTCCTCCGGCTGTCCTGTCGGTTCGATCGGCGCGAAGCTGACACAGGTTGGCGATCCAGTCCAATCGGCAATTTTTGGGTTTTGCGATAAGGGAAATCTATTCCCGACCCGCCTCCGCCATACGCACGGCCAGCCCGGCGAGGTGCTCCAGAAGCGGGCGGAACGGGGTGGCGGGATAGGCGGCGGAATAGGCGAAGTCCGACGGCCGCCAGGCACAGTCCAGCTCGCGCAGCAGGCCCAGGCGCAGTTCCTCTTCCACCGTGACGCGGGGCAGCACCGCGATGCCCATCCCGTCCACCGCCAGCCGCCGTATCGCCGACAGCGAGGCCGAGGCCGAGATCCGCGCCGGCGCCCCGTCCACCCGCCGCAGCCGGTCGCGCAGTTCGGCATAGACGCGGGTGTTGCGGGAAAAGGTCAGGATGCGATGGCGGGCAAGCTCCTCGACCGTCGCCGGCGTTTCGATCGCCAGCGCGGGGCTGGCCAGCCAGACCAGCGGATAGCTGGCCAGCGGCAGGGCCGCCACCTCGGGCGCGGGCACCGGGCCGAGCAGCAACGCCAGATCCAGACGCTGCGCCAGCAAATCGGCCTGCAACTGTGGGCTCACATCCACGGTCAAGTCCACGTCGAGACCGGGATAGCGGTCATGCACCTGACGCAGAAAGGCGGGCAGCCAGGTGTGGACGATGGTCTCCGACACGCCCAGCCGCAACACGCCTTCGGTTTCCCCCGCGCTGCCGGCCTGCGCGCGCATCCGGTCGGTCATGTAGATGATTTTCTCCGCATAGGGCACCATCGACTGGCCCAGCGCGGTCAGCGTCACCATGCGCGGGCCGCGCTCGAACAGCTTGCCGCCCAGAGTCTCTTCAAGCGCGGCAATGCGCGAGGAAATCGCCGGCTGGGTGGTATTGAGCCGCTCGGCCACCTTGCGAAAGCTGCCCAGAGTCGCGACCCACAGAAAGGTTTCCAGTTGCACCAGTTTCATGGCCGCCACGCTAGAGCAGATCGGAAATCATTTGAACCGGCCGGTGCGGAAACCGGCGGTCCGCCCGTTTCGTTGGTTCAGAACTTGAGCGCCACCCCCACGGTTCACGCCATTGACGGGATCGAGGCGGCGAGCGGCTGGTCTCGGATCGAACCGCGTCTGCCTCAAGACGCCGAGGGCTGGCCCGGTTATCCGGCGCTGACGCTGATGCACGGGCTGCAGGACGTGCGCCTGGAGGCAAGGTTCGGCAGATCCAGCCCGAATCCTTCCCTTCGCGTCGGATCCTGTCAAAAACCCGCCCGAGCCGGCGGATCCGCCCGTCATAGGGCACCCCCTGCCCGTTCGAAGACAACCGAAAATATCCCGCGCGCGGTCAGAAATTCGGAATACGGCGCCTTTCGCCGAGGCCCCCCGGGAAAATCGAAATCACGGCTCGCCCCGGCCTCCAGCGGCATCACGGTCGGCCAACGGACGACTTGGCACCCACGCATAGCCCTCGGGGCAAAGGATATAAGTCTCACGCAGCCCGTGCGGCTTGTCCCCGGGCCGCTGCAGGAGCGTCGCGCCGAACGCCTCGGCTTGCGCGGCGGCGGCGTCGGGATCGCTGTCGTAGAGCCGGATCTCCACCCCCGCCCCGCGCGGCGGCGCCTCCGGCAACAGCCCCAGCAGCGGGTTGGAATGATAGGTCGCGTCGGCGTGCAGCTGAAAGACCTGATCGCCATAGCGCGCAATTGCGAAATCGGCCGAAACCTGATGGCAGACCATACCGAAAACAGTCTCTAAAAAGGCGCATTCTGCCGGAACATCGCGCACCAGAAGATTGAGCCCAATCCCCCTGAGGGACCGCCCCAACGCATCGGCGGTGACCGTGTCGTAATCCATGCCGCCAGCGTGGCCCGAATCGCTCCCCGGCACAAGAAAATCGGTAATGGCGCCACCACCGACGGTCGGCGTGCAGGAAAACCGCTTGCGCCCACCGCTGCTTGCCCCACTATCTGTGGCATGACTGAAACCACGACCTTCCCAAGCTGGCCCGACGTCGCCCCCCGCCTGATCGCCGTTGCCGCCGGTCGCGAACCCGCCGACATGGTGATCCGCGGCGGCATCTGGGTCAACGTGCACACCCGCGAAACCCTTCCCGACCATGACATCGCCATCGCGGCCGGCCGCGTCGCCTGCGTGGTGCCCGATGCCGGCTATTGCACCGGGCCTGAAACGCAGGTGATCGAGGCGAACGGGCGCTACATGATCCCCGGCCTGTGCGACGCGCATATGCACATCGAATCCGGCATGCTGACGCCCGCCGAGTTCGCCCGCGCCATCATCCCGCACGGCACCACCACGATCTTTACCGACCCGCACGAGATCGCAAACGTGCTGGGGCTGGATGGCGTGCGATACATGCACGACGAAGCCCTGATGCAGCCGATCAACATCTTCACCCAGATGCCCAGCTGCGCGCCCAGCGCGCCGGGGCTGGAAACCACGGGCCACGAGATCACGCCCGAGGACGTGGCCGAGGCGATGACCTGGCCCGGCATCATCGGCCTGGGCGAGATGATGAACTTTCCCGGCGTGGCGGCGGCCGACCCCAAGATGCTGGCCGAGATCGCCGCGACCCAACGCGCCGGCAAGACGGTCGGCGGACACTACGCCTCGCCCGATCTGGGGCCTGATTTCGCGGCCTATGTCGCGGGCGGACCGGCGGACGATCACGAAGGCACCTGCGAAGCCGACGCCATCGCCCGCGCCCGTCTGGGGATGCGGTCGATGATGCGGCTGGGCAGCGCGTGGTATGACGTGGAAAGCCAGATCACCGCCGTGACAGAAAAGCGGCTGGACCCGCGCAACTTCATCCTCTGCACTGACGATTGCCACTCGGGCACGTTGGTGCATGACGGGCACATGAACCGGGTGGTGCGGCATGCCATCGCCTGCGGCTGCGATCCGCTGGTGGCGTTGCAGATGGCGACCGTGAACACCGCCACACATTTCGGGCTGGAGCGTGAACTGGGCTCGATCACACCGGGCCGGCGGGCGGATGTGATTCTGACATCGGATCTGCGCGACCTGCCGATCGAACTGGTGATCGCGCGGGGGCGGATCGTGGCGGAATCAGGCTCTATCAAGGTCGATTGCCCGCATTTCGACTGGCCCGGCAGCGCGCGGAATACCGTGCATCTGGGCCATGCGCTGACCGCGAAGGACTTCGAGATCGCCGCGCCTGAAGGCGCCAACACGGTTCGCGCCAACGTGATCGGCGTGGTGGAAAACCAGGCCCCGACCAAGGCGCTTCAGGCGGATCTGCCGGTGCGCGACGGGTTGGTTGAAGGCGACGGCGAGGTTTGCCAGATCGCCGTGGTGGAGCGGCATCGCGGCACCGGCCGGGTCAGCAACGGCTTCGTCTCGGGCTTCGGCTATACGGGCCGCATGGCGATGGTCTCGACCGTGGCCCATGACAGCCACCACATGATCGTGGTCGGCACCGACCGCGCGCAGATGGCGCTGGCCGCGAACCGGCTGGCCGAGGTAGGCGGCGGCATCACCATCTTCCGCGAGGGCGAGGAACTGGCGCTGGTGGAACTGCCGATCGCGGGTCTGATGTCCGACGCCCCCGCCGAAACCGTCGCCGCCAAGACCGAACGGATGGTGCAGGCGATGCGCGATTGCGGGTGTTCGCTCAACAACGCCTACATGCAGCATTCGCTGCTGGCCCTGGTCGTGATCCCCGAGCTTCGGATTTCCGACAAGGGGTTGATCGACGTGCGAACCTTCAAGGAAATTCCCTTGTTAGAGCCTGTTTCATGACCCTGATCGACCTGCCGGATGCGCCCCCGGCCGAAGCCTTCACCGACCCCGCCGCCGCGGTCGCGCGGCTCACCGAGCTTTACGAAACCGCGACCCGCCACCTGTGCGCGGGCTTCACGCGGGCGATGCGCGACGGCGCACCGCAGGGCCGGATCCGCGCCTTCTATCCCGAAATCCGGTTCAGCACCTCGACCTTTGCGCAGGTGGACAGCCGGCTGAGCTTTGGCCATGTCTCGGCACCGGGCACCTACGCCACCACCGTCACCCGGCCGGATCTGTTCGCGGATTACCTGGCCGACCAGATCGGTCTGTTGATCCACAATCACGGCCAGCCGGTCACGATCGGGCCCTCGGAAACCCCGATCCCGCTGCATTTCGCGGTCGCCGCGCAACCCGATCTGGTGGTGCCGCAGGACGGTTCCGCCGGGTTCACCCTGCGCGACGTGTTCGACGTGCCGGACCTGTCCACCATGGATGACGACATCGTCAACGGCACCCACCAGAGGGAGAACGGCTGCGGCCCGCTGGCGCTCTTCACCGCGCAGCGCATCGACTATTCGCTGGCCCGGCTGGCGCATTACACCGCGACCGACCCGGCCCATTTCCAAAACTTCGTGCTGTTCACCAACTACCAGTTCTATGTGGACGAGTTCGAGGCATACGCCCGCGCCGCGCTGGCCGATCCCGACAGCGGCTATACCGAATTCGTCGGCCCCGGCAACGCGGTGCTGACCGATCCGGGCGGGGAATGTCCGCAACCGTCGAAGCTGCCGCAGATGCCCACCTATCACCTGAAACGGCCGGATCGGTCGGGCATCACCCTGGTGAACATCGGCGTCGGCCCCTCCAATGCCAAGACCGCGACCGACCATATCGCCGTTCTGCGCCCCCATGCCTGGCTGATGGTCGGCCATTGTGCGGGTCTGCGCAACACGCAGGCGTTGGGCGATTTCGTGTTGGCGCACGCCTATCTGCGCGAGGATCACGTTCTGGACGACGACCTGCCAGTCTGGGTGCCGATCCCGGCGCTGGCCGAGGTGCAGATCGCGCTGGAACAGGCGGTGGCCGAGATTTCCAAACTGGAAGGCTATGACCTGAAACGCATCATGCGCACCGGCACCGTGGCCACCATCGACAACCGCAACTGGGAGCTGCGCGACCAGTCCGGCCCGGTGTTCCGCCTGTCGCAATCCCGCGCCATCGCGCTGGACATGGAAAGCGCGACCATCGCCGCCAACGGCTATCGGTTCCGGGTGCCCTATGGCACGCTTCTGTGCGTCTCGGACAAGCCGCTGCATGGCGAGCTCAAGCTGCCGGGCATGGCGTCGGATTTCTATACGACGCAGGTTGCCCGCCACCTGCGGATCGGCATAAGAGCGATGGAATTGCTGCGCACGATGCCGCTGGAACGCCTGCACAGCCGGAAATTGCGGTCCTTCGACGAACCCGCCTTCCTTTGAGGGGCGAAAAACAGCGGAAAATATGCGTTTTCGGCCCTTTTCGGCCCACTATTTGTTGTGTTAGGCCACAAGATGCCGTTAAATTCGTGCCGCGAGGCCCAAAGGTTCGGGCAGAAGATTGGAGACACATAAGATGGCAAAACCGATGACCAAGACCCAGCTCGTCGCCGCTCTGGCCGAAGAAATGGGCACCGACAAGAAATCCGCCGCGGCCGCGCTGGACGCGATCGCCAACATCATCACCCGCGAAGTTTCCGCCGGCGGCGCCGTCACCATTCCCGGCGTGGGCAAGATCTACTGCCGCGAACGCCCCGAGCGCATGGTGCGCAACCCCGCCACCGGCGAGCAGTTCAAGAAAGACGCCGACCGCGTGGTCAAGATGACCATTGCCAAGGCGCTGAAGGACAGCGTGAACGGCTGATCCTGATACGGCAGGAAACCTGCGAGCGGGCCGCCCCGGCAACGGAGGCGGCCTTTTTCTTGGTCGCGCCCTTGGCAAGCCTGCGCGGATCGGGGATACCCCCCGCGACCCCCCGCGACCCCCCGCGACAAAGGATTCTCGCGCCCCATGTCCGAGATCACCAAACTGGCCATAGGCAGCCTGATCGTCGGCGTGGTGGTGCTGGGGATCAAGTATGTCGCCTATCTGATGACCGGGTCGGTCGCGCTGCTGTCGGATGCGCTGGAAAGCATCGTCAACGTCGCCACGGCCATCGCCGCGCTGATCGCGGTGGAATATGCCAGCCGTCCGGCGGATGCGAACCACCCCTATGGCCACCACAAGGCCGAATTCTTCTCGGCCGTGCTCGAAGGCGTGCTGATCGTGATCGCGGCAATCCTGATCGCGCGGGAGGCATGGGACGCGATCGCCCATCCGCGATCGCTGGATGCACCGCTGGCAGGGCTTGCGGTGAATGTCGGCGCGAATGTCATCAACGCCGTGTGGTGCTGGATCCTGATCACGCGCGGGCGGCGGCTGCGGTCGCCGGCGCTGGTGGCCGATGGCAAACACCTGCTGTCGGATGTGGTGTCGTCGGTCGGGGTGACGGGCGGCGTTCTGGTGGCGATCCTGACCGGCTGGCCGCTGCTCGATCCGATCATGGCGCTGCTGATCGCGGTCAACATCCTGTGGGCCGGCTGGAAGGTGGTGCGCCATTCGCTCAGCAGCCTGATGGACGAGGCCCTGCCCGAACAGACGCTGGAAACAATCCGCCGGGTGATCGCGGAAAACGCCTCGGGCGCGGTGCAGGCCCATGACCTGCGCACGCGACACGCCGGGCAGGTGGTGTTCATCGACTTTCACCTGATCGTTCCGGGCGAGATGTCGGTGACGGACTCGCACGTCCTGTGCGACCGGGTGGAACACGCCCTGCGCGAGGCGATCCCCGGCAGCCAGATCACCATCCATGTCGAACCCGAGCACAAGGCCAAACCGCACGCGATCGAGATCGACTGACCGGGGTTGATCCCCGCGCCCGATTGCGAAAAGCTGCCCCCGGTCCCGGCCCGGCAGGAGAAGGCAACATGGACATTCGCGCCGTCGCAATGGGGCTGGCCTTTGCCTTGATGTGGTCTTCGGCCTTCACCTCGGCGCGGATCATCGTGGCCGATGCCTCGCCGCTGTTTTCCCTGGCGCTACGATTTCTGGTGTCGGGCCTTCTGGGCGTCGTCATCGCCCGCGCCATGGGGCAAAGCTGGCACCTGTCGCGCGCCCAGTGGCGGGCCACGATCCTGTTCGGGATCTGCCAGAATGCGCTCTATCTGGGGCTCAACTTCACCGCCATGCAGACGGTGCAGGCCTCGCTGGCCGCGATCATCGCCTCGACCATGCCGCTGCTGGTGGCGCTGGCCAGCCGCGTGGTGCTGGGCGACCGGCTGCGGCCGCTGGCCGCGCTGGGTCTGATGGCCGGATTCGCCGGCGTGGCGATCATCATGGGATCGCGCATCGGCGCGGGGGTTGACCTGTATGGCCTGTCTCTGTGCGTGATCGGCGTGATCGCGCTGACCTTTGCCACGATGGCGGTCAGCGGCGCGACCTCGGGCGGCAACTTCATGATGGTCGTCGGGCTGCAGATGCTGGTGGGCGCGGCCATCCTGTTCGTTGCCGCCCCGCTGACCGAGACGATCCGGGTCAACCTGACATGGCCGCTGGTCGCGGCCTTCACCTATACGACGCTGGTGCCGGGCCTGACCGCAACATATGTCTGGGTGCGGCTTCTGGACCGGATCGGGCCGACGCGGGCGGCGACCTTTCACTTTCTCAACCCGGTTTTCGGCGTGGCCATCGCTGCCGCCCTGCTGGGTGAGACGCTGAGCCTGGCCGACGCGGTGGGGGTTCTGGTCGTCACCGCCGGGATCCTTGCCGTTCAGATCGCCCGCCGTCCGGCGATGCCCGCGCGCGCCCGCAGTTGAGTTTGCCCCGCAAAGGGCCTATCTGGGCGCAAAGCCGCCGCGCCGGCCACAGCAAGGGATATTCCAAGTGGCGAACCACCTGTATCAGAACGACCTGCCCGACGGGCTGGACCTTGGCCCCGTCGTCGCCATCGACTGCGAAACCATGGGACTCAACCCGCATCGCGACCGGCTGTGCGTGATCCAGATGTCGGGGGGCGACGGAGACGCGCATATCGTGCAGATCGAGAAGGGCCAGACCGAGGCACCCAATATCTGCGCCATGCTGGAGAACCCCGAGGTGCTGAAGCTGTTCCATTTCGGGCGCTTCGACATTGCCGCGCTCTATCACGCCTTCGGCGCGCTGGCCGCGCCGGTCTATTGCACCAAGATCGCCAGCCGCTTGGTGCGCACCTATACCGACCGGCACGGGCTGAAGAACCTGTGCCAGGAACTGCTGGGCATCGACATCTCCAAACAGCAGCAGATGAGCGACTGGGGCGCCGAGGAACTGACCGAAGCGCAGCTGGATTATGCCGCGTCTGACGTTCTGTATTTGCACCGGCTGAAAGAGGCGCTGGATGCCCGCCTTGCCCGCGAAGGGCGGGTCGAGCTGGCACAGGCCTGTTTCGACTTTCTGCCCACCCGGGCGCGGCTGGATCTGGAAGGCTGGCCCGAGATCGACATCTTCGCCCATTCATGACGCAGGGTTTCGCGGATATCGGCCGGCGCGTGATCGGCATCGAGGCGGCGGCGCTGGACAAGCTGGCGGACAGCCTGAACGGCGACTTCGACCGAGCGGTGGAGCTTCTGCTGAACGCGCGCGGCCGGGTGATCGTCAGCGGCATGGGCAAGTCCGGCCATATCGGGCGCAAGATCGCGGCGACGCTGGCTTCGACCGGCACGCCGGCGCAGTTCGTCCACCCCGCCGAGGCCAGCCACGGCGATCTGGGCATGGTGGCGCGCGGCGACGTGGCGCTGGTTCTGTCGAATTCCGGCGAGACGCCGGAACTGGCGGACATCGTGGCGCATACCCGCCGCTTCGGCATCCCGCTGATCGGGGTTGCGGGGCGGGCGGATTCGACGCTTTTGCGGCAATCCGACGTGGCGCTGGTGTTGCCGCCGGCCGAAGAGGCCTGCGGCAACGGGATCGTGCCCACCACATCGACCACGATGACGCTCGCACTGGGGGACGCGCTGGCGATCGCGCTGATGGAACATCGTCAATTCACGCCCGAGAATTTCCGCGAATTCCACCCCGGCGGCAAGCTGGGCGCGCGGCTGGCCAAGGTGCGCGATTTGATGCATGACGGCGACGCGTTGCCGTTGGTGGCGCCCGGAACGCCGATGCCGGACGCCCTGATCGAGATGACCCGCAAGGGCTTTGGCGTGGTCGGCATCGCCGAACCGGGCGGGCCGCTCGACGGCATCATCACCGACGGCGACCTGCGGCGCCACATGGAGGGGCTTCTGGACATGACCGCCGCCGACGTGATGACCGCCGACCCCACGACGATCGGCCCCGACGCGCTGGCCGAACAGGCGGTTGCGGTGATGAACCGCCGCAAGATCACCTGCCTGTTCGTCACCCCCGAAGACGGCCCGCGCCGGCCGCTCGGCCTGCTGCACATCCACGACTGCCTGCGGGCGGGACTGGGCTGACGGCGGGGGCGCGGGTGGATTTCTATTCCCGCATGGTGGCCTTTCTGAAGGTGCTGCTGCCGCTGGCGGCGCTGGGAATCCTGTCCACGCTGTTCCTGCTGTCGCGCAGCATCGACCCGACCGCGAACATCCCCTTTTCGGAAAAGGACGTGACCGAACGGATCCGGGGCCAGCAGGTGACGAAACCGTTCTTTTCCGGCACCACCGCCAAGGGCGACGACATCATCGTTCAGGCCCGTGTCGCCCGGCCCGGCGGCCCCGGCAAGCCGGCCGAGGCCGAGGACGTGACCGCGCGGATGATCTCCCCCGACGGGGTGCGGATCGACGTGCGGTCGGACGTTCTGTCGGTGGATTTCGACCGGGAGGCCGCGACCTTCGCGGGCAATGTCAGAATTCGCAGTTCAGCGGGAATGGAGGTGATCACCGACCGGCTGGAGGCCGAAACCGATCGCGTTGCCGGCAGAACGCCGGGCGAGGTGCGCGCGACGGGTCCGATGGGTGATCTGACGGCGGGCCGGATGGCGTTCGAGGAACTGCGCGAAGGCGGGCCGATTCACATGGTTTTCAAGGGCGGGGTCAAGCTGGTATACGATCCCGCAGAACAGAAAGAGTAACCCGTGGCACCATTACGCGCCTTCATCATGAGCCTGTCCCTGCTGCTTGGCGCGGTGCCCGCGCGGGCCGAAGGCACGTCGGTGCCCTTCGGGTCGTTCAAGGCCGATCCGACCCTGCCGGTCGAGGTCGTGTCCGAAAGCCTCGACGTGAACCAGGCGGACGGGTCTGCCGAGTTCATCGGCAAGGTCGTCGTCACCCAGGGGCAGATGCGTCTGTCGGCCGACCGCGTTCTGGTGATCTACGATCAGGAGGCCAAAGGGATCGAACGGCTCGAGGCCGAGGGCAACGTCCTGCTGGTCAACGGCCCCGAAGCCGCGGCCGAGGCCGACAGGGCGGATTATACGATCGACAGCGGCATCGTGATCCTGACCGGCAACGTCCTGCTGACCCAGGGGCCAAGCACGCTGGCCTCGAACCGGGCCACTGTGAACCTCGTGTCCGGCACAGCCAGCATGGAAGGTCGGGTGAAGACCATACTCAGGACGGAACAGAACTGATGGCGCGGCCCCGACTGAAAGTGACCGAAGGGACGTCGGGTCTGCGGATCGAAAAGCTGCGCAAATCGTATCGCCGCCGCACGGTGATTCGCGACGTCACCATGAAGCTGGATCGGGGCGAGGTTGTCGCGCTTCTGGGGCCGAACGGATCGGGCAAGACCACGACATTCTACGCGGTCGCCGGGCTGGTCTTTCCCGAAGCCGGCACCGTCACCATCGACGGCCAGAACGCGACCACGCTTCCGATGTATCGCCGCGCGCGGCTCGGGATCGGGTATCTGCCGCAGGAAATTTCAATCTTTCGCGGCCTGAGCGTCGAGGACAACATCGCCGCCGTCCTGGACATCACCCAGAGCGACCGGCACAAGCGGCGCGAGCGGCTCGAGGAGTTGCTGTCGGAATTCTCCATCGAACATCTGCGCCGCGCGCCTGCGCTGGCCCTGTCGGGCGGTGAAAGGCGGCGGGTCGAGATTGCCCGGTGTCTGGCGGCGGAACCGAAATATCTGCTGCTGGACGAACCCTTTGCGGGGGTGGATCCGATTTCGGTCGGGGACATCCGGCATTTGGTCGCCGATCTGCGCAACCGCGGCATCGGGGTTCTCATCACCGACCACAACGTCCGCGAAACGCTGGAAATCGTCGATCGCGCCTATATCCTGCATGACGGTCAGGTTCTGATGTCCGGCACGCCCGAAGAGGTCGTGGAAAACGAAAACGTCCGGCGCGTCTATCTGGGCGAGAATTTCAGGATTTCCTGACCGGATCCGCGCGGCCGGCGCGGCGGGCGAAAAACTTGACCGGATTCATTGACTCTGACCGCCGTCCGGTTCTGAATGAACACATGGCACCAGAGCGGCTTGCATCGAAACATTGCCTGGCCTTCGAGGAAGGCGCCGACAAAGTGCAATCGCCTGCATTGCCATTCCCCGTCACCCGAATATAAGACCCGCCCATGCTCGGGCCTCGTTGTCGGGTGAGAATCGCGAAGGAGACAAGATGCGCTATAAAATCAGCGGAAGGCAGATCGATATCGGCAACGCGCTGCAGACCCATGTGCAGACCGAACTGAACGCAGTCGTCGAGAAATACGCCGAGCGGCCGACCGATGCCAATGTCGTGTTTTCCCGTTCTGCGCATGAATATGTGTGCGAGGCGACGGTTCACCTCTCCACCGGCCTGAACTCGACGGCCAAGGCCAGCGCGCCCGAGATCTACGCCGCGTTCGATGCCTGCTGCGCCAAGATGGAAAAACAGTTGCGCCGCTACAAGCGCCGGCTGAAGGACCATCACCGCGAGCGGACCGAACCGGTCGATTTCCTCGGGGCGTCGTCCTATGTGCTGGCCAGCGAGGACGAAAACGAAGGGGCCGAGACCGGATCGACACAGCCGATCATCATCGCCGAGATGGAAACGAAGATCCCGTCCCTGAGCGTAGGCGAGGCGGTCATGCAGATGGAACTGGCCGGCGCGCCGGTTCTGGTGTTCCGCAACGAGGCCAAGGATCAGCTCAACGTGGTCTATCGCCGCGAAGACGGCAATATCGGCTGGATCGAACCGCAGTTCTGATACGAATTCCTGCGCCCCCCCGGCGGGGGGCGCCAGACCGGAGCGAGCAGAAAATGCAGCTTTCAAGCATCCTCAAACCCGAGGCCATCAAGGTCGTGACCGCGGTTTCCAGCAAGAAACGGCTGTTTCAGGAGATCGCCGACCTTGCCCAGACGGCCTATGGCCTGAATTCGGAAGCGACGCTCGATGCGCTGCTCGAGCGGGAAAGCCTTGGTCCCACGGGTGTCGGCCACGGCGTGGCCCTGCCCCATGCGCGTCTTCCCGGGCTGGACCGCGTTGTCGGCGCCTTCGTATTGCTGGAGAAGGCGCTCGATTTCGGGGCGATCGACCGTCAGCCGGTGGACATCGCCTTTGCGCTGTTCGCGCCCGAAGAAGCGGGGGTCGAGCACCTCAAGGCGCTGGCCCTGGTATCGCGGACCCTGCGCGAGCCGTCGTTCTGCTCCAAGCTGCGGTCGAACCCGGATGCCACCAAGCTGTATGCGCTCTTGACCGAGTCGCACCCGGTTCAGGCGGCTTGAAGCCGCGGGTCTTGCCGTTCAGGTAGGATTTCAGGCCTGTTTGAACGGTTTCAGCCGGTCGCATCGGATTGGCTGCGCCAATCCGACCGAGGCGAGGGGGCGCTGCCCCCTCGCGCTCCCCCGGAGTATTTCCCGGCAAGATGAAGACATGCTCGCAGTCGGGATGGGACCGGGATCGGGGCGTTATTCCCCATTCCAGGGCCCGAAACCGAACAGAAGATAGTCGCGCTGGTAGACATCGGCCGCGCGCGCTTCGAGCGCGTCATCGTAGATGTCCGACAGGGCATACGGGCCTGCCAGTGCGGTCGGGCCGGGCATTGGCACCCCGTCTCGACCGAGCCTGCGTGCAAGGTCGGGAAGCCATTCGGCGATTTCCTCTTCTCTCAGCACGAGGTCGGGCACGGCAAATTGCGCGAACCCGGTCAGAACGGCGGCCTGGGTGGCCCATTCCGGATCGACGCGTATCGAAGTCTGCCCGGCGAGGTTCTTCGCCACGAAGTCCAGAAACGATTCGAACGCGTTGCGGTGGTCGGCGGGCGTGTAGTCTGATCCGGGCGCCTTGGCCGGGATCGGCAGCTTGTGGCGCCGACGCAATGTTTCGCGGATCTTCCGGTAGCTCCCGGGACCGGTCGAAAGGATACGCGAGCAGAATACCTCGTGCGCCCGGGCGAGCGGGTGGCGCAGAACCGTGAACCGCCGATGGCCGGGATGGTTGCGCATCCATTGGCGGGCCTGCTTTTGCGTCATGCCGGACAGAAGCTCGGCCGGTGCCACGCCATCGAGCACCGCCAGCCAGTCGCGGATCTCGCGGTCGGGGCCACCGCGCACCGGCATGAACATCAGCGGCGTGCTTTTGCAGGCGATGAAACTGGGCACGGCGGGTCCGCGCCGGGGTTCGAAATTCGGCGTCCGCGTCAGGTTGAACCGGTCCAGCCCGCCCAGCGCGGCGATCATCTGGTCGGGGTTTTCGACCTTGGCCGTCACCGGACCCGGATTCTGCGGCTTGAGCTTGTCATCCAGCGCCTTCAGCCGCCCCGGCGCGCCCAGCCATTGGGCAAGGCCATTGATGACCTCGACGTCGCGCAGATCCTCGTAGGCAATGTAAAAGGCGGTCTGTCCGCTGCGTTGCAGGCGGTTGAGCAGCGTCACCTGAAAATCCTGCAGCGCCTCGACATGGGCGGCAAACTCGGCCGGATCAAAGACCGCGCGGGCCTCCTTGCGCCGCTTCACGTCGGTCAGTTTCCACTGGCCGGTGGCCTGCGCGATCTTCCACGACACATAGCTGTCGAGCGGGTTGCGGGTCAGGATGATCTTGGCGCAGCGGGGATCGTCCAGCGCGATGTCCAGAACGCGCGGATCGTGGTCATGAAAGAACCGAAAGCCGCCCAGCACGCCGGGTTCGTCCCGGATCGCCGCGATCAGCCGCGCCGGGTCGGCCTCGCGTTCGTCCTGGGTGATGCCCAGCAGCGAATCCTTATTCGGATAGCCGATGAAATGCGGGTTGAACGCCTCGCCATGACAGGCCACGCCGTCGATCGCGTTCAGGTTCGCCTCGAGAAAATTGGACCCCGTCCGCATCTCGGCAAACATGATGAAATAGTCGAACCTGTCGCTCATGAGGGCTTACCGGACCAGATAGGGTTTTCGTTTGGGCCGCGACCGGTCGGCGCGGCTGTTTTCAACCGGGAAATCGCCCATCAGATAGGGGTGCATTCCCTGGTTCTTGAGGTTCTGCAGGAACTGGCCGAAACCGCGCAGATCGACCATGCGGGGCGCTTCGGTCAGGCGGGGGTGCCCGGCGGGGGTGATTTCGTCGATGATGGTCTGGATCGGCTCCATCGGGGCTTCGACGAATTCGGCCATGCTCCAGACTCGCACGCGGGCCTTGGTGGACTGCCAGTGCAGGACGTCCAGAAAATCCTTCTCGATCTTCTGCAGGCGCGCGGCCTCTTTCCTGAGATCGGCGAAATTGCGGTTCGACTTGAACAGCGGGATCGCCCAGGCGCCGGTGATGACGGACACCTGCGCATTGGGATCGCGGGCAAAGAATTCGGCGATCTTCTGGTTGTCGCGCGGCCCGAACTGAAAGCACTGGCGTTCGCCGCGGGTGTTCCAGATTAGGTTGGCCAGAAAGGATTCGGGCGCATAGTCGCGGGTGGCCGCGCCGTCGCTGAGCGCGCCGTTGATCATGCGTTCGCCGCCGGCGAATTCCGCCCGTTCCGGCGCGAAAAGGTGCCCGTGAACGCGCGCGCCGGTCGCCCTGGCCAGCCAGGTTTCGAAATCCTCGAATAGTTCGGCAAAGCCGTGAAACACCGAATAGGGGTTCGAGGTCAGGCCGTTTTCCCACCCCCAGTTGGGGAACCGGCTTTGCATGTAGAGCCCCGGCCGCCCCTTGGTGCGCCGGTCCACGGCCCGGGCAAAGATGCGGTCGATCTTGCCGGGGTTCGGTTCGGCCCGGTTGGCCTGACCCGCGTTGTCGGACAAAAACGCCTGATAGAGCCTTTCCGCATGGGGCCAGATCTTGCGCGCGACGAAACAGTCCGACCGGCGCAGCAATTGCAGGTGGTCGTCGTAGAAAATGTGCGGCTTGCCCTGAAAGTCGAACTTTGACAGCGTCAGCGACCGGCTCTCGATATTCTCGGAATAGAGCCGCGCGAGCGTCTGGAAATAGCTTTCGTCGGGGATCCAGACACGCCGGAAGTAGCGGTCATAGAGCGGCCGGTCGGGATCCTGCAGGATCGCCGTCAGGGTGCGGCGGGTCAGGCACCACCACTGGCTGCCCATGTGCGGAACGATCCCGTTGGGAATGCGGCGTTTGATCCGCAGGCGTCTTTGCAATTCGACATACCTGTCGAACAGGTAGCGGTGTTTCTTCCACGAGAACGGAAACCGCAAGGTGAACCGTTCTTCGTCCAGCCCGCCGACGGTCCAGGGCACATCGGCGGTAGTTGCGCTTTCGATGAAGTCGGTGCGGGGGCGTTCGGCTAGATAGGCGATCAGTTCCTCGACCGGACGCAGCGGCAGGCATGAGCCCGACGCAAGATAGACGTGCCGCACCTGCGGATACAGGCCCAGCAGCAGTTCGCAGGCCGACTGGGTGGCCGCGACGATGCCCCAGGTGCCCCATTCGCAGCGGTGGCGGCGGCTGAAATGGATCATCAGGTCGTCGGAAAGCGACTGGACAAAGGCAGCGTGGGTCTTGCGCGGCACCTTGGCATCCACGTGGATCACCACCGGGCAGCCCGCCGCGGTCCAGTGTCGCGCGACCTGTTCGGCCCGGTGCAGCGCGGTATGCACCAGCATCACGATGCCGACCGACATGAAGGTGTCGTCGCGCGCGCTCATGCCCAGTTCCCCTTGGACATGAGACCCAGAATCTCGAGCTGGCGCCAGTTGATGTATTTTTCGGACCACTTGCACCAGAGGTCGGGGTTTTCCTCCAGCTTTTCGGCATAGGCGCGGTATTCGACGGACGCGGCATAGTGCTGCTTGCGCTCGAGCTCTTCCTTGGCCTTCGCGGGAAAGGTGTTGAGGAACTTGGCGTGCAGCAGCAAGCCGCTGGCCTTTTCCCCGCCCCATTCGTCATAGACGAGGTTCAGCCCGCGCGGCAGCAGCATGTGGGTGGAGCTGACATAGACATAGTTGCGGTGCCACTTGACCAGCGGGATCTTGTTCAGCGCGGGCGCCTTTTCGGGCTGGTCGGGAAAGAACACCCGCGCCCGCGGTCCGCCCTGGATCCAGAGATTGCCGAACCTCTTGTTCCGCCGGATCGTGTAATTGCCGCTGTCGAACCAGCAGGCGATCTCGATCGGGTCCTGTCCGGGTTCATAGCCCTGCTCGTTCAGCCGTCCCTTGGGATACATGTCCAGCAGCATCGCCGGGAACGACCGGATCGACGATGCGTCCAGCCAGTCCGTCAGCGCCCGCAGCGGGCGCGTGTCGCAGAACGGGTAGATCAGGAATTCGTCGGGATCCACGGTCAGGCACCAGTGCCCATGCCCGTATTTCCGCGCCAGCCAGTTCAGCCAGTCCACGCCGAAACGCGACCGCTTGTAGCTGGCGCCGGTGTGCCAGACCGAAACGTCGGGCTGCTTGGCCAGATAGTCCAGCGACCCGTCGTCGCTGTCATTGTCCACGAACAGGAAATGGTTGATGCCGAGGCTGCGATAATAGCGCAGGAAATAGGGCAGACGGACCCGTTCGTTGCGCTGCGTGCACAACAGCAGCAGGTCGTCGGTGCGAATCTGGGCGGTCCGGTCGGCGATGCGCTTCAACTCGCGGCGTTTGCGGAACGCGCGAACCAGCCAGCGCTTGCGCTGAAGCCTGAGGCGATAGGACTGCCAGGCGCCCAAGTTCTGCTCCTCTGCCCCCGTTCCCAACCTGCCACGGGATCGCTATCAGGTGAACCTTAAGACGGACTTGAAGTGCTCTGCCCATGTCGGCGGGACAAAATTCTTCGCGACCGTTGCCGGTTCGACCCGCTTTCGGCCCTTTGACAGGCTCTCTATCGTGTTTTTCCATAGATAACGGTCTGTTTCCGGCAGGTAAACCGGGATCTCGCCCAAGACTTCGCGAACCGCGGGCAGATCGCTGCTGACCACCGGCACGCCCAGCGCCGCGGCCTCGGCCGGGGGCAGGCCAAAACCTTCGGCGCGGCTGGGAAAGAGCAGCGCGCGCGCGCCCTGCAGGATGGCGGCCACCTGCCTGTCCGAAAGGCCCGGCAATTCGCGGATCGGGCCGTTCCGATCCAGCCGGTCCAGACGGTCGAACACCGCGTCGTTGTTCCATCCGCGCGCGCCGCAGATCAGCAGTTGCGGCGGGTCGGTCATGTCCCCCCAGACATCCAGCAACAGATCATGCCCCTTTCGCGGCTCGATCGTGCCGAGAATGACGAACCAGGGCCGGGCCGGGTCCACCGCATCGGGAAGGGTTCCGGCCGTGGGAACGGTCACGCCCAGATGGGCCGCGATGCCCGGCGGCACCGGCCCCCACTGGCGCATCTGCGCTTCGGCCCGGGTCTGCGTGTCCCGCGTGTTGTAGATCACGATATCGGCCCCGTCCCGGACCCGTTTCAGCATCGCGCGGAACCGATCGGCCATGCCTGGGCGCTGGTAGTGCGGAAATTCCAGCGGGATCACGTCATGGATCATCACTGCGACGCGCCCGTCCGCCCCGTGACGCACGGCCCAGAATACCCGGTCGGTCAGGTTGGAATGGCCCACGTTCAGATAGGCCGTCCCGCGCGGAAGGTGCCGCGCCAGCATCGCCGGCAGCCGCTGCGGCAGGCACCGCGCCAGCGCCAGCCGCCGCAGGTCGCTTTCGGCGCGGCGGACGGGCAAGGGCCTGCCACGGGACAGGCGCGACAGGCGATCCGGCGCCCCCCACGACACAGTGCCATCGAACCGCGCCGCCATCGCCGCGGCCCCGTCGCGGTCCAGCAGCGCATATCCCAGAGATGTGCGCGCCAGCGCGAAGAGCGGCACGGGATCGGTCAGAAGATGGTCCAGATAGGCCTTTTCGACCCTGTCCACGCCGGTCGGCGCCCGCCCCGCCCGGCGGATCAGGCGCGTGATGTCCAACAGCCGCGCCGGCGGGTCGATGCGTTCAGGCTGTGCCCGCCCGGCATCCATCAGCCGCAGGCCGGGGTGACGCTCACTCGGCCGCGCGATCCACGCTCACGACCTCGCTGAGATACTTCATGAGATCGCCGCGCAGATCGTCCCGTGCAAGCGCAAAGGCAACCGTTGCCTGCAAGAAACCCGCCTTGGAGCCGCAATCGAACCGCTGCCCGCGGAAGCGATAGCCATAAACCGGCCGACCCGCTCGAATATCTTCGGCGATCGCGTCGGTCAGCTGGATTTCACCGCCGGCGCCGGCCTTCTTCCTGTTGAGGTTCTGCAGCACCGTGGGCGACAGAATATAGCGCCCGATCACCGCGAGGTTCGACGGCGCCTCGCCGGGATCGGGCTTTTCCACCATGCCCTTGGCCGACAGCACCGACCCCATGTCCTGATCCACGTCGAGGATCCCGTATGAACTGGCCTTTTCCGGTGGCACCTCCATCGCCGCGACCATGTTGCCGCCGGTTTCCTCGTAGGCCTCGACCATCTGCTGCAGGCAGGGCTTGTCGGCGGCAATCACGTCGTCCGGCAGGATCACCGCGAAGGGTTCGTTGGCGATCAGCCGCCGAGCGCACCAGACCGCGTGGCCCAGGCCCAGCGCCTGATGCTGGCGGATATAGGCAATCGCCCCGCTTTCCATGTTGGTGGCCTTGAGAACCTCCAGAAGCTCGGTCTTGCCCTTCTTGCGCAGTTCCTGTTCGAGGTTCGGGGACTGGTCGAAGTAATCCTCCAGCGCGCCCTTGCCGCGCGAGGTGACGAAAATGAACTCCTTGATGCCGGCGGCGCGGGCCTCGTCGATCGCATATTGGACCAGCGGGCGGTCGACCAGCGTCATGATTTCCTTGGGAACCGACTTCGTCGCCGGCAGGAACCGCGTTCCCAGACCCGCAACTGGAAAAATCGCCTTGGTAACTTTCTTTCTCATTTTTCACCCAATAATCCGGGAAACATGCCGCCGCATGCAGTTTTCGGGGTAATACAAATGCCCCGCGGAAACAATGTGCGCCGCAGAGAAAAGCGCCCCGCTGTTTCGTTTTCGGCAACAGGGCGCCAACCCCTACAGCACCGCCCGCCTTTCGCCGACATATTCATCCAGCCCGCGCACCAGACGCACGCGTTCGGCCTCGGCATGGACCCGGGCCGCGAAGGTCCAGAAGGTGAAAAGGCGCTGGTCGCGGTCGCTTCGGCCGAACAGGCCGCCGGTATGTTCCCAGAATCCTTCGTCGCGGAACCTGACGGTGTGAAACAGGGCCGTGTGGGTGAAACGCATGACGGTGACGATATTGCCCGCCTCGACCGCGGCACGGGCGCGGGCGCGCTGGCGGCGTCGGGTCCAGAACCGGCCCGAGATCAGCACGGGGCGCGCGCCGTGGCGGCCCGGAAAGGGGCGGAACGGCTGTTCTGGCCGTGGCGGCAACGCGACCGGAACCTCGACCCGCGCAAGACCCTCGGCATGGCCTTCGCGCAGCCCACGCAACAGGCACCTCACGTCCCTGGGCTCGAGCGTGCCGGCCACCATGTGCTCGACCAGCCTTTTGCGCTGTTCGGCCTGCACGCGCCGCCATGCGGCTTCGCGCTGACCGGTCGCGGCGTGCTCATGCAGGAACACCGCCCAGCTGGCTCCGATCTGGCGCAGATCTGTCGGCGTCCGGTCCGCTCGGCGCCGCCGGCTGGGGGCAAAGCCGTGATGCACCTCCGCCAGCGGCGCGACCGCGGTGACATGCGCGCGGGCCGCCAGCCGGAGGTTCAGGTCGGTTTCGTCCAGAAAGAACCGGAACCGGGGATCGAACCCGCCGATATCCACGAGGCAGGCCCTGCGAAAGGCCATGTTGGTGCCCTCGGTCTTGACCGCGTGATCGTCGGGCAGCTCGGGGATCGACATCCGGTTGGGCGGCACCCGCAGCGGGGTTTCCCGGCCGGTCCGGTCCACCATCGCCGCGCGCGACTGGAAGGAAATCCCGTTTCGTCCGCGCACATAACCACCCACGGCCATCACGACCGGTTCGGCGAACGGCTCGGTCAGGTAGTCCAGCCAGGTCGGTTCGGGCACCGCGTCGTCGTCGATGAAGGCGACGATCTCGCCGGCGGCATAGGCAATGCCTGCGTTGCGCGCGGCCGAAATGTTGGCCTCGCCGAACTCGACGATCTTGGTATGCGCCGCCTGCGGCAGGCCGCGCAGGGCGGTGCACGAGGCATGATCGGCAACCACCACCACCTCGAACCGCGGGTAGCAGAGCTGCGACACGCCCAGGATGCAGCGGCGCAGATATTCGGGCCGGTCCCGGCTGACGATCACCACGCTGACCGCCAGCGGATCTCTCATTCCAGCCCCATGCCGGCCATCATGGCCTCGATCCGGGCGACGTCCTCGGGGTTGTTGAGCTCCCAGAACTGGCGGCCGCGCGCCTCGACCTCGACGCACAGCACCTTGCGGCCGTTTTCCATGAAGCGCAGCTGTTCCAGGCCTTCGAGCTCTTCCAGTGGTCCGATCGGCCATCCGGGGTAGGCGGCCAAGGCGTCGGGGCGGTAGGCATAGACGCCCACATGGTGAAAGACCGGGGTCGGTTCGTCGTCGGCATATCTCCGCGAAGTGAAGGGGATCACCTCCTTGGAAAAATAGAGCGCCGTCCGGTCGGCGGCAAAGACGGCGGTGGTGCCGCCCACGCGCCCGTGCCGGCGGTCGTTGAGAAACCCGTTCAGAGCAGCCCCGTCGCAGCGCAGCACGGGCGTCGCCACGCCCGCATCCGGCGCGCAGCGCAGGCCCGCCACCAGATCCTCGATGAACCAGTGCGGGGTCAGCGGCGCATCGCCCTGCAGGTTGACCACGATATCGTAACCCCCGCCCAGGCGGTCATGGGCCTCGGCGCAGCGTTCGGTGCCGTTGCGGCAGTCGGACGAGGTCATCACCACTTCGGCGCCGAAGCCTTCGGCCGTCTCGCGGATGCGGTCGTCGTCGGTCGCCACGACCACCCGGTCGATGCCGGACACCGACATCGCCGCGCGCCAGGACCGTTCGATCAGCGTACGGCTTTCCCCCGTCGCGCCGGACAGCGCGACCAGCGGCTTGCCCGGATAGCGGGTCGAGGCATAGCGGGCGGGGATGACGATCAGGACCGGCATCAGGCTTCCTTCAGTTCCACGCCCGGAGCATAGGCGATGAAATAGGGATTGGCATAGCCGTCCTTGCCATAGGTAAGGGGGGTATGATCATCGAACCGCACAACCTGCCCGCCCGCGCCCAGAAGCACGGCATGGCCGGCGGCGGTGTCCCATTCCATCGTGCGGCCGACACGGGGATAGAGGTCGGCTTCGCCAGAGGCCACCAGGCAGAATTTCAGCGACGACCCGGCGCTCTTGAAATCCTTGACCCGGTATTTCGCGATATAGTCCTTGGTCTCGTCGGTCAGATGCGACTTGGAGGCCACAACCATCAGCGCATCGTTGTCCGGGGTCGAGACATGGATTGGGCGCAAGTTGCCGGGGCGGTCCTTGTCGAACGGGCCATCCTCTTCGACCGACTGGCCGTCGGCCAGGGTGTAGAACATGCGCCCCTTGGCCGGGGCATAGACCACCCCGCGCGTGGGCACGCCGTCCTCGACCAGCGCGATGTTCACGGTAAAATCGCCGCGACGGTGGATGAACTCCTTGGTGCCGTCCAGCGGATCGACGATCAGGAAGGTATCGCCGGTCGTGGAATGCGACGCGGCCTGTTCCTCGGTCACCAGCATGATGTCGGGAAAGGCCGCGCGCAGCCCGGCCGAGATGATCGCGTCCGCGGCCTCGTCGGCCTCGGTCACGGGACTGTCGTCCGACTTTACCTTTACCTCGAAATCATCCGAGTTGTAGATCTCCATGATCCTTTCCCCGGCTTCCAACGCCAGCCTGCGGATCACGGGAACGAGCTGCTCGTAGGTCACAAAAAAGCTCCAATTCCTTGCAATGTTGATTAGGCGTCCGCCGCTTCTTATGGTGTGCGGGAAACGGAACGGCAAGAAATCCGTGCGAAATCGGGCAAAGTTGACGGGACTGCAGGCGAGATGTTCGGTTACAGACACGCAAATTCCAGACTGGGCGCGGCGCTGGCAACCGGCGAGGTGATCTTTCACAACGCCGCCCGCAAGGTCCGGGCAAAGCACAACAACGCAATTCTGTCGCTGGTCATCAGCGTCCTCCAGTCGCTGATCCTGATCGCCGTGTTCTATGGCATGTTCGAACTGCTGGGGATGCGGCGCACGGCCGTCCGCGGCGATTTCCTTCTTTATTTGATGTCGGGCGTTTTCCTGTTCCAAGTGCATATCAAGGCGGTGGCCGCGGTCCAGGGGGCCGAGGGACCGACCAGCCCCATGATGCTGCACGCGCCGATGAATACCTTCATCGCGATCGCCGCTGCCGCGCTTTCTGCATTGTATCTCCAGATACTGACCGTGGCCGTGATCCTGTTCTTGTATGATGCGCTGGTGAACCCGATCACGATCGAACAGCCGGTCCCGGCGCTGGGCATGCTCTTGCTGGCCTGGTTTTCGGGGATCGGCGTCGGGCTGGTCTTTCTGGCGATCAAGCCCTGGTTCCCGACCGCCTCCGGCATTTTGTCCACCATCTACCAGCGCGCCAACATGCTCTTTTCCGGCAAGATGGTGCTGGCCAATTCGCTGCCGGCCTACATGCTGCCGGTGTTCGACTGGAACCCGCTGTTCCACGCCATCGACCAGGCGCGCGGCTTCGTCTTCATCAATTACTACCCGCATGTCACCAGCTGGCACTACACGCTGTGGGTCGGCCTCGCGCTCTGCATGATCGGGCTGATGGGCGAATTCTACACCCGCCGGCACAGCTCGCTCAGCTGGTTTGCGCGGCGCTGATCGCCGGGATCAGTCCACGACGCGCAGGGTGAGGTTGATCCGGCCACCCTTGGGCAGCAGGTCCGACGATCCGAAGCGAATCCGATCGATGCCGTGATAGGCCAGCCGGGCCGCGCCCCCGAGAACCGCCAAGTCCCCCGATTGCAGCCAGATCGATTCGGTGGAGCCCCCGCGCTCGGCGCCGCCGACCCGAAACAGCGCCGCGTCCCCCAGCGACACTGAAACCACCGGCCAGTCGAAATCGGCTTCGTCCCTGTCCTGGTGCAGCCCCATCCGGGCGCCCTCGCCATAATAGTTCACCAGACAGCAGTCGGGCGCCCTGTCCAGCCCGGCGATGGCGCGCCAGATCTCCAGCACCGGCGCGGGGATTGCCGGCCAGGGACGTCCCGAAGGATGACGGTCCACATAGCGATAACCGCGCCGGTCGGAAAACCATCCATAGCGTCCCGCCGCCGTCATCCGCACCGACATCGGCCGCCCCCAGCGGGTAACCGGCGAAAACGGCGGAGCGGCGCGCGCGAGCGCGCGGATCGCCTCGACCAGCGCCTCTTGCGATGGCCGGTCAAGGGCGCCCCTGAACACCCGGACACCCCTGATTTCCAACGCCTCGGACAGGTTCAGCCTCATCGCTCTCGGCCCGTTGACAAAATAGGCACAGTTTCGTGAAAACCGGCTGTTTCGTATGGTTGCAGGCGGTTTCGCGTCTCCCTATATACGCCGGGAAGCGCCGACATGCAGTCATGAAAGCGCGCAAAGAGTCGGGGCCGGGATGCCGCAACGGGTCCGGGTCTCGGGAAATCGCCTTGAATTGAAAGGGATCGAAAAATGAGCAAAGTCATCGGCATCGACCTTGGGACGACCAACAGCTGCGTTGCCATCATGGACGGGTCGCAGCCGCGCGTGATCGAAAACGCGGAAGGCGCGCGCACGACCCCGTCGATCGTTGCCTTTACCGACGACGAAATCCTGGTCGGCCAGCCGGCAAAGCGCCAGGCCGTCACCAACCCCGAAAACACCATCTTCGGCATCAAGCGTCTGATCGGCCGTCGGTTCGACGACCCGGATCTGGCCAAGGACAAGAAGAACCTGCCCTACAAGATCGTTGACGGCGGCAACGGCGATGCCTGGGTCGAGATCAAGGGCAAGAAATACTCGCCCGCACAGATTTCCGCCTTCATCCTGAAGAAGATGAAGGAGACCGCCGAGGCGCACCTTGGCGAAGAGGTCACGCAGGCCGTCATCACGGTTCCGGCCTATTTCAACGACGCCCAGCGTCAGGCCACCAAGGACGCCGGCAAGATCGCGGGCCTGGAAGTGCTGCGGATCATCAACGAACCGACCGCGGCGGCGCTGGCCTATGGCCTGGACAAGGAAGAAAGCCACACCATCGCGGTCTATGACCTGGGCGGCGGCACCTTCGACATCACCATTCTGGAGATCGACGAAGGCCTGTTCGAGGTGAAGTCCACCAACGGCGACACCTTCCTGGGCGGTGAAGACTTCGACATGCGGGTGGTCAGCTACCTGGCCGAGGAGTTCAAGAAGGAACACGGCGTCGATCTGACCAAGGACAAGATGGCCCTGCAGCGCCTGAAGGAAGCCGCAGAAAAGGCCAAGATCGAACTGTCCAGCACCAGCCAGACCGAGATCAACCAGCCCTTCATCAGCATGGACCCGAACAGCGGCCAGCCGCTGCACCTGGTGATGAAGCTGACCCGGGCCAAGCTGGAATCGCTGGTCTCCGACCTCATCAAGCGCACGATGGAGCCCTGCAAGGCCGCGCTCAAGGATGCCGGCATTTCGGCCTCTGACGTGGACGAGGTGGTTCTGGTCGGTGGTATGACCCGGATGCCGAAGGTCATCGAGGAAGTGACCAAGTTCTTCGGCAAGGAGCCGCACAAGGGCGTGAACCCTGACGAAGTGGTCGCCATGGGCGCCGCGATCCAGGCCGGTGTTCTGCAGGGCGACGTGAAGGACGTCGTTCTGCTGGACGTGACCCCGCTGAGCCTGGGCATCGAAACGCTGGGCGGCGTCTTCACCCGTCTGATCGACCGCAATACCACGATCCCGACCAAGAAGTCCCAGGTCTTCTCGACCGCCGAGGACAACCAGTCGGCCGTGACGATTCGCGTGTTCCAGGGTGAACGCGAAATGGCCGCGGACAACAAGCTCTTGGGCCAGTTCAACCTGGAAGGCATCCCGCCCGCGCCGCGCGGCGTGCCGCAGATCGAGGTGACCTTCGACATCGACGCCAACGGCATCGTGCATGTGTCGGCCAAGGACAAGGCCACCGGCAAGGAGCAGAAGATCACCATCCAGGCCTCTGGCGGTCTGTCCGAAGAGGACATCGAGCGCATGGTCAAGGATGCCGAGGCCCATGCCGAGGAAGACCGCAAGCGCAAGGAGCTGGTCGAGGCCCGCAACCAGGCTGAAAGCCTGATCCACACGACCGAGAAATCGATCGAGGAGCATGGCGACAAGGTCGATCCGTCCACCATCGAGGCGATTGAGCTGGCCGTGGCTGCGCTCAAGGACGACCTCGAAAAGGACGACGTCACCGCCGAGAAGCTGCGCGCCGGCATCCAGAACGTGACCGAAGCGTCCATGAAACTGGGCGAGGCGATCTACAAGGCCACCCAAGAGGCTTCCGGCGGCGCCGAGGAAGAGCCCGCCGCAGCCGAGGGCGCCGGTCCCGGCGAGGATGACATCGTCGATGCCGAGTTCGAAGACCTCGACGATGACAAGCGGAGCTGAGGCGTAGGAACTGGTCAGGCGGGTCGGCCCGGAAAACGGGCCGGCCCGCTTCCTTTGCCACTGAAAGGGCAAACGAACCGATGTCGAAACGTGACTATTACGACGTTCTTGGCGTCTCCCGTGGCGCATCGGCCGAGGAAATCAAGAAGGCCTACCGCCGCAAGGCCAAGGAACTGCACCCCGACCGGAACCACGACAACCCCGATGCCGAAGCGCAGTTCAAGGAGGCCAACGAGGCCTACGAGGTTCTGAAGGATCCCGACAAGCGCGCGGCCTATGACCGGTTCGGCCATGCGGCCTTTGACGGCGGCATGGGGGGCGGTCCGCGTCCGGGCGCCGGTTTCGGCAGCGGCGATTTCTCCAGCGCCTTCTCGGACGTGTTCGAGGATCTTTTTGGCGACATGATGGGCACGCGCGGCGGCGGGCGCCGGCGGGCGATGCGCGGGGCGGACCTGCGCTACAACCTGCGCGTGACGCTGGAAGAGGCCTACACAGGCGTGCAGAAGACCATCAGCGTGCCGACATCGGTATCCTGTTCGGAATGCTCCGGCACCGGCGCCGAGGGCGGGGTCGAACCGACCACCTGCCCGACCTGTTCCGGCATGGGCAAGGTGCGGGCGCAGCAGGGCTTTTTCACCGTCGAACGCACCTGCCCCACCTGTTCGGGCCTGGGGCAGATCATCAAGAACCCCTGTTCGGCCTGTGGCGGCTCGGGCCGGGTTCAGAAGGAACGCTCGCTCAGCGTCAACATCCCGCCCGGGGTCGAAACCGGCACCCGCATCCGGCTTTCGGGCGAGGGCGAGGCCGGGATGCGTGGCGGCCCGCCGGGGGATCTGTATATCTTCATCGACGTGGAGCGCCACGAGTTGTTCGAACGCGACGGCGTGAACCTCTATTGCCGGGTGCCGGTCAGCATGGCTACGGCGGCGCTGGGTGGGTCGATCGAGGTGCCCACCATCGACGGCGGCCGCGGCCGCGTGCAAATCCCCGAAGGCAGCCAGTCGGGCCGCCAGATGCGCCTGCGCGGCAAGGGCATGCCGGCGCTGCGCGGGGGCGGCGTTGGTGACATGTTCATCGAGCTGGCCGTGGAAACGCCGGTCAATCTGACGCCCCGCCAAAAGGAGCTGTTGCGAGAATTCGAAGGGCTGAGCGCCGACAATCACCCCGAATCCAAGTCCTTCTTTTCTTCGGTCAAGTCGTTCTGGGAAAGCATGAAGAGTTGACCGCCTGACTTGCGAATCGGACAAGGGGCGCCGCGCCAGGGATGGCCGGCGCCCCTTTTTCATCTTCGTTAACCCCTTGTTCACCCTGTGCGAGCGAGGCTTACCGCATGAGTCGGGCATCTGCATTCAACGAGGCGCAAAGGCCGCTGTTTGACCCGGATGAAGCGGTGGTTCAGCCGCTGCCGCAGGGGCGGCTGCCGTCCTACATCGCCGATCACCGCCGCCGTCTGCGCGAAAGGTTCATGTCGGGCGGCCCCGACGCGCTGCCCGATTACGAGATGCTGGAACTGGTTCTGTTCCGCGCCATCCCGCGCCGCGACGTGAAGCCTCTGGCGCGGGCCCTGCTGGACGAATTCGGCGATTTCAACCATGTGCTGTCGGCCGCGCCGGAGCGGCTTGCCCGCGTCAAGGGCGTGGGCGAGGCCGTCGTTACCGAACTCAAGATCGTCGAGGCTGCCGCCCATCGCCTGGCGCGCGCGCGGGTGTTGAAACGGCATGTGATTTCAAGCTGGGACGCGGTGCTGGACTATTGCCGCACCACCATGGCCCACCGCGAGATCGAGCAGTTCCGGGTGCTCTATCTCGACCGCAAGAACACGCTGATCGCAGACGAGGAACAGGCCCGCGGCACGGTCGATCATGTTCCCGTCTATCCGCGCGAGATCGCCAAGCGGGCGCTGGAGTTGAACGCAAGCGCGCTGATCCTGGTGCACAACCACCCGTCGGGCGACCCGACCCCCTCGCAGGCCGATATCGACATGACCGCGCGGATCGAAGCCGCCTGTGTCGCGCTGGGGATGACCCTGCATGACCATCTGATCATCGGCAAGTCGCGGGAACTGAGCTTTCGTGGCGAAGGATACCTGTGACGCGTGTCTGGCCGGGTAGAAGGGGGCCCTGCCCCCGTCCGCGCCGGGCGCGGACTCCCCCGGAGTATTTTTTAGCAAGATGAAAGTGCATGGGCTTCGGGAACCGGTCAGTCCACCCAGACTTCGACGCGGCGGTTCACCTGCCGGCCCCAGCCGCTGTCGTCGCAGGCCATCGGAAGCGCCTCGCCGAAGGCTTCGACGCCGATCTCGATCTGGTCCAGCTGTGCGGCCTCGGCCGCGGCCAAGACCGCGTCGCGCACCGCCTCGGCCCGCTTCAACGCGATCCTGCGATTGCCTTCGGCCGGTCCCTGCCCGTCGCTGAACCCCACGAACAGCAGCCGGTGGCCGTCATGAAGCCCCGCCTCCAACGCGCGGGCGAGCTGGTCCACGTTGTCCCGCGATTGCGCGTCTGGACGCGACGATCCGGCTTCGAAACGGAAAGAAGTCGTCAGTCGCCGCATCGGGCCGAGGACACCGACCATCCGCTGGAGTTCTTCCAATTTCACGTCGTTTCCGGCGGCGGCGATAGCATTGGCCAGGCGGTCACCCTGCAAGCCGATGGGGATGCGTTCGGGCGCCTGATCGACAAAGCCCGCGCGGCGGATCACGATCTGCGCGGCCGGCCCCCGCGTGTAGTCCAGAAAGTCCCGCCCGATCCGGGGCAGGCGCCGCATTGGCAGATACAGGAACATGGGCGACGTCAGGGGATAGTCTTCGGCCTTGATGGTCTGGCGCGTGGCATTGAGCGCGAACCCGCACGCGCCCTCAAGGGTCAGAACGCGCGCGGTTCCCGTTTCGGCAAAGCTGGCCAGTCCAATCGCGAAGGGCTGGACGGACACAGCACGGGCCAGGTCGCTGCTACGGGCGTGCCGCACCACCTTATCCGAAAGAGTCAGGCCGACGGGGTGCAGGAGCCTGTCCTCCACGGCCTGGGTCAGACCGGATCCCTCGGCCGCGAGATGCAGGGTGATCGGCGCGTCCGGTCCGCCCAGTTCGGCCCAGTTGTCGATCTCGCCGGAAAACACCTGCGCGAGTTCAGGCAACGAGATTCGTCGCACAGTGTTGCCGGGTGAAACGACCGGCACCATCGCGTCCAGCGCCAGCACCCGGCTGCGCCCCGGGGCGGTCATGTCGCCCAAGCCCGCCTGCCGGGCCAGGTCGCGTTCCCTGGGGCGAATTTCACGCAATGCCATCACGACATCGGCCTCGTTGGCCAGAAGGTCGGCAAAGCCTTCCTCGGTATTGGTGAGGTGGAACCGGAACCGGGCGGCCTGCCGGCCGGTTTCGGCATAAGTCAGCACATAGACGAAATCCGCCGCATCGATGTCCTGCCGGTCCGTGCGATATCCGTTGCGCAGCGCGAAGCCTTCGACCAGCGCCGGCAACAATACCTCGGCGATGGTCGAGGAACCCGAGAACGAAATCTCTGCGACGTAGTCGGTCAGGCTGGGGCAGCCGGGGCCGTCGCAGGACACGCCCGAGCTGTCCACCGTCAGCTCTCCGAACTGCGTATCGACACGGTAGAATTCACCGTCGAAACCCAGCAGGGTGCCGGTGATCTCGACCGCGCCATCGGGCGAGGTCAGCGTGACGTCCTGAGCCGCCGCGCCCAGCACCGCACTGCAAAGAAGAAGTGCGGCGCAGCCCGCCGCACGCAGCAATCGCATCGTTGTTCCTGAACCGTCTGCGTTATCTCGCGGCGATTTTCAGGTCATCGACCAGATTGTTCAATACCAGAAACGTCCCCACCGCATCGCAATCGGGCATCGACAGCATCAGATCGCGCGGGTTGCGCAGGCGGCCGCCCTTCAGTTCCACCGTCTGGGCCGAAATGTCGCGGCCGCAATTGTTCTCTGTCACCTCGGCTTCGACACTGACGGCGACCGCGCCCGCGCGCGGCGCATGGCCGGCGGGAAAGCTGTAGATGTCGGCCAGTTTGGCGTTGAAGACCTCCGGGTTGCCCAGACGGATCAGGCGGCCCACGGCCCCGTCGCCCCTGTAACCGAACCAGACATGGCCCGGATCGCCGTAGTTTGCGCCGAACTCCCGCGCATGCAGTTCAAAGCCGGCTTGGCCACCCCATTGCAGGACGATCCGGTCGATCTCGTTCAATCCCTGGACCCGGGTGGTTGCCGCCGCACCCTTGCCATCGGCGAAAGCGACGATGAACACGGCCCGTTCGGACAGCGCCGGAATGTCCGCGGCAAAGATTCCGTTGGCGTCCGTCCTGTCGGAGAAGATCATGCCGCCGTGGTGAACGGTCAACCGCTCGCCGCGATGACAGGGGGCCTGAACCTGCAGATGCACCGTCGCCATCTCGCCCGGCGCGGCAGTGGCCGTGACCGCACAATCGGTGTCGCGTCGCGCCTCCTGCTCGGCCCCCTGGGGCAAAGGCAGCGGGGCGGGGGCGTGGAACCCGGGCAGGGGTTCGCCGTGCCGCAGCCCGTCCAGATCGGCCGGCGCATCCTCGCGCAAGGCGCCGTTCGCGGCGGGCGTCGGAACCACCTGCTGCATGATGGACGGCTGCGGCGCGATGGCGGCCGCTGGGGCCTTTCCGGCCTGTGTGAAATACACGATGCCCAGCGCGCACAGGATCGTGCCGCCAATCGTGGTCATGTAGCGTCTGCGGGACATGGCGTATCCTCCGATCATCCATTGGATCGGAAACAGCCTTGCGAAAAAAGGCGGCCAAGATATGGCCGCCCCTTGGAGTCATTCTGACACGAACCGCCTCAGACCAGCCGGCCGTGGCAGTGCTTGAACTTCTTGCCGCTGCCGCAGGGGCATTTCTCGTTCCGACCCGGATTGCCCCAGGTGCTGGGATCGTCCTCGACAAAACCGGGGGCGGCGCCCGACGACGCGGGATCGGCGTCGCCGGCCCGTTCCAGCGCCTTCGCCTCGCTGGCCGCGGCGGCCTGCTCCATCTGGCGCTGCATCTCGGCTCGCTGGGCCTCCATCTGCGCCAGCATCTGCTGCTGCTCCTCTTGCGTCAGCGGGCGCACATGGGCCAGCTGACGGGTCACGTCCACGCGCAGGCTGTCCAGCATTCCCTGGAACAGCTGGAACGCCTCGGATTTGTATTCATTCAGCGGATCGCGCTGCGCATAGCCGCGGAACCCGATGACCGAGCGCAGATGCTCCAGCTTCAGCAGATGTTCGCGCCACTTGGTGTCGATCACCTGCAGCAGCACCTGCTTTTCGATCGTGCGCATGGTTTCCGGGCCGAAATCGGCAGCCTTCCTGGCCATCATTTCGTCGGTGGCCTTGATCAGGCGTTCGCGGATCTGTTCGTCGTCCACGCCTTCCTCGGCCGCCCATTCCATCACCGGCACGTCCACGCCCAGCTTTTCGATCACCTGGGCATAGAGCCCTTCGGTGTTCCACTGGTCGGCATAGGTCCTGGGCGGCATGTATTCGTCCAGCAGGTCGTCGATGACCTCTTCGCGCATGTCGCGGACCACGTCCGACAGATCCTCGGACCCCATGATCTCGCGCCGCTGCTTGAAGATCACCTTGCGCTGGTCGTTCATCACGTCGTCGAACTTCAGCAGGTTCTTGCGGATGTCGAAGTTGCGCGCCTCGACCTTGGCCTGGGCGCGTTCCAGCGACTTGTTCACCCAAGGGTGGATGATCGCCTCGCCTTCCTTCATTCCCAGCGTCTTGAGCACCTTGTCCAGCCGTTCCGACCCGAAGATCCGCATCAGGTCGTCTTCGAGCGAAAGGTAGAACGCCGTGCGCCCCGGATCGCCCTGACGGCCCGACCGGCCGCGCAGCTGGTTGTCGATGCGGCGGCTTTCGTGGCGTTCCGAGCCCATTACGAACAGGCCGCCGGCCTCGATCACCTTCTGTTTTTCCTCGGCGTGTTTCGCCTCTTCTGCGGCGCGCAGTTCTGCGGGGTCGGCCTCGGGGTTCTCGGCCAGCGCGCGCAGCACCTTCAGTTCGATATTGCCGCCCAGCTGGATGTCGGTGCCGCGCCCGGCCATGTTGGTGGCGATCGTCACCGCGCCGAAACGGCCGGCCTCGGCCACGATCTCGGCCTCCTGCTCGTGGTGGCGGGCGTTCAGCACGTTGTGCTTGATCCCTTCCGCCGTGAGCATCTGCGACAGCATCTCAGACTTTTCGATCGAGGTGGTGCCGACAAGTATCGGCTGGCCCTTTTCGTGAGCCTTCTTGATGTCCTCGATCATCGCGCGATATTTCTCGGCCGCGGTGCGATAGACCTTGTCGTCCTCGTCGATCCGGGCGACGGGTCGGTTGGTCGGAACCTCGACCACGCCAAGCCCGTAGATTTCCATGAATTCCTCGGCCTCGGTCATCGCCGTGCCGGTCATCCCGGCCAGCTTGTCATAAAGCCGGAAATAGTTCTGCAGCGTGATGCTGGCCAGCGTGACGTTCTCGGGCTGGATCGCCACGCCTTCCTTGGCCTCGATCGCCTGGTGCAGGCCCTCGGACAGGCGCCGGCCCGGCATCATGCGGCCGGTGAATTCGTCGATCAGGATCACCTCGCCATTGCGGACGATGTAATCCTTGTCCTTCTGGAACAACTTGTGCGCGCGCAGGCCCTGGTTCAGGTGGTGCACGATCGTGGTGCTTTCGGGATCATACAGCGGCTGGCCCTCGGGCAGCAGGCCGCGCGCCACCAGTTGCTGTTCGAGAAACTCGTTGCCCTCGTCGGTGAAGGTGACGTTGCGGGTCTTTTCGTCGATCTCGTAATGGCTTTCCTCGAGCAGCGGGATGATCTGGTCGATCGTCTTGTAAAGATCGGTCCGGTCATCCGCCGGCCCCGAGATGATGAGCGGCGTCCGAGCCTCGTCGATCAGGATCGAGTCCACTTCGTCCACGATCGCGTAATGGTGATGCTTCTGGTAAAGCTGGCTGAGTTCGGCCTTCATGTTGTCGCGCAGATAGTCAAAGCCGAACTCGTTGTTCGTGCCATAGGTGACGTCGGCGGCATAGGCGGCCAACTTTTCGGCATCGGGCATGTTGGACCAGATCACGCCGGTGGTCATGCCCAGCGCGGCAAAGACCTTGCCCATCCATTCGCTGTCGCGTTTGGCCAGATATTCGTTGACGGTGACGACGTGAACGCCCTTGCCTTCCAGCGCGTTCAGATAAGCGGGGAAGGTGGCGACCAGCGTCTTGCCCTCGCCCGTCTTCATCTCGGAGATGTTGCCCTGATGCAGGAAGATCCCGCCCATCAACTGCACGTCAAAGGCCCGCAGGCCCAACGCCCGTTTCGCCGCCTCGCGGCAGTTGGCAAAGGCTTCGGGCAGCAGGTCGTCGAGGCTCTCGCCCGCTTCCAGACGCTTGCGGAACTCGTCGGTCTTTTCCTTCAGCCCCTCGTCGCTGAGCTTTTCGAATTCCGGCTCCAGCGCGTTGATCTTTTCCACCAGCGGGCGGATCGCCTTGATCTTGCGGTCGTTCGGCGTCCCGAACACCTTTCTGGCGAGTGCTCCAAAACCCAGCATGTTCTCTCCCGAGGAACTGTCAAAATGCGTGTGACTGACAGGCTTGCCCGCCGGTCACGCAACCCATAGATACGGGGGTGTCAGACGGTCCTGTCTCAAGGCCACAAGGCGATGTAAGGGTCAGGTCCAACAGTGTCAACGCCGCGCCCTGACGCGGCCCCCGAATAGGAAGAATTCATGCGCAAAGGCCTCACTTTCCTGCCGACTCTGGCGCTTGCCGCCGCTCTTGCCCTGCCGGCAGCCGCCGAGCCCCCGACCGCCGATACGGTGGTGGCGCGGGTCAACGGCACCGAGATCAAGCTGGGCCATGTGATCATCGCCCGCGCGCAACTGCCCGCCCAGTATCAGCAGATGCCCGCCGAGCTGCTGTATGAGGCCATCGTCAACCAGCTGATCCAGCAGGAGGCCCTGCGGCAGGCGTTCGACGGCCCGTTGCCCCCGCGCGTGACCATGTCGCTCGAAAACGAAAAACGGTCCCTGATCGCCGGGGAAGAGATCGAAAAACTGCTGGGCACTGTCGGCACCGAGGACGAGATTCGCGCCGCCTATGACGCCAAATATGGCGAAGGCTTCGGCGGGCAGGAATACAACGCCTCGCATATCCTCGTGGAAACGAAGGAAGAGGCCGAGGCGATCAAGGCGGAACTGGACGGTGGCGCCGATTTCGCGGAACTGGCCAAGGCCAAGTCCACCGGCCCTTCCGGCCCCAATGGCGGCGCGCTGGGCTGGTTCGGCGAAGGCGCGATGGTGCCGGAGTTCGAAGCGGCCGTGAAGGCGCTCAAGGTCGGCGAGGTGTCCGGGCCGGTGCAGACCCAGTTCGGGTGGCACATCGTCAAACTGAACGATTCCCGCAAGGCCGAGGCGCCCAAGCTGGAGGATGTCCGCGACGAGATTCTGGACCAGATCCGGCGCGACGCGATCCAGAAGCGGGTCGAAGAGTTGACCGATGCGGCGCAGGTGGAGCGGGTCGAGATCGAAGAGTTCGACCCCAACGCCATTTCCGACATTTCGCTGCTGGGGAACTGATCATGGCGGGCGCGTTGCCGGTATCCCCGCTGGCACCGGCGGGTTTTCCCGAACTGCCGGTGATCGGCGGCGTGCGTTTCGCCGCGGCCGAGGCCGGCGTTCGCTACAAGGGCCGCACCGACGTGATGCTGGCGGTGATGGATCCGGGCACGTCCGTGGCCGGGGTCTTCACCCGCTCGGCCACGCGGTCGGCGCCGGTGCTGGACTGTCAGGCCAAGATCGGCGGCGCCTCTGATTCAGGCGCGGCGATCTTGGTCAATTCCGGCAATGCCAATGCCTTTACCGGCCGCTACGGCGAAGAGTCGGTGGCCGCCATCTGCGCGGCTGTGGCCAGTGCTACCGGCGTGCCGCAGGGGCGCGTTTTCACCGCCTCGACCGGCGTGATCGGAGAACCCCTGCCGCATGACCGGATCCTGGCGCGGTTGGACACTCTGACCGGCGCACTGGCACCGGGCGCGATGGAACAGGCCGCCCGCGCGATCATGACCACCGACACCTTCCCCAAGGGATCGGCCGCTCAGGTCGAGATCAAAGGCAGGGCCGTCTCCATCGCCGGCATCGCCAAGGGTTCGGGCATGATCGCGCCGGACATGGCGACGATGCTGGTCTATATCTTCACCGATGCCGGATACGATCAGGCAGCGCTGCAATCGCTGCTGGCGGAACTCACCGACCGGACCTTCAACTGCATCACCGTGGACAGCGACACCTCGACTTCGGACAGCCTGATGCTGTGCGCCACCGGCGCGGCGGACGTCGATGCCACCGGCAACCCCGCCTTTGCCGAGGCTTTGCACGGCGTGATGCTGGACCTTGCGCAGCAGGTTGTGCGGGACGGCGAAGGCGCGACCAAATTCGTCGAGATCCGTGTGACCGGCGCGGCCAGCGATGCCGACGCCAAGATCCACGCCATGTCGATTGCCAATTCACCGCTGGTCAAGACCGCCATTGCGGGCGAAGACCCCAACTGGGGCCGGGTCGTGATGGCGGTGGGCAAATCCGGCGCAGCCGCCGACCGCGACCGGTTGACGATCCGGTTCGGAGACATCCTCGTGGCGGAAAATGGCTGGGTCAGCCCGGACTACCGCGAAGAGGACGCCGCCCGCTTCATGAAGGGCCAGGAACTGGTGATCGCTGTCGATATCGGGCTTGGCGCGGGTGCGGCGACGGTCTGGACCTGCGACCTGACCCATCAATACATCGCGATCAACGCGGATTACCGGTCGTGAAAACCGTTCTCGTCTCTGCCGTTGCCCTGATCGACCGCGACGGGCGGGTGCTGCTCGCCCAACGGCCCGAGGGCAAATCCATGGCCGGCCTGTGGGAATTTCCCGGCGGCAAGGTCGAACCGGGCGAAACTCCCGAGGCCGCGCTGATCCGTGAATTGCAAGAGGAGTTGGGCATCGACACCTGGGCGTCCTGCCTGGCGCCGCTGACCTTTGCCAGCCATTCCTACGACGATTTCCACCTGCTGATGCCGCTTTTTGCCTGCCGCAAATGGGAAGGCATCCCGCAATCGCGCGAAGGTCAGGCGCTGAAATGGGTGCGCGCGGTCGAGCTGCGCGACTATCCGATGCCGCCGGCGGATGTCCCCCTGATCCCGATTTTGCGGGACTGGTTGTAGCCCCGCTTTCGCGCGCCGCGACCGTCTTGGGGCTCCGTTTCTCCTGCCGTCAAGAAAATGGTCGTTTTCTCAGCCGATTGTGTATAAATTCAGCAATCATTCATCATGTCCTGCTCATGGGGGGATCATGGCATGTTGGTGACGGTGACGATCGGATCGTGCGTATCGGTCCAGGGAACATATGTGCGCACCCTGCCCGATGGCCGGGTCGAGGTGCGCGTCGGCGACAAGATACACCAAGGCCAGCCGGTGAAAACCGCAGCGTAAAAAGCCACCACTCACCAACTGACAGAGGCAGCCCGAAGGCTGCCTCTTTTTTCATTCCGCGTGATGCGCGTCAGTCCAGCGTGCGTTCCACCGTTTCGCGCTCGAAGATCTCGATCACGTCGCCCTGGCGGATATCGTCGTAGTTCTCGAACGCCATGCCGCATTCCTGACCCGACTGGACCTCGGCGACCTCGTCCTTGAACCGCTTGAGCGTCTTCAGCGTGCCTTCGTGGATCACCACGTTGTCGCGCAGCAGACGCACCCCGGCCGAACGGCGGGCGACGCCTTCGGTGACCAGACAGCCGGCCACCTTGCCCACGCCCGAAACCTTGAAGACCTCCTTGATCTCGGCGTAACCGATGAACTTTTCGCGCACCTCGGCCTCGAGCAGGCCGCTGGCGGCCTTCTTCACGTCGTCCACGAGGTCGTAGATCACGCTGTAATAACGGATCTCGACGCCCTTCTGGTTGGCGGCCTGACGAGCCGGGGCGTTGGCGCGGACGTTGAAGCCGATGATCGGGGCGCCCGATGCCTCGGCCAGACCCACATCGGTTTCGGTGATCGCGCCCACGCCCGAATGCAGCACGCGCACGCGCACCTCTTCGTTGCCGATCTTCTCCAGCGCCTGGACGATCGCCTCGGCCGAACCCTGCACGTCGGCCTTGACCACCACGGGCAGTTCCTTGACGTTGGCATCCGCCTTGGCCTTGGCCAGGAGCTGATCCAGCGTCGTGCCGGCACCGGCGGCGGCGCGTTTTTCCTTGGCCTTTTCCTGCCTGTATTCGGCGATCTCGCGCGCCTGCGCCTCGTTTTCGACCACGTTCAGGATGTCGCCGGCCTCGGGCGTGCCCTGCAGGCCCAGCACCTCGACCGGAACCGACGGACCAGCTTTCTTGACGCGTTCGCCTTTGTCGTTCTCCATTGCGCGGACGCGGCCCCACTGTTCGCCCGCGACGAACACGTCGCCCTGATGCAGCGTGCCCTTCTGGACCAGCACCGTCGCGACGGGCCCGCGGCCCACGTCCAGCTTCGCCTCGATCACCGCGCCCTCGGCCGGGCGGTCGGGATTGGCCTTGAGTTCCAGGATCTCCGCCTGAAGCGCGATCGCCTCGAGCAGCTCGTCGATGCCCTGGCCGGTCACGGCGGAGACTTCGACATCCTGCACGTCGCCCGACAGCTTTTCGACGATCACTTCGTGCTGCAGCAGTTCGGTGCGCACCTTGTCGGGGTTCGCGGCCGGTTTGTCGATCTTGTTGATCGCCACGATCATCGGAACGCCGGCGGCCTTGGCGTGGTTGATCGCCTCGATCGTCTGCGGCATCACCGAATCGTCCGCAGCGACAACCAGCACCACGATATCCGTCACCTGCGCCCCGCGCGACCGCATCGAGGTAAAGGCCGCGTGGCCCGGCGTGTCCAGGAAGGTCAGAACCTGCCCGTCCTTGGCCTTGACCTGATAGGCGCCGATATGCTGCGTGATGCCGCCGGCTTCGCCCGAAGTGACGTTTGTGTTGCGGATCGCATCCAGCAGCGACGTCTTGCCGTGGTCCACATGGCCCATCACGGTGACGACCGGCGGGCGCGGCTTCAGATCCTCGGGCTTGTCCTCGATCTGCTGGATCACGTCCTCGACATCGGCATCCGACACGCGCACGGCCTTGTGACCGAATTCCTCGATGATGAGCTCCGCCGTATCGGCGTCGATCGACTGGTTCTGCGTGACCATCATGCCCATCTGCATCAGCGACTTGACCACGTCGGCCACGCGCTCGGCCATGCGGTTTGCCAGTTCGCTGACCACGATGGTTTCCGGCAGCTGAACCTCGCGGATCACCTTTTCGCGCTGCACCGGGCCGCCCATCGCCTTTTGCCGGGCGCGTTCCTGCTTGCGCTTCATCGCGGCCAGCGATTTCTGCCGGCCATCACCGCTGAGCGCCTGATTCAGCGTCAGCTTGCCGGAGCGGCGGCCGCCTTCGTCGCGCCCCTTGCCGCGGCGCTGCTCGCGTTCGCGTTCGGGCTTGCGGGCCGGTTGCGGCGCGGCCTTGGCGGCGGGCCGGGCCGAGTCCTGCGCCGGCGCGGTCTTGGCGGTCTGCTCGGCCTGAGCCGCACGGCGCGCGGCTTCTTCCGCCTCGCGGCGCTGGCGCTCTTCCTCTTCAGCCTTCCGCCGGGCGCGTTCCTCGGCCTCGCGCTGTTCGCGCTCCTTGGCCTCCTGCTCGGCGCGGCGGCGTTCCCGCTCTTCGGCACGCGCCTTTTCCTCGGCCGCACGGCGCGCGGCTTCCTCGGCCTCGCGGGCCTTGGCGGCCTGCAGCGCCTTCAGCCGGCGCTCCATTTCGGCATCCGAAATGCCCGCGGGGCGCTTGGACTTGTCGCCAGCCTTCGCGGTTTTTGCCGTTGGTGCGGTGGGCTTGGCTGCGCCGGGCTTGGGCACCACAACGCGTTTGCGCTTGGTTTCCACCACGACGTTCTTGGTCCGTCCGTGGCTGAAGCTCTGTTTCACGCTACCCGAGCGCGCTCCGCCCCGCAGGCCCAATGTCTTTTTGCCGTCACTATCGCTCATAAAGCTACTTACCCTTCCGCGCGGCCCTTGCCGCCGTCTTTCCATCCGCGCACAGCACGCAGGCGTTGCGCTTCCTCTACAACACGTTTGCCGAGTCCACCAGAGGCGAGCGCCGCATGTATCACGGTTTGACGCCCAAATGCCATGCCCAGTTCCTCTGCCGTCAGCCAGCCGATGTATCGGCCGCGATACGGCGTGCTCAGCTTCGACTTGCCACGCGCCGATCCGTCCATCGCCTGGATCAGCACATGCGCCCGGCCCTGATCGAGCCAGGACTTGACCTTTTCATAGCCCGCCACCGCATCGCCGGACTTGCGCGCCAGGCTGATGAGGTCCACCACGCGGCGCGCCAGCTGACGCTCGATCTCGTCCACCATGCCATCGGGCACGGTGACCGGCCGCTTGAAGCCGCGCGCGAACAGCCGCTTGGCCACCGCCTTTTCCAGCGCGGCGCGATCGGCCGACACATAGACCCCGCGCCCCGGCAGCTTGCCCGCGATGTCGGGCACGACCACGCCGTCCGGCGTCGCCACGAACCGGATCAGCCTCGCCTTGGGCTGAACCTCGCCCGTGACGATGCATTTCCGCTCGGGCCCGTCCGACCGTTCCTTTTTCGCGCCGCCGCGGCTCATGCCGGCTGCTCCCGGGGCCTGCGATCAGGCCCCGGCCTCCTCGGCGGTTTCCTCAGCCTCGGCGTCTTCCTCGTCCGCCTCCAGATCCGCCGGATCGACCCAGCCCAGCTGGACCCGTGCGGTCATGACGAGATTTTGCGCCTCTTCCAGCGATACGTCAAAGGGTTCGAGAATGCCGTCATCCTTGACCCGTTCGCCGTCCACCGTGGTCCAGCCGCCGGCCAGCTCCCAGTCGGCGCAGGTGGCAAAGTCCTCGAGCGTCTTGATCCCTTCCTTGGCCAGCGCCTCGATCATCTGGGGGCTGAGGCCCTCGAATTCAATCAGGCTGTCCTCGGCGCCCAGTTCGCGGGCATGTTCGATCGCCTTGCGGGCCTGCTCGTCCAGATAGTCGCGGGCACGCGCCTGCAATTCGCGGGCGGTGTCCTCGTCCACGCCGTCGATGACCAGCAGCTCGTCAAGGTCCACATAGGCGACTTCCTCGAGGCTGGTGAAGCCTTCCGACACCAGCAGCTGAGCGAAGAATTCGTCCAGATCCAGCGTGTCCATGAACAGCTTGGTGCGTTCCTCGAACTCCTTCTGACGGCGGGCGCTTTCCTCGGCCTCGGTCAGAATGTCGATGTCCAGACCCGTCAGCTGCGACGCCAGACGCACGTTCTGACCACGGCGGCCGATGGCCAGGGACAGCTGGTCCTCGGGCACGACCACCTCGATCCGGCCGGCATCCTCGTCCAGCACCACCTTGGACACCTCGGCCGGCTGCAGCGCGTTCACCAAGAAGGTGGGCAGATCCTCCGACCACGGGATGATGTCGATCTTTTCGCCCTGAAGCTCGTTCACCACGGCCTGCACCCGGCTGCCGCGCATGCCGACACAGGCGCCGACCGGATCGATCGAACCGTCATGGCTGACCACCGCGATCTTGGCCCGGCTGCCGGGGTCGCGGGCGACGGCCTTGATCTCGATGATGCCGTCATAGATTTCCGGCACTTCCATCTTGAACAGCTCGGCCATGAATTCGGGCGCGGTGCGCGACAGGAAGATCTGCGGCCCGCGCGTCTCGCGCCGGACGTCCTTGACATAGGCGCGGATCCGGTCGTTCGGACGATAGCTTTCGCGGCCGATCTTTTCGTTGCGGCGCAGGATCGCCTCGCCCCGGCCCACGTCCACGATGACGTTGCCGTATTCCTCGCGCTTGACGACGCCGTTGATGATGGTGCCGATGCGGTCCTTGAACTCTTCATACTGCCGGTCGCGCTCGGCCTCTCGGACCTTCTGCAGGATCACCTGCTTGGCGCTCTGCGCGCCGATCCGGCTCATGTCTACCGGCGGGATCTCTTCCTGGAAGATGTCGCCCACCTGCGGCCCGCCCGAAAAATCCTCGATCGGCTGGCCGTCGCGCAGCCACACCGCGCGCCCGTCCTTGCTGGGCTCGAAATAGGCGCGGGCCTGATCCACGGTCATCTCGGCCTGGTAGTTCTCCATATCCTCTTCTTCGACCACGGTGCGCACGCGGGTAAAGGTCGCCCGGCCGGTCTTGCGGTCGATCGACACGCGAATGTCCATCTCGCTTCCGTAACGGCTCTTCGCCGCGCGGGCGAGGCTTTCCTCCATCGCCTGGATCACCAGATCCGGGTCGATCATCTTTTCGCGCGCCACCGCCTCGGCGGTCTGCAGCAGCTCCAGCTGGTTGGCAGAGGTGATTGCCATCAGTCGTCCTCCTTCCCGGACCCTTCGGTTTCGGTCTCGATCTCGTCAAACTTGGTTTCGTCGATTGCGCCGGTGGCCTTGCGGGCCTTCAGCATGTCGCGGATCAGGTCGTCGGTCAGCACCAGCTTGGCGTCCGACAGCCAGTCGAATTTCAGCCCGATCGTCACTGTGCCCTCGCCCGATCCCGGCGCCGCCACGTTGATCAGCACCTCGTCGCCCTCGACACCCGCCAGAACACCGCGAAACCGGCGGCGACTGTCGATCGGCTGGTTCGTCTCGATCTTCGCCTCATAGCCCTCGAAGGCCTCGAAATCCTTCAGCCGGGTCAGCGGGCGGTCGATGCCGGGGCTGGAGACCTCCAGCGTGTAGGCATCCAGGATCGGATCCTCGACATCCAGAACCGCGCCCACCGCATTGGAAATCTCGGCGCAGTCATCCACTTCGATCCCGCCCTCGGGCCGGTCGGCCATGATCTGCAGCGTCGTGGCCTTGCCCGACATCAGCCGCACGCGCACCAGCTCGAACCCCATGTCCTCGATGACGGGGGTGATGATCTCGGCCAGGCGCCGGTCGATGGCGGATTTGGCGATCAGGTCGTTGGTCATTCTGTTCCAGACACAAAAAAACGGGCCCGCGGCCCGTCACAACGTTTCCGGTGGAGCCTCGGGTGTGGACCCCAAGGCGCCGCTGTTGAAGCCCATATAGGCCGTTGTCCGCGACTCTGCAAGCCCTGCTTCTTTCTGGTCCCAAATACCCTCGCCGAAGGCATCGCGCCGCAGGCGCGATTCTCGCCCTCAGCCGACCCACCACCGCTCGGCGATGCGGAAGTCGTCCAGCGGCGCGCGCGTCCCGATGGCCTTCGGCACGCCCAGCCCCGCGCGGGCGGCAAGCGCCATGTTGTCGCGCGAAGGGTGGTAGAAGAACTCTCCGCGCTCCAGCAGCCCGTCCGGCTGCGGCAACGCCGCCACATCCACGAATCCATCGCGCAGGGCCTCGGCCCGCACGCCCGGATCCGGGATCACCACAATCTCGAACTCATCGACCCAGCCCGCGCTGCCCGCACGATAATGCCCCTCGACCTTGCGGCCCAGGAAATGCCGACCGGCATCGGCGCGCACGGTGCGATAGGCGCCTGTGCCCACGGCCTGCGACAACTCGCCCGCCACATGACCACCCGGCGCCACGATCAGGGCCGAATCAGCCAGCAACAACGGTAGTTGCGGATTGCCCTCGCGCAGCGAGATGCGCAGAACGCCGGACTCTTCGGCCTCGATCCGCGCGCCCCGCAACGCGGGCGATTCATGCGCGACGAGCGACTCGGCCACGTCCCGCGCCACCAGCCGCCGCCCGTCGTGAAACCTCACCCCTTCGTGCAAGGTGAACAGCCAGTCCCGCGCGTCCGGGCCGCACTGCCAGCTCTTCGCCAGTTCGCCGCGCAGCACGCCGTCGGGCGCGACCTCGGTCAGTGTGTCGAACACGGCCGCCCGCGCCACGGCGCAGAGGCTGCTGTCGTCGCGCGGCACCGCCAGACGCAACCGTCCGCCGGGCCGGGGCGTGGCTGCCAGCGACACGCCCGAGGCCGCCAGCAGCGCCGCGGCGGCACCCGAGGTGAACAGGGCGCGGCGGTCGATCCGGCTCATGCCAGCTCCTCCGCCAGCGCGTCCATCTCGCGGACCAGTTCGGCGCTGATCCCGGGCTCCGACAGCGCGTGCCCTGCGTTGCGCACCATCTTCAACCGCCCCGCGGGCCACAGCTCGTTCAACCGCCAGGCCGAGACCGGCGGGCAGATCATGTCATAGCGCCCTTGCACGATCACGCCGGGGATATGCGAAATCCGGCTCATGTCGGCAAGGATCTGCCCGTCGCGTTCGAGAAACGCCTTGTTGTGGAAATAGTGATTCTCCAACCGGGCAAAGGCGCGGGCATAGTCCGGCGGGCCTTCCCCGGCCTGCCCGTTGGAATGGATCGAGGCCAGCGCGTTCTCCCAGTGCGACCAGGCGCGCGCATATCTGACCTCTTCGCCCATGTTTCCGGAAAAAAGCCGCCGGTGATAGGCCGCGATCAGGTCGTGGCGCTCGGCCTCGGGGATGGGGGCCACGAACCGCGCCCACTGTTCGGGCCAGAACCGCCCGGCGCCGCCGCCATAGAACCAGTCAAGTTCCGCCTGGGTGGCCAGGAACACTCCGCGCAGCACGAGCCGCATCACCCGGTCCGGGTGGGCCTGCGCATAGACCAGCGCCAGCGTCGCCCCCCAGCTTCCGCCAAAGGCGATCCAGCGGTCGATCCCGAGGACCACCCGGATTCGCTCGATGTCATCAACCAGATGCCAGGTCGTATTGTCCTTGACCGACGCGTGCGGGCGCGACCGGCCGCATCCGCGCTGGTCGAACAGCACGACGCGATAGACGCGGGGGTCGAAATAGCGGCGCATCGCCGGGCTGCATCCGCCGCCGGGGCCGCCATGCAGAACGACGACCGGGATCCCGCGCGGATTGCCGCATTGCTCCACGTAGATGTGATGACCCTGCCCGACATCCACCATGCGCTGATCGAAAGGGTCGATCGGCGGATGCAGATATTGCACTGCGCGCTTTTGATCCGGGTATTTGTCCATTACTGACCTATATAAGCCGCAACCGATAAAACAGCGAACGGAGCCCGGAATGCAAGCGCCTCAGTTCACCGTCGATCCCGCCGAGGTCGCCAAGTTCGAGGCGATGGCCGCCGAATGGTGGGATCCGCACGGCAAGTTCAAGCCGCTGCACATGCTGAACCCTTGCCGGCTGGACTATATCACGACGCAGATCGCCGGCGAGTTCAGCCGCGATTTGTCGCAGCCCCGCCCGTTCGAGGGACTCCGGCTGCTCGACATCGGCTGCGGTGGCGGCCTGCTGAGCGAGCCCATGGCGAGACTTGGCGCGCAGGTGGTGGGCGCGGATGCCGCCGAAGGCAACCTGCCCGTCGCCCGGATCCATGCCGAACGATCCGGACTTGTGATCGACTATCGCCACACCACGGCCGAGGCGCTGGCCGAAGCGGGCGAGACCTTCGACGTGGTGCTGAACATGGAAGTGGTCGAGCACGTCGCCGACCCGCTGGCCTATCTCACGGCCTGCCGGCAACTGGTCAGGCCGGGGGGGGTGCATCTGTGTTCCACGATCAACCGAACGGCCAAGTCCTTTGCCGCAGCGATCGTCGGCGCGGAATACGTCATGCGCTGGTTGCCGCGCGGCACGCATGATTGGTCGAAATTCATCACGCCGGATGAACTGTACGACCTGCTGCGCCGGGCCGGGTTCGAGCCGGTGGACCGCAAGGGGTTCGTGTTCAACCCCATTTCCTGGCAATGGCGCCTGTCCGACCGCGATCTGAGCGTGAACTACGTCACCGCCAGCGTCGTTCCCGGCTGAGCGCGGCCGGCGGCGGAGCGCGGGGCCTCTCCCGTCGCGCCGGAGGCCCGCCATGGTTGCGAGGGGCTCTGCCCCTCGCGCTCCCCGGAGTATTTTCGGCAAGATGAAGGAGCGGGGGTCGGAGAGTTCCGGCCTCCGGTCCGCCCGCCCCTGCGAAGCGCTAGTCGAGGCTTTCCAGGCGCAATCTCAGGTCGCGCAGCACGGGCAGCACCGCGCGCACCCGAGCCACGCCGAGATCCCCCACCAGTTCGTCGATCAACGGGGCAATGACGGAAATAGCCTGATCGCGCGCGCGGCGCCCGGCCGGGCTGATCGCGACCAACTTGCGGCGCGCGTCGTCCCAGTCGGGGCGGATATGCACGTAACCGGCCCATTCCAGTTTGTTGAGCGTGTTGGTCATCGCCCCGCGCGTGACGTGGAACACGTCGGCCAGCTGCGCGGGCGTGCGTTCGTCGGCGACGAAGGCCAGGTGATTCAGAACCGAGAAATGCGAAATCTCCATGCCCTTGGGCAGCACCCGGCTGAGCCGGTTCCTGAGGAGCTGATCGGCGGTCAGAATCTCGCTGAAGAGCGCGACCGCCAGGGCGTGGGGTTCGTCATTCATGGGCTCTGGCCGATCATGGACCGCGAAAGGGTCGGATGTGGCTCAGCGACGGTACGCGCCGCCGGGCTTCGTCCACTGCTTTATCATCCATGTCGGAAATGTGAACGCCCGGTTCGGTTCCGGCATCCACGACCACCTCGCCCCACGGGGCAACGGCCAAGCTGTGGCCATGGGTTCGGCGGGGACGGCCGCGGCTGATCGGGTGATTGCCGGTCTGGGCCGGCGCCAGCACCCAGCAGCCGTTCTCGATCGCGCGGGCGCGCAGGAGCGGCTCCCAGTGCGCCGCGCCGGTGACCGGCGAGAACGCCGCGGGAACCGTCAGGATCCGCGCCCCGGCTCGCGCCAGCGCCTGGTGCAGATGCGGAAAGCGGATATCATAGCAGACGGTCATCCCTACCCGCCCGAACGGCGTGTCAGCCACCACCGCCCGGTCGCCGGGCCGGTAGCCGTCCGATTCGCGAAAGGTTTCCTCGGGCGTCACATCGACGTCGAACATGTGGATCTTGTCATAGCGCGCGATGATCGACCCGTCCGGCCCGATCAGGAAGGACCGGTTCGCGAACCGCCCGTCCGAGTCGTCGGTCTTCAGCGCCAGAGAACCGATCAGCAGCCAGATCCCCAGATCCGACGCCTGCGCCCGCAGCGCGGCCAGCGTGGGGTCGTCGGCCTCGTGGCGCAGAACCTCGCTCTGATGGCTGCGACTGTTGGAGACGCAGTTCGTAACCTCGGGCGTGAGCACGAAGCGCGCGCCCTGCCCGGCCGCCTGCGCCACAAAGCCCATGGTCTGTTCCAGGTTGGCTGTCGGGTCATCGCCCGAGCACAATTGGACCAGCGCCGTTCGCATCACGAGGCCAGCAGAGCGTCGAGCTTGCCGTCGCTTTCCAGCTCATACAGATCGTCGCAGCCGCCCACATGGGTTTCGCCGACAAAGATCTGCGGCACCGTGCGGCGGCCGTTGGCGCGCTGGATCATCTCGGGCTTGCGCGACGGGTCGCGCAGCACGTCGATTTCGGTATAGCGCACGCCCTTCTTGTCCAGCAGCCGCTTGGCCGCGTGGCAGAACCCGCAGAGCGGCGAGGTGTAGATTTCGACCGGTTTCATTCATTCATCCCCAATGGCCGCATTCCTTGTCGGGGATTTAGTCATCCTTTGCAACACGTGCCAGTGTCAGAATGTGAACTTCCGCCGCACCCGCGTCCAGCGCCGCGTGGGTGCAGGCGGCCAGGGTGGCGCCCGATGTCATCACGTCATCGACCAGCAGAACCGCGCGGCCCTGCGCCCGACCCGCGCGGCGGGGATGCGGGCGGATCGCCTGCGTCAGCAGCGCGAAGCGATCTTCGGCGCCCAGTCCTTCCAGCATCGGCATGCGCCGCATGCGTTGCAGCAGGTCCGGGCAGACCTCCAACCCCACGGCCCGCGCCAGCGATTGCCCCAGCAGCGCGGACTGGTTGTAGCGCCGCCGCCATAGGCGCGACCAGTGCAGCGGCACCGGGGCTACCAGCATCCGCTCTTGCAGGATCTCGCGCCCGGCGCGGGCCATCCAGGCGCCGGCGGCGCGGGCGATCTCGGGCCGGTCGCCGTGTTTCAGCGCCAGCACCAGTTCGCGCGCCTTGTCACGATAGAGCAGCGTGGACCGGCCGTTGCGCCAGGGCCGGGGGCGGTCCATGCAGTCGTCGCATTCGATGCGGAACCCGTCGCGCTCGCCCGGCAGGGGCGTTCCGCAGGAGTCGCAAACCGTGCCGCCGATGAAGGGCGTATCGCGCCAGCAGGTCGCGCAAAGGCCAAAGTCGCTTTCGACCATCGCGCCGCAGCCCAGGCAGCGGGGGGGATAGACGACCTCGATCGCGGTTTGAATCCGCGCCCTGATCCGCTTAGGTTGCGCCCATGTCACACGCCGCCCCCCTGTTCGACCGTTCTGCCCTGCTGGCCCATCGCAAACGGGTCCGGCCCGAAGCGCTGTTTCTGCACCGCGCCGCGCAGGACGAGGTGCAGGATCGCCTGTCGATGGTTAACAGAACCTTTACTGCGCCGGCCGTGGTCACGCCCTTTCCCGATCTCTGGGCGTCACTGTTCCCGACAGCGGCGATCGTTTCCGACGAGGAAACGCTGGACCTGGCGCGCGGTGTGCATGACCTTGTGATCCACGCGATGGCGCTGCACTGGGCCAATGACCCGGTGGGCCAGCTGATCCAGTGCCGGCTGGCGCTGAAGCCGGACGGGCTGTTGCTGGCGATTCTGCCGGGGGGTGAGACGCTGCGCGAGTTGCGCGCCGCGCTGGGGCAGGCGGAGATCGAGATCGCCGGAGGGCTGTCCCCGCGCGTAGCCCCGATGGGCGAGATCCGCGACCTCGGCGCGCTGCTGCAACGCGCGGGCCTGGCGCTGCCGGTGGCCGACAGCCTGACGCTGACGGCCGAATACCGCGATCTGCGCCACCTGATGCACGACCTGCGCGACATGGGCGAAGCCAACGCGCTGAGCGACCGCCTGCGCCACCCGACCCGCCGCGCGGTCTTCGACCGGGCCGAGGCGCTCTATCGCGCGGCCTTTGCCACGCCCGAGGGCCGTCTGCCCGCCACGTTCGAGCTGGTCTGCCTGACCGGGTGGTCGCCCTCCGACAGCCAGCCCAAGCCGCTGCGGCCCGGATCGGCGCAGGCAAGGCTCGCGGATGCGTTGAAAACGACCGAGACCAAACTTTCCGATTGACCGACAGGCCGGCGCCGCTAACTCACGACAGACGCAGAACGCTCAAGGACCGACCATGACCGACCGCAGCCGCCCAGCGCATGCCCCCGAAGACCACCCGGCCCTGCCGTCCGACAAAATCGGCATCCTGCTGGCCAATCTGGGCACACCGGACGCCACCGATTACTGGTCGATGCGGCGCTATCTGAACGAGTTCCTGTCCGACAGGCGGGTGATCGACCTGCCGCGCTGGAAATGGCAGCCCATCCTGCAGCTGATCGTGCTGACCAAGCGGCCGTTTTCCAGCGGCGCCGCCTATCGGTCGATCTGGAACACCGAGCTGGACGAAAGCCCCCTGCTGACCATCACCAAGGCACAGACGGCCAAGTTCGCCGCACGCATGGCCGATCGGTTCGGCGACCGCGTGATGGTGGATTTCTGCATGCGCTACGGCAACCCCTCGACACCGGCGAAGCTGCGCGAGATGGTCGAGGCCGGATGCCACCGCATCTTGTTCTTTCCGCTCTACCCGCAATATGCCGGCGCCACGACCGCCACTGCAAACGACCAGTTCTTTCGCGCGCTGATGGCCGAGCCCTGGCAGCCAGCCAGCCGCACGGTGCCGGCCTATTTCGACGACCCGGCCTATATCGACGCGCTGGCCCGGTCGATCGAACGCGCCTATGCCGAAATCGCCGGCCGGCCGGAGATCCTCGTCTGCTCCTACCACGGGATGCCGGAACGATATCTGACGCAGGGCGATCCCTATTACTGCCAGTGCCAGAAAACCACGCGGCTGCTGCGTGAACGGCTGGGCTGGGACGAGACCGAGATCATCAGCACCTTCCAGTCACGCTTTGGCCGCGAGGAATGGCTGAAGCCCTATACCGTGGAAGAGGTCGCCCGGTTGGCCCGCGCCGGCAAGAAACGGATCGCGGTCTGTGCGCCGGCCTTTTCCGCCGACTGCATCGAGACGCTGGAGGAAATCAACGTGGAAATCCGCGACGCGTTCCTCGAGGCGGGCGGCGAGAGTTTCACCTATATTCCCTGCCTGAACGACGATGATGCGCATATCGACGCGCTGGCCGGAATCGCTGCGCGCGAACTGGGCGGCTGGCTGGACTGATCCGCACGACGCCCTGAGGTCGGACCGGAAACGAAGAAAGGCGGGGATCTCTCCCCGCCCTTCGAAATTCGCAAGTCGCGTCGCTTAGTTGGAAGCGACAGCCGCGCCGACCAGCACCAGCAGAAGGACGGGCAGAACCCAGCCGCTCGACGCGCTTTGGGACTCTTCCACGATGACCGGCGCTTCGACGACCGGCTCGGCCAGCGAACCAGCGTTGGCGGACGAAGCGGCAGCAGCCAGAGCAGCGGCGAGAACGAGTTTCTTCATGTTAACCTCCAGAAATCGCGCGCCCCAAAAAAGAGCACGCTTTCAAGTCTTACCTCGTGGGTTTGTTCTAAGCAGCGAATCGGCTCGATTGCAAACGCTTGTTGGAAATATCGCGCTTTGCCGGCCCGAAATGTCGTCAAATAAGCAACACTTGCGTTCCCACCTTGGTCAGACCGAACAGCTCTTCGATATGGTGGTTGTAAAGCCCGATGCAGCCGTTCGATGACCGCCGCCCGATCTTGCGCGTGTCGTGGGTTCCGTGGATGCGATAATACTGCCAGCTGAGATAAAGCGCATGCGTGCCCAGCGGGTTGTCCGGCCCCGGCGGGATGTAGTCCGGCCATTCGGGATTGCGTTTCTTCATCGAAGGCGTGGGCCGCCAGCTGGGGCCGACGACCTTTTGCACCACCTTCGTCCGGCCGCGGCGGGTCAACTCGTCCGTCAGCGGCACGCTGCAAGGGTAGAGTTTGTAGATCGTCTGATCCTCGGACCAGAAATGCAGCGCCCGCGAAATCGTATCCACAAGGATCGCACCGTTGTGCAGATCGCTGAAATAGGGCTGCCACTGCTGCGTCTTGAAGCTCGAGATGTTGTGGCGCACCGGCGGCTCGGGATCCGGCGGCGGGCGCAGGGGATCATAGGCCTGCTCTGCGGTGTCCTGATCTTCGCTCGCCGCGACGGCGGGAACACCCAGCAAGGCCGCCGACCCGGCAAGAAAGCCGCGGCGCGTCGGTGATTTGAACGGATTGTTCGTCATGTCTCGACCCCTCGGACGCTCGGACCAGTCAACTTCCGGCGGCATGATAAGGCCCCGCCTCGACAAGCGCAATTCACACCGCCGTCACGCACGCCCCGACGGCAAAGGGCGAATTGCGCATCCCCTATCGACCCTGTAAACCCGATGAAAATCTTGCTTCCGGGTGCGTGTCATGGGACGTCTCGTTGTCATACTCTTGGGTCTGTTTGCGTTGGCGGCGTGTGATCCGGGCTACGACTCCACCGTCCTGGACTCCGACGGAAAACCGCTGCCCAAGGTCTATCGGATCCGGCCCGGCCAGACCGCGGAAATCCAGTATCGGATGCTGGACGCGGTCAACGCCCTGCGTGCCTCGGCCGGGGCCGGGCCGGTGCAACTGGATCCGGCGCTGAACGCCGCCGCGGCGACCCATTCGCGCGACATGTCGGTTCAGAACCGGCCGTGGCACTTCGGATCCGACGGGTCGTCTCCGCTCGACCGGGTTCAACGGGCGGGATATGCCGGCACGCTGCTGGGCGAAAACATCTCGGAGACCTTCGAGACCGAGATGCAGACACTTGCCGCCTGGATGGAGGAACAGGGCACGCGCGAGGTGCTGATGGACCCCCGCGCGACGAAGATGGGATTCGCCTGGCATCAGGAACGCAGCGGAAAGCTGTGGTGGACCCTGTTGATGGGAACCTGACCGGCCCGCGTCACGCCCGGATCGTGATCGGGGTGCCCAGCCGGACCATGGCATAGATCTCTTCGATCTCGCGGTTCTTCACCGCGATGCAGCCGGCTGTCCAGTCCGGTCCCTTGCCCTTTTTCACGCCGGGGTTGGGCTGTCCGTGGATGAAGATGTCGCCGCCCGGATCCATGCCCATCGCCCGGGCCAGTTCGATGTCGCGCCGGTTGGGATAGGAGATGCCGACTGACAGGTGAAAGTCGCTGTTGGGGTTGCGGCGGTCGATCACATAGGTGCCCTCGGGCGTCTTGCCGTCGCCCCTGACCCGCTTGGGCCCCACCGGAGCAAAGCCCAGCGCAACCTTGTAGGATTTCAGCACCTCGTTGCCGTGCAGCAGGTAAAGGCGCCGCGCGCCCTTGTTGAGTACGATTGAGGTCACCTCGGGGCCGTTGTAGGTTCTGAACTTGCTGCTGCACCCGGCCACCGCGAGGGTCGCCAACGCACCCAGACCGAACGTCCTGCGCTTCATCATCGTCCCTGTCCCGTTCGTCCTGCCTCGTTGCCGCAGGGATACCGCAAATCGCCGACGCCGGGAAATCACTTTTCCGTCCCTGTGCGGCGGTCGGGTTGCGCCACGCGGTCCAGCCGGCGCTCGATCGCCTCGAGCCGCGCCAGCACCTCGTCGCGATAGGCATCGGTGCGTTCGGCCTCGCCTTCGTGATGGGCCTCCTGCATCGAATTGACGATCAGACCGACCAGCAGATTCACCATGACAAAGGTCGTCGCCATGATGAACGGCACGAAGAACGCCCAGGCGTGGGGGTGAACCTCCATCACCGGGCGCACGATGCCCATCGACCAGCTTTCCAGCGTCATGATCTGGAACAGCGAATAGGCGCTGCGGCCCAGGTTTCCGAACCAGTCGGGAAAGGTATCGCCATAAAGCGTCGTCGAGATCACCGAGCCGATGTAGAAGATGATCCCCAGCAGAAGAAATACGCTGCCCATGCCGGGAATGGCGGTGACGAAGCCCTCGACAACGCGGCGCAGGCGCGGCGTCACCGACACCACCCGCAGCACCCGCAGGATGCGCAGCGCTCGCAGCGCCGAAAACGCCTGCGCCGCCGGGAACAGCGCTATGCCGACGATCACGAAGTCGAACAGGTTCCATGGGTTCACGAAAAACCGCAGGCGGTAGGCGGCCATCTTCAACGCCAGCTCGGCCACGAAGATCGCAAGGCAAAGCGTGTCCAAAAACCGCACTGCGGGACCGATCCGCGCCATCAGGCCGTCCGATGTCTCCATGCCCAGAAGCATGGCGTTGAACAGGATGACGCCCATGATCGCCTGCCCGAAGATCGGCGCCTCGACAAGCGCCACCAGCCGTCTGGAAAATCCCATCGTCCCGCGTCCCTGCATTGTTCCTGCCTCGTCACGCCAGCCGAAAGGCCGCCGCCAATTCCAAATGGGCCGACCAGCGGAACTGATCAACCACCTGAACACGGTCCAGCCGATAGCCCGCATCCACCAGCGCCCGCGCGTCACGGGCGAACGTCACCGGGTTGCAGGACACATGCGCGATCACCGGAACGCGGGAGCGGGCCAGCTCGGCGACCTGCGCCTCGGCCCCAGCGCGGGGCGGGTCGATCACCACGGCGTCGAACCGGTCCAGTTCGTCGGCCAGAAGCGGGCGGCGGAACAGATCGCGCGCCTCGGCCGTCACGCGTTTCAGACCCTGCGTTTCGCGCCAGCTGCGGTCGAGCGCGCGGATCATCGCCGCGTCGCCTTCGACCGCATGCAACTCTGCCGCCTCGGCCAGTGGCAGGGCAAAGGTGCCGCAGCCCGCGAACAGATCGGCGATCCGGGTGGCCCCGGCGACCGCTTCGCGCACGGCATGCAGCAGCGCCGCCTCGCCTTCGGGGGTTGCCTGCAGAAAGGCGCCGGGAGGCGGGATCACGCCCGCCCGCCCGAACCGCTGAATCGGCGGCAGACGGGTGGCGATTACCTCGTCGTCCCAGGCCAGCCGCGCCAGCCGGTGTCGCGCGGCCAGCTGCGCCAGTTCGGCCCGAAACGGCCCGTCCAGCGGCTTGCCGCCGCGCACCGCCGCGTCCAGCCCGCCTTCGGACCGGGTGACGCTGACGGCAAGCTCGTGCCGGCGGCTCGCCCCGATCATCGCAAGGTCGCGCGCCAGCGGCAGGCCCGCCAGAAGGTCGGGATGCAGCAGCCGGCAGTCAGGGATCTCGGTGATCGTGCCCGATGCCCGCCCGTGGAACCCGGCCAGCGCCCCCTTTTTGGTGCGCCGCGCGGCAAACGTGGCTCGCCGCCGCGACTGGGGCGGCGAGGTCACGGTGGGCGGCAGATCCGCCTCCAGCCCCTGCGCGGCCAAGGCAGCGCGGACAACCTCGCGCTTCCAGTCGGCAACGAATGGGTCCGAGGCATGCTGCAACTGGCAGCCGCCGCAGGATCTGTAGTGACGGCAGGGCGGCTGCACGCGGTCGGGCGATGGCGTCTCGATGCGGATCTCGGTCAGCCGGGTGCCGTCGCGCAGCCCGCTTACCACCTCGCCCGGCAGTGCGCGCGGCACGAAAACCGGCCCGGCGGCGATGCCGTCGCCCTGATGGCCCAGACGTTCGATCGTGACTGACTCTCGCATGGCGCCCAGATAGACCGAAGAGCCGCCGCGGAAAACCGGAATGTCAGGCGCGGCCCAGCAGCTCGTCGCGCGTCAGCGCAAATCCCGAGGCGATCCATTCCCTTTCCAGCCGTTTCAACGCCGCGCCCAGCGCCGGGCCCTGCAACGCCGGCATCAGATCTGCGGGCCTGACCGGAAACCGGGCCCGCGCCCCGCGCTCTGCCGCCTTTGCGGCCTCGACGTCCCAGGGCTGGCCCAGCATCGCCGCGCGCAGCAGAAGCACATCGCGCGCCTCGTCGGCCCCCAGCCGATAGCCCAGCTCGGCCGGCCCCATGTCGCTGCCCACCGCGTCGCGCAGCCGTTCCAGCCGTTTCGCCTGCGCCCGGCTGAGCCGCAGCCGGTCGGCCACGTCCACCCCGCCCAGGATCGCCAGCCGCCGCAGGGCATCCGGCGCGACGCCGGCCTGCTGCTCCAGATGCACCAGCGCAGCGAGGTATCGGTCATCCGCCCCCGGCAGGAACTGCCCCAGCGCCCCGGTGGACCGCATCGCCGCGACCGAGGGCGCCGGATCGGGTGCCGCCAGCAGCTTGAGCATCTCGGTCCCGACCCGTTCGCGCGACAGAGTCGAAAGCCCCTCCAGATTGGCCGCGATCGCCGCGAGCGCGTCGGGATCGAACCCGCCTTCGGGGTCGCCATACCAAGCGTGGAACCGGAAATAGCGCAGGCTGCGCAGATAGTCCTCGCGGATGCGGTCATTGGCATCCCCGATGAACCGCACCCGCCGCGCGCGCAGGTCCGGCAACCCGCCCAGCGGATCGACGATTGTGCCGTCAGGCCGGGCATAAATCGCGTTCATGGTGAAATCGCGCCGCGCGGCGTCTTCCTCAATGGTTCCGGCATAGGCGATCACCGCCCGGCGCCCGTCGGTTTCGACATCGCGGCGAAAGGTCGTGACCTCATGCGGGATGCCGCCATTGACCAGAGTCACGGTGCCGTGGTCGATCCCTGTGGGCACCGCCTTGATGCCGGCGGCCTCGGCCAGTTCCATCACCCGTTCCGGCGGGGCGTCGGTGGCGATGTCGATGTCGCTGACCGGCGCGCCCAACAGCGCATTGCGTACGCAGCCGCCCACGAACAGCGCCTGCGCGCCGCCATCCTGCAAAGCCTTGCACACGCCTTGCGTGGCGGGGTTGGTCAGCCAGTCTTCGGTAATGCGGGTGTCGTCGGTCATGTCTCCATCCGGGCGGCCAGTCCGCGCAGGATACGCGCGGTTGCACCCCAGATGTAGTAGGGACCGTAGGGAACCGTGAAGTAATACCGTCGCCGTCCGCGCCAGATGCGCGATTCCACGCGGAAGTTCCGCGGATCGATGACATGGGACAGCGGGACCGAGAACACCTCGTCCACCTCGCCGGGTTCGGGCACCGGCGCAAAGGCCGACCGCAGCACCGCCACCACCGGCGTCACGCGAAAACCGGTGACGGTTTCGTGCTCGGGCAGGTGGCCGATGATTTCGGCGAGTCCGGGCGGCAGCCCGATCTCTTCGCGCGCCTCGCGCAGCGCGGCGGCGGTGGGGTCGGCGTCGCCTTCGTCCACCTTGCCGCCGGGAAAGGCGATCTGACCGGGATGGTGTTTCAGGGCCGAGGACCGCTTGGTCAGGATCAGGCGCGGCGTGCCGAAGGCCAGCGACACCGGCACCAGCACCCCCGCCGGGCGCAGCCGGCGGTCGGGCGGCAGAACCGTATCCGGGTTCAGGTCAAAGTCGGACGATTCGTCCCCCGGGCGTTCCAGCGCCGCCCGCAACCGCTCGATCACCTCGGCGGCTCCGTCACTCACCGTCGCGTTTCTCCGCTTCGAATCCCAGCGTCTTGGGGTCCAGATCGTAATGCGCTCCGCAGAACTGGCAATCGGCGGTAACGCGGCCATCCTCGGTGGTCATCGTTTCGATGTCGCGGGCCGAATAGATCGACAGCGCCCGGCGCACACGTTCCTCCGAGCAGGTGCAGCCGAAGCGCACCGCCTGTGCGTCGAACACGCGCGGGGATTCCTCGTGGAACAGGCGCACCAAAAGGTCCGGGGTCGGCAGCGACGGGCCGATCAGTTCCATGTCCTCGACCGTGTCCAAGAGGATGTTGACGCGGTTCCAGTTCTCGCTGTCATCGCCCTGCACCAGATCGCGCGCCTTCAGAACGTCGCCCGTGCCGGGGCCGGTGGCCGCAAAGGGCGACGCCTTGGGCATGTGCTGCACCATGATCCCGCCGGCGCGCCAGTGATCCTCGACACCGGGTCCGGACGACTTGCCGAACCGCAGAACGAACCGCGTCGGAAGCTGTTCGGACTGGGCAAAATAGGACTCGGCACTGTCCGTCAGCGACTTGCCCGTCAGCGGCGTGATGCCCTGATAGGGGGCCATGCCTTCGCCTTGATCGATCAGGATCGCAAAATACCCCTCTCCCAGCTGCGCGAACGGGGCGTCGTCGGTCAGACGCTCGGCATCATAGCCGGCATAGGCACGGATGCGGGCCGAGCGCCCATCTTCATCCGGCGCGAAATAGTCGGTGGCAATCATGCGCACGGGGCCGTTGGTCTGCACCTGCAGAGACAGCTTCCAGCGCAGCTTGATCGTCTGGCCGATCAGCGCGGTCAAAAGCGCCATTTCCGCGATCAGCGCCTCCACCTGCGGCGGGTAGTCATGCTGGCTCAGGATACCGTTGAGCACTCCGTCAAGCCGCGCCACGCGGCCACGCATGTCGGAAGCGTCGAGCTGGAAAGGCAGGACCGTATCGTCCCACGCGATTTGCGATCCGGATTTCATGGGGGTTTCCTTGCACGCCCGTCATTGGCATATCGCGCTATATAGGCAGAACCCACCGGGATGGAAGAGGCAGGCGCATGATCAGGCGATTCGGCGAGTCCCCCGAACCCGGCCGCCGGTATCGACTGCGGCGCGGGGTCTACGCGCTGTTGCCCATCGGCCGGCGGCTGCTGCTGACCGTGCAGCATCAGCCGCATCCCGACCTGCAGCTGCCCGGTGGCGGAATCGACGCGGGCGAATCGCCGGTCGCGGCCTTGCATCGCGAGGTGAGAGAGGAGACCGGCTGGAAGATTGCCGCCCCCCGCCATGTCGGCACCTTTCGCAGGTTCGCCTACATGCCCGAATACGATCTCTGGGCGGAAAAGATCTGCCTGATCTTCACCGCCCGACCGGTGCGGCGCCTCGGGCCGCCGACCGAACCGTTTCACGAACCCCTCTGGATGGACGCAGGGCAGGCAGCACGGCACCTGGGCAATGCCGGCGATCGCCATTTCGCCCGCGCGTTGGCCCGAAAACCGTGACCTTGGATGTCCCGATCAGACACCGTTGTATTCCAAAAGCAGGGCCGACACGTCATCCTCGATCCGGCGTCCTTTCGGCATCGATTCCCGCATACGCCAGTAGAGATCGTCCAGAAATTCCCGGCCGCTATGGGCCGGATCCGCGGCGCGCACCAGGTCGAGCAGGCCATCCCGCCCCAACATGTCGCCGTCGGCCGTCGGGCATTCCGTGATGCCGTCGGAATAGATCAACAGCCGGTCCCCCGGCTTCAACTCAAGCTCGAAACTGTCGCAGACCAGATCCGGCAACAGCCCAATGGGCATGCCGCCACCGCCGAGGAATTCGGCCGACCCGTCCGCGCGAAGCAGCAACGGATGCGGATGTCCGCATTGAACGAGCCGCAACGTTCCGTCATAAAGGTTCACCGTGCCATAGACCATGGTGAAATATTCGTCGGTGCCGACATCGGCAAGCAGCCGGGCGTTCAGCATCCGCGCCACCTCGACCGGCGGCTTCAGACCGTAGAACGCATATTGCAGCCGCTCCATCGCGACGTTCTGATCGAAATGCGTGCCGGACAGATAACCGGCCAGCCGCGCCGTCATCAGCGCCGACGTCACGCCATGCCCGGAGACGTCAATGCCGTAAAACCCCACTCGGTTCACGCCCGGCGAGAACAGCCCGACCAGATCGCCGCCGACATGCCCGCACGGCTTGAGCAGCAGACTGAAACGTGATGCACCGAAAGACCGTTCCAGCTCGGGAACCAGAGATTTCTGGATTTCCCGCGCCTGCCTGAGATCCTGATTGATCCGTCCATAGACGGACTGGAGTTCTTCCAGCGTCTCCGAGATCACACGATTCTTCTCGGACAGTTCGCGCTGCATTGCGAGAATCCGCATTCCGGCCTTGATCCTGGCGCGAAGCTCTCCGGAATTGACGGGCTTTGTCAGGAAATCGTCGGCCCCGGCGTCCAGCCCGCGCGCAATCTCCGCCTTTTCGTTCTTGGAGGTGAGGAGGATGAAGTATCCGTAGCCGTCGCGCGGCAATTCCCGGAAGGCACGACAGAATTCCGGACCGCTCATCCCCGGCATCACCCAGTCCGACAGCACGAGATCCGGCGGTGACGTCGCGCAAAGCGCGAGCGCCGCCTCGGCACTTTCGGCCTCTTCCACCCTGAAGCCCCATTTCCGCAAAGAGCCAACCAGAATCCGGCGCTGCAGGCGGCTGTCATCGACAACCAAAATCCGGCGCACGGTGTCCGTTCCCGACCTGGAGTCCGACCGAAGCCCTGCCTGCACCGCTGTCGCCACTGTATCCGGTTCCAAACCCAAAATCCGTCTCACGTCGCGGTAACGCTGGCAGTGATTCCCTAACAGGGACTGAAAATTAAAACTCGAACCGACCGGCTGCCGCCCTTAACCCGAGCTTTACACTTGGCGCCTTATCGCTGGTCGCGATGCGGCGTGTGGCGACGGCAGGTGGAACATGATCGAATGGTCACGTGTAAATGAACTGCGCGAAGAGGTCGGAGAGAGCGACTTCAAGGAAGTCGTGGACCTTTTCCTGGAAGAAGTCTCCGAGGCTCTCGATCGACTGAGCAGCTCACAGGGCAGCGCGGAAGAACACCTCCATTTCCTGAAAGGCTGTGCTCTCAGCCTCGGATTCGAAACCCTGGCGCAATTGTGCGAACGATACGAGAGGCAGGCGGCCGGCGCCCAGCCCGTGGACGTGAGCGCGATCGTCGCCTGCTTTGACCGGTCCAGGTCGGAATTTCTTTCCGGTCTGTCTCGCGACACCGCGGCCTGAGCGTCAGTCAGATCACGAATTGAGCCAGCAGTTCATCGTTGGTGATGTCGGTATAGACGAATCCGGCTGCGTCCAGTCGCTCGAACAGCCGGGCAAAGTTCTGGGGCTGCGATGTTTCGATCCCGATCAGGACGGAACCGAAGTTGCGCGCGGATTTCTTCATGTATTCAAAGCGGGCAATGTCGTCATCCGGCCCAAGCACGTTCAGAAACTCGCGCAACGCACCAGGCCGCTGTGGCAGGCGCAGGATCAAGTATTTCTTTACGCCCGAGTAGCGCTGGGCCCGCTCCTTGACCTCGGGGAGCCGCTCGAAGTCGAAATTCCCACCGGACGTCACGCAGACCACCGTCTTGCCCCTTATCTGGCCTTCGATGTCCGCAAGAGCGTCGATCGACAGGGCCCCGGCCGGCTCCAGAACGATACCCTCGACATTCAGCATCTCGATCATCGTGGTGCACAGGCGGTCTTCGGGAATGGACAGCACCGACTGCGCCGGAACGTCCCGCAGCCGCGCAAAGGTCCGCTCCCCGACCCGCGCCACCGCCGCGCCGTCAACGAAATTGTCCACCTTTTTCAACGTCACCGGATGGCCGACCCGCAACGCGGCCGCCAGGCTGGCGCCGCCAGCCGGTTCCGCGAGTGTCAACAGTGCGTGGGGAAAATACGAGTGCACGCCTGCAGCCAGGCCGCCGCCACCGACCGGAAGCACCAGCCGGTCGGGCGCACGGCCGAACTCCGCCTCGACCTCGACCGCAACGGTGGCCTGACCCTCGATCACGTCGTCGTCGTCGAATGGCGCGAGGAAATGCGCGCCCTTGTCGGCACAGAACGCCTGCGCCGCGGCCAACGTGTCATCGAAATAGTCGCCGGTCAGGTGGATCTCGACATTCTCTCCGCCGAACATCCGGGTCTTCATGATCTTCTGCTGCGGCGTCGTCACCGGCATGAAGATGTCGCCCCGCACCCCGAAATGGCGGCACATGAAAGCCACCCCCTGCGCGTGATTGCCGGCACTGGCGCAGACGAAACGGTCAACCGACGGATTCGCCGCGCGCGCCTTGCGCATCGCATTGAACGCGCCGCGCAGCTTGTAGGAGCGCACCGGGCTCAGATCCTCCCGCTTGAGCCAGATGTCGGCCGCAAACCGTTGGGAAAGATGCGCGTTGCGCTGCAGCGGCGTGGCCGGGAAAACCGCCCTCATCGCTCGCTCTGCGGCGCGCGCCATGTCGCGAAAATCACTCATGGCCTCTCTGTGGCCCAGCATCGCCGCCCGTGCAAGCCCGACCCGCCTTGCCCCGGCAGGGAAAACCGGCTAACCGACCCCGGATCCACGTTGATAGGGAGTGCCCCATGTCCGCGCCCAAGAAAGTTGTCCTCGCCTATTCCGGTGGTCTCGACACCTCGATCATCCTGAAATGGCTGCAAACCGAATACGGTTGCGAGGTGGTGACCTTCACCGCCGATCTCGGCCAAGGCGAAGAGCTGGAACCCGCCCGCAAGAAGGCCGAGATGCTGGGGATCAAGCCCGAAAACATCTATGTCGAGGACATCCGCGAAGAGTTCGTGCGCGACTTCGTCTTCCCGATGTTCCGCGCCAACGCGCTCTACGAAGGGCAGTATCTGCTGGGAACCTCGATCGCCCGCCCGCTGATTTCCAAACGCCTGATCGAGATCGCCGCCGAAACCGGCGCCGATGCGATCGCCCACGGCGCCACCGGCAAGGGCAACGATCAGGTGCGGTTCGAACTGGCAGCCTATGCGCTGAACCCCGACATCAAGGTGATCGCGCCGTGGCGCGAATGGAACCTGACCAGCCGGACCAAGCTGCTGGAGTTTGCCGAAGCGCACCAGATCCCGATCGCCAAGGACAAGCGGGGCGAGGCACCCTTCAGCGTGGACGCCAACCTGCTGCACACCTCCTCCGAAGGCAAGGTGCTCGAAGACCCGGCAGTCGAGGCGCCCGATTACGTCTATCAGCGCACCGTCCATCCCGAGGACGCGCCGAACGAGCCGGAGTATATCGAAATCGGTTTCGAACAGGGCGACCCCGTCAGCATCAACGGCGTGGCCATGTCGCCCGCCACCCTGCTGACCGAACTCAACGAATACGGGCGCAAACACGGCATCGGCCGGCTTGACCTGGTCGAAGGCCGCTTCGTCGGCATGAAATCCCGCGGCATCTACGAAACCCCCGGCGGCACAATCCTGCTGGCGGCGCATCGCGGCATGGAATCCATCACGCTGGACCGCGGCGCGATGCACCTCAAGGACGAGCTGATGCCGAAATACGCCGAACTGGTCTATTACGGCTTTTGGTATTCGCCCGAACGCGAAATGCTGCAGGCCGCGATCGACCTAAGCCAGAAACACGTCACCGGCACGGTGCGGATGAAACTCTACAAGGGTCTGGCCTCCTGCGTCGGCCGCTGGTCGGATCATTCGCTCTATTCCGAAGAACACGTCACCTTCGAGGAAGACGCCGGCGCCTACGATCAGAAGGATGCCGCCGGCTTCATCAAGCTGAACGCCCTGCGCCTGCGGCTTCTGGCGATGCGCGACCGGCGCACGGCCGGCTAACACGATGACGCCCGAGCGGGCCGCCGAATTCCTCGACGCGCAGGATCGCGTCTGGACCGCGGTCCGCTCGGAGCTTGCGCAGGGCCGCAAGACCAGCCACTGGATCTGGTTCGTCTTTCCGCAGCTGGCCTCGCTCGGCCGCTCGCCGACGTCCCGCCGCTTCGGCATCCGCGACCTTCGGGAAGCCGCCGACTACCTCGCCAATGACCGCCTCCGCGCCCGTCTGGAAGAGGCCGCCACCCTGATGCTCACCCATGCGGGCAAGAGCCCCGAGTCGGTCCTCGGCCCCATCGACGCGCTCAAACTCCGCTCGTCCATGACGCTCTTTTCGCGCGTGCCCGGTGCCAGCCCCCTGTTTCGCCAGGTTCTGGATACCTTCTACGACGGAACCCCCTGCCCGCTCACGCTGAAGGCCTTGGAAGAATCATGAACCCGGCTTCTTTCTGGTCCGAAATACCCTGGGGTGAATGCCCCGCAGGGGCAGAGGGGCAAAGCCCCTCACACACCGACCTTCACCGCCCGCAACCGTTCGTAGAACGGCATCGCAGCCTCCGCCAAACCCGCATATTCAGGCTCTAATCCGGGCAATTTGCCCTCCGGCCCCGCAAACCCGGTCGATCGGTGCACCGCCCCATACCAATGTGCGGCCCAGACCCCGTCTTCGGGGATGCCGCCCGCCGGCCAGCGCAGCATCTGCGGCCGCCAGTCCAGCCCGATCACCGCGCACAGCGCCCGCAATGCGGCCTCCGGGTTTTCCCGGATATCGTGACTGTCGATCACCACCGGCTCCTGCCCCAGCGCCTCGACGTGGTCGAACAATTCCACCTGCTGCCGGAACCCCAGATCGTCCAGCTCCGGCCCCTCGCGCTTGGCCGCATAACTCGCGACGACCCGCGCCGGATGGCGGATCAGGAACACGTTGACCACTTCGGCCATCCAGTCTCGCGGCATGCCCGGCACCATGTGATGCGTCATGTGCTTCTGGTAGTAATGCGCCTTTCCGCCCGGATTGGGTCCGACCAGTCCCTCCGCCACGATATCCGGGTCGGTGGGCTGCGAGGCCAGGATCGCCTCGCGCATGGGATGCTCCAGACCGGTCCGCGCCAGATAGGCCGCATAGAAGGGCTCGTCCACCACGGCGCAATCGCCGCGCGCAGCAAAGGCATACATCATCGCCGTGGACAGGTTGCGCGGCCCGGACCACATCGCGATCTTCATGCCCCGCACTCCCGTTCGATCAACGCCTTGTAAAGATCCCGAATACGCTTCGTTACCGGCCCCATCTCGCCGGTTCCGATCACCCGGCCGTCGATTTCGCCCACCGGAGTCTGCGCGCCGAACGTGCCGGTCAGAAAGGCCTCGTCCGCGCCATAAGTGTCTACGAGGCTGAAATTGCGCTCAAAGACCGGGATGCGGTTTTCCCGGCACAGCTCGATCACCTTGCGCCGGGTGATCCCGTTCATGCAATAGTCGCCGGTGCTGGTCCAGACCTCGCCACCGCGCACGATGAAGAAGTTGCAGGCATTGGTCGTGTTCACGAAACCATGCACGTCCAGCATCAGCGCCTCGTCCGCCCCGGCCTTTTCCGCCGCGATACAGGCCAGGATGCAGTTCAGCTTGGAATGGCTGTTCAGCTTGGGATCCTGCGTCATCGGCAGGCCCCGGATATGCGGCACGGTCGCCAGCCGCACGGGGCGCGGGATCTTCGGCCGGGAATGTTCCATGATGATGACCATGGTCGGACCCGACCGGCTGAGCGACGGATGCTGGAACGGACGCTCCTTGACCCCCCGCGTCACCATCAGCCGGGCATGGGCATCCGTGGTCATGCCATTCGCCCTTTGCGTCTCCAACAGGGCCGAAACCACGCCGTCGCGGTCCATCCCGATATCCAGGTCGATGGCCTTGGCCGCCTCGAACAGCCGGTCCATGTGCTCGTCGAGAAAGGCCCATTTGCCGTTGTAGAGCCGCAGCCCCTCCCAAACGCCGTCACCCAGCATGAAGCCGCTGTCATAGACGCTGACCATCGCTTCTGCCTTCGGCACGATACGACCGTTGACGTAGATCAGGATCTCTTCGTTCCGGGCGTCCTCTTCGGCCTGATGCGTGGTGATCTTGTCGTTCATCCTGTTCCCCAGGTTGCAATGATTGCATTCAACCGAACCGGGCTTCGTTGACGTCCTTCAGATCCGGTATCACGTCCGCCGTTCCCTGCCGCGTCACCATCAGCGCAGCCGCGCGGCTGGCAAGGCCGATCGCCTGCGGCATCGGCAGCCCCCGGTCCATCCCGGCCAGCACATAGCCGGTGAAGGTATCACCCGCCCCGGTGGTGTCCACCGGCGTCACCGGCATGGCGGGAAAATCACGCGATTCGCCCTTTTCAGTGTCTATGTAACGGGCCCCGCGCGCGCCCATCGTGACGATCACCTGCTTCACCGGCAGATCCTCGGGGCGTTTGCCGGTGGCGGCCTCGAGCTGCCCGGCCTCGACTTCGTTCAGGATCAGGAAATCCAACCACGGCAGCAGCGCCCGCACCGCGCCTGCATCAAAGGGTGCGGCAGCATAGCAGACGCGCAGACCCAGATCGCGCCCGATCCGCGCGGCGTCCTCCTGCCGGTTGGTTTCGTTCTGCAGCAGAAGAATGTCGCCCGCCTGCGCGGAACTCAGCGCAAGCCCCAGCGCATCGGCGGAAATCGCATGATTTGCCCCGGGATAGAGTATGATGCTGTTCTCGCCCCCCGGCTCAACGGCGATGATCGCGTGGCCGGTGGGTTCGGGCACCGTGGCGATGTGAGTGGTGTCCACACCGTATTCCATGAGCCGGTCCACCGCCCATTTCCCGTCGTGACCCACCGCGCCGATGTGATGCACCCTCGCCCCTGCCCGCGCCGTGGCGACGGACATGTTGGCCCCCTTGCCGCCGAGGAAATAGCGCAGCCCGTCCGAGGCCAGCGTTTCGCCCGGACGCGGCAGGCGCGGCACGGAATAGACCATATCCGCATTGATAGAGCCGAGATTCCAGATCGCCATGGCCTATTTGATGCCGCAGGCGGCCAGCACGGCCATGTTCAGGATGTCGTTCGCGGTCGCCACGGTGGAGCAGATCTGGATCGGCTTGTCCACGCCGGCCAGGATCGGCCCGATCACCGTGGCGCCGGCCATCTCCTGCATCAGCTTCGTCGAGATGCTGGCCGAATGCCGCGCGGGAACGATCAGGATGTTGGCCGGGCCGGTCAGCCGCTGGAACGGATAGGCCGCCTGCGCCTGCGCGTTCAGCGCAACGTCCACGGTCATTTCGCCTTCATATTCGAAATCCACCCCGCGCCGGTCCAGAACTTCGGGCGCGAGGTGCATCTTCTCTGCGCGTTCGGACACCGGATAGCCGAAGGTGGAAAAGCTGACGAAGGCCACGCGCGGCTCGAGCCCCAGATAGCGCGCCACGGTCGCGGCGCGTTCCGCGATGTTGGCCAGATCTTCGGGCTCCGGCCATTCATGCACCAGCGTGTCGCCGATCAGCACGATCCGACCCTTGTGCAACAGCGCGGTCACGCCCGCCGCCCCATGCGCCGCATCGGCGTCAAAGACGTGGTTGATCCGCTCCAGCACATGCGCCGACTTGCGGGTGGCGCCGGTCACCAGCGCGTCGCCATGCCCATGCGCCAGCATCAGCGCCGAGAACACGTGCCGGTCCCGCGCCGCCAGCCGGTGCACGTCCTTCTGGTCGAAACCCTTGCGCTGCAGCCGGCGATAGAGAAAGTCCCTGTAAGTCTCCAGGTGATCGGTATTGGCGGCGTTGACGACCTCGAGTTCGTCCACCGCATCGCCCAGCCCGGCGGCTTCCAGCTTGCGCTTCACGTCGTCCTCGCGCCCGACCACCAGCGCCTTGCCGAAACCGGACCGCTGATAGGTGACGGCGGCACGCAGCACGCGCGGATCGTCGCCCTCGGCAAAGATCATCCGCGACTGCGCGGCACGGGCGCGGACGTTCAGGCTGCGCAGGATGCTGGCCGTGGGGTCAAGCCGCGATTTCAGGCCCAGCTCATAGGCCTCCATGTCGATGATCGGCCGCCGCGCCGCCCCGGTATCCATCCCCGCCTTGGCCACGGCCGGCGGGATCCGGTGGATCAGGCGCGGATCGAAGGGCGTGGGCAGGATGTAGTCGCGGCCGAAGCTCAGCGTCTTGCCATAGGCCAGCGCCACCTCGTCCGGCACGTCCTCGCGGGCCAGTTCGGCAAGCGCATGGGCGCAGGCGATCTTCATTTCGTCATTGATCGCGCGCGCGTGGATGTCCAGCGCCCCCCGGAACAGGTAAGGAAAGCCCAGCACGTTGTTCACCTGGTTGGGATAGTCGCTGCGCCCCGTTGCCACGATCGCGTCGGGCCGCACGGCGTGCGCGTCTTCGGGGGTGATCTCGGGATCGGGGTTGGCCATGGCAAAAATCACCGGGTTTTCCGCCATGCTTTCGACCATCGCCTGCGTCACCGCGCCCTTGACGCTGACGCCCAGGAACACGTCGGCACCGACCATCGCCTCTTCCAGCGTGCGCAGGTCGGTCTTGACCGCGTGGGCCGACTTCCACTGGTTCATGCCCTCGGTCCGACCCTGATAGATCACGCCCTTGGTATCGCAAACGAAGCAGTTTTCATGCCGCGCGCCCATCCGCTTGAGCAGCTCGATGCAGGCGATCCCAGCCGCGCCGGCGCCGTTCAGGACGATTCTGACGTCCTCGATCTTCTTGCCACTCAGGTGCAGCGCGTTCAGCAGCCCCGCCGCGCAAATCACCGCCGTTCCGTGCTGGTCGTCGTGAAAGACGGGAATGTCCATCTCTTCCTTGAGCCGCTGCTCGATGATGAAACATTCCGGCGCCTTGATGTCCTCGAGGTTGATGCCGCCAAAGGTCGGCCCCATCAGCTTGACAGCGCAGATGAACTCTTCGGGATCTTCGGTGTCCAGCTCGATGTCGATGGAGTTCACGTCGGCGAACCGCTTGAACAGGACCGATTTGCCCTCCATCACCGGCTTGGAGCCCAGCGCGCCCAGATTGCCCAGCCCCAGTACCGCCGTGCCATTCGAAATCACCGCGACCAGGTTGCCCTTGTTGGTATAGTCATAGGCGGTTTCGGGCTTTTCGGCGATCACCTCGCAGGGCACCGCCACGCCGGGCGAATAGGCCAGCGACAGGTCGCGCTGGGTGGTCATGGGCACGGTGGCCTGCACCTCCCATTTGCCGGGCTGCGGTTCGTGGTGAAAGGCAAGCGCCTCTTCGGCGGTGATCTTGGTTTTGGTCATGGTCCGGCGTGATGTTCTGTTGCGGCTGCGGCGTCTTACCGTAGGGAGGGTTTGCCCTCAACGGCAAGTCGTTTTCGCCTTTCGTCGCAGGGGCGGCATTTGTTATGTCCCGTGGCGTCACGAACCGGGGGTCCGTTTTGTCCAACGTCACGCCGATGATGGCGCAATATCTCGAAATCAAGGCCGCGCACCCTGATGCGCTGCTGTTCTATCGCATGGGCGATTTCTACGAGATGTTCTTTGACGATGCCGTGGCCGCGGCCGAGGCGCTGGACATCGCCCTGACCAAGCGCGGCAAGCATCAGGGCGCCGACATTCCGATGTGCGGCGTGCCAGTGCATTCCGCCGAGGGCTATCTGCTGACGCTCATCCGCAAGGGCTTTCGCGTCGCCGTCTGCGAACAGATGGAAGATCCGGCCGAGGCGAAGAAGCGCGGCTCCAAGGCCGTGGTCCGGCGCGAGGTGGTGCGGCTGGTCACGCCGGGCACGCTGACCGAGGACTCGCTGCTCGAGGCGCGGCGGCACAACTTTCTGGCGGCATGGTCGGTGGTGCGCGATCAGGCCGCGCTGGCCTGGGCCGACATTTCGACGGGCGCGTTCCACGTCATGCCGCTGGCCGCCGTGCGGCTGGGGCCGGAACTGGCACGCCTCGCCCCGTCCGAACTGATCGTGTCCGAGGCGCAGGAACCCGAGATCCGCGAAACCGCCACGGACATGGGCGTGCAGGTGACGCCGCTAGGGCGCGCGAGTTTCGACAGCACTGCGGCCGAGAAACGGATCTGCGAACTGTTCCGCGTCGGCGCGCTGGACGCGTTCGGCAGTTTCACCCGCGCCGAAGTCTCCGCGATTGGGGCACTGATCGACTATCTGGACATCACGCAAAAGGGCAAGCTGCCGCTTTTGCAGGTGCCGCAGCGCGAAACCCAGGATCGCGTGGTGCAGATCGATGCGGCCACGCGGCGCAACCTGGAACTCACGCGGTCGCTGTCGGGGGGTCGGACCGGCTCGCTTCTGTCGGTGATCGATCGGACCGTGACGCCGGGCGGCGCGCGGCTTCTGGAACAGCGGATCGCCAGCCCCTCCCGCGATCCGGACACGATCCATGCGCGGCTGGATGCGGTGCAGTTTTGCGCCGAACAGAGCCTGATTTCCGACGATCTGCGCGCGGCCCTGCGCAAGACGCCGGACCTTGACCGTGCGCTGTCTCGGCTGTCGCTGGACCGGGGCGGCCCGCGCGATCTGGCCGCGGTCCGCAACGGGCTGGCGCAGGCCGAGGCGATCTCGCAGATCTGCGCCGGTGCCGATCTGCCCCCGCTTCTGGCGCAGGCCGCCGAGCAGCTATCCGGGTTCGAGGATCTGTCGGCCCTGCTCGACTCCGCCCTAGTTGCCGACCCGCCGCTGCTGGCGCGCGATGGCGGGTTCATTGCCGCCGGCCATGACCCCGAACTGGACGAAGCGCGCCAGTTGCGCGACGAAGGCCGTTCGGTGATCGCGGGCCTGCAAAGAAAATATGTGGAGCTCACCGGTATCCAGTCGCTGAAGGTCAAGCACAACAACGTGCTGGGCTATTTCGTTGAAACCACGGCAACCCATGCCGACCGGATGATGTCCCCCCCATTGTCGGAGACCTTCATCCACCGCCAGACCACGGCCAATCAGGTGCGTTTCACCACCGTTGAACTCAGCGAGCTCGAAACGCGTATCCTGAACGCTGGCAATCGGGCGCTCGAGATCGAAAAGCGGCTCTATCAAGGTCTTTCCGACGCCGTTCTGGCCGAAGCCGCCCGCCTGCACCAGGCCGCGCGCGCGCTCGCGGAAATCGACCTCGCAACCGCGCTGGCCGATCTTGCGGTGGCGGAAAACTGGTGCCGTCCCCGCGTGGACGACAGCCGCGCCTTTGCCATCGAGGCCGGCCGCCACCCAGTGGTGGAACACGCGCTTCGCCAGCAGGGGGGTGAGCCGTTCATTGCCAACGACTGCGACCTGACCGCGACGGACGGCGCGGCGATCTGGCTGCTGACGGGTCCGAACATGGCGGGGAAATCTACCTTTCTGCGCCAGAACGCCCTGATTGCCCTGCTGGCGCAGATGGGCAGCTTCGTGCCTGCCGACCGCGCCCATATCGGGCTGGTGAGTCAGCTGTTCAGCCGGGTCGGTGCGTCCGACGACCTCGCGCGCGGGCGCTCCACCTTCATGGTGGAAATGGTGGAAACCGCCGCCATCCTGAACCAGGCCGATGACCGCGCGCTGGTGATTCTCGACGAAATCGGCCGCGGCACCGCGACATGGGACGGGCTGTCGATCGCCTGGGCCACGCTGGAACACCTGCACGCCGCCAACCGCTGCCGCGCGCTGTTCGCCACCCACTACCACGAATTGACGGCGCTGGCCGGCAAGCTCGAGGGCGTTGAGAACGCCACCGTCGCGGTCAAGGAATGGGAAGGCGAGGTGATCTTTCTGCACGAGGTGCACAAGGGCGCGGCCGACCGCTCCTACGGCGTGCAGGTCGCCCAGCTGGCCGGGTTGCCGCAATCGGTGGTGGAGCGCGCCCGCGTTGTGCTCGAGGCGCTGGAAAAGGGCGAACGCGAAGGCGGCGCCTCCAGCAAGACCCTGATCGACGACCTGCCGCTCTTTTCCGCCGCCCCCGCCGCGCCGCCCCCTGCCCCGGCCGGCCCCAGCGCCGTGGAACGGATGCTGGCGGAGATCCACCCCGACGAGCTCACGCCGAAACAGGCGCTGGATCTACTCTACAAACTGAAAGAGGCGGCCAGTTCCTGACCGCCCCGTTCTTCATCTTGCTGAAAATACTCCCGCCGGAGGCTCCCGAACTCTCCGCACGCGCCCCCGGTCCGGGTCAGCTTTCCTTCATCGACGACACGCCCACTTGCGCCGGGCGCAGCAGGCGGTCGTGCAACATGAAGCCTTCGGCCTGAACCTGGATGATGTCGCCGGCCTTGGTGCCCGGCACCGGGGCCTCGAACATGGCTTCGTGCAGCTGCGGGTCGAACTTGTCGCCGACCTCGGGGGCAATCACCTGGATGCCATGTTTCGAGAACACGTTGAGCAGCTCGCGCATGGTCAGTTCCACGCCCTCGATCAGCGCCGCAGACACCTCGCGCTGTTCGTCGGTCGCCGAATCCAGCGCGCGCTTGAGGTTGTCATAGATCGGCAGCATGTCGCGCGCCAGGCGCGATCCGCCATATTGTTCTGCTTCGCGGCGGTCCCTCAGCGACCGCTTGCGCGTGTTCTCGGCCTCGGCCAGCGCGCGCAGCAGCTTGTCCTTCAGCTCGTCCCGTTCCGCCCGCACCGCATCCAGCTCGGCCTGTTCGGGGTCGATCTCCTCGGCCTGAACGGCCTGCTCCTCGGCCTCGGCCTGTTCGATGTCGTCCAGAAACTCTTGGTCCTTCGGCTCTGCCATGTTTCACCTCTAACTCCGGTCGGACAGCATCTTGCCGACCAGTTGAGCCGTGTAGTCCACGATCGGAACGATCCGGCCGTAATTCAGCCGCGTCGGCCCGATCACGCCCACGGCGCCAATAATCTTTCGGTCCGCGTTCATATAAGGAGAAACCACCAGAGATGAACCCGAAAGTGAGAAAAGTTTGTTCTCCGAGCCGATAAAAATGCGCACCCCGTCGCCCTCTTCGGTGAGTTCGAGGAATTCGGCGATGTCGCGCTTGCGTTCCAGGTCGTCGAACAGCACGCGGATCCGTTCCAGGTCCTCTTCATCGCTGGCGTCGTCAAGCAGGTTCGACCGGCCGCGCACGATCAGCCGGGTCGGCTCTTCGCCGCGGTCCTCCCAGACCACCAGCCCGCTTTCCACCAGTTCGCGGGCCAACTGGTCGATTTCCTGCCGGCGGGCGGCGATCTCTTTCTGGATCACCTGCCGGACCTCGCCCAGGGTCCGCCCCTCAATCATCGCGTTCAGGAAATTCGCCGCCTCGCGCATCGAACTGGGGGTCTGCCCCGGCGGCGGCGTGAACAGCCGGTTCTCCACATGCCCGTCGGCAAAGACCAGCACCACGAGCGCCCGATCGGGCGCCAGCGAAACGAATTCGATGTGGCGAATGGGCGCGTCATGCTTGGGCGTCAGCACCAGCGACGCCCCATGCGTGATGCCCGACAGGACCGACCCGACCCGATCCAGCATCTGATCCACATCCGCCGTGTTCGAGGACAGCGTGGCATCAATCTTCTCCCGGTCCTGCTCGTCCAAGGTGCGCACCTCGAGCAGACCGTCCACGAACATCCGAAGCCCCATCTGCGTGGGCACCCGGCCCGCGCTGACATGGGGGCTGTCCAGCAGTCCCAGATACTCCAGATCCTGCATCACGTTGCGAACAGTGGCGGCGCTGACCTTCTCGCTCATCGAGCGGGTCAGGGTGCGGCTGCCGACCGGATCGCCGGTTTCCAGATACGCCTCGACAACAAGGCGCAGGACTTCACGCGATCGGTCGTTCAATTCGTCCAGCAGTCTTGTCGTGTCGTTCATGGGCGTTACTCTCGGCTGAACAGCCGGAAAATGCTACAGGAAACATGCGTCGATCGGGGTTGCATCGCCCCATCTCCGGGCTGTATCCCCGCCGCGGCCAACAAAGGATTTCCCAATGCGACCGTCTGGAAGAGATTTAAGCGAAATGCGTCCGGTTTCAATCGAGACCGGCGTCACGAAACATGCCGAGGGATCGTGTCTGATCAGGATGGGCGACACCCATGTGCTGTGCACCGCCACGATCGAAGAGCGCGTGCCGCCCTTCATCAAGGGTTCGGGCCTTGGCTGGGTGACGGCGGAATACGGGATGCTTCCGCGCGCGACCAACACCCGGATGCGGCGCGAGGCCGCAGCGGGGAAACAGGGCGGTCGCACCGTCGAGATCCAGCGCCTGATCGGCCGCGCCCTGCGCGCCGGCGTTGACCGCGTGGCGCTGGGCGAACGGCAGATCACCATCGACTGCGACGTGATCCAGGCCGATGGCGGCACCCGTTGCGCCGCGATCACCGGCGGCTGGGTGGCGCTGCGGCTGGCGGTGGACAAGCTCATCAAGGCCGGGATCATTGCCTCCGATCCGCTTGTCGATCATGTCGCGGCGGTCAGCTGCGGCATCTATGCGGGTCAGCCGGTTCTCGATCTCGACTATCCCGAAGACAGCGAGGCCGGGGTGGACGGCAACTTCATCATGACCGGCGCGCACAAGCTGATCGAAGTGCAGATGAGCGCCGAAGGCGCGCTGTTTTCGCGCGATCAGATGAACACCCTTCTGGATCTTGCCGAAAAAGGCGTGTCGCAACTGGTCGAAGCGCAAAGGGCCGCGACGACATGACCCGCAAGTTCTCGGGCGAACGGCTTCTGGTCGCCACCCACAACAAGGGCAAGCTGGAAGAGGTCGCGCATCTGCTGGAACCCTACGGCGTCTCGGTCGTGGGGGCGGCGGAGATGAACCTGCCCGAGCCCGAGGAAACCGAGGAAACCTTTGTCGGAAATGCCCGGATCAAGGCGCATGCGGCGGCCAGGGCCACCGGCCTGCCCGCCCTGGCCGACGATTCGGGGCTCGAAATCGACGCGCTGGGCGGAGCGCCCGGCGTGCACACCGCCGACTGGGCGGAAACCCCGCAGGAGCGCGACTTCGTCATGGCGATGGAGCGGGTGCATCGCGAACTCGCCGCCTTGGGCGCGCCCGAGCCTCATATAGCCCGGTTCCGATGCACGCTGGTTCTGGCCTGGCCCGATGGGCATGACGAGGTATTCGACGGCACGATCGAGGGCCGGATCACTTGGCCCATGCGTGGCGATCAGGGCCACGGCTACGACCCGATCTTCATTCCGGAAGGCCACGACCTTACATTTGCCGAGATGGACCGCTGGGAAAAGAACAAGATCAGCCACCGGGGGCGCGCGGTCGCGGCCTTTGTCAAGGGCTGCTTTGGCTGAGGATTGGACAGAAGGGGGCTTCGGCCTCTACATCCACTGGCCCTATTGCGCGGCCAAATGCCCCTATTGCGACTTCAACAGCCATGTCGCGCGCCAAATTGACCAGGCGGCCTGGACCCGCGCCTATCTGGCCGAAATCGACCGGGTCGCCGGAGAATTGCCCGGCCGTGTTCTGAACAGCATCTATTTCGGCGGCGGCACGCCCAGCCTGATGCACCCCGACACGGTCGCCGCCGTGATCGACGCGGCGCGCGGGCGCTGGACGTTCGCCAATGACATCGAAATCACGCTCGAGGCCAATCCGGGCTCTGTCGAGGCCGGCCGTTTCGCCGGATACCGCGATGCCGGCGTCAATCGCGTGTCGATGGGGATTCAGGCGCTGAATGACGCCGATCTGCGCCGCCTGGGCCGGATCCACACCGTGGCAGAGGCCCGCGCGGCGTATGACGTCGCGCGGACCCGTTTCGACCGGGTGAGCTTCGACCTGATCTATGCCCGGCAGAATCAGTCCCTGGCCAACTGGCGTGCGGAACTGACCGAGGGCCTGGCGATGGCCGCCGATCACCTTTCGCTGTATCAGCTGACGATCGAGCCGGGCACCGCGTTCGGCGACCGCTACAAGCGAGGCAAGCTGAAGGGATTGCCGGCCGATGAATTGGCCGCCGACATGTATGACCTGACGCAGGAGCTTTGCGAAGCCCGCGGCCTGCCGGCCTACGAGGTGTCGAACCACGCCGTCCCCGGCATGGAATCGCAACACAATCTGATCTATTGGCGGTATGGCGACTATGCCGGAATCGGCCCCGGCGCGCATGGGCGGGTAACGATCCGGGAACAGCGGTTTGCCACGGAAACCCAGCTATCACCGACTGACTGGCTGCAAGCCGTGGCGCGCGGGTCCGGCGAATCCTTGCGCACGCCGCTGACTGGACCCGAACAAGCCGAAGAATACCTTATGATGGGCCTGCGGATTACCGAAGGCATCGACCTGCGCCGATACGCGGCACTTGCGGGCGATCCGCTTTCGGCCGAGGCGATCGCGGAACTGGAGTCGCTGGGCATGATCGCAACCGACGGAACGCGGCTGGCACCCACCCGGCAAGGCCGCACCGTGCTGAACGCGGTGTTGGCCAAACTGCTGGCGGGGTAACATGCGCTATCTCTGGGCAGGTCTGGGCATTGTCTGCGTGGCGCTCGGGGTCATCGGCGCCTTTCTTCCGCTTTTGCCCACGGTTCCCTTCCTGTTGCTCGCCGCATTCCTCTTTGCCCGGTCATCGGAGAGGTTGCATCACTGGATTCTGTCCCACCGGACATTCGGACCCATGATCGACGACTGGAACCGGTCAGGGGCGATCCGGCCCCGCGCGAAGCGGATCGCGACCCTGTCCATCATTGCCCTTCCGGCGCTGTCGATGCTGGCATCAGCCCCTATATTTATTGTTGTAATTCAAATACTTATACTGGCAACCGTTCTGATATTCATCTGGACGCGTCCTAACGGCTGAGCCGCGCGCACAGATCGTCGAGCTGCTCCAGGGTCTCATACGAAATCACAACCTTGCCGGATTCACCTCCTGCCTTGTGGTCGATCGACACCTTCATGCCCAGCATCGCCGACAGATCGCCCTCGAGCGCGCGCGTGTCGGCATCTTTTTCCGGCTTGGTTTTCTGTTTCGCGGGCTTTTCGGTTTCGCCTGCCATCTGCTTCTTGACCAGAGCCTCGGTCGCGCGGACCGACAAACCGCCGCGCACAACTTTTTGTGCGAGCTCCGAAGCATTCTCGGCCGTGATCAGCGCCCGCGCGTGACCTGCGGACAGGCGACCGTCACGCACCATGTCCTGCACGTCGTCCGGCAGGTTCAAAAGCCGCAAAAGGTTGGCGATGTAGCTGCGGCTCTTGCCCAGGGCCTGGCTGAGCCGTTCCTGAGTGTGGCCGAATCGGTCCATCAGCTGCCGGTAGCCGATCGCCTCTTCCAGCGGGTTCAGATCGGCGCGCTGGATGTTTTCGATGATCGCGATCTCGAGAACTTCGGTATCGTCCAGTTCGCGCACCAGAACCGGGATTTCGTGCAGCTGCGCCAGCTGCGCCGCGCGCCAGCGGCGTTCTCCGGCGACAATCTGATACTGCCCCTCGCCCATCGGCCGGACGATCAGGGGCTGAATGATCCCCTTTTCCCGAATCGAATTCGCGAGATCCTCCAGATCCTGCTGGTCGAAGGTTCTCCGTGGCTGGTCCGGGTTGGCGCTGAGCTGTTCGATCGGCACCATCATGTCCGGGCGCCGGGGCGTGGCGGTCGCCTCCGGTTCGGGCTTTACGTCAGCCATCAGCGCGGACAGTCCGCGACCCAGGCCCCGGGGCTTTGTCTTGTTGTCTGCCATTGCAACCTCCTCCGTGCCGATCAGGCGGCTACTGGTTTGTGTTTCTGGATCATCTCGCGTGCGAGCGCCCGATACGCCTCGGCGCCCTGCGAACCCGGGTCGTAGTTCAGAACGGGCATGGCAAAAGATGGGGCCTCGCTGACGCGGACATTGCGTGGGATCACCGTTCGAAAAACCAGCTCGCCCAGATTGTCGCGTGCGTCCTGCTCGACCTGACGCGACAGGTTGTTGCGACGGTCATACATGGTCAACAAGACACCTTCGGTGCGCAGATTCGGGTTGGCCGTCTGGCGAATTTCCCGGATCGTCAACATTAGTTGCGACAGCCCCTCCAGAGCAAAGAACTCGCTTTGCAGCGGGATCAGGACGGAATGCGCGGCGATCAGGGCGTTGACTGTCAACAGATTCAGGGACGGCGGGCAATCGATCAAGATATAGTCAAAGCCGAAGGTGTCGATCGCAACCTGTCGTAGCGAGTCATGCAACAGAAAGCTGCGCTTTTCGTTCGAGATCAGCTCGAGATCCGCGGAGGACAGATCGATATTGGCCGGAATGATGAAAAGACCATCGACAGATGTCGGGCGAATGACATCCTGCAACGGCGCCTCGTCGATCAGAAGGTCATATGTCGTGAGCGCGCGATCCGATGCCTCTATCCCCAGCCCGGTCGAGGCATTTCCCTGCGGGTCCAGATCAACCAGCAACACCTTTTGGCCGATTTCGCAAAAAGCCGCCGCAAGGTTGATCGCGGTCGTGGTCTTGCCGACACCCCCCTTCTGGTTGGTGACCGCGATGATTTTCGGCCCCTTGGGACGAAAAATGTCAGACACGCTCGACTCCCTCAATTCTTAGTATGACCGCTTTGGGATCTGTCTTGCTTTTAACGGTCTTCAGATCGAATTTCCACACTGCCCTTGCCGCCGATACCTCATTCTCCCAGTTCTCGCCCTTGGGAAAAACTGCGGTTCCTCGCCTATCCATGTGGCGCTCCGCATACTCAAGAAGCTTTGGAAGCGGCGCGAGGGCCCGGGCGGATAGGATCCCGACTTGCAGAGGGTCAAGTCGCTCAATTCTTTCACAGATCACCTTGGCCGCCACGCCCGTCTCACGGATCACGGTTTGAAGGAACACCGACTTTCTTCGGTCGCTCTCGACGAGTGTCACGGTCGTCTGCGGACTCGTTTCGGCACAAAGAATTGCGATGACCAGGCCGGGAAAGCCGCCGCCACTGCCAAGATCCACCCAGGAGCTCTGCGGCGCGACGATATCCAGAAGCTGCGCCGAATCCGAAACGTGCCGGGTCCAGAAGTCGGGAAGCGTGGACTTGGCGACAAGATTTATTCGCGGATTCCACTTGGACAGCAGTCGTTCGTAGTGCTCGAGACGCTCAATTGTTTCACGTGAAACATCACAGGACGCCAGGCCGATTTCCTGCCTCGTCATGCCGTGCGTACCTTTCCCGCCCTTTTCAGCCTGGATAGAATCAGCGCCAAGGCGGCCGGTGTCATGCCCTCGATCTTGGCGGCTTGGGCCAGATTGCCCGGGCGAGACTCAGACAGCTTGCTTTGCAACTCGTTCGACAGACCATCCACCGCCGAATAGTCGAAGTCTTCGGGGATCAGGTACCCCTCATCCCGCCGCAGCGCCTCCACATCCTTCTTTTGCCGTTCTATGTAGTTTGCATACATCGCGTCACGCTCAATCTGCTGACGGATCTCCGGCGGCGTATCCGCGAGGTTCGGCAGCAGGCGAAAAATGTCGTCAAAGCCCACTTGCGGGAACGCCAGAACGTGCAACCCTGTCCGGCGCGTTCCGTCCTGGTTGATGTCGATTCCGGCCTCGGCAATTTCCTTCGGAGTAAAGGTCGCTGATTCCAGCCGATTGCGAACGTGCAGCAGGGCTTCCATTTTCTGATGGAAAGCCGTCTTGCGAGCCTCGGAGATGCATCCAATCCGCTCGCCGATCGGGGTCAATCGCTGATCGGCATTGTCCGCGCGCAACGACAGACGAAACTCGGCCCGAGACGTGAACATCCGATAGGGCTCCGTGACGCCACGCGTAATCAAATCATCGATCATGACGCCGATATAGCTGTCTGCGCGGCTGAAACGAACGGGATCGCGGCCCAAGGAAAACAGGGCCGCATTCAAGCCGGCAACCAGCCCTTGCGCAGCAGCTTCCTCGTAGCCGGTCGTGCCGTTGATTTGGCCCGCCAAATAGAGCCCTGGAACCGTTTTGACGCGCAAGTCTTCACCGAGCGCGCGAGGGTCAACGTAATCGTATTCAATGGCATAACCCGGCTGCAGGATCGTCACATTCTCAAGCCCACGGATCGAACGCACATACTCGTGCTGAACGTCTTGGGGAAGCGACGTCGAAATCCCGTTCGGATAAACCGTATGGTCATTGACCCCTTCTGGCTCCAGAAAGACCTGGTGAGAGTTCTTTTCGCCAAAGCGAACGATCTTGTCTTCGATGGAGGGGCAATATCGCGGACCAATTCCATCGATGCGTCCACCATACATAGCCGAGCGCGACAGGTTTTCGCGGATTATTTCGTGCGTCTTCTCATTCGTATGCGTGATACCACAGGCGACCTGCGGTGCAGTTGGACCCTTTGACATAAAGGAGAACATCACGGGATCTTCGTCGCCGGGCTGTTCTTCCAAAATGTCCCAGTTGATGGTTCGGCCATCCAGCCGCGGCGGCGTTCCCGTTTTGAGACGCCCCAGCGGTAGCCCGAAATCATCGATTCGCTCCGCCAGCCGCACGGAGGGGCGATCTCCCATTCGTCCGCCCGGCCTCGAAACGTCCCCGATGTGAATAACCCCGCGAAGAAAGGTGCCTGACGTCAGAATCACAGCTTTGGAATGAATGCGCGGGCCCTCGGCTAGGACGACGCCGCAAACGGTGCCTTTCTCCATCAGGAAGTCCACGGCTTCGCCTTCGATTATCGTCAATCCCTCGCGGGCTTCCGTCAGCGCCAGCATCGTCTCACGATAGATCTGACGGTCAGCCTGGGCCCGCGGCCCCTGAACGGCCGGCCCCTTTTTTCGGTTCAACAGACGAAACTGGATGCCTGCACGGTCGGCAACCCGACCCATGACACCATCCAGCGCGTCAACTTCGCGGACCAGATGCCCCTTGCCCAGACCGCCGATGGCCGGGTTGCAGGACATCACCCCGATATCTCTCTTTCGCAACGTCACCAACGCCGTTCGGGCGCCCATTCGAGCCGCTGCATGTGCCGCTTCGGTGCCGGCGTGGCCCCCGCCGATCACGACCACATCAAATTTGGGATGTTTCACGTGAAACACTCCTCATTTACCCAGACAGAAGCTCGAGAATATCTCGTCCAACAAATTCTCGACGTCTATTCGCCCCAGCACCGTTTCAAGCGCCCGAATCGCCGAGCGCAACTCCTCGGCAGCGATATCATACTCCTCCGGACCCCGTTCAAGAACCTTACGTGCGCTCTCGAGCCGCTCCAACGCCGACGACATCGCATGGCGATGCCGCTCTCTGGTCGCCAGTCCCGCGCTCGCCGAGCGGTTCGTCAGTTCCTTGGTGATCTGTTCGATCAGACGATCGACCCCCTGCCCGGTTTTCCCCGACACGGCATTGTCCGGGTTTTTCCTGGCATCGGCCTTCGGTCGAACTCGAATGTCTCCAGGACGAAAGACCACGCTCAGTTCCTCGTCGTCCTCAGCCAGGAACACCCGCAAATCCGCAGCCTCGGCTCTTTCCTGTGCAAGCGATATACCGATTTCTTCCACCGCGTCCTGAGTTTCTCGCAGCCCGGCCGTGTCCAGCAACGTGACGGGCAAACCGTTCAGATCCATTCTGACTTCGATCACGTCCCGCGTCGTTCCGGCATATTCCGACGTAATCGCGGCCTTTCGTCCGGCCAGTCGATTGAGCAACGTGGATTTTCCGACATTCGGCGCGCCGACGATTGCGACTTCGAATCCCGACCGAATTCGTTCCGCCACCCGCGAACCCGCTACTTCCCGTTCCAAGTCATCGGCAACACGGAAAATCAGCGAATCCACCTCCGGCGTCACATCCGTTGGCACGTCCTCGTCGGCGAAATCAATGGTCGCCTCGATCAGCGCCGCCGCGCGAATCAGATCCCGCCTCCAGCGTTCGACCACGTCCCCGAACTTGCCGAGAAAGACCGCCTGGGCCTGCTTCCTCTGCGCTTCGGTCTCAGCGTCGATCAGATCTGCCAGTCCCTCGACCTGCGTCAGATCCAATTTTCCGTTTTCCAAGGCGCGCCGCGTGAACTCTCCAGGTTCCGCAAGCCGAAGACCATCCAGCCCACCCAGAGTGCCAAGAATGGCCGCCACCGTGGCCGTGCTACCATGCACCTGAAGTTCCGCGACATCCTCGCCGGTGAAACTCGCCGGAGCCGAAAAGGTCAGAACGACTCCCTCGTCCAGCAATTCGCCGGCGTCATTTCGTAGCTTGCACACGGCCAGTCCCCGCGGCGCAAGGCGCCGGCCGACAAGCCGTTCCGCCGCCTCTCTCGCCTGTGGTCCTGAAATGCGAATGACAGCGACCCCCGCCTTGCCGGGGGCGCTGGCCAAGGCAAAGATCGTGTCCATGTCGCGCCTTTGTTGACCGGCTTCGGGGTCAGGTATTCATCGAATCGAAGAACTCTCCGTTCGTCTTCGTCTGCTTGAGCTTCGACAGCAGGAACTCGATTGCGTCCGTGGTGCCCATCGGATTCAGGATCCGGCGCAGCACATACATTTTCTGCAAGTCCTTCGGCGGCACCAGAAGATCCTCTTTACGCGTGCCCGACTTGAGAATGTCGATGGCGGGGAAGACCCGCTTGTCCGCGATCTTGCGGTCCAGGACGATCTCGCTGTTGCCGGTGCCCTTGAATTCTTCAAAGATCACCTCGTCCATGCGGCTGCCGGTGTCGATCAGCGCCGTGGCGATGATCGTCAGGCTGCCGCCCTCTTCGATGTTCCGGGCTGCACCAAAGAACCGCTTGGGCCGCTGCAGCGCGTTGGCGTCCACGCCACCGGTCAGAACCTTGCCAGAGGATGGAACGACCGTGTTGTAAGCTCTACCAAGTCTTGTGATCGAATCGAGAAGAATAACAACATCTCGTTTATGTTCGACCAGACGTTTTGCCTTTTCGATCACCATTTCGGCCACGGCCACATGGCGCGATGCCGGTTCATCGAAGGTCGAAGAGACGACCTCGCCCTTCACCGAACGCTGCATGTCCGTCACCTCTTCGGGCCGTTCGTCGATCAGCAGGACGATGAGGTAACATTCAGGATGGTTGGTTTCGATCGAATGCGCGATGTTCTGAAGGATGACGGTCTTGCCCGTCCGCGGCGGGGCAACGATCAGCGCACGCTGTCCCTTTCCGATCGGAGCGACCAGATCGATCACGCGCGCCGACTTGTCCTTGATCGTCGGATCCTCGATTTCCATCTTCAGCCGCTCGCTCGGATAGAGCGGCGTCAGGTTGTCAAAGGCGATCTTGTGACGTGCCTTGTCCGGATCCTCGAAATTGATCTGACGAACGCCGGTCAGGGCGAAATACCGTTCGTTGTCCTCGGGTGCCTTCATCGGGCCGGACACCGTGTCGCCGGTGCGCAGCGAATATTTCCGGATCATCTCCGGCGAGACATAGATGTCGTCCGGACCCGGCAGATAGTTTGCCTCGGGCGAGCGCAGGAAACCGAATCCGTCCTGCAGAACCTCGAGCACGCCGTCGCCGCCGATTTCCCATCCTTCGTCGGCGCGTTCCCGCAGGATCTGGAACATCATGTCGCCCTTGCGCAGGGTCGATGCGTTTTCGATTTCCAGCTCCTCGGCCATGGCCAGCAGGTCTTTGGGGCTCTTGGCCTTGAGATCAGACAGGTTCAGAACTTGCGCGTTCATGGAAATTTCCTTCGGGGCAGCACCTGAGCGGGAGCTGGCGGTTATCGGTCCGGTCTTGAGTCACTTCCAGGAGGACGCCCACCCGGACGGGTGAGCCGGTGGACTAGATAATCGCCCCGCCGCCCCGAGTCAAACTCTGTCGCAATCCGTTCAGAACTTGACCACGACAGAGATCACGATGACGGCCATCAGAACGGTCGGCACCTCGTTCATGATCCGATACTGCCGGCCCGTCAGCCGGTTGCGACCCTGTTCGAAATCGCGCCGCCGCGCGGCCAGCCACATGTGAAACCCGGTCATTGCCAGCACGGCCGCACCCTTGGTCCACGGCCAGATCCAGGACCAGTCCACGATTCCCGGCGTGGCCACCAGAAGCAGCCCGAGAATCCAGGACGCAAACATGGCCGGCCGCATGATAAAGCGCAAAAGCTTGTATTCCATGGTGTCGAAAATCGCGCCGGCGCCTTTCACCTCGCCGGCCCTTTCGACGTGATAGACGTAAAGACGCGGCAGATAGAACAGCCCCGCCATCCACGACATGACCGCCATGATGTGAAATGCCTTGATCCAGGGATATAGCGTTATCAGCGCGTCCGACATGTCGTGCTCCGTCCGTTTCCGTCCACGTAAAGAAAAATAAGAAAAGAGAAAAGAATGTAGGACTCTGTAGTGATGACAAATCCTGTGGATTATCCGGTTGACCCCGACGTTCTCCACAGGTGGAAAAGCGATCAAAAGACATCCACAGGGTGGGGAAAAATAAATTTTATAAAATAAAACAATATGTTAGATGATTATTACCTGTGGGAATATCGCGGATGAACGAGGGGCAAGCCATTTTTCCATCGGAGTCGGGTTTTCCCGATCCTCACGGGGAACCGGTCCGGGCGAATCCCGGATGACTGGGCGTCTCCGCGGCAGGCTTGCAGTCAAGAGGGGAAATCGGGCAAACCAGTCACCATCCGACACACGCTTTGCCAACGGGTTTTCCACATGACCGTCCCCATCATTCTGGCCTCGGGATCTGCGGTCCGCGCGCGGATGCTCGAAAGCGCCAATGTCCCGTTCCAGGTCCAGGTGCCGCGCGTGGACGAGGAAGCGGTCAAATCCGCGCTGCTGGCCGAAGCTGCCCCCCCGCGCGACATTGCGGACGCCCTGGCCGAGATGAAGGCACGAAAGGTCAGCGCCAGTCATCCGCGGGCGATGGTGATCGGGTGCGACCAGGTTCTGGATTTTCGTGGCCGGCTGATCTCGAAACCCGAAAGCCCGGAAGATGCGCTTGGGCTCTTGCAGCAGATGCGCGGTGATCGGCACACGCTGCTGTCGGCCGCCGTGATCTGCCAGGACGGACAGCCGATCTGGCGCCATGTCGGCAAGGTGCGTTTGCACATGCGTGCGCTGTCGGACACCTATCTGCAGGACTACGTGCGCCGCAATTGGGACAGCATCCGCCATGCCGTTGGTGCTTACAAGCTCGAAGAAGAAGGCGTTCGACTATTCACGGCCATTGACGGAAACTATTTTAACGTTTTGGGTATGCCCTTGATGGAGCTTCTCGGCTTCCTGATGGTGCGAGGCGTGATCGAACAATGAGCAGTGACAAGATTCCCTTGGCCGGCGTGATCGGGTCGCCGATCGCACATTCGCGGTCGCCACGCCTGTTCCGTTACTGGCTGAATACCTACGGTGTCGCGGGATACTACATACCGATGGATGTCGCGCCGGGAAATCTGAAAAAGGTTCTGCGCAGTTTGCCGTTGATGGGCTTCGTCGGCGTCAATGTCACCCTTCCGCACAAGGAAGAGGCATTGCGGATCGCCGACCGGGTGTCGGATCAGGCAACCCTGATCGGGGCGGCGAACACGCTGAATTTCGGCCCCGACGGGCAGATCTATGCCGACAACACCGACGGATACGGTTTCATCGAGAACCTCCGGCAGGGCGCGCCGGACTGGGATCCCGCCGCCGGGCCGGCTGTGGTTTTCGGAGCCGGCGGTGCTGCGCGGGCGGTCGTTGCCTCTCTGCTGCAACAGGGGGCGCCCGAGATCATCCTGACCAACCGCACCCGCGCCCGCGCCGAAAAACTGCAAAGCGACTTTGGCGCCAAGGTTCGGGTAGAGGACTGGGTCCAGGCCGGAAACCTTGTGGAAGAGGCTGCTCTGCTGGTGAATACAACGTCGCTGGGGATGGTCGGGAAATCTCCGCTGCGGGTGCCGCTGGACGGGTTGCGAAAGGGCACGGTCGTCACCGATCTGGTCTATACCCCGCTCAAGACCCAGCTGTTGCAGGTCGCCGAAGAGGCCGGCTGCATCACCGTGGACGGGCTGGGAATGCTGCTGCATCAGGCGGTGCCCGGGTTTGAACGCTGGTTCGGCCTGCGTCCCACCGTGGACAAGGCCACCCGCGCCGCGGCGCTCAGATGAGTTTTCATCTGGGTCTCACCGGGTCGATCGGCATGGGCAAATCGACCACGGCGCGGATGTTCGCCGAAGAGGGCTGCGCCGTGTGGGATGCCGATGCCGCGGTGCATCGGCTCTATGCGCCCGGTGGCGCGGCGGTGGAGCCGATCCGCGCCGCCTTTCCCGAGGCGATCGTCGAAGGCGGCGTCAGTCGGCAGAAGCTAAAGGAGATCATCGCCCGCGACCCGGAGGCCCTCCGCCGGATAGAGCAGATCGTGCATCCGCTTCTGGCCGAGGATCGGGAAAGCTTTCGAAACCACACCGAGGCCGACATCCTCGTCTTCGACATTCCCCTGCTGTTCGAAACCGGTGGCGACAGGGACATGGATGCGGTGGTGGTCGTAACCGCGCCCGAAAAAGTCCAGTTCCAGCGGGTGATGGAGCGCGGCACCATGACGCCCGAGCAATTCGAACAGATCCTCGCCAAACAGATGCCCGATGCCGAGAAACGCGCGCGGGCGGATTATATCGTCGTCACCGACACGCTGGACCATGCACGCGCCCAGGTGCGCGACATCGTGGCGCGGATCAGGGCCGAACTGGAGCAGAAGGATGCGTGAGATTGTTCTTGATACGGAAACGACTGGTTTCGATCCGGAAACCGGCGACCGGATCGTCGAAATCGGCGCGGTCGAGCTCTACAACCACGTTCCGACCGGGCAGACCTATCATCAATACATCAACCCCGAACGCGACATGCCGCAGGACGCGTTCGAGGTGCACGGGCTGAGCACCGAATTCCTGGCGGACAAGCCGAAATTCGCCGAAATCGCACAGGCGTTTCTGGAATTCGTAGGCGACGCGAAACTGGTGATCCACAACGCGGCTTTCGACATGAAGTTCCTGAACGCGGAACTGCGCTGGGTCGGGCTGCCGCAGATCCCGTGGGAGCGGGCGATCGACACCCTGGCCATCGCGCGGCAGAAATTCCCCGGCTCGCCGGCGTCGCTGGACGCGCTGTGCCGGCGGTTCGGGATCGACAACTCGGCGCGAACCCTGCACGGCGCGCTTCTGGACTCGGAAATCTTGGCCGAAGTCTATCTGGAGCTGATCGGCGGCCGGCAGCCGGATTTTGGACTGGCCGGGACCGGTACGGTGACCCGGTCCGACGCGTCCGACACCTGGCGCCCGAAGCCGCGCCCTGCCCCGCTGGCTTCGCGTCTGACCGAAGAGGAAAAGGCGGCGCATGCCGCCTTTGTCGAGTCGCTGGGCGATGATGCCCTGTGGAAACGGATCTGATACGGTCAGGCGACCGCCCGCCGGATCTCGGCGTCAGGCATTCGCCGTCTGCTGTCCCGCGGCCTGACGGCGCGCCAGTTCGGCACGGTAGATGCCGACAAAGTCGATCGTGTCCAGGTTCAGAGGCGGGAATCCGCCGTCCGCTGTCACATCGGCCACGATCCGGCGCAGGAACGGGAAAATCTGGCGCGGGCACTCGATCATCAGGAAGGGGTGCATCTGGTCCGCCGAGACGCCGGTGATGAAGAAAACCCCGACATAGTCGATTTCCAGCAGGAACAGGACGTCGCCGGATTCCTTGGCCTTGGCCTCGATGTTCAGCTTGATGCTGGATTCAAAGGTGTTTTCCTGGTCGCGCGGCTTTGCGTCCAGATTGACCTGCACGTTGATGTCCGGTTGCCCTTCGGCCTTGGCGCCCTTTTGCGCCATCACGTTTTCAAAGGACATGTCGCGGATGTACTGCCCCAGAACGCGCAGCTGGATCTGCGGCGGCTGTTGCTGGGCGTTTGCCTGTTCGCCGTTTTCGGCCATGGGGATCTCCTCGTTAACTCTTTGCCGATCTCATACCAGTTGGCCCGCCAGGCCTCAACGCCGATCGGGGCCGGAAACCCAGCCGGAGGGATCCTGACGGGGCCGGCGCGGGCGAATTTCCTCGAACTCGCCATCGATAACGTCGCCATCGTCAAAGGGGCCGTGACGCATGTCGTAGGCCATTCCGCCGCCCATATGGAAATGCGTGACCGTCATGCGCGACCGGATCCAGCGAAACACCGCCTGCCGGACGGGCGGCGCCAGCAGGGCAAAGCCGACCGCATCCGTGAAAAATCCGGGCGTGAGCAAAAGCGCGCCCGCGATCAGGATCATCGCGCCATGCGCCAGCGGTTCGGTCGGGTCGTCAAGCTCGGCAAAGGATTTTTGCAGCCGGCTCAGAGTCATGAGCCCCTGCGTGCGCACCAGCCAGGTGCCCAGAATGGCGGTCAGAATGACGATGGCGAGTGTCGGCCACAGCCCTATCGCGCCGCCGATCTGGATGAACAGCGCGATTTCGATGAGCGGCACCAGGACGAAGGCCAGAAACAGAAGCATGCGAATATCCCTTGTGATGGATGCGGACCAGTGGACTTGGCCCGGAACGTCCCCTACATAAGAGCGCAACACCACGCTTACAAAGCCCCGTCCGCGGAATCGAGGAATTGCATGAACTCTCCCCTGATCCAGCTTCTGGTGCTCGCCGGCATCGCCGTGTTCCTGATCCTGCGCCTGCGCAGCGTTCTGGGCACGCGGGAAGGCTTTGAAAAACCGCCGGTTCCCGACCAGACGGCCCGCAAGGCGACGCGCGATTTTGAAGTCATCGAAGGTGGGCCGGACACCGACATTTCGGATTATGTCCCCGCCGACAGCAAGGCCGCGCGGGAACTCGCGGCGATGAAGCGGGTCGAGCCCGATTTCCTGCTGGCCGATTTCGTGCAGGGCGCGCGCGCGGCCTACGAGATGATCGTGACCGCCTTTGACAACGGCGACGTCGAACAGATCCGGCCGTTTCTTGCCGATGACGTCTACCAGGCCTTTGCCGAAGTGGTCGAGCAGCGCAAGGCGCAGGGCCTGACCGTCGAATCCGACTTCATCGGCGTGCGGGAAACCACCATTGTCGACGCCAGCTTCGACAAGGCGACGAACATGGCGGAAATCACCGTCCGCTTTGTCGGCGAGCTGACCACCGTCGTTCGCGACCGCGACGGCAATATCGTCGAGGGCAGCGAAACCGGCGTCAAACGCCAAAAGGACGTCTGGACCTTCGCCCGCGAGATGGGCAGCGACGATCCGAACTGGCGGCTCATAGCCACGGACGAATGATTGCACGCCTCCGATGGATCCTGTTTACGGGAGCCATGATCATGGCGACCCTCCCGACGCGCGGAACCGGAGAAACGATCACCCATCGGATCCTGGACTTCGACGACCTCGACGGGTGGGCCCAGGACGACCATGCCGCGGCGCTGACCACTTTCCTTGTAACCTGCCCGGATCTGAAGGATCCTGACTGGCAGGCGATCTGTGCCGTGGCTCAGCACCAGAAACCTGAGGCCGCCCGCACGTTCTTTGAACTCTTCTTTCGCCCGGTCCTGATCAGCGACGGGTCGGAATGTCTGTTCACCGGCTATTTCGAACCGGAACTCGAGGGATCGCGCACGCGCACGGCCCGGTTCCGCTATCCGGTCTATCGTATGCCGCCCGAGGCGCAAGCCCGCAGTCCATGGCTGACCCGCCGCGAGATAGAGGAAAGCGGCGTGCTGGACGGGCGCGGGCTGGAAATCGCGTGGGTGGACGATCCGGTCGAGCTCTTCTTTCTCCAGATCCAGGGATCGGGCCGCATTCGGCTACAGGACGGCTCGACGATCCGTGTCGGCTATGGCGGGGCGAACGGCCATCCCTATCGGTCGGTCGGAGTCGAACTGATCCGGCGCGGGATCTACAAGGCGCACCAGGTCAGCGCCCAAGTGATCCGCAACTGGGTGCGCAGAAATCCCGACATCGGTCTGGACCTGTTGCGGCACAACCCGTCCTACGTGTTCTTTCGCGTGCTCCGCGCCATGCGCGAAGCCGACGGGCCGCGGGGGGCGATGAACCGGTCGCTGACGCCGCTTCGCAGCATCGCGGTGGATCCGGCGTTCGTCCCGCTGGGCGCGCCAGTCTGGATCGAAAAGGAAGGCCACGGCAAGATGCACCGGCTGATGGTCGCGCAGGATACCGGTTCGGCCATCAAGGGCCCGCAGCGGGCCGACATCTTCTTTGGCACGGGCGATGCGGCGGGACAGGCGGCCGGACAGTTGCGCGATCCGGGGCGGATGGTCGTTCTGCTGCCGATCCAACGCGCCTATGCGATGGCGGCCGAGGACCGGCAATGACCCGCAGACGGCTGACACCGGATGAGATTGAGCTGTGGCGTCGGGTCGCCCGCACCGCCCAGCGCGCGCACCCGGAATGCGAAGACCACCCGCGCCCGACCCCGCTGCCAAAACCGAAACCGCGCAAGCCGCTTGCTCAGCTTTCGCGACGCATCGAACCCTTTGCAGTCGGCGACTCCGCCGGCACTGAGCCGCCGTCCCATGACCTGCGATCATCCGTGACGCGCGAGTTGATGGATGCGCCCATGCGCATGGACCGCAAGACCTATCAGCGCATGACGCGCGGCAAGCTGAAACCGCAGGCGCGGCTTGATCTGCACGGGCACCGGCTGGACTCGGCCCATTCCCGGCTGATCCGCTTCGTGCTGTCGTCTCAGGCTTCGGGGCATAGGCTGGTGCTGGTGATAACCGGCAAGGGAAAATCGCGCGACCGCGACGAGGGGCCGATCCCGTCGCCGCGCGGCGTGCTGCGTCATCATGTGCCGCAATGGCTGTCGCTGCCGCCTTTAGCGCAGGCGGTGCTGCAGGTCACCCCGGCCCATCGCAGCCACGGCGGCGAAGGTGCCTATTACGTCTACCTGCGGCGGCCCTGATTGCGCATCAGACGGGGCTGTCCAAAGTGATCGCCACCGCCCGCGAACCCTTGACCACCGTGCCGGGCAACACGTCCTGAAGGCGCACCACATCCATCGTCTTGGCCACCTTCGCCGCCTGATTGAGCAGGCGGACCAGCGCGGGCGACGCAGCGGCGACAAAGTGCGGATTTGTCGTCAGCGTGGCAAAGGCCGACACGTCCAGCAACACGATCGGCAGATCGCTCACCTCGTCGAAATTGGCGATATTGCCCAACCGGTCGCGCTCACTCCCGCCGCGCAGGGCCGAGGAAAGCAGCAGCACGGGATCCTTGCGCGAGGCGACCACGACCATAGGCTGTGGCGGCGCCTTGAGCGCGGCCAGTTGCGACCGAAAGACATCGATGTCCAGATCCGGCGACACGAACATCACGCCATCTATGCTGCGCGCCGACCAGCCCGGTTGGCGCAAATCGGCCTGTCTCAGCGTTTCCATAACCAGAAGGCTGCCCATCGAATGCGCCACGATCACCAGGTTGTCCGGACCGACCTGATCGATCAGCCTCAGCATGTGCTCCAGCCCGTCACGCGCGAAAAGCACCGAATCGGTGTCATAGGCATAGCCCGTCACGCTGCCAAGGCTGGGCCAGGAATAGACCGCCTGTGCCCCCGGCAGATCCAGATCGTGCCCGATCTGCGCCGCGCGATAGGACGCCTCGTAAAGCGTGGCGTTGTATCCGTGAACATAGACGGTCACGTCACGCTGCCCTGGCGGCAGTCGGCGCAGCTCGGCGCGCAAAGCGTTCTGAAAGGCGCGGTCGGTGTCGAATTCCCGCCGCGCCGCGACGCTGAACTCGTGCGCGGGATCGGGATTGGCAAAGCCGAAATCGGCGTTGCCCGGCTCATGGTCGGGCGGCACGGAAATTGTCAGCGCCATGGTGGTCGCCGTTTGCGAGCGGCGATAGCTGAAACCGCCGTCGGCTTCTCGCGCCCGCGTCGTGGCGACAAAAACCGTCTCGGGTTCGCCGATGGACAAAGCCTGCGGCAAGACAGGCGTGTAAGACTTGTTTTCGCAGGCTCCAAGACCCAGAAAGAGAACGAAAACCATCAACGCGCGCATGAACAAATCCTCTGAACCCGGGGCAACGCCATCGACTCTGGCCGCGGCCCGCGCCTAAAGAACGTAGCGGCTCAGATCCGTCGAGCGGGCCAGCTCGCCAAGGTTCTTGTCGACAAAGGCCGCATCCACCACGACCGTCTCGCCCGCGCGATCGGGGGCGGTAAAGGACAGCTCCTCGAACACCCGCTCCATCACGGTATACAGCCGGCGCGCGCCGATGTTTTCCACCGTCCGGTTCACGTCGGCGGCGATCCGCGCCAGCGCGGCGATGCCGTCCTCGGTGAAGGTGACCTCGACCTCTTCGGTGCCCATAAGGGCGGCATATTGCCGGGTCAACGCGTTGTCCGTCTCGGTCAGGATGCGCACGAAATCCTCTTCGGTCAGCGCCCGCAGCTCGACCCGGATCGGCAACCGGCCCTGAAGCTCGGGCAGCAGGTCCGCCGGCTTGGCGATATGGAACGCGCCGCTGGCGATGAACAGGATATGGTCGGTCTTCACCGGGCCATGTTTCGTGGACACCGTGGTGCCCTCGATCAGCGGCAGCAGATCGCGCTGCACGCCCTCGCGGCTGACATCACCGCCCCGCACGTCGGCCCGTGCGCAGACCTTGTCGATCTCGTCCAGGAACACGATCCCGTTCTGCTCGACCGCCTCCAGCGCCGTGCGGGTGACGGTTTCGTCGTCCAGCAGCTTGTCGGCCTCTTCGTCGATCAGCACCTCATAACTCTCGGCCACTGTCATCTTGCGCCGCACCTTGCGCCCGCCGAAGGCCTTGCCGAACAGGTCGCCAAGGTTGAGCATCCCCATGCTGGCGCCGGGCTGACCGGGAATGTCGAACATCGGCATCGGGTTGGAGTGATCCTCGACGTCCAGTTCGATCACGGTATCGTCCAGCTCACCGCGCTTGAGCTTGTCGCGAAACATCTCGCGCGTGGCCTCGCGGGCGTTCTCGCCGGCGATCACGTCCAGAACGCGCTCTTCGGCCGCCTTGTGGGCGCGGGCCCTGACCTCTTCGCGCATCCATTCGCGGGTCTGCATGATCGCGGCATCGACCAGATCGCGGATGATCTGTTCCACGTCCCGGCCGACATAGCCGACCTCGGTGAACTTGGTCGCTTCGACCTTGATGAAGGGCGCCCGCGCCAGCCGTGCCAGCCGGCGACTGATCTCGGTCTTGCCGACGCCGGTTGGGCCGATCATCAGGATGTTCTTGGGATAGACCTCCTCGCGCAGGTCGTCCGGCAGCTGCTTGCGCCGCCAGCGGTTGCGCAGCGCCACGGCCACGGCGCGTTTGGCATCCTTCTGGCCGATGATGAAACGGTCCAGTTCGCTGACGATCTCGCGAGGGGTCAGGTCGGTCATTTGGAAATCTTCTCCACGGTCAGGTTGCCGTTGGTATAGACACAGATGTCGGCGGCAATCGCCATCGCGCGGCGCGCGATCTCCTCGGGATCGCGGTCGCTGTCCATCATCGCCCGCGCCGCCGCCAGCGCATAGTTTCCGCCCGACCCGATCGCCGCTACGTCATGTTCGGGCTCCAGCACGTCGCCCGCGCCGGTGATCACGAACATGTCGGCGCCGTCGGTGACGATCAGCATCGCCTCGAGATTGCGCAGATACTTGTCGGTGCGCCAGTCCTTGGCCAGCTCAACGCAGGCCCGCGCCAGTTGTCCCGGCGTCGCCTCCAGCTTCGACTCCAGCCGCTCCAGCAGCGTAAACGCATCCGCTGTCGAACCCGCGAACCCGGCCACCACCTCGGACCCGCCGGGGGTCAGTCGGCGCACCTTGCGCGCGCTGCCCTTGATCACGGTCTGACCCAGCGATACCTGTCCGTCGCCGGCCACCACCACCTCGCCGCCCTTGCGGACGCCGATGATCGTGGTGCCATGCCAGCCGGGAAAATCCTCTTTGCTCATGGGCGGCCTCCTTGTCAGGTCCACGCCTATATGGAACGCGGCGAAACCCGGCACAAGAGCGCATGACCCTGCGTCAGGACATGCGCCCTTCCTGCTTCTTTCTGGTCCCAAATACCCGTTGCGATTCCGGCGCCTCAGCCCTGACACCACCCGCGCAGCGCCGCAACGAAAAAGGGCGCCCCGTTGGGACGCCCCCGGCGATCCGACCGTTCAAAGGTCAGATCGACTCGTCGATCCAGCTCTTCAGCGCCGCCTTGGGTGCCGCACCCATTCGGCTCGACACCGGCTGTCCGTCCTTGAAGATGAACAGGGCCGGGATACCGCGCACGCCCAGGCCGGCGGCAACGTTCGGGTTCTGGTCCACATCCACCTTGGCGATCTTGACCTTGCCGGCATATTCCGCCGCCAGCTCTTCCAGCGCCGGGCCGATCTGCTTGCAGGGGCCGCACCACTCGGCCCAGAAGTCCACCACCACGGGGACATCGGAATTCTTCACTTCGGCGTCGAAAGTGGCGTCGCTGACGGCTACGGTGGACATATTCTGTCTCCTGAATGAACCTTGGTTGCGGTCGAACCTAGGTAGGGGCGTCGGCATCGTCAAGACACGCCGCGCGTTCGACCGCCCGCGTCACGAGATCGTGCGGCAGCGGCATCAGCGCCGCGGTTCGGGTCCACAGGATCGCCGTCTCGACTGCGCGCCCCGGATAGATCTGTTCCAGCGCCGTCGCATAGGCGCCCATTTGCCGCAACAGCCCCTCGGGGCAATCCTCGGGACGCTCCGGCACCACGGCATTGGTCTTGAAATCGACCACGCGAACCCGGTCCGGCGCGACGATCAGCCGGTCGATCACGCCGTGAATCCGCCGCCCCCCGATCGTTGCGGATACCGGCACCTCGGCCAGCGTATCCGGCGCGAAGACCTCGGCCAGATGCGGGGCGGTCAGAACTTTCCGGGCTTCGGCCAGCGCGGCGGCGCGATCCGCAGGATCGGCATCGGCCAGCAGGTTTTCCGCCGCCCGTGCCCAGTCGGCCTGCGGCAGCAGCGGAAAATGCTCCAGCAACAGGTGCACCCGCGTGCCCCACAGCTTGGCGGCCTCTTCGTCCTGCCCGGCCTCGCCCGGCAAGGCCTTGGCGCCGCCCAGATCCGACGGGCTCAGAACCTCCGGCCGGGCGCGCGGGGCGGGCGGTGGGCGCAGAAACGGGTCGGACAACGGCGCGGTCCGGTCGTCCTCTGCGCGCGGCGCGGTCAGCGGCGGCGCGTGCCAGTCGCCATGGGCAAGGCGCAGCACGCCGTCTTCCTCCACCGCGCCGGCGCGAAGCAGCGCTTTCTCGACCCGCTGATACCAGCTGTCACCGGATTTCGGCAGGTCGCCTGCACCGGCCACGATCAACCACTTTTCCGCCCTTGTCAGAGCCACATACAAAAGCCGCAACCGTTCCTGTTCCTGCTTTTCGCGCGCCTCGTCCAGTGCCGCGGCCATTACCTCGGGCGGTGCGTCCAGCCCCGCCTTCCACAGCGGCACGCCATCGGCCGGCACCACCGTATCGCGGTTGCGGTATCGCCAGGTTGTCGTATCGGGCAGTATCACGATCGGCGACTCCAGCCCCTTGGCCCCGTGCACGGTCATCACCCGCACCATGTTGCCGGCGCTGCCCATCTGGCGCTTGATCTCCAGATCGTCGGTCTCCATCCAGGTCAGAAACCCGGTCAGGCTGGGAATGTCCGACCGTTCATAGGCCAACGCCTGCGACAAGAGCGCGTTGATCCCGTCCTCGGCCTCGGCACCCAGCCGGCCCAGCAGCTTTTCGCGCCCGCGATGACGGATCAGAATCCGCTCGATCAGATCATAGGGGCGCAGGAAATCCGCCTGACCCAGCAGGTCGGTCAGGATCGCGTGGGTTTCGGCGTAATCCGCCGCGCGCTTTCGCAGGGCCTCCCACAGCCAAGCATGGCCGCGCCGATGGGCGAGATCGAACAGCTGCTGCTCGCTCCAGCCAAACAGCGGCGACTTCAGCGCGCAGGCCAGCGACAGGTCGTCCTCGGGCGTGGCGAGGAACCGCAGCACCGCCGCCAGATCCCGCACCGCCAGTTCCGCCCCGACCTTGAGCCGATCCGCCCCCGCGATCGGAAGGCCCGCGGCCTTGCAGGCGCGAATGATCTCTGCGAACAGGTCGGACCGGCGGCGGACAAGGATCAGGAAATCTCCCGCCCGAACCGGGCGGCGGACAAAGGTGCCGGGCTTCGGCCCATCATCCGGGATCGTCTCGCCCCGGTCGATCAGGTCGCGGATGGTCTGGGCGATCCGCTCGGCCAGAACCACCGCGTGATGGCGCGGGCTGCGGCGGTCCAGCGGCTCGAACCAGGCCCGGTCGTCCTCGTCCTTTTGCTTTTCCACCAGCGGCCACAGATCCACCCGGCCCGGCAGGTCGGACTTGAACGCCCGATGCAGCGAGTCGCGCCGGAAACCGGCGGCTTCCTGCCCTTCGAACACGAGATCAACCAGATGCAGGATCGCGGTCGAGGAGCGGAAGGAATATTCCAGCGACAGATCCTGCAAGGGCTGGCCGGCTTCGCGCAGGCGCCGGCCGAATTCGGCCTGCATCCGGTCAAAGGCCGACGGGTCCGCGCCCTGAAAGGAATAGATCGACTGTTTCTTGTCGCCCACGACGAAAATCGTCCGCGTGACTTCCTGGCGCGCGCCTGCGCCGCTGGTGAATTCCTGCGCGAGCTTTTCGATCACGTCCCACTGCGCGGGGCTGGTGTCCTGTGCCTCGTCCACAAGGATATGGTCGATGCCCCCGTCCAGCCGATACAGCACCCACGCGGCGACGGCGGGGTCGTTCAGCAGCTGCCGCGCCTTGGCGATCAGATCGTCGAAGTCCAGCCAGCCGCGCAGCTGCTTGCGCCGTTCGTATTCCGGCAGAAAGGCTGCGGCAAAGCGGTGCAGCGCCAGCGCCCGGTGCGCGGCGGCCAGCGCGAGCCGGCGGGGGCGCGCAGCTTCGACCCGCAGCATGAGCGGCTCTAACAAGGGCATTTGCGTCGCCAGCGCGCCCTCGCGCAGTCCCTTGGTGGGAAAGCTGCCGATCTTGGCGGTGAAGGGTTCCTTGGCCTTGGCCCCTGTCAGAAAGACATCCTCAAGGATTGGCAGAGCCGCCATGTCCGGCGCCTTGATCCCGGCCAGTTTGGCTGCGGCCTTCTGGTCGTTGGCGCCGCTCACCGACAGCGCGGGCAGCAGGCTGCGGATCAACTCCATTTCACCGCCCAGAAACACCTCGGCCAGCAGGGTTTTCTCGTCGAAACCCTCCGGCAGACCCAGAAGGGTCAGAAGACCGGCCCAATCCAGCGGCCGGGCGAAGCCTTCACGCTGGGCGACGATCGCGGCGGTAAGCTCGTCTAGCGAAGAGTCCGTCAGATATTGCGCCACCCCGTCGATCAGCGGCGCTTGCGGGCCGTCGGCGAACTCTTCGACGATTTCGGCCCGCAACAGGGCGGCGGCGCGGTCCTCGACCTCGGTGAATTGCGGGCTGACGCGCGCCTCGAGCGGGAACCGCCGCAACAGCGAGGCGCAAAACGCATGGATGGTCTGGATCTTCAACCCGCCGGGCGTTTCGATCGCGCGGGCAAAGAGCGTGCGGGCATGGGCCAGCCGGTCGGCATCCAGCGGACCCGCCACGCCCAGCGCGTCCAGCGCCTTGCGCAGCCTGTCATCCTGCAACATCGCCCATTCGCCCAGCCGCCGGAACAGGCGGTTCTGCATCTCGCCTGCGGCGGCCTTGGTATAGGTCAGGCACAGGATGCGCTGGGGCGGCACGCCCTCCAGCAGCAGCCGCGCCACGCGATCGGTCAGCACCCGCGTCTTGCCCGATCCGGCGTTCGCGGCAAGCCAGGTCGAGGCATCGGGCCGCGCCGCCTGAATTTGGCGTTCGGTGGCGTCGTTCGGGGCCGTCATTCCAGATCCTCCGGGGTCGGGTCGGTGCTGGGATCCCATTCGCCATAGCGGGCGAGATGGTCGAAATCCCCCGTATCAGTGTCTTTCTGCAGCATGCGGCGCGCGGTGAACCCCTGCTCGGGGTTCTGATAGGCGGCGATCAGCTGGCGGAATTCGTCCCAGACCTTCTCGGGCGGGTCTTGGTCCAGAGGCGCGGGCACCTCTTCGGGTTTCGTGCTCAGCCCGATAAAGACCGCATTGGCCACTGGCGCGGGGCCGATCCCCTCGAACGCGCCCTTCTCGGCCATCGCGGCCTCGAGCAGCAGCTGCTTGTCGAACGCGGCCTGTTCCTTCTTCGACGGCGGTTTGCCGGTCTTGTAGTCGTAAAGGATCAGCCGGCCATGGGCGTCGCGGTCGATCCGGTCGGCCTTGGCCGTGAGGGTAAAGCCCAGATCGTCGATCGTGACCTTGCCGCCGGCCTCGAACCCGACCGGGATGGCGCGGGTCTGTCTTTCGGCTTCGCCTTCGAGGAACCAGTCAGCCGCCCGCGCCAGCCGCGCCAGCCACAACCGCCGCGCCGCGGGCCAGGGCACGTCGCGAGTCAGGATTTCTTCGGCCAGCGCAAGAAAGCGGTCGCGGCCCAGGTCGCCATCGGACAGGCTGGCCTTGACCAGCCGTTCCAGCACCTCGTGCATCACCGTGCCACGCAACAGCGCGTCGGGTTCCTGCACCAGCGGTTTCAGTGGCTCCAGCCGCAGCACCTTGCGGGCGTAGATCGCATAAGGGTCGCGGATCAGCGTCTTGACCTGCGTCACCGACAGCCGGTCGGGCCGCGCCGCTACCGGCGGTCGGGGCGAGGGGCGCGGCGCGGGCGGCGCGGGCTCGGGGCGCTCAAGCTGATGCGCCCAGTCCAGCCAGGTGCGTCCCCGGTCGCGCATCGCGCGCAAGGCCGCCCTGCCCCCGTTGGCCTCCAGCCCGTCCAGAAGGTTGGTCAGCCGGTTCAGCCAGCGCGACGGCACCGTTTCCGCGTCGTCCGAACGGATCGAGCGGGTCAGCCAGACTTCGGGCGCGGCGATGGCCTGCTGAAAGTCGTGCGCCGACAGCCCGATCCGGCGTTCGGGCAGCAGCAGACCCGCATCGTGCCGCATCTTGCGGTTCAGCCACGGGTCGGGGGGCGGCGATTCCGGCCAGCTGCCTTCGTTCAACCCCGCCAGGATCATCAGGTCGGCGCCGTGCACCCGCGCCTCGATCGTGCCCCAGATCATGATATGCGGATGCGGCGTGTCGCGGTCGCGGACCTCTTCGCCCGACAGCAGCGCGCCCAGCAGCTCGGCAAAGTCGCGGGCGGTCATCTGGCCCCCTGCCCCGGCCTCGGCTGCGAGCATGTCCATCACCTCGCGGGCCTTCTGGCCGGCATTCTTCTGCCACAGAGCGCCCGACCCATCGGCGGCGGCGCCGCCGGCAATCGCCTCGGCCAGCCTGCGCAGCCGCGTCACCCAGTCTTGCAGAGGCAGCCGCGCCGGCAGTTCCTGCGCGCAGAAACAGCGCACCACCCAGTCGATCCATTCCGGCGTCGCCGCCTTGTGCGTGCCGCCCCAGGCGCGCAGCGCCGTCTCGTCGGGAAATGGCGGCCCGTTGCGGCGCAGATGCAGCTCCAGATCACGGGTCAGCAACAGATGCGCGCCCCGCCCGTCCGCGCTGTGGGTCAAGGGATGCTTGAGCAGCGTCAGCAGCGCCTCGCCGGTCAGAGGGCCGGTAAACAACTCGGCCACATGGCGCAGGAACCGCCCCGGCGCCGAAAGCTGCAACGGCATGCCCGCGCTGTCGTCGGGTTCGATCCCCCAGCGATCCAGCGCCGCGGTGACCTGCCGCGTCAGCATCCGGTCCGGCGTTATGAGCGCGGCGCGCTGCCCGTCCTCGGCCGCCTGCCGCAGGCGCAGGGCTATGGCCAGCGCCTCTTCGCGCGGGGTCGGGGCCTCGATCAGGGTTACATTTTGCGTGGCGCGGTCGATCCCTTCCAGCTGTGGCCCCTCGCGCATCCAGGCATCCGTCACGGGCGCAGGCCGCAGCGCCAGCGACACCAGCCGGTTGCGTTCTGGCGACGCGGGGGCGGTGTCCGTCCAGCGCCGGACGTCACCGGGACCGATGCCTAGTCCATCCATCAGCTTGCGGAACCGGTATTGCGGGTGGTCCTCGGCGGTCAGCGCGTCGTCCAGTCCATCCCAGACCGGCGCGGGCATGTCAAAGTCGAACCCCGGGAGGATGACGGCCCCCTGCGGCAACCGCGCCACCGCCTGCATCAGCATCAGCGTCGTCCCGCGCGAGCCCGTCGAACCGGCGACGATCACAGGGTGATCGGGCGGGTCGGTTTCCCACCGGGCGACCATCCGCTCGACCATTCGCCGCAGCCGGCCCTGCGGGTCAAGCCCGTCATCGGCGGCCCCGGCGAATGCCTCGGCGATACCGATGAAGGCCTGCGCGCGCGCCCAATGACCTGACAGGTCGGACACGTCCAGATCGCGGATCGCCTTCGGCGCGACACCTTCGCCATGCATCTCGTCGATCAGCGCCGCGAGGCTGTCGGCCAGCGCAAAGACGGATTCGCGCGCGGCCAGATCGGGTTGCCGGTCCAGCAGGTCGGCCACCAGCTGCGCCAGCTCAAGCCGCCGCCGCAACGGCGGGATCGCGGGCGGCATCGCAGCGGCGTCCCGCGGGTCGAACGGATCGGCCACCAACGACAACCGTGGCAAAAGGCGTGGCGGCCCCTGATCGAACAGGTCGCGAATGCGGCGCGCCATGCGGCGGGTGTTGACGACCAGATGAACGCGGGCCATGGTCTCGGGCGGGTGCCCGGCCAGGCGCGACGCCAGCCCATCGATCAGCGCCCGGGGAAAATCCACGCCAACCGGCAAGGCAAAAACGCGCGGGGCCTCGGTCGGGTCAAACATCCTGGTCCTCCAGCAGGGCTTCGGCCAGCGCGATACCGCCGGGATGGCCCACGTCGCACCACCGGCCGGGATAGGTTACGGCATGCAGCCGGCCGGCCCGCTGCATCCGATCCCAGAGTCTGTTCAGGGAAAAAGCGGCCTCTTCAAAGTCGTGCAGCCCTTCGGTCCTGACGATCTGAACGCCGCCATAGACCAGCCCCGGCCCGCGCCGGATCCGGCCCTTGTCGTCGGCTGCAAAGTCGCCGGGTCCGTCATGCCCGACCGCGCGCGCCACCGGCACACACATCAACAACGCATCCATCCGGGCCGGGTTCCAGGCGCTCGCCAGCAGCGCCAGCGGGTTCGGCCCGACCCAGATCGCGTCCGTATTCATGGTAAAGACCGGCCCCGGCCCCAAGAGCGGCAACGCCGCGCGCAAGCCGCCGCCGGTCTCCAGGATTTCGGGTTCTTCGCGCGACAGCAGCACGCCGCGCGGGCCCAGATGGGCGGCCAGCATGTCTGCGTGATAATGGACATTCGCAACGATCCGCGTTGGTCGGGTCGCCTGTGCCAGATCCAGCGCATGGTCGATCAGGGGCCGGCCGGCGACCTGGATCAGCGGCTTTGGCCGGTCCTTGGTCAGCGCTCCCATCCGGGTGCCGAAGCCCGCGGCAAACAGCATCACGGCCCGTGGCGTTTCGGTCATTGACGTTTCAGCCTTTGCAGGTTGTCGGGCGTGGGCTCGGGCAGCGCCGCGCGCAGCAGGGTGGCGACGGGGTCCAGCGCCGGGTGATCGAGGTCGTGCTGCAGCAGACGCCAGACCCTGGGGATCAGGTCAACGTAATGCGGCTTGCCATGTTCCATGCCGAGTCGCGCGAAAACGCCCAGGATTCGCAGGTTGCGCTGGGCGCCCAGCACCGCATAGGCGGGCAGGAACGCGGCCCGGTCCGCGCCGGTCCGCGTCACGAACCTGTCGATCATGGCGGTTTCGATCGCGGGCGGCACGTCGCGGCGGGCATCCTGCAACAGCGACACGAGGTCATAGGCCGGATGCCCCAGCATCGCGTCCTGAAAGTCCAGAAGACCGACGCGGGCGGGGCCGGATCTTTCCGGCAGCCACAGCAGGTTCTCGGCGTGATAGTCACGCTGGATCAGGACCGGCCGTTCCGGCGTTGCGGCATGTTCCAGAAGCTGCCGGAAACGGGCGACGAACTCAGCGCGGATCCCGTCGTTCGCGTCTCCGACGACGCCCGAGCGATACTTGTCAAAGGCCAGTGCGGCAAGTTCGCTCATCAGAGCGGGATCGTAGGACGGAAGGTCGGGCGGATCGACCGCATGAAGTGCGGCAAGAACGTCGATTCCGGCTTCATAGAGACTGTTTTCCAAGTCGGGCCGCCGCTCCAGAACCCGGGCGAAGAGGTCATCGCCCAGATCCTCGAGCAGCAGGAACCCATAAACGGTATCTTCGGCGAAGATCTCTGGCGCGCTCAGCCCGGCGCCGCGCAGGAACTGCGCGATGCGGACAAAGGGGCGCACGTCCTCTCCCTTGACTGGCGGCGCATCCATCAGAACGGCGGTGCGCCCGGTGGCCGGGTCGGTCAGTCGCTCGTATCGGCGGTTCGAGGCATCGCCGGCCAGCGGCGCGCGGCGGGCGCCGGCCCAGGCCGTTCGTGACAGGAAATCTGCGATCAGCGAGTCGCGGTCGGCCATGTCAGAGCTTCTCCACCACCGCTTTCCACCGCGGGTCGGTCCAGCCAAATGCGATCCGGCGGGCAAGTTCGTCATCGGGGTCGGACTCAAACCTCACCGTCAGGGCGCCCGGCGGCGACAGTGGACCCAGGCGGTCGGGCCATTCGATCAGACAGATCGCCGACTCGAAGGCTTCGGCGAGTCCAAGCTCCTCGATCTCATCAAGGCTGGTCAGGCGATAGAGGTCGGCGTGCCAGATTTCACCGGCGGCCGTGTCATAGGTCTGCACCAGCGTGAAGGTGGGCGACGGCACGTCTTCGGGCGTGTCCATCAACGACTGGATCAGGCAGCGGGCAAAATGCGTCTTGCCCGCGCCGATCGGGCCTTCGAGCAACAACACGTCCCCGGGTCGGAGGCGGCGTCCGAGCCGTTCGGCAAGACGTGCGGTGTCCTCGGGCGTCCGGGCTGATATTTCGGCGGTCGCGGTCATGGCGCCACAATGGCGAGGCGCTCCGCCACCTGCAAGCCGGATCAGGCCGTGGACGGGGCGGGAAGGGCCTGCAGGGCCCTGGCTGCCGACCGTTCCGAGAGACCGAACCGGACCATGGTGGCGCCGTCCTGTATCGGCTGGACGTGGCAGGTTACCGATCGACCGTCGCGCATCCGGATCTCGGCCCTCCAATCCGCGCGGTTGTCACTTTGCATGACAAAGTCCTGCAACTCGCCCCAGACCGGCGTGGGCAAGCTATGTTCCTGCCAGACCTTTGTCGCGTCGATGATCGTGGTCTGCCGGAGCGTCTGATCGGGGTCGATGTCCCAAAGGCGCCGGAACCCCCGGTTGGTGATCGCCAGTATCCCTTCGGCGGAAAACACAGCGATCGCGTCGTCCAGTTGATCCAGCACCGCCTGTCCCATTTCCAGGTCGGCCCGAAAGCGTCGGGTCAGGGTCACCTCGGCGGTGATGTTTTCGAACATGAACGCCACGGCGCCGTCCGGATGGGGCCGCCCGCTGATCGAGTAGACCGCGCCCGAAGGGAGAGTCCACGTTTCCTGATATTTGCCGTCGCTGGCCGCGGCGTCCAGTTCCGCCATCTGTCGGCGCCAGCTTCGGTAGTCGCGCGGTTCGGGCATCATCCGGCAGTCCCGCAACCGGTCGAAGAAGTCGAACAATGTCGGGCGGGCCGACAGGAAGTCGGCGGGCAGCGCAGTCAGGTCCACGAGCGCGGGGTTGAACAAGGCCAGTTGCCGGTTTCGGTCAAAGATCGCCAGCCCGATCGAGAGCTGCGCAAAGGTCTTGGCAAGGGTCTGCACAAAGTTGCGCTGGGCGGCCTCGGCCTCGACAACGGCGTTCACGTCCGTCGCAAAGAACAGGGTTTCGTCCTCTTGCGGAACGGCCGTCACGTCGAACCACAGTTTCCGCCCCGCGACGCGTTCGGGCTGATCCAGCGACAGGCGAACCTTGCGCCCGACCCGGTCCACGGGTGGAAAGATCGGCCGGGACAGATCGACGTGGCGCCCGCGGATCCGGGTAACGAGGGCCTTGTAGGCGGCATTGTGCCAAATGACCGTGCCGCCCATGTCGACGCGCCAGGCCGGGTAGGGCGCGACCGCAAGCCCCGTGTCGCCGGCGGGACGATGCGCCGGCCGGAGCGCGGCGGCGGGCAGGGCGACGCGGGTGACATTGCCCAACCGCTCGATCTCGACCGGGCCGGCGGGAGTCGCGCAGAACAGGCGTTCCCGATCCTGTAGCCCGGCGGGGGTTTCGGGAAAGTCGGGACAGGCCTGTTCGAGATCGGCGCGCAGGGATGACCAGCTCGTCGGGAGTTCCGGTATTTCGGCGGCATCGAAGGCCGACGCCGATCCGTCGATCAGTTCGTCACCGTCAAACAGAAACACCGTGTCATGCACGGGGGAGGCGGCGGCCGATGGGTTCTGCGCCGCCGGGCGTGGGACCAGATAGACCACGGTCCCCGCCGCCGCGGTCACGCAGGCCACCACCGTCAACATGACCTCAAGACTGAAAATCTGCTCCAAGCCCACCGTCCCCGGATCCGAGTCGCGGGTTCATGGTGGTGGCGAAAAGGTTAACGGGCGATTAATCCGGCTCGGTCAGCGGCGTGTCACACCTGAATCGGCTGGTTCTGCCCGATCGGCACCGCGTTTTCTCCATGCACCGCGTCGATCTTGGCGCGCGGCCAGGTGACCTCGACCACGGCACCGCGTTGCTCGGGGCGGGCGCGAAAGCGGTGGAACGAATCGCGCGCGTTGCCGAAGGCAAGTGTTGCGCCGGACCGTTCCAGCAGCGTCTTGGCGATGAAAAGCCCCAGCCCCATGCCTTCGTATTCGGGGCGTTGCTTGCGATCGGAGGCGGCGCGTTTGCGGCGCACGAAAGGGTCGCCGATGCGGCCGATCAGATGCGAAGGATAGCCGCGCCCGTCATCGAGGATGCGCACCGTGATCCGGTCCTCGCTCCACGAGGTTTCGACCCAGACATTGGCGCGCGCGAAATCGACCGCATTCTGGACCAGGTTGCGCAGGCCGTGGATGATTTCGGGCATGCGCAGGATCTGCGGCTGCTCGACGTCACCGCCGTCGGCGGGCCCTTCCTCGAAATGGATGGTCTTGCCGCGCTCCATGTGCGGTTCGGCCGCTTCGTGGACGACGGTTGAGAGCGGCGCCTGACGCAGGTGCAGATCGCTCTTGCCGGCGCGCCCCATGCCGCGCAGGATGTCGCGGCAGCGATCGGCCTGTTCGCGGATCAGCGCAACATCCTCGCGCAGGTCGGGGCGGTCGTCGAGCTCCTCCATCAGTTCCGAACTGGTCAGCTTGATCGTTGCAAGCGGCGTGCCCAGTTCATGCGCGGCGGCCGCCACGACGCCGCCCAGGTCGGTGAGCTTCTGTTCCCGCGCCAGCGCCATCTGGGTCGCGGCGAGCGCATCCGACATCGATCGCATCTCGGAACTGATCCGCCAGGAATAGGCGCCCAGAAAGCAGATCGCGATGATCGTTGCGACCATGTTGCCGAACAGGAACAGATCCGGCACGCGCAGGACATAGCCCAGTTCGGTCCTGAGCGGCAGATGGAACTTGGCCAGCAGCACCACCAGCGCGATCGCGACCGCGCCGATCGGAACGGTCGAGCGCAGCCCCATCATGTTGGCCGAGATCACCACCGGCCCCAGCAGCAAGAGCGCAAACGGGTTGTGCAGCCCGCCGGTCAGATAGAGCAGAAAGCCCAGCTGCAACAGGTCGAACAGGATGGTGACGAAACCTTCGGATTCCGACAGGCGCTTGTTTTCGGGGAAAATCAGCATCGCCAGAAGGTTGGCGGCGACCGAAACGCCGATGGCGACATAGCACAGGCCCAGCTCCAGCTGCAGATGATACCAGCGCTGGGCGACGGTGATGGCGATCACTTGGCCCGCGATGGCGACCCAGCGCAGCCAGATCAGCGTGCGCAGGCGGATCCAGCTGCTGCGCTCCTGTCCGCGCCAGAGGCCAAGCTCGGTATCGGGCATGTGATGGTTCGTCCGGTTGCAAAGGCTGAAATTGTTGATAGGTGTCCGGGGCAGAAGGTTCAACACATTCAACACGCGGAAGGTTTCCCATGACCCGCCAGTTCGCGCTTGCCGCCTCTGCTCTTCTCGTCGCCCTCGTCGGAGGCATGTGGGTTGCCACCCAGTTCGGGGGCGGCTCGGAGGATGATCCCTTTGCAGACTGCCGTCGGGGACAGGTGGCCGGCGGGCTGGACAAGATCGGCGGGCCGTTCACGTTGGTCAATTCCAAGGGCGAAACGGTGACCGACAAGGACGTGATCACCGGGCCGTCGCTGATCTATTTCGGCTATACCTTCTGTCCTGATGTGTGCCCGCTGGACAACACCCGCAATGTCGAAGCCGTGGACATTCTGGAACGGCGCGGGATCATGGTGACGCCGGTCTTCATTTCGATCGACCCAAAACGCGACACGCCCGAGGTGGTCGGCGATTTCGCCTACAACCTGCACGAACGGATGATCGGGCTGACCGGCTCGCCCGAGCAGGTCAAGGCGGCGAGCAAGGCCTACAAGACATACTACAAGTCGCACGAAGGCGAGGGGGATGACGAATACTACCTCGTCGATCACTCCACCTTCACCTACCTGGTGCTGCCGAGACATGGCACGGTTGAGTTCTTCCGCCGCGACGTGACGCCGGAACAGATGGCCGACCGCGTGGCCTGTTTCGTGAAGCATATGTGAGCCTCGCAACTGCCCGGTTTGACCTTTGGGCGGGGGCTGGTAATACTCGGGCGCGCGCAATCGCCACGAGGGAGAGAGCATGGCCCAGTCAGCCCTGCAGGAGATAGGCCCCGACAATTCGCTGCTGCTGGTGGATGACGACGAACCGTTTCTGCGGCGTCTGGCAAAGGCGATGGAAAAGCGGGGGTTTTCGGTCGAAACCGCGCCATCCGTCGCGGCTGGCAAGGCGATCGCGACGGCCCGCCCGCCGGCCTATGCGGTTGTGGACCTGCGGCTGGAGGACGGCAACGGGCTGGACGTGGTGGAAACCCTGCGGGAAAAGCGGCCCGATGCGCGGATCGTGGTTCTGACCGGTTACGGCGCGATCGCCACGGCGGTGGCGGCGGTCAAGATCGGCGCGACGGACTACCTGTCGAAACCCGCCGATGCGACCGATATCACCAACGCGTTGCTGGCCAAGGAAGACGAGCTGCCCCCGCCGCCGGAAAACCCGATGAGCGCCGACCGCGTGCGCTGGGAGCATATCCAGCGGGTCTATGAGCTGTGCGATCGCAATGTCAGCGAAACCGCGCGGCGGCTGAACATGCATCGACGGACCCTGCAGCGCATCCTGGCCAAGCGCAGTCCCCGCTAGGCAATGGACGATATCGACTGGGATCCCAACGATCCGAACACCCAGCCCTTGCCGCAGGGTGGCTGGTCGGAATCCGTCACGGTCGTCAGGAACGCCACCGTGGTGCCGCCCGCGGTCAGCGCATTCGTGCAGGAGGCCGGGGTGCTGGACGCCGACGGGGCGTATGTCCCCCAAGGCGCGCTGTGGCGGCGGTTCCGGCCGATCACGGTGGAACCCGCGCAGCCCGCCGAGATTGCCGAAACCATTCCCGGCCGCTGGCTGTGGGGCGGGGTGCTGTGGGTGCATTTCGGGCATTTCCTGGTCGAGAGCACGTCGCGCCTTTGGGGATTGACGGAACTTGACGGGCCGGTCGATGGCGTTCTTTTCATCCCCAAGCGGCCCAAGGTCGGCGAGACCGTGCAGCCCTATCACCGACATTTCATGGATCTTATGGCGCCCGAACTGCAGATTCGCGTGATCGCTTCGCCCGCGCGGGTGGAGGAGCTGGTGGTGCCGGGACAGGGCTTTGGCATCGGCAAGATCATGGCCGGCACGGAAAAGTTTCGCACCGCGATTCATGAGCGGTTCGCCCGTGAGGTTGAACCGGACGGGCCGGAGCGGCTGTATGTCTCGCGTTCGGCGCTGGGGCTGGGCAAGGGGGGGCTTTTGGGCGAGGAATTGCTGGAAAGCCTTCTGGAACGCGAAGGGTATGAGATATTCCATCCGCAGAAGCACCCGATGCAGACGCAAATCGCCCGCTACAAGGCGGCGCGCCAGATCGTTGCGGCGGACGGGTCGGCGCTGCATCTTTATGCGATGGTCGGGCGCGCCGATCAGCGGGTTGCGATGATTTCGCGCCGGGAGTCGGGGGCCAAGAACCAGCTGGCGCTGAACGTGGCGTCGTTCTGTGGGCGAGAGCCGGTGTTGATCGACGCCTTGCGAACGGAATGGGTGCGGGCGGATCGGGGCAAGTCCGACCGGTTGTCCTTTGGCGAACTCGACCACGCTGAACTGGGCTGCGGGCTGGCCGACGCGGGTTTCGTGGAAGGTGGCCGGGACTGGCCGGCGCTGAGCGAAAGGCAGCGTAGGCAGATTCTGGCGGACCGCAGGATTTCGGGCGGGTCCGGATTCGTGGAGTCGCCGGAGTTCAAACGCCGCCGGATCCGCCGGGAGCGGCGTGCGCGGCGGGCGGCGCGCGAAGCGGCAAGGGCAAGGTAAGGTTTCCCGAACCGTCGGTCACGGCCTCGGCCGGCCGGTCGGAACGGTTCGGATCGCTGGCGCGATCCGACCGGGGCGAGGGGCGCTGCCCCTCGCGCTCCCCGGAGTATTTTCAGCAAGATGAAGGGGCAGGGCGCGTTCGGGTGGGTTGCTGCGTCGAGCGGGGCCTGGCGTGGCCTTGGCGGGGGTTCAGCCGCCGAACGCGGCCATCAGTTCGGCGTGGCGGGCGGTGTAGGCGGCGCGGACCTCGACCGGAGGGCGCAGGCGGATGTCCAGACCTTCGATCAGCCGCGGGTCGGGCTTGCCAAAGAACCGATTGGCTTCGGTTTCGGAAAAGCCGGCGATCCGGGTCGCTTCCATCCAGGCGCTCAGGCGGTCGGCCTTCTTGATCTGCCGCTTGACCCGTGCGGGGATCACCGCGGGCAGGCCGAACCGGATATGGATCGCCGCCGTGAGCCGCGCGTCGAGGTCGCCATAGCCAGGACCGACCGCCGCCTTGACCGGGGATATCATGTCCCCGATCACATATTCCGGCGCGTCGTGCAAAAGGGCGGCAAGCCGCCACCGGGCCGGAGCGCGCGGAACGATCCGACCGAAGATCTGTTCGACGAGAAGGGAATGTTCGGCCACCGAATAGGGGAAATCCCCCATCGTCTGGCCGTTCCACCGTGCGACAAAGGCCAGCCCGTGGGCGATGTCCTCGATTTCGATGTCAACCGGCGTCGGGTCCAGAAGATCCAGCCGCCGCCCCGAAAGCATCCGCTGCCAGGCTCGTTTGGGTGTTGCCATTCCGCCACTCTTGCGCCAAGACGCCACGTTTTTGCCACATTTCCGACGCATCATCGATCCTGCACGGATCACGAGCATCCACAGGGTCTTTACCCCCCGTGTTTTGAACTCGGCCATGAAGAACACGATATGGCCAAAGAGAGGGGGGCGCGCTTCCTCCTTCCGGCGCGCTCTCCTCGGATCCGAACCACTAGATATCGCGCGCGTCGAGTTCAAGCGATTGATCGCCCTTTCCCTGACCTTGGGCTTGGCGGCGGCAACCAACCGGCAGGCCAATCCGCGTTGCCTGTTGCCCGCGGGGATGCTAGGGGCACTTCGAACCCTGCATGACGAGGCAACGGAGCGCGCAAATGGCCGCCGATTATATCGTAAAAGACATCTCTCTGGCCGATTTCGGCCGCAAGGAAATCGAGATCGCCGAAACCGAGATGCCGGGGCTGATGGCCCTGCGCGAGGAATATGGGGATTCAAAGCCGCTCAAGGGCGCCCGTATCGCCGGCAGCCTGCACATGACGATCCAGACCGCCGTGCTGATCGAGACGCTGGTGCATCTGGGCGCCGACGTGCGCTGGGCGTCGTGCAACATCTTCTCGACCCAGGATCACGCGGCGGCCGCGATTGCCGCGGGCGGCACGCCGGTCTTTGCCATCAAGGGCGAGACGCTCGAGGAATATTGGGATTACGCCGACCGCATCTTCCAGTTCGCGGAAGGCGGCGCCAACATGATCCTGGACGATGGCGGGGACGCGACGCTGTACATCCTGCTGGGCGCTCGCGTCGAAGAGGGCGAAACCGACCTGATCGCCACGCCGACTTCGGACGAGGAAGTGGCGCTCTTCAATCAGATCCGCAAGCGGATGGAGCAGAGCCCCGGGTGGTTCGTGAAACAGCGCCACATGATCAAGGGCGTCAGCGAGGAAACCACCACCGGCGTGCACCGGCTGTATCAGCTGATGGAAAAGGGCCAGCTGCCCTTCCCGGCGATCAACGTCAATGACAGCGTCACCAAGTCGAAATTCGACAACAAATATGGCTGCCGCGAAAGCCTGGTGGACGGCATCCGTCGCGCCACCGACACCATGCTGGCCGGCAAGGTGGCCGTGGTCTGCGGCTATGGCGATGTCGGCAAGGGTTCGGCCGCATCCCTGCGCGGCGCCGGCGCGCGGGTGAAGGTGACAGAGGTCGATCCGATCTGCGCGCTTCAGGCGGCGATGGACGGGTTCGAGGTCACCACGCTTGAGGACGAGGCGGCCACCGCCGACATCTTCATCACCACCACCGGCAACCGCGACGTGATCCGCATCGAGCACATGCGGCAGATGAAGGACATGGCGATCGTCGGCAATATCGGCCATTTCGACAACGAAATTCAGGTGGACGCCCTGCGTAATCACAAGTGGACCAACATCAAGGACCAGGTGGACATGATCGAAATGCCTTCGGGCAACCGCATCATTCTGCTGTCCGAGGGGCGGCTGCTGAACCTGGGCAACGCCACGGGGCATCCGTCCTTCGTGATGTCGGCGAGCTTTACCAACCAGGTTCTGGCGCAGATCGAGCTCTTCACCCGCGGCGACAGTTACGAAAACAAGGTCTACGTCCTGCCCAAGCATCTGGACGAAAAGGTCGCCAGCCTGCACCTGGCCAAGGTCGGCGCCAAGCTGACGAAGCTGACCAAGGAACAGGCGGACTATATCGGCGTCAACCCCGAAGGGCCGTTCAAGCCGGAGCATTACCGCTACTGACGACCCGTCCATCGTTGGAGCGAAAGGCCGCCTGTCGCCGGGCGGCCTTTCTGTTTTTTTGGTAACAGCCGGCGCGGAGATCGGCTCCTTTCGGCCCCTTTTCTGTGTCAAGGGCCGGATCCGGCTGCCAGGCTTGTCGCGACTGTTTCAGATCCAAAGTTTGCCATGTCGCGTTTGTCCCGGCTGATCGCCGCCGCGATCTTTGTAGTTTCGCCTGTTTCCGGCGTTGCCGACGAAGCCGCGGATCTGGCCAAGCAGCTTTCAAATCCGATCTCTTCGCTCATCAGCGTGCCGCTGCAATACAATTACGACCGGGGCATGGGGGCGACCGGAACGGGGCATCGCCAGACGCTGAACATCCAGCCGGTGGTGCCGATTTCGACAGGTCAGGACTGGAACCTGATTTCGCGCACGATCATCCCCGTGATCCGCCAGAAGGACGTGGTGCCCGGCACGCGGCGATCCGGTGTCGGGGATATCGTGCAAAGCTTTTTCTTCTCGCCCAAGGCGCCGACGGCGGGCGGCCTGATCTGGGGCGCGGGGCCGGTGCTGCTCCTGCCGACTCATTCAAAGGTCAGCGGCAGGCAGGCCGCGGCGGGGATCACTGCCGTGGGGCTGAAGCAAGCCGGCCCGTGGACCTATGGCGCACTGGCAAACCACCTGTGGTCGATCGGAGAGACGCGCAACAGCGGCACCAGGATCAGCAGCACGTTCTTTCAGCCGTTCGTGAGCTATTCGACCCCCGACGCCTGGACCTTCACGCTGAACTCGGAGACGACCTATGACTGGATTGGCGACTAGGCATCCATTCCGATCAACGTCATGGTCAGCAAAGTGGCAACGTTCGGCCGTCAGCCGGTGAGCATCGGGGCCGGGGTGAAATACTGGGCGGATTCGCCACCGGGCGGGCCGGAGGGTTGGGCCGCGCGGGTGGTGTTCACCTTGTTGTTCCCCAAATAGGGGGCCGCGCTGCCGGGCTTTCCCCGGAGATTTTTCTTGTTCCCCGGCGCGTGGCGGGTAAGCTTTTCGTGACGCAACGCCATTCAAAGTTCTTCAAGACATGAAAAAGGGGAGGGACCATGGGCAAGAGAGACGAACTGATCCAGAAATACGCCGACGACCTGCGCAACAAGTGCGGGATGGAGCCGGACATGGACCTGCTGACCAAGGTCACGATCGGCTGCGGGCCGTCGATTTATGACGCCGACGCCTCAACCGTCGCCGCGACGCAGGAAGGTGAGCTGGAAACCGTCAAGAACAACTTTCTGATCAAGAAACTCGACCTGTCGGACGGGCCCGAACTGATGGAGGCGATCAACAAGGCGATCGACACCTATGGCCGTTCCGAACGCAACAAGTATCGCGCCGTGATCTACTACATGCTGGTCAAGCATTTCGGCAAAGAGTCGGTCTACGGCTGACCGGGAACGGGTTTCCTCGGGGGGCGTCTGCGCGGAATCGCGTGGGCGTCTTTCATTTTAGACGATTTCTCGGGGCTTCGCATTTGCGGCCGGACGGCGATTCAGGGTATCAATGAGACACGGCCAGGACGGCCGGAACCTGAGATTTCTTTACGCGTGTGGTGTGTGGGCACGCGGGGTGAGGGAAGGTTCCGGCGACGGCCGGGGCCTTCCCGGTTTTTCCGATCGCATCGCCGTCTGTCAGAACAGTGCCAGCACGACCCCCATCGCCGCGCAGGCCAGGGTGGCATAGCCGCCGTCGATTGCCGTCAGCGCGACCGGCCGTTGCCCATACATGTTGTTCAGAGCAATCCACGGGGCGATGAAGAACAGCCCGATTCCGACCCCGCCCATCAGCCCGCCGATTACGGTGTCGATCCCCGACATGGCAAAGACATGGCGCATCATGCCGGCCACGAAAAGCTGCAACACGAAGCTTGCCACGAAAAGCACCGGGCTCTGCCCGCCCTTGGGCCGGCCGTTCTCGTCGCACGCGACCCCCGCCGCGCGGACCCACGGCCCCGACAGGGCACCATACCACAGCGCCCCAAGCACCCATGCTGCGGCCGTGGCGGCCAGAACGTTCAGAATTTCCACGATCTTTCCCCTGTTCGCGCTGTTCCGGGGAATGATGCCCGATCAATCGGGGTCTGTCTGCCCCATTTCGCAGATGATCCGCCATTCCTCCTCTGTCACCGGCTGCACCGACAGCCGCGAGTTGCGCACCAGCATCATCTCGGCCAGTCGTGGATCGGCCTTGATTTCATCGAGCGTCACCGGCCGGACAAAGGGCCGAACCGCCCGGACATCGACGCATTCCCAGCGCGGGTCGTCGGTGGTGCTGTCGGGATGCGCCTCGGCGCAGACCTCGACGATGCCGACCACGGATTTCTCTTTCATCGAGTGGTAGAAGAAGCCGCGCTCGCCCACCTTCATCTGGCGCATGAAATTGCGCGCCTGATAGTTGCGCACGCCGTCCCATTCCTCGCAGTCGGGGGCCTTGGCCATCTGATCCTGCCAGCTCCAGGTGGACGGTTCGGACTTGAACAGCCAATACGCCATCAGCCGATCACCTTCTTCCAGGGGATCAGTTCGACGGATTCAAAGAGCCCGGCCTTTGCGTAGGGGTCGGCCTCGGCCCAGTCGCGGGCGGCGTCCATATCCTCGACATCCAGGATCACCAGCGATCCGCACATCTGCCCCTGATCGTCCAGCAGGGGGCCGGCCTCGTGCACCACGCCGGTTTCGGCGATATGCGCAAGATGCGCGTCCCGATTGTCCAGCCGCAGTTGCAGCGCGCCCGGCTTGTCGCGTCCGATCAGGGCAACCAGCATCCGTCATTCCTCCTTCAGCGGCCGGGCCAGCAGCCGGGCCATGGCTTCGTCGATGGTCAGATTGTGGTCGAGCATGCCCACGACGCAATCGGTAATCGGCATCTCCAGTCCCATGCCGCGCGCTTTTTCAGCGACGGCCTGCGCCGTGGCCGCGCCTTCGACCGTCACCGAGGGGTCGAAGCAGTCGCCCCGGCCCAGCGCCAGTCCCAGCCGGTAGTTGCGGGACTGGTCAGAGGTGCAGGTGAGCGCCAGATCCCCAAACCCCGACAGGCCGGCCAGCGTTTCCGGTCGCGCACCCAACGCCAGCGCCATGCGCTGCATTTCGGCATAGCCGCGCGTCATCAGGGCAGCGCGGGCGCTGTCGCCAAGACCCGCGCCGATCACCGCGCCGCAGGCGATGGCGATCACGTTCTTCAGCGCTCCGCCCAGTTCCGCGCCGATCGTGTCGGTGGTGCGGTAGATGCGCAGATTTGCAGTGTTCAGAGCCTGTTGCAGGGTCTTTCCCAGGCCGGCGTCGGCGCAGGCCAGCGTCAGCGCCGTGGGCAGGCCGCGCGCGATGTCATGGGCGAAACTGGGGCCGGTCAGCAGGGCAGGGCGTGCGTCCGGCAGCGTCTCTGCGATGACCCCGACCGGGCCAAGACCGCTGTGCAGCTCGACCCCCTTGCAGCAGGCGACCAACACGCGTCCATCCAGCGCGCCGGCATGTTCCTCCAGCACCGACCGAAGCCGCTGCATGGGCACTGCCAGCAGTATCGTGTCGCAGGCCGCTATATCCGAGATGTCGGACGTCATCGCGATTGCGTCCGGCAGGCGCACCCCCGGCAGGCGCGCGGCATTTTCGCGGGCGGCGCGCATGGCGCGGGCGTGGTCGGCCGATCGCGCCCACAGGACCACCGGCCCGTTCCCAGCCAGCGAGATTGCCAGCGCCGTGCCAAAGGCGCCGGCGCCCAGCACGGCGACGGTCATGCCTTGGCCCCCTTCTTGCCGCCGCCCAGCATTCCCGCCGCGGCCCGGTCCAGCGGCCAGCGAGGGCGGGCCATCAGATCCAGCCCGTCGCGGACGCCCGCGCGGAACAGTTCCAGCCCCGCATAGGCGATCATCGCCGCGTTGTCGGTGCAAAGCGGCAGCGGCGGGGCGGTGAAGCTTGCGCCTTCGGCCGCGCAAACAGTTTCTAACCGGGCTCGAATGGCCTTGTTGGCCGACACGCCACCCGCGACGGCCACCAGCGGCCGGGACGGACCTTCGGCCATGTAGATCCGCACGGCCCGCCGGGTCTTTTCCGCCAGAACGTCCACCACCGCCTGTTGGAACCCCGCGCACAGATCGGCCCGGTCGGCGCGCGTCAGCCCGCCCTTTTCGGCCACGATCCGGTCGCGTTCGCGCAGAACGGCGGTCTTCAGCCCCGAAAACGAGAAATCGCAGCCCTCGCGGTCGAGCAGCGGGCGGGGAAAGCGGAACCGGGCGGGATCGCCCTTGGCCGCTTCAGCTTCGACCGACGGCCCGCCGGGCTGCGGCAGGCCAAGGATGCGGGCGACCTTGTCGAAGGCCTCGCCCGGCGCGTCGTCGATGGTGCCGCCCAGACGCGTGAAATCCTGACAGCCGCGCGCGATCAGGAACTGGCAATGCCCGCCGGATACCAGCAGCATGAGGTAAGGCCAGGCCGCGCCATCGGTCAGCCGCGGCGTCAGCGCGTGCCCGGCCAGATGGTTCACCCCGATCAGCGGCAGCCCGGTCGCCGCCGACAGCCCCTTGGCGCACATCACGCCGGACAGCACCCCGCCGATCAGCCCCGGCCCGGCGGTCACGGCGATCGCGTCCAGATCGCCGAACCCGACATCCGCCTGCGCCATCGCGTCCGCCACGCAGACATCCAGCTTTTCGGCATGTGCCCTCGCGGCGATCTCGGGCACGACGCCGCCAAAGGCCGCGTGCAGCTCGGTCTGGCCGAACACGACCGAAGACAGGATCTCGGCGCGCGCATCCCCCGCCTGCCGCACCACGGCGGCTGCGGTGTCGTCGCAGCTGCTCTCAAGCCCGAGGATCGTGAGTGTCTGTGCCATCCGTTCGGCCCGTTGCATCATCTGGGGCAGGGGGGTATCACTTGGGCCCTTGGCAAACAATCCCGGGGCGCGAGGAATGGTGACTCTGTTGATGACCCGCGCGCGCGAGGCATCCGACCGGTTCCTCGCCCTGCTGCCCGCCGAGACGCGCGCCGACCTGCGGGTGATCCATTCGCCGCTGATCGAAACCGTGCCGCTGGATGTCGAACTGTCGCTTGCCGGGGTGCGTGGGGTGATCTTCACCTCGGCCAACGGGGTCTCCGCCGCCGCCCGCCTGACCGAACGCCGCGACCTGCCCGCGTGGTGCGTGGGCGGGGCCACGACCGCCGCCGCCCGAGCCCACCGGTGGGGCGCGGAATGCGTCGGACGAGATGCGGACGAACTGGTGCGGACTCTGATCGCGCGCCGCCCCGAGGACCCCCTGAGCCACCTGCGCGGCGTTCACGCGCGGGGCGACATCGCCGCGCGGCTTTCGGCGGCGGGGATCGAAACGCGCGAGGCCGTGGTCTATGACCAACGCCTGCTGCCGCTGACCCCGCAGGCGGTGCAGGCGCTGGCCGGGGCAGACCCGGTGATCGTCCCGCTTTTCTCGCCCCGCGCCGCGCGACATTTTGCCAGCCTTGCGACAGGGCGCGCGCCCCTATACCTCGCAGCCATGAGCCATGCGGTTGCTGAACCCGTTTCATCGTTGAATTTCAACACGTTGAAGGTGTCTAAGGCCCCAACGGCCCAGACCATGGCGCAGGCGGTGACGTCGCTGGTCGCACGGGCGGGCCGGGTTGTGGGTGGGTCCGACGAGGATTAGTCTGCCAGACAGCTTGGTTGCAGGAAATTTGAGAATCGCAAGGGGGGCTGCCTGGTGGCGGACGAATCAAAACCCGGCACGGAAAACGAACAGGAAACGCCCAAGGCCGAGAGCGAGGCGCCGAATGCGTCCGTGGCGGAAGAGCCCTCTGCCGAAACGGACGGCGACACACCGGCCTCGGAAGAAACCGTTGCAGGCGAAGAGGTGACAGGGGACGTTTCTCCTGAGCCTGAGCCTGAGCCTGAGCCTGAGCCTGAGCCTGAGCCTGAGCCTGAGCCTGAGCCTGAGCCTGAGCCTGAGCCTGAGCCTGAGCCTGAGCCCAGCGCCGCGCGGCCTCCGACCGAGCGCGTTGTCGAAAAGCGGGGCGGATTCGGTGCGGCTCTGCTGGGGGGCGTGATCGCGGCGGCTCTGGGGTTTTTCGCTGCCCGCACCACGGTGATCGACCCCTGGCTGCCCGAGACGCTGCGCCGCGCCGACCCGGCGGAACTGGTCGCGCCGCTACAGGCGGGATTGAAGGAACAGGCCGATGCGCTTGCCGACCTTCGTGGACAGGTTGAGGCGCTCCCGACCACGCCGGATCTCGGGCCGTTGCAGACCCGCATTGACGAACTGGCCGGCCGGATCGAACCCCTGCCGGGGCAGATTGCCGACCTGTCAGGCACCCTTGCCGCGCTCGAAGGCCGGCTTGACGATCTTGAGGCCCGTCTGACGGCTGTGGAAAAGCGTCCCGTGACGCAGAATGTCGCGCCCGAAGTCGTTGCCGCCTACGAGCGCGAATTGGAGGCCCTGCGGGAATCCCTGGCCGCCCAGCGGGCTGAGGTGGACAAGATGATCGCCGCTGCCCGCGCCAAGGAGGCCGAAGCCCGCGCGCTAAAAGAGCAGGCGCAGGCCGAAGCCCGCCGCGCCGCGACCCGGGCGGTGCTGGCCCGGCTGACCACGGCGGTCGCGGCGGGCGAAGGCTACGCGCCGATCCTGTCGGAGTTGGAGTCCGCCGGGCTGACCATCCCCGCAGTCTTGTCCGAACAGGCTGAAACCGGCGTGCCCAGTCTTGCCGCGCTGCGCGAAGGCTTTCCGCCCGCCGCGCGCGCCGCTCTGGCCGCCGTGCGGGAAGAGGCCAAAGGCAGGGGCGATGTCCGCAGCTTTCTGGAACGTCAGCTGGGGCTGCGCTCGGTCAAGCCGCGTGCCGGCGACGACGCGGATGCGATCCTGTCGCGCGCCGAGGCGGCTCTGACCGGGGGTGATCTGAACCGGGCGCTGGCCGAACTGGATGCCCTGCCACAGACGGCCAGGGACGCCATGTCCGACTGGTTGGCCCAGGCTCGCACGCGGCAGGCCGCGATTGCCGCCGTGGACGACCTGATCCAAAGCCTGAACACGAACTGAGGGGCATCCCATGCTGTGGTCACTGATCAAGATCCTCGCCTTCGTCGCAATCGTCGCATTGGCGGCGCTGGGTGCGGGCTATCTGATGGAAGCCGAAGGCGGGATGCAGATCACCGCCGCCGGATACGAGATCAACCTGGGCCCCCTGCAGTCGGTCATCGCGCTGCTGGTGCTGGTGGCGCTGATCTGGATCGGGTTCAAGCTGCTGGGCCTGCTTGTGGCGGTCATCAAGTTCCTCAACGGTGACGAAACCGCGATTTCCCGCTGGTTCGACCGGGGGCGCGAACGGCGCGGCTATCAGGCCCTGACCGAGGCGATGAAGGCGCTCGCTTCGGGCGAGGGACGCAAGGCCCTGACTCGCGCGGCCAAGGCCGAGAAACTTCTGGGCAAGCCGGATCTGACCAATCTGCTGGTGGCGCAGGCGGCCGAGGCGGCCGGCGATGCGCGCAAGGCCGAAGACGCCTACAAAAAGCTCATCAGGGACCCGGAAACCAAATTCATCGGAATTCGCGGGATCCTGCGGCAACGCCTGTCGGCCGGAGATACGGAAACCGCGCGCAAGCTGGCGGAAAAGGCGCTGGAACTGAAACCGCAGCACGCCGAGACGCAGGAGGTTCTGCTGGAGCTGCAGACCAAGGCGCATGACTGGGCCGGCGCGCGCAGAACCCTGAAGGCGCGGCAGCGCGCCGGGCTCTTGCCGCGCGAGGTCTACAAGCGCCGCGACGCGGTTCTGGCGCTGGCCGAGGCGATGGAGTTGGAGAAGTCCGACCCCGGTTCGGCGGTGGCCCGCGACAAGGCGATCGAGGCGAACAAGCTGTCGCCTGATCTGGTGCCTGCCGCGGTGATGGCGGCGCGGGCGCATATCGCGATGGGCAGCCCGCGCACGGCCGCCAAGGTCATCCGCAAGGCATGGGAGGCCCAGCCGCATCCCGACCTCGCCGCCGCCTTTGCCGAGATCGCCCCGGACGAGACGCCCGATCAGCGGATCAAGCGTTTCGGGGCGCTGGCGAAGATCCACCCGCACCACCCGGAAACCCGCCTGCTGATGGCCGAGCTGAACGTGGTGGCCGAGGACTTCCCCGAGGCGCGCCGCGCTCTGGGCGATCTGGCGGAAAAGGGCGGCGACGCGCGCGTCTATACCCTGATGGCGGCGATCGAGCGCGGCGAGGGGTCGCCCGATACGGTGGTCAAGGGCTGGCTGGCGCGCGCCCTGACCGCGCCGCGCGGGCCGCAATGGGTCTGCGGCAAATGCCACCAGATCAATGCCGAATGGGGTCCGGTCTGCGAACATTGCGGTGCCTTCGACACGCTCTCCTGGACCACCCCGCCCACGCCCGAGGCGGTCAGCGCGACCAGCGCGCAGATGCTGCCGCTGATCGTCGGCGCGCTCGAAGAGCGCAAGGCCGAGGAACCGGCAGAGGAGGGCGCGGTCGTCGATGTCGCACCCGAACCGCCGGAAGAGGGCGAAGCCGAGACGGATCAGGAAAGTAAGGAGCCCACGGTCGCCAAGGCGAGTTGACCGGCGCGCGGGAATTCGATTCCGACCGACTGCGGCGAAAATCCGCACCAGTGGCGGGCATGAACTGTACATGGCCTCTTGACGAGTCGGCCGAAAATTCGCATTTAGCCTGTCGGATTGGGGCCGTAGCTCAGTTGGGAGAGCGCGTCGCTCGCATTGACGAGGTCAGGGGTTCGATTCCCCTCGGCTCCACCAATCGCCAAGAATCAAAAATTGATTACAAGCGAAAATTCTTTGTGCAAAAAATACGCAGATCCATTTTTCTACCATTTTCGTGTCCGCAAATCGATCAAGCGTGCGGGACTGCAGCATCCTCTGTCGTCTTGCGAATCTCAGAATGTGGACCGGCGTCCATGTCTGCGTGCTGATTGGCATCCCAAGCCCTGGTCCGATATCCGTTGTGACGGTTCATCCGGTCGGCGCTGTGCTCGTGCGCGCCCGCGCCACGGCACTGGTCAACGTCCAGGGCCATGAGGCGCTCAGCGACGAAGCCGGCCATCTTGGCCAAAAGCCGGGTGTCAGACGACTGAGACCAAAGCGCGTGCAGGACTGCGGTCCATGATAGGCTCGCCTTTGTCATGGTTGATCTCCTCGGTCAAACGTCGGTCGGCAAACCTGACCTTGGCCGAAGAACAACCATGGCCGCCAAGCGACCCGCGCGGGCCTCGCTTTTCTACGCGAAGGCTCCGCTCAGCCCGCGCTGCCGCCGGAAATTACACCACCCGATGGGACACTGCTCCCATAGGATCTGAGAGCAGCGAAAGGCCGAACTGCCCGGATGGCCGCATCATTGCAATTGGCACAGCCTACGCGCCGGGACAAAACGGAAACCACCCATCAGCCGATCAGGGCTGGATGTGAACAACCTCATGCGACTCCACGGCTAGCGCCCGATGCTGTCCCTCATCCGGGTCAACACGTCGCTCCCGGGGTTGGCGGCAAGGGCTTGGTCCAGAACGGCCCTGGTGGCCTCGCCCCCCTTGGTCGCGGCGGTGATCCGGGCGAGCATGACCCAGGCTTCCTCGCGCTGCGGATCCATGCGGACCGCCTCGCGGAACGCCCCCAGCGCCGCCGGGGTATTGCGCATCGTCAGCGCGGTGCCGCCGATCACCATGTGGGTTTCGGGAAAATCCGCCCGCGCCACCAGCGACCTCTGCCACTCCGACATCGCCCGCCGCATGGACGCGGCCATCCTTTCGGGCATGTGCGCGATCGGTACACCCAGAAGGGCCTTGGCGGCCTGAATGCGTACCATTTTCGCCGGGTCGTTCAGGCGCGGCAGAACCCGTTGCACCCGGTCCTGCTGGCCGGCGGCTTTCTGAACGCCGATGGCGGCGGCCCGGACCAGCGGATCGGGATCGTCGAGCATCGTCGCGGCGCGGTCCGCGGCGGGCCTGTCCGCCCGCTGTTCCACCAGCCACAGGGCCGTGGCGCGCACCACTCCCGGCTGGCCGGTATCGCCCGCCAGATCCAGCAAGGCCGTCCGCGCGGCCTGTGGGTCCGCCCGCCCCCGCGCCAGGGTCACCCCGTAATGCGGGCGCGCGGCGGATCGCGGATGGCGTTTGGCGATTTCCGCGGCCGCCCAGTCCGGCGATCTGTCGGCGTGGCAATCCGTGCAGGCATCCGGCGCCCCGGTCACCCGGTCAAGATCGGGTCGTGGAATGCGGAAGCTGTGATCGCGCCGGCCGTCGACGCCCATATAGGTGCGCTCGATCATGTGGCAGCTCTTGCATTGCGCACCCGGACTGCCGGTTTCGTGGAAATGGTGTGCCGGGTCGTCATAGAGCCTTTTCGGCAGAGTCGGGAAATCCGGATTGCCGGCGGGCGAGTGGCATTGCGTGCACAGCGTGTTGTCCGGCGCCCTGAGCGTCGCCGAATGCGGCTCGTGGCAATTCATGCAGCCGACGCCCCTGGCATACATCTTCGACTGAAGGAAAGAGCCGTAGACATAGACCTCGTCCAGGATCTGCCCGTCGGCGTGGTAGAGACCGGGGCGCAACAGCACCAGCCGATAGGCATCGCTGAACGCGGTGCCGGGCAGCGGGTTGCCGTCGCCCAGCGGTTCGCGCCGCGAATGGCAGCCGGCGCATTGCTGGATCAGGGCCTCGGTCCCGGCGGTGGCGAAATCCATCGTGAACCCGTAATGCTCGGGCGGTGCGACGGGTGTCTCCCGGTTGCGTTCGGCCCAGTCCACATGGCGCGATCCGGGGCCGTGGCAGGCCTCGCAGCCCACGCCCATCTCAGCCTGGGAGGAAGCATAGCGGCGCGTCCGCGGGTCATAGTTCTTGCGGAAGCCGGTGGCGTGGCATTCCGCGCAGCGCCCGTTCCAGTTCTTGTAGGGACCGGTCCAGTGCAGCCCGTCTCCGGGGTTCAGATCCTGATCGGGGTAGAGATCGTACCACCGCTGCCCCCGCGTATCCCAAGCCAGATCAAAGCTTTGCAGCCGCCCCGGTTCGGTTTCCAGCAGGTATTGCTGCAGCGGTCGCACGCCGGCCACCGAGTGAACGGGATAGCGGGCTTCGGTCCCGTCCGGCCGGGTGATCGAGACCATGTATGCCCCGCCTTCGGTTGACAACCGCACCCGCGCGCCGTCCAGCGTGGTCTCGGCATCGTCGAAATCACCCAGCACGGTATCGGGCGAAGGCTCGGTCCAGGCCAGCGCGTGGTCCGAGCCCTCCCAGGCGGCGGATTCGGTTGCGTGACAGGCGGCGCAGGATGCACTGCCGACGTAATGCGGCGCCTCCGTGGATTTCTGCTGGGCCGAGGCAGTGGTTGCGAGCATCGCTGCGACGACAGGCAACATGATAAACAGGTGGGTCATCGAGGGCTCCCCTGAGAGGTTGCCGGCATAAGCGCCGGATTGAGCGGTGGCAGCCGGTCGACACCGTCGTGCCCGGCCGCGCGGTGCGATCCATGGGTGCGCAAGGCGGACGTCAACTGCCGCCAGGCGGCATCGGTGTCGGGAGGCGCAGCGCGACCGTGACAGGCTCCGCCGATGGCAAGCAATGCGCCCGAAAGGCGGGGTCGGCGCGCGGATCCTCATCCGACCGACCGGCCCAGAGGTCGAGCGCCCGCAGCGTGGCATCCAGATCGCGCGCGGCGGCGGCGCGCAGGGCCTGCTTCCGCGCCCACCGCGTCGAGGCCCGATAGCGCGCGCGGCGCTCGGCCCGAACCCGCCGCCAGCGCCGCCACAGCCGGCGGGCGACGAACAGGATCGCCGCCAGCGCCGCAGCGGAGGCGACCGCCGCGGCAGCCACCAGTCGCGGATCGAGACTGCGCAACCCGGACGCGACGGGCGCATCCACCGTCAGATCGACCCCCGGCAGCCCGGCGGTTTCGATCCGGCCGGTGGTCAGGTTGAACCACCGCAGCTCGATCGGAGCCGCCGCGCCCGTCCCGCCGCCCTGGGCCAGATAGGTCACGCTCTCGCGGCGGGTGCCGGAGATTCCGTCTGGCCCGTCGTCTTCGGTCAGCACCGGCTCGGCCGGGTATTGCGCCACGCCCTGAACCGGCGTTGACGGGATGAGCGCGGGCAGCAGCATCGGCGGCGCCCCGTCGATGGTCGCGGTCACGACACGGGTCACGCTGTCTCCGGGCTTCAGCGGCGCTTCGGCGCCGGACAGATCTTGCGAAAGCGTCAACGCCGTGGCGGCAATGAACGGGTCGAGCGTTTCAGTGCCTTCGGGCCGCACCGCCCGGAACGCGATGCCGGGCATCGTCGCGGTATCCTTCCGCGGCTTGCCGGTGTCGGGGTCGGACCAGGTGACGATCAACGGCTGGTCGGGCACGGTGAAGCTGCCCTCCACCAGCGGCGTCAGCCGATAGCGCCGCGACACGCCGGACCATGTCTCGCCGCCGACCCTGCGGCTGATCGGCACCGTTGCGCGACCGGGTAGGCGGACCAGCAGGTTCGGGGCCTCGAGGCTGGGGAACACCACCGGCTGGGTCATCCATGTCGGCACCAGAACCGTCACCCGCAGATCGAGCGCCTGGCCGGGGATGGTTTCGGTCTGCTCGAAGGTCACTTCGGCAACCGGAGGGGCCGCATCCTGCGCGGCGGCGGAACCCGCCAGGATCAGCAGCGCAAGACAGAGAAGCGCGCGGATCATTTCCCGGCCTCCGCGGCTTCGATCTGGAAACGCATTCTCAGGAAATCCCCGGTGCTGGTTTCGACCGTGTTCATCCATTGCTCGGCCGTCATCAGACCACCGCCGCCGTCACGCGGCTGGCGGTCGGTGGTGGTATCGGCACCGCGCTTGTCCTCGTTGTCGAACACAACGTCATCCGCCCCGATGCCGGACTGCTCACCCGTGTCCGAGGCTTCGCGCGCAGCCTCGACATGCTCGACGATGCGGCGCGCCATGGCCAGGTTCTCGGCCGCGCCGGGGTAGTTCGGGTCGCGCTCCAGCGTCGTTTCGAAGGCCCGCACGCCGTCGCGGTATTGCCGGTTCTTGATGTAGGTCATGCCCAGCAGGAACGAGGCCTGCGCTGTTTCCATCGGCTCCAGCACCGCGATCGCTTCGTCATAGCGACCCGCGCGATAGAGCGCGTGCGCCTTCCACATCGGATCGACGAACAGATCCGCCGCGGTCGAAAAGTCGTTCCGGGCATAGGCGCGCGCGCCCTGCTGATCGGGGGTCCAGAACCAGTCGGCGATCCCGTCTGCGCGCGCCGCTCCGGGAGGGGTGAAGATCAGCGCGCCCAGCACCACCGCCCAGTGCATGGTCCAGCCGCGCCGAAACCAGATCAGCGTCAGGATGGCCGCCGGCACCGCCAGCCACCAGCCGCGATCCTCCCAGGGCAGATCCTCGTTGCTCAGCATCGCCCGGTGAAAGTCCACTTCGAAACTGCGGTCCAGCCGGCGGATGTCGGAGTCGTCTGCGGTGGTCCGCACCACGGTCGCCCTGCCCGGCCATTCGGTGCGCGGCGCGTCCGCGGGGAGCATTTCCAGCGCCATGGCCGAACCCTCCTCTTCGTTCCGCAGAAGAGCCGCGGCACCGCCCGGGTCGAGGGTGTCGAGCACCAGCAGGATTCCGCCCGGCGCCTCCTCCTCGGCCAGCATCTCGCGGGCCAAGGCCAAGGCGCGGGCCGCATCCGTCCCCGGCTCTGGCATGATTTCGGGCGTGAGCCCCTCGAGATAGGGCTGCATCAGCCCGGCGTCTTCGGTGAAGGGCACCACGCGGTGGGCGGTGCCGGCATAGGCCACCAGCGCCGTGCGCGCGCCCGCCCGCAGCGCCAGCAGATCGCGGATCTTGAACTTGGCGCGGTCCAGCCGCGTCGGGGCCAGATCGGTGGACGCCATCGACGGCGTCACCTTCAGCACCACCACCAGCGGACCGGCCTGCGCGGCAAACGGGTCGGCTTGCCGGGTCCAGCTGGGCCCCGAGGCGCCCACTACCGCCAGCCCCAGCACCAGTGCCACCCCGTCGATGGGCAGGATCCGGCGGCGGGCGCCGCCGCCCACGCTCAGCGCGGCGCGCAGATGCGGGGCGATGCCATCCATCGGTTCCGCCGCGCGCGTGGCAGCGCGCCGATTGACCCACCACAGGGCAAGGATCGGCACCAGCATCAGCAGCCACAGCGGGCGCAGCAGGTGGAACGCGCCGAGCGCCAGCGCCAGATCGCCGAACGGGTCGCTCATGCCCGCGTCCTCCGTGCCTTGCGCGCGGTCAGCAGCCCCAGCGCCGCCACGCCGATCACCGCCGCCAGCGCCAGCACATGATGCGCAAGCGGCGTGCGCGGGCGATAGCTCAGTCGCTCGACCAGGCGCGGGGTCAGGCGGTCGATTTGCGCGTAGGTGTCGCGCAGCGCCTCGGTGTCCGAGGCAAAGAAACTTTGCCCGCCGGTGCGCGCGGCGATGTCCCGCAGGGTCCGGGTATCGACCCGGTTCTCTCCGCCGCCCTCGGGATCGCCCACCGCGACGGTATGGATTTCCACCCCCCGGTCACGGGCGATCTCGGCGGCGTTGAGCGGGCTCATCCGGCTGCCCGTATCCGCGCCGTCCGACAGCAGGATCATCAGGCGCTGCTCCACCTCGCTGGCCTCGAATGTGCGGATCGCGAGCCCGATGGCGTCTCCGAGCGCGGTGTGCGGCCCCGCCATGCCGACCTGGGTCTGATCGACCAGATCGGCGATGGTGTCCAGATCCTCGGTCAGCGGCGCCTGCAGAAAGGCCCGCGTGCCGAACACGATCAGCGCCACCCGGTCGCCGTCGCGTTGCGCCACGAAGTCGCGCACCACCTGCTTGACCGCGGCGAGCCGTTGCTGCAGGTCGCCCTCGGGCGTGGCGAAATCCACCGTGTCCATGGATCCCGAAATGTCGATCGCCAGCACCACGTCGCGGGCCGAACGGACCTTTTCGACCGGATCGCCCAGCCGTTGCGGCCCAGCGATCGCCAGCACCAGCAGCGCCCAGATCGCGATCGCCGCAGCCATCTGTCCGCGGGTGCGCCTCCGCACCACCGCGCCGGGGCCGGGTTCGATATCGGCGGTCTTCACGATACGGCGGAAGAAGGGAAATCGCAGCGCCTCCACGCGCTCGCGATGCACCGGGGCAAACCGCCAGACCAGCCACGGCAAGGGCAGAAGCAGCAGAACCCAGGGGTGAGCCAGCGTGATCATCTCCCCCCCTCCCGCCGGTGGCGGCGGATCCATGTCTCGGCAATCGCGCGCAGCGCCGGCCCGCCGTCCTCGACCGGACGATAGGGCGCGATGGCCAGCACCCGCCCCGGCCCGTGGGCAAAGACCGCCTCGGGGCCGGTTTCGTCGAGAAAGGCCAGCCAGTCCTCGCCGATCAGCCCGGCCACGTCGCGGCGCGGATAGGCGGCCAGCGCGGCGCGGCGCAGGATTTCCGCGATGGCGGCGGGATCGCCCCCCGCCTGCCCCAGCGCGCGCAGCGCCGCCCGGCGATAGGCATTGGCCCGCCAGGTGCGCCACATCCGCCACGCCAGAAAGCCGAGTCCGGCCAGCGCCGCCGCCCCCAGCACCGCCCAGCCGGCGGTTTGCGGCATCATCGAAACGGGGGGCGGCTCGGCGGGCGGAACGAGCTGAGCGATCAGGCTGGTCAGGCTTTCCGCCGGCGCCGTGGCAGGGGTCGTCATCGTGGTCCCAACCCCATCAGGCGGCGCATCTGGCCGAGACTTTCCTTGCCGGTGCTGAGCGGCAGCACGGGCACGCCCAGACGCCTCTGCCAGTCCAGCACCTCGGCCAGCCGGCCGCGCGCCATTTCGCGCAGGTCGCGACGGACCGAGCTGTCGGCGGTGTCGATCTCGGCCTGCAATTCGCCGTCGGAGATTACCAGTTTCAACCCCTCGGGCAGATCGTCGGCCATCGGGTCGGACACCAGCCCCAGCACAAGGTCGTTGTGGCGTGACAGGCCCCGGATCAGCTTGTGCGTCAGGTCGTCGATCACGTCGAAATCGGAAAACACCAGGATCAGGTGGTTGCGCGGCGCGATGCGCATGACCGATTGCAGCACCCGGTTCAGCCCCAGCGGCGGGACGTTGGGCGCGTCGGCGCGCAGCAGCGCATTGGCCGCGGCAATCGCGGTCAGAAACCGCATCAAGGCCGCGCGACTGCGTTGCGGGCGGATCTCGGCGATGGTTTCGTCGCCGAACACGATGCCGCCGACCCGGTCGCCCTGATCGAGGATGGCAAAGGCGGCAAGTGCGGCGCATTCGGCGGCCGTCACCGACTTCATGTTCAGCACCGAGCCGAAAAACATCGACATGCGCTGATCCACCACGATCATCGCCGGGCGGTCCCTTTCCTCGGTAAACACGCGCACATGGGGCTGCCGGTGCGGGCCGTCACCTTCCAGTCGATCGCGCGCACGTCGTCGCCGGGCAGATAGCCGCGCAGTTCCTCGAAGTTCAGCCCCCGCCCCCGCATCCGCGAGGCGTGCCGCCCGTTCAACGCGCTGCGGGCCGGTTGCCGGGGCAGAAAGCTCAGCGCCCGCGCCCGTCCCTCCAGCCCGCGCAGATGGTCCAGCGTCACCGACACCCGCGGATCCACCCCCTCCTGCCGGGCGAAGCCCTCCAGGGTGGCGGTGCGGATGCGGGCGGCGCGGTCCTCCATCACGGCCCCCTCAGATCAGCGCGACCTGCGCGAGCAATTCCTCGACCACCCGATCCGGGCTCACTCCTTCGCCCTGCGCCTCGAAGCTCAGCCGCAGCCGGTGGCGGAACACGTTGGGCGCGATGGCGCGAATGTCCAGCGGATCGACATAATCGCGCCTCCGCAGCCAGGCATGGCGCGCCCGCATCTGTCCAGCGCCAGCGACGCGCGCGGGCTGGCGCCGATCTCGATCCAGCGGCCAAGGTCGGGGCCGAACGACCCCGGCTGTCGCGTGGCATGGACCAGATCGGCCATGTAGCGTTCCATCGCGTCCGAGACGTGAATGCCCGCGATCTCGCGCCGGGCTTGGAACACCGCCTCCTGCGGGATCGGCGGCGGCGGTTGCCTTTTCGGCCTGTCCCCGGACGCGTTGGCGTCGGCCTCTTCTCCGCGCACCAGCCGGATCACCTGCACCTCGTCCTCGACCGGCGGCCAGGTAATGAGAACGTGCATCAGGAAACGGTCCATCTGCGCCTCGGGCAGCGGATAGGTGCCTTCCTGTTCGATCGGGTTCTGGGTCGCCATCACCATGAACAGCGGCGGCATCCTGTGGGTCGTGCCGGCCACCGTGACCTGGCGTTCCTCCATCGCCTCCAGGAGCGCCGCCTGCACCTTGGCGGGGGCGCGGTTGATCTCGTCCGCCAGAACGATATTGGCGAATATCGGCCCCGGCGCGAACCGGAACTCGGATCCTGCGTCGGTCTGGTAGTAGATCTCGGTCCCGGTCACGTCCGAAGGCAACAGGTCCGGCGTGAACTGGATCCGGCTGAAATCGCATTCCAGGTTCTTCGCCAGCGCCTTGATGGCGCGGGTCTTGGCCAGACCCGGCAACCCCTCGACCAGCAGGTTGCCGTTGGCCAACAGGCCGATCACCAGCATGTCGGTCACGTCACGCTGGCCGATGATCGCCTGCCCCATCCGTTCCAGCAGCGCGTCGATCAAGGCGCGGGGATCGCCGCCGTCCATGTCGCCGATTTCCGTCATCCGAACACCTCCGGCAACGGCACCCCCACCGCGACGCCGGGCGGCTTGATGCCCGGATAGGCGGCGAGGGGCGGCGCGATGTCAACCGTTTCCACCCGCCCCACGGCCGTCTTGGTCCGGATGCCCGGTCCGGCAAAGATCAGCGGGTAATCGGGATCCTGCACGTTGTGGGCCTGCTGCCCGGTCTTGGCGTCGCACCGCAGGTTCGCGACCATGCCGTGAGGCGCCGGATCGGCGCCGGTGGACAGCGTTGCATGGCCGACGAAGGTTTCGTTGTTGGCGTGGCGGTGATCGGCGTTGACGAAAACCGCGCCGGTTTTCATCAACCGGGCGAAGCCGCCCTCGCCCAGCCTCTCGCCATAACGCGCGATCATGTCGCCGCGCAGCCGGTCCGCCGTGATTTCCGGATCAAGGCGGGGATGGTGCGGCAGGGACTGCGCCAGGACGGGCGCGCCCATACCTGCCGCGACTGCAACGGCGGCCGAAACCCGGGTTCGAAATTTGCCTGAAATTCCGAAATGTTCCTTCAACTATCGAGCGCCTGCAATACGGGCCGCGACGGCCCCGGGAAATGCAGCAACAGCCGGCGCGCCCCTTTCCGGCGGACCATAGGTCCGCTGGAAGAGATTCGACATGACCCTCAGTTCGGGTTGCTCCGCAGTTTCTCCAGCGCATCGCCAAGGTTGAAGCTACCCGGCTCCTGCCGCGGGGGGAAGTCGGTATAGGTCGCCAGGTGCTGCGAGACATAGGCCACGGCCGGCAGGACCAGGAACGCGCGGTTGAACCGCCAGAGCGCGTAGTTTTCGGATTCGTGATCGGCCCGTTCGAACGGGTCGCCGCGCATGTCGAACAGTTTGGGCAGGCGCAGCGTCACCAGCGGCTCTTCCCAGACGCTGAAGCCATGCGCGCGCTGCTCCATGAACACCATCTTCCAGCGGCCGTAACGCAGAGCGGCCAGATCGCCGTCATCGGTCCAGTAGAAGAATTCCTTGCGCGGCCCTTGCGCCACTTCGCCCTTGAAATAGGGCAGCAGGTCATAACCGTCGATATGCACCTTGAAGTCGCGCCCATTGGCGGAATAGCCCTTCATCAGCTTTTCCTTGATGTCCGGCTCGCCCACCGCGCTCATGATCGTGGGCAGCATGTCCTCGTGCGAGAACACGTTGTTGTAGACCGTGCCGGGCTTGATCACGCCGGGCCATTTGATGAGCGTCGGCACCCGATAGCCGCCGTCCCAGTTCGAGTTCTTCTCGTTTCGGAACGGCGTCATGCCGCCATCGGGCCAGGTGAACACCTCGGCCCCGTTGTCCGAGGAATACATCACCACCGTGTTGTCGGCGATGCCCAGCTCGTCAAGCTTGTCGAGAAGCTGGCCCACGTGGCCGTCATGTTCGACCATGCCGTCGGCATAGACGCCCAGGCCCGTCACGCCCTGCGATTCCGGCTTCAGATGCGTGTGAACATGCATCCGGGTCGAGTTCCACCACAGAAAGAACGGCTTGTTGGCCGCCGCCGCGCGTTCCATGAAGTCGATCGCGCCGGCGGTGACCTCTTCGTCAACGGTTTCCATCCGCTTCCGGTTCAGCGGGCCGGTATCCTCGATCTGTCCGTCGGCCGAGGACTTGATCACGCCGCGCGGGCCGAACTGTTCGTGAAACGCGGGATCCTTGGGATAGTCGGGATGTTCCGGCTCTTCCTTGGCATTGAGGTGATAGAGGTTGCCGAAGAATTCGTCGAACCCGTGATTGGTCGGCAGATGCTCGTCCAGGTCGCCCAGGTGGTTCTTGCCGTATTGCGCGGTCATGTAGCCGTGGTTCTTGAGCAGCTCCGCAATCGTCGGATCTTTCTCGGAGATGCCTTCCTTGGCGCCCGGCAGGCCGACCTTGAGCAATCCGGTGCGGAACGGGCTTTGCCCGGTGATGAAGGCGGCGCGGCCGGCGGTGCAGCTTTGCTGACCATACCAGTCGGTGAACAGCGCGCCTTCGTTTGCGATCCTGTCGATATTCGGGGTGCGATAGCCCATCATGCCCCGGTTGTAGGCACTGGTTTTGAAACAGCCTATGTCATCTCCCCAGATGATCAGGAAATTCGGCTTGTCGGTCGTTGCCAAGGCCGGGACAGCCAGTATCGCCGACAAAAAAACGAAACGATCGCGCCAAAACCGGCGCGCACCCTACCCAAAGGTCTAAACACAATGGTCCTTTCTCTCTCTCAGGCCAGCCACCCCCCCAGGGGGAACTAGCGGATTGGCCAGCGTCGACCGCAACGCACCCGCCAGGTTGACCGACACTGCCGACGACTTCTTGCCACCGCTCTGTTGCTGCCAATCAGCTTAGGGTCCGCCCGCATTATGTAAACCGCCACGGGATCCCCGTGACTGTGCGGCGGTAATCCGGCGCCGCAAGCCATTGACTGCAGGGACCGATCTCGCCGTCGCTGATCGAGATAGTGTCCCTGGAAATGGTGTAACTTTGCTCTTCGGCCTTGGCTTGGCCGGAGTTGCCGGGCGGCGATTTTCGCCGGCTCCATGGGGTCAGAGTCGCAGATGGCGGCGACGGTTTCCGGGGTCATGTATCGTCGCGTGATCGCCCACTCGTCATTCTGCTCGAGCATCAGGGTGCCGACGAGGCGCGTGACCGCAGCTTCGTTGGGGAAGATCCCGACCACGTTGGTCCGGCGCTTGATCTCCTTGTTCAGGCGTTCGAGAGGAATCGAAACCGGCATGAAGATCCCGGTGCCGATGTTCGGCCCCGTTTCTCGCATCAGGGTATATGCTGCGAGCATCCGGGACAGAGGCACGGGGAGTGCGAAGGTGCGGGCAGGTCGATCCATGCGACGAGCTGCGAGCTCGCGCGAGAACCTCGCGGCCACCGAGCGCGTCGAGAGCCCTTGGACATAGGCTTTCCGGATGACGGCCGTCATGGCCTTCTCCGCCGCCCTCCGCGGCTCCAGGAATTCGGGGAAGTAGCCGCCTTTGCGAAGCTTGGGAAGCTTGATGTCAACCTTGCCTGCACGGGTCTCCCAAGCTCTGGACCGGTAACCGTGACGGTAGTTCACCCGGTCGTCGCTTCGCTCGTGCGCGCCGGACGCTTGAGCTATCCGACGGCTTCGCGCCCGGCGCGCTTGCCCGAACCGAAACCGCGGATCATGAAATCCAAACCCGCAGACTCTCGTTATGAATGAGGAACCATTGGGGGCAGGTCAAATGGAGCATTCTTGAATGTTAACGATCTGATTTTTTATTGACATTATTGGCGGATAGGGTCTTCTGGAAGTGTAGTTTGGCGGACATCGGCTCCACCAAGCCCCTCGAGCCGCCGATAAAAGTCTCTGTGCCGCAGAGGCGCGATTTTCGTGGATTTCGCGGCCGATGCCTGTTGACTCTTGGGCCGCTGCGGGTAAAAGCGCAGCCTCAGACGAATTCATCCGAAAGGCTCCTGCCTTTTCGGGCGCAGGAGAGAACCGATGGCGAAACCGACGACGATCAAGATCCGCCTGAACTCGACCGCAGGCACTGGCCATTTCTATGTGACCAAGAAGAACGCGCGGACGATGACCGAGAAGATGGTTGTGCGCAAGTATGACCCGGTCGCGCGCAAGCATGTCGAGTACAAGGAAGGCAAGATCAAGTAATCTGCCTTGCCGGACGGAATGTCCGAATAGGCCGTGCCGGGTGGCGCGGCCTTTTCGCGTGTCCGGGGCTTGGCGCAACAGGGCGGCGCCCGACGCACCGACGGGCGGATCGGTCCGAATGACGGTTCGATGGACCGAAGAACTGGAAAAGCGAGCCCGTCGCCACATCTTTGGGCGGCTCAACCGGACGCTGGATGAAGGAGCATCGCTCATGAACGCCTTCGAACGCTACCTGACCCTCTGGGTTGCGCTGTGCATCGTGGCGGGGATCGTGCTGGGGCAGATGTTTCCCGGCTTCTTCCACG
>NZ_FNVD01000052.1 GCF_900108275.1 Jhaorihella thermophila
ATCTTCGTCGTCATCGGTGCGCCCTCCACTTGGTTCATGAAACCATCATGGCATACGAGATGCCGCTGGGTGGGGGCATCCACCGCAGCAGTTCAAACCGACCGCGTGAACAGCGATTTTTGGGTTACTTTCATTGGAACTGGTTCCTTTTCTGAAGACCCATCGTGCGGCGAGTGTGCAAGGCGGGGCGCCTGCGCGAGCTTTACTATGCCGTGCTGAAAGGCGACGCCGGGGCTGTGGCGCGGCGGGCCTTTGGCGTTGGCAACGAAATCGCGCGCATCATCGACTATGTTTCCGCTCATCTGCACGAACCGGTCACAATCGACGACATGGCCGCCCAGGTCGGCATGAGTCGCGCGGTGTTCCATCGCCGCTTCAAGGAGGCGACGAGCATGTCGCCGATCCAGTTCGTCAAGTCGATGAGGCTGAATCGTGCCGCGATGAGAATTTCCGAGGGCAGGACCATATCCGAAGCGGCCTGGGAGGCGGGTTATGCCAGCCCATCGCAATTCAGCCGGGAATTCAAGCGCATGTACGGCCAGTCGCCGCGGCGGTGGAGCCAAACCGCACAGGCCGCGCCCGCCCGGCTGATCTGACCGGACGCCGCAGGAAGGGCGAAGCGACATGGATATTCTCAGGACGTCAACCGATTGGGCACGGGCGGAACTGCTGTCAAACGGATTTTTCGTTCTGTTCGGGGCGATGTTCATCGCGGCGAGTTTCGGGTTCTGGCAGAGGGGCGAGACGGAGATGGCACGCACCTTCGTGGTCCCGATGCTGGTGGCGGGCGCGCTGCTGCTGATCCTTGGTGGCGGGTTGCTCTACAGCACATGGACCACAGCCACGGGTTTCGAGGCCGCCCTCACGCAGGATCCCGCAGGGTTCGTGGCGGCAGAGATCGCGCGCGCCGACCGGACCATGACGCAATACGGGCTGGCCGTTTTCCGGGTAATGCCGCTGCTGATCGCCGGCGCTGCGCTGCTGATCGTCGTGATGCACGGTCCTGCCTGGCGCGCCGGCCTGGTCACCGCGACAGCCGTCCTGTCCTTGGTCATGAAGATCGACATGAACGCCAATGCCCGCATGGAGGCCTACAAGGACGCGCTTCTCGCAGGACAGGCCGTGAGGTAGGCGGCTCGGCCCGGATCACGCCACGCGCAGGGCTTCGACCTCTGATGCCATGTCCTCGGCAAGGTCGCGGATCGTCTGCTCCCGCGCACCACGATGCAGTTCGACCCGGAGAGCGGTGATGTTGGCCTGATAGCGGCGGGCGAGCCGCTCGGGGTCGGCGTCCAAAGCGATCTCTCCCTTGTCGCGAGCGGCGGCGAAGGCGGCGGCGAATTCACTCGCCATCTGGTCGAGGTACTCTTGCGTGGCGGCCGCGATCGCAGGGTTCGTGCTGCGCGTATCCACCAATGTCCTGGTCAGCATGCAGGCCTGACGCGCGGCATCCTCGGCGGGCAGTTCGGCATAAGAGCGGATGTGAGCGGCAAGCGCGGCAAGCGGCGATGCCGCCTTCGCGATCACTGCCCGGAACCCGGCCCGCGAGTTCTCGAAATACCGCCGCAGCGCCAGCAGGTAGAGGTTTTCCTTGCTGTCGAAGGCGGCATAGATGCTGCCCGGTTTCATCTCCAGCGCGGTTTCCAGATCCTTGAGCGAAGTCGCGTGATAGCCCTTGCGCCAGAAGAGCGTCATAGCTGCTTCCAGCGCGGCATCGCGGTCATAGTTGGCGGCACGGGCCATGAGTGCACTCCTTTGCCGGCGCCAGAGCGGTCAGGATGCTGGCATGTTTTCCACGCCTTGCGCCCCGGTGACAAGGTGCGGGCGCTCGAACGCCATCTCGGGCTTGCCACCGATGCCCCGTCGCGGCCCGGATGGGGCGGGGGGCCGGCATCCGGCCGCCCTCTCGTTTCATTCCACCGTGGCGGGCGTTTTCCTTTCCCAGGCGTATTTCCGGAACACCTTGTCCACTGACGTTTTCGCGAAGTGATTGACATAGTTCGACATCACCTTTTGCGCCACGCCGAGGATGACCTCGAGAATATTGGTGGTGGTAAAACCCGCGTCGAGGAAAGCCTGCGTGTCGGCCTCATCCACAAAGCCACGGCCCCGCACCACCTTCAGCGTGAAGTCGCGCAGCGCCTCCAGTTTCGCTGTCGGCAACGGGGTCTCGTTGCGCAGCGCCTCGGTGATCGCGTCATCGACCTTCATCATCTTGGCAATCCCGGTATGGGCGGGCACGCAGTAATGGCATTCATGCTCGACGTTCACCGTCTGCCAGACGACCGTCTTTTCCTCGTCGGTCAGGCTGGTGCCTAGAAACGCCTTGTGGGCCACCTGATAGGCCTCCAGCAGGCCCGGCGCATCCGCCATGGTGCCATGCAGGCCCGGAATGCGGCCATTGGCTTTGAATGAGCTACTCCCCGAAAATCGGACGCTGACGTAGGCTACAAATTGCTGTCTGCTGATCTTCGACGAAGAGGGGATCAGAGATGTCGAAACGGAAGCAGCATTCGCTGGAGTTCAAGGCGAAGGTAGCGCTTGAGGCGCTGAAGGGTGAGCAGACGGTCGCTGAGCTG